>DAIUCN010000014.1:0-64155 GCA_036846165.1 Prosthecobacter sp.
GTGCGGAGGGGGGTGTGCAGTGGCTGCGCGGTTTTGGCGGCAGCCTCACCGATCGTGCTTATGGGGTCGTCACGGATGCGGCCGGCAATGCCTACGTCACCGGCCACTACGCGAGCAAAGACGCCGTCGCCGCGGGGGTTACTCTGCCGAACGCCGGAGACTACGATCTTTTTGTCGCCAAGTATTCTCCTGCCGGTGACCTGCTCTGGCTGCGCACGGCGGGCGGCGCGGGGTATGATTACGGTCATGGCATTGCCCTCGACGGCACGGGGGCTGTGGTCATCAGCGGCGCGGTGGCTGGGGAGGCACGGTTTGGCGACACCGTGGTCAATGCCGGGGCGGCCTCGCGCGCGGTGTTCTGCGCGAAATACGATGCCGATGGTGCGCTGCTCTGGGTGCGGTCCAGCGAGGGAAAACTTTCCGGCAGCGGCCATGGGGTGGCGGTGGATGGCTCCAACCACATCTACATTGGCGGCAGTGGCAGCGGTTCCGGTCGCTTTGGCAGTCACGTGCTTGAGCTCGGTGCGCGCGCCAGTCTCGTGCTCAAATTGACAGCGGCAGGTAAGCCGGTCTGGTCGGCGGTGCATCCTGGGGCGGGTTTGCATGAGATCGCCGTGGATGCCGAAGGCCGGGTCTGGGGGGCGGGCATGTTCAAGGAGAGTGCCAGCTTCGGCTCGGAGACCTTCACGACCACGGGCCCGAAGGACAATGATGGGTTCCTCTGCCATTACAGCGCGGAAGGCCGTCTGCAGTGGGTCCGCGTGCTGAGCGGCCCCGGTACCGACTACTGTCTCGGCGTTGCCACCGACGGCACGGGCCGGGCCTTCGTCACGGGTGAGTTCACAGCCACAGCCAGTTTTGCCGGCAGAACCCTGACCAGCCGCGGTGCCACCGACATTCTCACCGCGGCCTTCGATGCCAAGGGCGGTCTGGAATGGCTGGTGGACCATGGCGGGCCGAAGGGCGACAACGCCTACACTCTCGCCTGGCATCCGTCAGGGCGACTGCTTCTCGGTGGTTCCTGCAGTGCCGGTGCCGGGTTTGGCGCGCGGATCATGGACGGTGCCGGTGGCAACGAGGCCTATGGCGCGGTGCTGCGCCTGCATGCGGCTGGGGTGAAACCCTGAGGCTGGTTCGTCTCTGTGCCGCCAACCGCCCGTCATGGAAGCCGTTCGACGTCGCCTGCTCTCGCTCGATGCCCTGCGTGGCTTTGCCATGTTTTGGCTGCTCGGCGGCACCGCTCTGGTGCGTGCATTGACCGAGGGTGCCACGGAGGGTTCCTGGAGCTGGCATTTGCGCCGGCAGTTTGAGCATGTCGAATGGGAGGGTTTTCGGTTCTACGATTTCATCTTCCCGCTTTTTCTGTTCTGCATCGGCGTGGCGGTGCCTCTGTCGGTGGAAAAGCGCCTGAGCGCGGGCGCCACCCGGCTGTGCATCCTGCGCCAGGCGGCGGTGCGGTTGGGCTGGATGATCTTCTTTGGCTGGTGGGTGAACGGTCAGTTGCTGACTTGGGATCCAAGCAAATTCGCGCTCTCCTACAGCGTGCTCATGATGCTTGGCTTCGGCTACTTCATGGCGGTGGCCCTCGTGCTGTTCACCCGCGAGCGCACGCAGGTGCTGGTGACGGCCGGCGTGCTGCTGGCCTACTGGGCTCTGCAGATGGGCGTGACCGTGCCGGGCAGTGTCGCCGGGCAGTTCGCGCCGGGCGGCATCTTCAGCGACTGGCTCTACGATCAGACCATCGGCCGTCTCGAGGCGCCGTGGAAGAGTCGTTACGGGCGTGGCTTTCCGCTGACGATGTGGACGCATGGCGCCACCGCGATGCTGGGAGTGTTTGCCTGGCGCGTTTTGCAGCGGTCCTCCGACATCCGACGCGGAGTCCTGCTGCTGGCCGCAGGCGGCGGGGTCTTGCTGCTGATCGGTTGGCTGATGAGCTGGCATCTGCCGATCGTCAAGAACCGCTGGACCAGTTCCTATGTGTTCTGGTGCGGCGGCCTGAGTTGGCTGCTACTGGCGGTTTTTTATGCAGTGCTCGACGGACTGAGGTGGCGGCGCTGGGCGGGATTGTTCCTCGTGCTGGGCGGCAATTCCATTCTCGCCTACCTGATCTCGACCGTGTTCATGGCGCCGTTCCGCAGTCTGGCTGGCACGTTGTTCGGCGGCCTGTCGCTGTGGTTGCCGGACCGGACCCACGCCGTGCTGCTGGTGCTGACGGCCTACGCTGCCGCCTGGCTGCTGCTGGCCTGGCTGCACCGGCAGAAGCTGTTCCTGCGCCTTTGACGACGGTCAGCCTTGGGAAGTTCCAGAATCGCTGAGGACTTCGTGCAGGGCCTGCAGCAGGGTTTCGGTGGTGTAGGGCTTGGGGATGAAGTGGCGAACGCCGGCACGCTCCGCCCGGGCTTTCATCGCTTCGACATGCAGACCGCTGGAGGCGAGGATGCGTGCTCCTGGGGCGATGCGGAGCAGGACTTGAATCGCCGCCGCACCGTCCATGACCGGCATCATCATGTCGGTCAGCACCACGTCGATCTCCCGGTGGCGAGCGGCGAAGACGGCGGTGGCCTCGGCGCCGTCGGCGGCGAGCAGGACACGGTAGCCGAAGGTTTGCAGGGTTTGACGGGCGATTTGGCGAACCGAGTCCTCGTCGTCGACGACCAGCACGGTCTGGCCGCTGCCGTGCGGCAGCTGGCGTGCGGGAGGCAGGGATTCGACTTCGGCACTTTCGAGGGCGGGCAGGTAGAGATCAAACTGAGTGCCCTCGCCGGCTTCGCTTCGGGCGCGCAGCAGCCCTCCGTGGCTGCGCACGATGGCCTGGGCGGTCGACAGGCCGAGGCCGGTGCCCTTGCCGGGTTCCTTGGTGGTGAAGAAGGGATCGAAGATGCGTTCGAGTACTTCCGGTGGCATGCCGGTGCCCGTGTCCTCGACGCGCAGGCGCACGTGGCGGCCCGGGCGGATGTCGGGCCCGAGGCTGGCAGCATAGGGGCCGTCGAGTTCGAGGTTGTTGGCGCTCAGCGTCAGGCTGCCGCCCTCGGGCATGGCATCACGGGCGTTGACGCAGAGATTGAGCAGGACCTGGTGCAGCTGGGTGGGGTCGCCCTGAATCGCCCAAAGACCCTCGGCGATGTGGGTGACGATGCGGATGCTCTTGAGGAAGGTTTCGTTGGCAATCTTGGCGACCTCGCGGACCAGGTGCGCGGGCTGCAGGCGGATCTGGCGGCCCTCGACGCCGCGGGCGAAGGACAGTACTTGGCGCACCATGTCGGCACCGCGCTGGGCGCTGGACTCAATGGTGGCGAGGATGTCGAGTTTGTCGGCGCGGGACTCGTCGAGCTTCAGCAGTTCGATCGACATGAGGATCGGGGCCAGCACGTTGTTGAGGTCGTGGGCGATGCCGCCGGCCAGGGTGCCGATGCTCTCCATGCGCTGCGCTCGCAGGAACTGCTGCTCGATGCGCTTGCGTTCGGTGACGTCGGTGTTGATGGCCAGCACCGACTTCGGCTGGCCCCTGTCGTCGCGAACCAGCGACCAGTGGACTTCGACGGTGAGTCTTTTGCCGTCCTTGGTGACCTGCTCCAGTTCGCCGGTCCAGTCACCGTGGGCAAGGGTGGCGGCATGAGCTCTCAGGAAGGGGGCGTGATCGCGGTACAGCAGCTTTTCAGAGAGTTGTCCAAGCGCCTCTCCGGCGGACCAGCCATACAGTCGTTCCGCACTCTTGTTCCAATACAGGATGCGGTGCTCCATGTCGCGGACCAGAATGGCATCCTGGGCCTTGTCGAGCAGGGCGGCCTGCTCGCGCAGGCGCTCCTCGGCCAGCTTGCCGGCGGTGATGTCGCGCATGGTGCCGACGATGCGCTCCAGCTTGCCGCCGGCGTCCTTGACGGCAACAGCGAGTTCCTGCACCCAGCGCAGGCTGCCGTCGGGCTGCAGGATCCGAAATTCCTCCTGGGTGGAGTGACCGGCAAGCTGTTTTTGAAAGGCGCCTTCAGCGATGGGGCGATCTTCTGGATGGATGCAGTTCAGGTAGGAGGTGGGGTTGGCGAGGACCTCTTCAAGCGGTCGGCCCCAAAGGCGTTCGAAGGCTGGGCTGACATAGAGCAGGCGGTTGTTGACGGGGTCGTAGTTGAAAAAGACCTCGTCGATGTTTTCCGCCATTTCGCGAAAGCGCTCCTCGCTCTCGCGCAGGGCCTCCTCGGAGCGGCGGCGTTCGGTGACGTCGCGAAAATACACGGCGAGACCCTCGTCCGAGGGATACGCATGCACCTCAAACCAGGTGTTCAGGGAAGGGTAGAACTCCTCAAAGGTGACGCTGTGGCCGCTGGTCATCGCCCGCCGGTATTCGCGTTCGAAACTGCGACCGACCGCTTCGGGGAATTCCAGCCAGACCTCGCGGTTGAGCAGTTCTTCACGCCGGCGCTGGAGCAGGCGCTCGGCTTGGGGGTTGAGGAAGACAAAGCGCCACTGCCTGTCGAGGATGTAAAAGGCGTCCGTCATGCTCTCCAGCGTCGTGGTCAGGCGCTGGCCGAGGCGCTGGATTTCGAGGGCTGCGGTCTTCTGATCGCTGATGTCCTGAAAGGCGCCCTGCACCCGGACGACGGCGCCATCAGTATCGCGCACGGCTTCGCCGATGGCACGGATCCAGATGCGCCGTCCCCGCGCCGTGTGGATGCGAGCGGTGATTTCAAACGGGCGACCTGTCTGCACGCATTCCAGAAAAGTGCTGCGGACCCGCTCGCGGTCCTCGGGGTCGTAATAGCCGAAGGCGGTTTCCAGATCAGGCGTTGTGCCGGGCTCGACATCGTGAATGGCCGCCATCTGGTCGGACCAGATCAGCTCCATCCCGGGCACGCTGACACTCCAGCCGCCGAGCTTGCCGATGATGCCAGCGATGCGCAGCAGCGCCTGATGACGGGCCAGTTCGCCGGCGGCTTGGCGCAGTTCGGTGATGTCTTCGGTGACGGCGATGACCTGTTCCGCCCGGCCGTCGGCATCCTTGCGTGTGGAGACGCTGACCCTGGCCCAGACAGAGCTGCCATCCTTGCGCAGGTAGCGTTTTTCCAGGATGAAGCTCGGTATCTCGCCGGCGATCAGCTGGTTGTAGAGCTCGAGATTGCGCGTCCGGTCCTCCGGGTGGGTGAGGTCAATGAAGCGGTGTTGGCGCAGTTCGGCCTCGCTGTAGCCCAGCATGCGGCAGTGGGCGGGGTTGGCCCTGAGGAAGCGGCCTTCGAGCGTGGTGACGGCGATGCCGGTGGAGGCTTCGGCAAACAGGCTACGAAAATTTTCCTCGCTCTGGCGCAGGGCCTCCTCGGCACGCCGCCGCTCGGTGACGTCGCGGGTGACACTGAGCACGGACTGCACGGAGCCCCTGGGGTCGAAGAGCGGGGTGGCATGGGTTTCCATCCAGCGCTCCGTGCCGCGCAGGCCGATGATTCGGAAGCGCAGCTGGCCGGTGTAGCCGGCGAGGTTGCGCTCGTGCAGTTCGTTGAAACTGGCGCGATCCTGCGGGTGCACCAGTGACTCGACAAGGCAGTCGCGCACGGCATCGAGGCTGGAAGCCTCGATCATGTGCAGGCCGGCCGGGTTCATGTCCTGCAGGCGACCGTCGGGGGACACAACCTTGACGCATTCCGGCTCGTTTTCGACGATGGCGCGCAGGCGGCCTTCACTGGCGCGCAGCGCCTCCTCGGTCTCGCGCAACTGGGTGATGTCGCGCGAGATGCCAAACAGGCCGGTGATGACGCCGTCGGCATCACGCAGCGGGGCCTTGGTGACAAGGTAGATGCGCGTGATCCCCGCGGCGGTGAGAATTTCTTCCGTCGTCAGAGGCTGGCCGGAGGCGAGGACGCGCCGGTCGTTTTCCATCGCCACACGGGCGCTTTCGGCATCGAAAATGCAGGTGTCGTCCTGGCCGAGCACCTCGCTGGCGGATTTGCCGACCAGGTGCACGGCGCCTTCATTGAACAGCAGATAACGACCATTCAGGTCCTTGACGTAGATGGCATCGGGAATGCCGTCGGTGACGGCGCGCAGCAGGGCTTCGGACTGCTGGATCTGCTTTTCGGCCAGTTTGCGCTCGGTCACCTCCTGGCAGGTGCCGATGGCGCGCACGGGGCTGGCATGGGTGTCGAAGAAGATCTGCCAGCGCTCCTCGACATGCTTGATGCGACCATCCGGCATGAGCAGTCGGTGTTCAATGACATGAGCCTCGGTCACTCCGGTTGATTCGGTGAAGGCGCGGTGGACACGCTCGCGGTCCTGAGGGTGCACGCGTTCGAGGAAGGCCTCGTGAGTGGGATTGAAGCTGTGGGGATCCGTCTCGAAAATGCGATGAGTTTCCAGCGACCAGCTGACTTCCAGCGTGGCGAGGTTGGTTTCCCAGCTGCCGACCTTGCCGACTTGCTGGGCGGCGACGAGGCGGGAGTGTTCCCGTTCGAGCTGTTCGGCCAAAAGCTGCTGCTCGGTGATGTCATGGGCGGTGCCGACCATCTTGACCGGCTCGCCCGTCACCTCGTCGTAGAAGAGTTGGGCGACCTCGTGCACGATGCGCACCTCGCCAGAGGGGCGGACGAGGCGGTGAATGATCGAGTAGGGGCGGCGTTGTTGCAGCGCATCTTCCACGGCCTGGCGGATGAGCAGGTGCTCATCCGGAGGAACCAGACTGAAGAAGAGCTCGTTGCTGGCGCTGATTGTGCCGGGTTCAAAGCCCGCAATGCGATACATCTCATCCGACCAGATCAGAGGATTTTCGTCCGTGATGGTGGCCTGGCTGAGGTCGAGCTCCCAGCTGCCGAAATGAGCGATGCTCTGAGCCGCCGCCATGTTGGTCTGGCTCAGTCGCAGTGCTCGTTCGGCACTCTGGCGTGCCTCCTCCTTGCGGCGTGCTTCGAGTGCGAACGAGAGGTCTGCCACCACGGTCTCAAGCAATTTGACCTCATCCTCCTCGAAGTAGTGGGGTTCTTCCGCGAACACCACGAGGGCACTGACCACGCGGCCCTGGACGCTGAGCGGAAAGGAGGCGGTGGAACCAAAGCCGTTGCGCTGCGCGGCCTGCCTCCAGGGCTGCATGCGCGGGGCGTGCTGAACGTCGTTGCAGATGTCGGGTCGCCCCGTGCGCAGGCACGTGCCAATCATGCCGCTTTCGAGCGGGCTGTCGTCCTGACGGATGGTGAGATCTTGAAGGCAGTCCCCGCTCTGGCCATGGGCGGCCGTGGTGACAATCTGCCGGCCGTCTTCCGCGATCGTGGCCACAAGAGCGAATTTGAAGCCGCCCTTTTCCACGAGGATGCGGCAGGCCTCTTCGTGGAGTTGTTGAAGATGCTGGGCTCGGACGAGAGTTTCGGCGATCTCGCTCAGCACTTGGTGGAGGCGGTTCATCCGCCGCAGGCGATCCTCCGCCTGACGGCGTGCGGAAATGTCCTCGACGACGGTGATCAGATAGGGGGAGCTCCCGGCAGGAAAAGACGCATTGGCGAGCACTTGCACCCAGATGTGGGAGCCGTCCTTGCGTTGGTAGCGCTTCTCGAGGGACGCGTGAGTTTGACGACCGCTCAGCAGGCTTTCCATGAGCTGGCTGCAGACCTCGCGTTCGTCCGGGGGCGTCAGGGTCAGGAAGCTCAGGGCGAAGAGTTCCTCCTCGTTGTAGCCGATGATTTCGCAGAGCTTTTGATTGACCCTCAAAAAGCTGCCATCCGCGGCGACATGAGCCATGCCGACGGCCGCCTGTTCGAAGGTCGCTCGCAGGCGGTCGTCGCTCTCACGCAGGGCACTGGCTGCTGCCCGGCGCTCAAAGTGCGTTTGCAGCGCGGCGGCCAGCGAGGCCAGGAGATGACGCTCTTCGGCGAGGAAGGGATCGGTGTCGGGGTCGCCGGGATGGCTGCAATAAGTGACATGGATCTGGCCGGTGGCGCCATCCCCGCTGACGAAGTCCTGCCTCATGCACCAGGGCTGAGGGTGGTAATCCGGGGTGGCGGCTTCGATGCCGCCGCAGGTGACTTTTGCCGCCGCCAGGGAAGGATGCTGCATTGCGGCGGGCAGAAGGGCGACCACGCGTTCGAGCAGGACCTGCAGAGGCAGTTCTTCGCCGGCCAACAGCCGTGTCACCTCGTAGAGTGTGTTCAGTTCCTTGACGCGCTCGCCGAGATCATGCACGAGCCGCTGGCGCTCCAATTCAGCGAGTTTGCGCTCAGTGATGTTGACGTGCATGACCACGGCGCCCTGGCCGGTGCCTGCCTTGGCGGGCGAGATGGAGAGTCGAAACCAGCGTTTGACCTTGGGCGAGTGGCAGGGGTATTCGAGATGAAATTCCGGGCGCTCGCCGCGCAACACCTGTTCGAGGCCTTCGAGGGTGGCAATGGCTTCAGGGATGCCACGGCTGGCGGCACGACGGCAGACTTCGAGGTAATTCTGGCCGACGCCGCCCTCTTCGATGGGCAGTTGGTTTTCGAGGGCAAAGCAATTCCAGGCACTGTTGACTGTGCGGATGACCCCTTCGGCATCGAGCAGGGCGATGTGTGCGGGCAGTGCGTCGAGAACGGCTGCCGGCACTTCCAACCAGGCCAATTCCTGCCCTGCAACGGTCTGTGGGCCCGGCCGTTCCGCGCGCTTTTTCATCGGTTTTCCCCGGCGTGGAGGATGCGGAATTCAGGCGTGCAGGCGGGTGGAAATCGCAGCAGCGAGGTGGGGGTCCAGGCAGGCATGGTGTGACGTGGGAACGTGGTGGACGACCATTGGCGGAACACACTGCCATCCGCTGACCCATGATGAGTCGACGCCGGTTCCTTGGCAAGACGGATTCTCGGCGCAGGCGCTTCATTTTGCAAAGGCATGCAGGCCTGCCTCAGAAGGGGCGCGACCTCAGCGCTTCCGCCAAAAGGCGGAGACCGCCTCGACCAGGCCGGGAATGCTGTGGGTCTTCGCCTCGACATTCACCTTCAGGCCGTGGCGGCGGACGGCGGCGCTGGTGACCGGGCCGATGCTGGCGATCTTGATGCCCTTGGGCAGGTCGACCTTGAGGTCCATGAAGCTGTCGACCGTGCTGGCGCTGGTGAAGGTGATCATGTCCGCGCCCTCCTCGGTGAGGCGTGCGAGGGCCTCCAGATTGTCCTCCTTCTCCGGCACGGTGCGGTAGGCGATGGCCTCGTCGACGATGGCGCCGAGGGCGGTGAGGCCGCTGGCGATGACCTCGCGGGTCTGCTCGGCCTTGACCCAGAGCACGCTGACGTGCTCCATGTTTTGGTGATCCTTGAAGGCCTTGACCAGGCCTTCGGCGACGAAGTCCTTCTCGGGCATGAGATCGACCGCGAGGTGGCGGGCGCGCACCTTTTCCGCAGTGCCGGGGCCGATGCAGGCAATGCGGGCGCCGCCAATGCTGCGGGCATCCTGGTAGAGCTTGTCGAACATCGAAAAGAACGCGTCGACGCCGTTCGGGCTGGTGAAAACGATCCAGTCGTAGGTGTGGCAGTCCTGGACGAGCTCGCCAAAGGCCATGCGGTTGTGTGGTTCGGCGATGCGGATGGTCGGCAACTCGATGACATCGGCGCCGAGGTCGCGCAGCTTGCGGCTGACGGCGCCGACCTGCTGGCGGGTGCGGGTGACGACGATCCGCTTGCCGAAGAGGGGCCTGTTTTCGAACCAGTTGATGGCGGCGCGTTCCTTGACGACGTCGCCGACCACGGCCACTGCGGGGGCCTTGAAGCCGGTTTCCTTGACGCGCTGGGCCATGGTGCCAAGGGTGGCGACCAGTGTTTGCTGGCGGCCGTGGGTGGCCCAGCGCACCAGGGCCATGGGGGTGTCGGGGTTGGCGCCGTGCTTGAGCAGTTCACCGGTGATTTCGCCCATGCGTTCGACGCCCATGAGGAAGACCTTGGTGCCTTCGGCCTGTGCCAGTTTGGCGTAGTCGAGGCTGGTGTCCGCCTTGGTGGGATCCTCGTGACCGGTGAAGATGGTCAACTGGCTGGCGTGATCGCGGTGGGTGACCGGGATGCCGGCGTAGGCGGGGCCGGCAATGGCGCTGGTGATGCCAGGGACGATTTCGAAGCGGACGCCGGCCTCGGCGAGTTCGGCCGCCTCTTCGGCGCCGCGGCCGAACAGCACGGGATCGCCGCCCTTCAGACGGGTGACCACCTTGCCCTCGCTCGTCAGTTTGACGATGAGTTCGTTGATTTGATCCTGGGTGAGGGTGTGGGCACCGGCCTTTTTGCCGACATAGATGCGCTGAGCGCCCGCCCGGCCATGGCGCAGCAGTTCCGGGTTGCAGAGGTAATCGTAAACCAGCACGTCCGCGATCTCGATGCATTCCTTGCCTTTGAGGGTGAGCAGACCGGGGTCACCGGGGCCGGCGCCGACGAGGTAGCAGATGCCAGGAGTGGGGGAGGGGGCTTTCGACATGGAGGAAGCGCCATTGTGGCGAATTCATGGCCGCTGGCAACCGTGGCGTGCCGGCCTCCCTCGGGGAGTGTCAGGGAACCGCGGCATGCACAGGCATGCTGCCGTTGCTTCCGTCAGGACCTGGCGGGATTCACAAGCTGGACATCCGCGGCCCCTGACCCCTCATTCATAGAGCGTTCGGCGGCATTCGACAAGGGCAAACGGACTTTGAATCCCGTGAAAATCCAAACTTCTGAAAAATGCAGTTGTCGAAAAAGCCGGGATTCGGTAGAAAGCGCTCGTTAATTCACATATCCCGTACTCTCATCATGGCCTGGAAGCTCCTCTCTGTCCTCTCGGCGGTCTGCCTCGGCGCAGCCTGCTACTTTGCCAACGCGAACAAGCAGCGCGCCGGGCATGAAAAGACCCGTCTTGAGGCGGCCCAAGCCAACCTGAAAGCCGCCCAGGAGCGCAAAACCGAAGGCGAAGCCGCCGTCAAGGCCAAGGAAGAACAGCACACTGCCCTGCAGAAGGATCGCGACACCGCCAAGGAGGAGGTTGTCAAGCTCGCCACCGACGCCCAGGAGAAGGAAGCCACCCTCGTGGTGGTCAAGGGCAATCTGGAGCAGGTCACCCGCCAGGTCTCCGAGGTTCAGAAGCAGATCGACGACGCCGGCGACATCGAGAGCCTGGTCGCTCAGATTGAGAAGCTCAAAAAGGATCAGACCGATGCCGAAGGCGCGGTCGCCAATCAAAACCAGCGCCTTGCCACGGTGAAGGAGAGCTTCTCCAGCCTCAGTGGCCAGATCAACAAGCTGCGTGACGCCGAAGTTCAGGGCCGCCGCGGCATTGTCGCCGCCGATTTTTCCGCCCGTGTCGCCGAGTACTTCCCAGAGTGGGGTTTTGCCATCCTCAACAAGGGCAACTCCCAGGGCGTCTTTGCCAACGCCGACCTCGAGATCAAACGCGGTCGCGATGTTGTCGCCAAACTCAAGGTTCGCAGCGTCGAGCAGCACAACTCGATCGCCGACATCATTCCCGGCTCGATTCCCGAGGGTGGCTTCATTCTCACGGGTGACACGGTCGTCGCCGCCGCCAAACAGACCGCTGCCGAGGAGAAGAAGCCCGCCACGCCGGCGGTTCCCACGGAAGCCGCTCCTGACACGACGCCGGCCGCCCCGGCGATGGGTTCGGATCCTTTCGGTGCGCCGGCCGCGCCCGCCGCTCCGGCCATGGGTTCGGATCCCTTCGGTGCGCCGGCCGCACCGGCTGCCCCGGCCATGGGTTCGGATCCTTTCGGCGCTCCCGCGGCTCCTGCGGCGCCCGCCGCCAACTCCGATCCGTTTGGCGCGCCGCCGCCCGCCGCCAACTGATGGCCTGACCTGTTCCACAACCCTTTTTTGACCCACGTCCATGACCAAAGTTTTCTTCATCCTCGCCGCCATTGTCACTGCGGTCGCCGCTGTATTCGCCTGGCAGCTGAAAAACGAGTTCACCGAAACCCGCAATCAGGTCATCGCCCTCAACAGAAACGTTGAGACGGAGCTCGCTGCCGTCACCGCTGTCGTTGCCCAAGTCACCAAGATCAACGGCGACATCGCCGCGGTTCAGCAGGAACTCGATGTCGAGAGCGAAAAGATCAAGGCGCAGAAACTGAAGATCGCCCAGACCGACAACGACGCGAAGCGCGCCCAGGATGAACTGGATGCCAAGAACAAGCAACTCGCTGAACTCACCGAGAAGCTCAGCAAGCTGCCCAAGGGGGTCAAGCCGGAAACCCTCGTCGAGGACATCAACAACATGAAGAAGGCCATCGCCGAGTTTCAGGCCGAGGCCGAGATGAAGAAGAAGGAGATCGCCACCGAGGAAACCAAGGTCGACGACCTGCGCCGCGCCCTTGATGAGATCAACCGCAAGATCGAAGACCGCAAACGCTCCTTCGACCGCAACAGCCTGAACGCCCAGGTGGTCGCCGTGAACAGCGACTGGGGTTTTGTGGTGGTCAATGCCGGTCAGAGTCTGGGCATCACTGAGGCGACCAAATTGCTCGTCACCCGCGGCACCCAGACGATTGGCAAGCTCAGCATCGTTTCCATCCAGGGGGACCGCACCGTCGCCAACATCCTGACCGACACCCTCGCCCAGGGCGTTGTCATTGCTCCCGGCGACCGCGTCATCCTGGAAAACCTCTACCAGTGAGGTCGCTGTCGTTCAGCCCTGACATGAACCGTCGTCTTCTCCCTCTGCTGCTCCTGGCCTGCAACCTCGGCCTCACCGCTTGCGCCACTGAGGAACCCAAGCGCCGCGAGCGTGTGCCGCCGACGGTCTCCGACAGCACGCTGCCTTGGAATCGTCCGCCGAAGTGGGAAGGCAGTTCACGCTACGGCTCGATGATGCCCCAGAGTCGCTGAGCCGCCGGTCTTGCCAGCGTCCGGTTTATGCCGCATGCTGTGCACGCCATGGACGAAGCTATGCAGGACAAGCCGGCTGATCCGCCACCTCCGGACGAGGTCGCCCGTCGGCTTGAGGATTTCATTCGCACCAGTCTGGGTGGACAGGTGGTCTTCACGTCCTCGCCCGCGGGCCGCCCCACCCAACCTGGTGCCGCCGAGCCGTCCGCGCCCGCACCCGACACTGGCGGAGTGGATTTCGCATTCCATTGGAGGCCGGCCGAGATCAAGGCCCACCTTGACCGGTTTGTGATTCGGCAGGACGAGGCCAAAAAGGTGCTGGCCACCGCGGTTTGCGACCACTACAACCACGCGCGCATGCTCGCTGAAGCGCGTCGTCAGCCCGGGATGACCGTGCCTGAGTTCAGCAAGCAGAATGTGCTCATTGTTGGTCCGACCGGCGTTGGTAAGACTTACCTGGTGAAGCACATCGCCGAACTTGTCGGTGTGCCCTTCGTCAAGGCGGATGCCACCAAATTCAGTGAGACCGGCTACGTTGGCGCCGATGTCGACGACCTGGTGCGCGACCTGGTGGCAAAGGCCAATGGTGACATCGGCCTCGCCGAGCACGGCATCATCTACCTTGACGAGATCGACAAGCTTGCCACGGGCGGCGAGGGCCGGGTGGGTCGTGATGTCAGTGGTCGCGGCGTGCAGACCGCGCTTTTGAAGCTCATGGAGGAGACCGAGGTGCCGCTGCATGCGTCCAATGACATTCGTGGCCAGATGCAGATGATGTTTGAGCCGCGCCGCGGGCGCAGCGGTCGCGAGGTGATCAACACGCGCAACATTCTGTTCATCGTCAGCGGCGCCTTTGCCGGCCTGGAAAAGCTCATTGAGAAGCGGGCGGCGCGTGCCGCCATCGGCTTCGGGGCTGAGCCACGTGCGCCGGGCGGTGCCGAGGACCGGCTTTGCGAGGCACAGACCCGCGACTTCATCGATTACGGTTTCGAGGCCGAATTCATCGGTCGCCTGCCGGTGCGGGTGTTTTGCGAGGCGCTCGACGCCGGCGACCTGTTCCAGATCATGAAGCACAGTGAGGGCAGCCTGATCCGCCAGCTCGAGCGCGAGTTCCATGCCTATGGTGTTGCCGCTGTTTTTGAGGATGAGGCCCTGCGCGAGGTGGCCGAGCGCGCGGCCGAGGAAAAGACCGGCGCCCGTGGTCTGGTCACCGTCTGGGAGAAGGTGCTGCGCGACTTCAAGTTTGAGATGCCCAGCCTCGGCCTGCCCGGCCTGGTGGTCGACCGTGCCCTGGTCGAGCGGCCGGCCGCCGCGCTTGAGCGTTGCCGCGAGCGAGCGCGCAGCCTGCAAAGTGATGTCCGTGCCGCCGAGGTGCGCGCCTTTGCCGACAAGTTTTGCCGCGAGCACGGCCTGGAGCTGGTCTTTGACGACGAGGCCCTGCTCTGTCTCGTTCAGCGCGCCGGCCGCGAGGGGGTTGGCATTGAAGCTCTCTGCAGCCGCCTGTTCAAGGACTTCCCCTTTGGCCTGCAGCTCGTTGCCCGCAGCACGGCCCGGCGCAGCTTTGCCCTTCATCGCGAGGCGGTGGAGCGGCCTGACAAATATCTCAGCGATCTTGTGGTGCACTGCTACCGTGGCACCGACCCATCCCCTCCCAGCGAATGAGCCCGCACGAACCCCAGCGCGTCACCGTCCTCTTCACCGGCATCCTTGTCTGTGTGCCCCTGCTGGCGCTGCAGCGCTTCGGCCTTTTCCCCGAAATTGCCACCCGCATCGCCGACCTGCTGCCTCGCCTGCTGGTGCTGCCCGAGGAGGGGCTGCGCGCCGCCCCGGCGCTGCAATACGGCCTGCAGACCCTGCTGGCCTTCCTCGGTGCCTGGGTGGGAGTGCGTCCGGTGGCGATCTGGCTGAAGTTTGCCTTTTTGCTCGCCCTTGGTTACCTGCTGGCCGGCTTCACCCTCACCCTTGCCTGGAGCGGATGGCTGTTGGAGCCCGCCTCGGGTTTTCTGGCCGCTGCCACGGCCTGCCTGATGGGTGTCGTCTGTGCCGATCTCGAACAGCGCCGTGAAAGCGAGCCGGCTGCCAATGAGCCTGCCGAGCCGACGCCGGCGGTTGAAGCTCCAGCCGAGTCGGCTTCTTCGGTTCAGGAGCTGGCAGTGTCGGCAGCCGAACCCGCGGTGAGGCCCTGAGGCCCGTACGCTTTTGCTTGCCGGCGCGCCTGCTTGCTCCGAATGCATGAACATGGAGCTTCTGGCCTACTACCTGCACGACCTCAGTCCGCACCTGCTCAAGCTGGGCGACCGCCTTGCCATCCACTGGTACGGGCTCGCCTACGTGCTGGGCTTTTGGTTCACCTACCTGGTGATGAGGGCGCTGGCCCGGCGGGGGCTCTCGGAGATCCGGCCGGAGCAGGTGGCGGATTTCATCACCCTGGTGGCGCTGTTTGGCGTCGTGCTTGGCGGCCGGCTCGGCTACATGCTCCTCTACGATTTGGATCACTTCATTCGCGCACCCTGGACCCTGTTTCTGCTCAATCAGGGAGGCATGGCCAGCCATGGTGGCATTGCCGGCGTGGCGCTGTTTTGTCTTTGGTATGCGCGCAAGCATCATATTTCCTGGACTGGCATTGGCGACACCCTGGTCTGCGGTGCGCCGCTGGGCATCTTTACCGGTCGCATCGCCAATTTCATCAATGGCGAGCTGTTCGGCCGGGTGACAACCAGCCCGCTGGCGGTCAAATTTCCCACGGAACTGCTGCACGAGGATTTCGTGGTTCAGGGTGGCATGCCAGTGGCGCTGCCGGAGGGGGCCGTGCACAGCCCGGACATCATCGCCTTCTTTGCCTCCCGGCCTGGCGGTCTGGCGGAGCTGGAGGCCATGCTGCATCCGCGCCATCCCTCGCAGCTCTATGAAGCACTCGGCGAGGGCCTGCTGCTGAGCCTCGTGCTGATCGCGCTGCGCCTGCGCTTCCCGAAGCTTGGCCACGGGGTGCTGACCGGACTGTTCTTTCTGCTCTATGCCGGCGCGCGCATCAGCCTGGAGTGGGTGCGCCAGCCGGACTCGGGTTCCGAGCCGATCCTCGGCCTGACCCGCGGCCAGTTCTTCTCGCTCTTCATGATCGCCACCGGCGCCGCCTTCCTGATCTACGGTCTGACCCGTGGCCGACGGTTGGTGGCCTGATGTGCTTGGGCGGGGGACAGGGCGAAGCCCCGGGTGGCGGTTGCCGTTGCCGGCAGCGGTCGGCAGGCCGGCTCTGCCAGGCGCAAAAAACCGCCGGCGGACTCGCAGGGAGCCGGCCGGCGGTGGGGATGAACTTGCGGGGATCAGAACTGCACCGAGCCGCCGACGTAGAAGTTGCGGCCGTAGCCCGGGTCGATGCCGTCGTTGCGGACGCGCGAGTAGTAGCTCTCGTCGAAGACGTTGTTGACGCCGGCCATGAGGGTGAGGTGTTTGGTGACCGGCACTTCGGCGGTGAGATCCCAGGTCATGTAGCCGGGGATGGCAAAGTTTGGGTTGCCGTCGTCACGCGCGTTGTGGTCATCGACAAAGGTGCCGAGGAAGGAGACCTTGACGCCCTTGCGCTGGTAGATCAGGCCGGTGCGCAGGATGAAGTCGGGCGCATACTGCGGCGTGGCGCCGTTGTTCGGTCCGCCATACAGCTCGGCTTCGAGCAGGGAGACGTTGCCGTAGAGATTGAGGGCGCCGAGGCTGTCGCCGAGCTTGGTGCCGCGGGCGGCGTCGAGGCCGCCGATGAGGTCGAACTGCACGGCGCCATCCCAGCCGTAGTTGATGCTGCGGCCGACGCTGCGCAGACGGCCGCCGGCGACGCCGAAGCGGTTGTCGAGGTCGATCAGGAACAGGCTGGTGTCGAAGGCGAACCACTCGCGCGGGGTGCCGCGGTAACCGAGCTCATAGCTCCAGCCGAGCGAGGGGTCGGTGTCGGTGGCGGTGAGGCCGGGCTGGGCGATGATCGATTCGGTGAAGATGGTCGTGCGGTAGCTCTGTGAGACGTTGGCGTAGAGCTGGGTCTGGTTGTCGAAGTCGAGCGCCATGCCCAGGCCAAAGAGCGGCTGGATTTCGCTGGCGCGCTTGTTGACCGATCCGGTGAAGGCGCCGCTGCCGGCATTGAAATTGCGGTTGTGGACCTGCTGCTCGATCATTTCCAGGCGGAAGCCGGGGGTGATGGAGAAGCGGCCGAAGGTGAACTTGTTCTCGGCGAAGAAGGAGCCGTAGGTCGTGCTGCGGTCGGAGTCGAGGAAGGTGACGCCGTCCTCGGCATCCGGGCTGCTGCCGCGCTGGTCCTCGCGGGGCGAGTCGGCGTAGTAGAATTGCATGCCGGCGGCGAGGGTGTGCTGGCCGCCCCAGGCCTCCCAATCGTGGCGCAGACGCGGTTCGATGCCGAAAGTGTAGAACTCCTGGTTCTCAATGTTGTTGGTCAGCGAGGCGGCACCGGTCGGGCGTGTGCCAAAGCCGCCGCCGCGCTGGCGCTTGCTCCAGCGCTGGTAGTAGCCGCCCCAGGTTTTGACGTTGAGCTCGGTGCCCGGCTGGATGCGGTGCTGCAGTTCCAGGGTGCCGGCGTAGCGGCGCAGGCGGAACTCATCGTGGAAACGGGTCGTTTTCTCCGGGTTGCGGGCGAAGTCGCGGCGGGTCAGGCCGCCCGGCTCGCCGTGCTCCTCCTCGTAGCCGTCAAAACCGAAGATGAGGCGGGTGTCGTCGTCGATCGACCAGACCAGCTTGCCGTGGCCGCCGTTGAGCTTGTACTGGCTGTTGGCCTGGCGGAAGCCCTGCCACTCGCGGTGGTTGAAGTAGCCGAGGTAGCCGAGCTGGCCGATGGTGCCGTCGACGGCGCTGTAGCTGGAGAACAGCTCATCCGAGCCGTAAATGTTCTGGGTGCGGAAGGCGAAGGGCGACTCGCGCTGCGGCAGGTAGGTGACGTAGTTGAAAGCGCCGCCGGGCTGCGGGCCGTACATGAGCGAGCCGCCGCCGCGGATGAATTCGATGCGGTCGACGGTGTCGAGCGGCGGGGTGTAGTAGGCTTCCGGATAGCCGAACGGATCGGCGTGGATCGGGATGCCGTCCTTGAGCACCTGCATGAACTGCATGCGGTGGGGCTCGCCGATGCCGCGGTAGCCGATGCTGACGAGCGGGGTGGTTTCCTCGGAGAACAGCAGGCCGGGGGTCAGGGCCAGCGCCTGGCGGTAGTTGTTGGCCTGCACCTTGGGCAGGGCGTCGAGATCGATGATCGTGGCACGCTTGCCGACATAAATTTTGTCGCCCTCGACCGCGAGTGGGAAGGGCGGCTGGATGACAACATCGTTTTCGGACTCACCGTAGACGGTGAGGGTGTCGAGCACGGTGCCGGGGGCGGGGTTCGCAGCGGCGGCAGCCGGTGGGGTCGGTTGCTGGGCCAGAGCCAGCGGCGCGAGGCCGCAAAGGCAGAGGAGGCGGAGGCTGGGTTTCATGAGGGAGATGAGAAGTGATTGAGATGCAATCGCATCTTGGGTGGCGCGCATCATAGCCGGTGTGCGAGATGTGCAAGCAGATTTTTGCGAATGATTCGCAATTGCGTTTCATGCGCTCGAAATTGGGGCGTACGCGCTTGGGAAAGCTGGGCCATCGAGACCAATGTCCGGTTGCCTGTGGGGCCGGACTCGGTTTGGATGCGGCCATGGACGCCGCCTCGCCGTCGCAGCACACCGCCCGCCGCCAGCGCAGGGAGGTGCTGGTGCTGCTGGCCCTGATCGGCGTGCTGCTCGGGCCCTTTCTGCTGCGGCCGGCGGTTTCGACCACCGGGCGGCACGACCGCCGGTTGGTCGTGTTGACCCCTCATCCGGAACGCCTGCGTGCCGAGTTTGGCCAGGCCTTTGCGCGCTATTGGCGGGAGCGCACCGGCGAGGTGGTGCGCATCGACTGGCGGGTGCCGGGGGGGACGTCGGAGATCGCGGTGCTGTTGAAATCGGAATACAGCGCCGCCTTCGAGGACCACTGGACACGTGAGCTCGGCCTGCCCTGGACGGCGGAGGTGGCCCGACAGTTTCTCAGTGGCAAGGCGCCGGCCGATGACCCGGCCCGGCGCGCGTTTTTGGCCTCGTCGGTCGGCATTGGCGTCGACCTGTTCTTCGGCGGCGGTGCCTACGATTTCCAGGTGCAGGCCGAGGCGGGCACGCTGGTGGCGGAGCAGGGGCCGGGCACCGGCTTGGCGGCACTGCGCGAGCGGCATCCGGATTGGTTCAGTGAGGCCGGCATCCCGGAGAGTGTCAGTGGCGAGCCCTTTCGCGATGCGGCCGACCGCTGGGTGGCCTGCTGCCTGTCGAGCTTTGGCATGGTCTTCAACCGCGACGTGCTGCGCCGACTCGGCATCACCCAGGAGCCGCGCCGCTGGCGCGACCTGGCCGACCCGCGCCTGTCCGGCCAGCTTGCCCTGGCGGACCCAGGCCGCAGTGCCACCGTCACCAAGGCTTTCGAGATGCTGCTCCAGCAGGAGATGCAGGAAGCCATGCGTCGCCAGTTGGCGGCCGGGGCGGCGCCGGAGATGGCCGAGCGGCAAGGCGTGCGCGAGGGCTGGCGTGAAGGCCTGAGGCTCATCCAGCGGCTGAGCGCCAACGCCCGCTACTACAGCGACAGCTCCAGCAAGATCCCGCTCGACGTGGCCCGTGGCGATGCCGCGGCAGGCCTGTGCATCGACTACTACGGGCGTTCGACCGAGGAGGCGGTGCGGCAGGAGGGGAAGCTGCCGCGCGTGGGTTTTGTGATGCCCGAAGGGGGGAGCTCGGTCAGCGTGGATCCGATTGGCCTGCTGCGCGGTGCGCCCGCCCCTGAACTGGCCACCGCCTTCATGGAATTCGTGCTCGGCGACCCCGGTCAGCGCCTTTGGTCCTTCCGCGCCGGCACGCCAGGTGGCCCGGAACGCACCGCCCTGCGCCGGCTGGCGGCGCGGCGCGATTTCTACACGCCGGAGAACCTGGTGCACATGAGCGACGCCGGCGAGATGCCCTACGAGAAGGCCAAGCTTTTCACCTATCATGCCGAGTGGACCGGCGCGGCCTTCAGCACCCTGCGTTTCCTCATCCGCGTGCTCTGTGTCGATGCGCATCGCGAGCAGCGCGCGGCCTGGCGGGCGCTGGTGGCGGCCGGGTTTCCCCCCGAGGCGACCGCGGCCTTCCACGATCTCGACCGGGTGGGCTATGATGAGGCGACTGGTGCCATCACGGCTGTCGTGCGCTCGCGCGACAAGATTGCCGAGACACGCCTGGCGCGCGAGTTGGGCGAGGCTTTTCGCGCCAACTACCGGCGCGCGGAGGCCCTCGCGCGCGCCGGTCGCTGAGGATCAGACGTCGCAGACCATGGCCGCGTGGCGCAGGGCGAGGATGGGGTCATCCCAGGTGGGGATGAACTCGTGGGCGACGTAGTCGTGATAGCCGGTTTCGACAAGCGCGCGCATGACCGCGGGATAGTGGATCTCCTGGTGCTCATCGAGCTCGCAGCGCCCCGGATTGCCCGCAGTGTGGATGTGGCCGATGAACTCCCTGTGCAAGCGCAGGCGACGGATGATGTCGCCGTTCATGATCGACACATGGTAGATGTCGAACAGCAGCTTGAAGTTCTCGCTGCCGACCTGCCGGATGAGGTCGACGCAGAAATCGACGTCGTCGCCAAAGTACCCCGGGTGGCCCTTCATCGGGTGGCTGTCGTCGCGGCTGTTGAGATGCTCCAGCACGAGGGTGATGCCGTTTTTCTCGGCATGCGGCAGCACCTTCTTCCAGGTGTCGAGACAATCGCGCACCGCCTGCTCGCGGTCCATGCCCTCGAACTTCATGCCGGTGAAGGTGATGACCTTTTTGCAGCCGACGGCGGCGGCGACGTCGATCGACTCGGTCAGTTTGGCGATCACCTCGTCGCGGAACTTCGGGTTGCAGGGGCCATTGCTGAAGCCGTGGCTGCTGACCAGCGAGATGCCCAGACCGAGCTTCTTCACCTCGGGGTAATACTTGCGATCGATGCCCTCGATGCCGACCAGGCCGATCGCCTTGGCGTGGCGGGCCAGCTCCAGGGTTTCCATCGGCTTCCAGCACCAGCCCATGAGGGTGTGCTTGATGCCCTGGTTGCGGATCGTGTAGGCGGGGTCCGCGGCGGTTTTGAGGATGGACTGGGCGCGGGCGCGTGGGGCAAGGCCGAGGCCGGCGGTGGCCAGGGCGGCGGTGGAGAGTAGGCGGCGACGGTTCATGGTGGGAAGGTTAACGCCGCGCACGGCTCTATCTCGCCGGCGACCGGCGGATCGGTGGCGCGGACGGCGGGCAGTTCAGCCGATCTGGGCGAGCACGGCGGAGGCGATCTTGTCGGCCTGAGCCTCCAGATACTCGACGTCGCGGCCCTCGACGAGCAGGCGGATGAGCGATTCGGTGCCGGAGTAGCGCAGCAGGACTCGGCCGTAGTCGCCGAGCTTTTTCTCGGTCTCCTTGATGATCTTCTGCGCCTCAACCAGTTCGGTGATCGGCGGCTTTGAGCGCACGCGCAGGTTGCGCGAGCTCTGTGGAAATTTTTTCAGGCACTTGCGCAGCTTGCTGAGCGGTTCGCCGGTCTCCTTCATGATCTTCAGCAATTGCAGGCCGGCGATCAGGCCGTCGCCGGTCGTGGCCCAGTCGCCAAAGATGATGTGGCCGCTCTGCTCGCCGCCGAAATTCAGGCCGCGTTCGTGCATCTGTTCGAGCACGTAGCGGTCGCCGACGTTGGTGCGGATGACCCTGCCGCCGAGGCGCGACACCAGGTCGTCGAGGCCGTAGTTGCTCATGATGGTGACGGCCAGGGTGTTGTGCTTGAGCGTGCCCTTGCGCAGCATGGACTCCGCTGCCACGGCCATCAGTTCATCGCCGTCGAGGGCGATGGCCTCCTCATCGCAGAGGGCGATGCGGTCGGCATCGCCGTCGTGGGCGATGCCGGCGTGGGCCTGGCTCTGGCGGACGAGGCGCTCCAGTTCCTCGCTGTGGGTGCAGCCGCAGCCCTCGTTGATGTTGAAGCCGTCGGGCTCGGAATGGAAGAGTTGGACGTCGGCGCCGAGTCGTTCCAGGGCCGCAGCGCTGGTGTAGGCGGCGGCGCCGTGGGCGTTGTCGAGGGCCACGCGCAGGCCGTCGAGCCGGGTGCCCTCCATGCTGGCCACGGCGTGGGAGATGTAACGCTCCAGGCTATCGGCCAGGTGGCTGACACGGCCGATGCCTCGGCCCTCGGGCCGGGCCGGTTCGCCGTCGCCGCCGAGCACCAGCTTCTCGATCGCCAACTCGGTGGTGTCACTGAGTTTGCGGCCGTTGCCATGGACGAACTTGATGCCGTTGTCCTCAAAGGGGTTGTGCGAGGCGCTGACGACGACGCCGAAGGCGGCGCTGGTCTGCGCGGCGAGCAGGGCCACGGCCGGGGTGGGGATGACGCCGGCGAGCACGGCATCAATGCCGGCGGAATTCAGGCCGGCGACCAGGGCCGCTTCCAGCATTTCGCCGGAGGCACGGGTGTCGCGGCCGATCACGCAGCGCGGCCGTTCGGCTCCACCGGACGTGGGGGCCAGCACCCGCGCCGCCGCCTGGCCGAGGCGCAGGACGAATTCCGGGGTCATGGGGTGGCGGTTGGCGGTGGCACGGACACCGTCGGTGCCGAAGAATTGGCGCTTTTGAGACATGCGGGCCGCACTTAGCGCAGGCGCGCGGCGATGTCAAAGCGGGGCGGGGGAGGGAGTGGCTTCGCGCCACCCGGTCGCGACCGGGAAAATCCGGTTGCAAAAGGTCGCTGCGCAACCATAGAGCGGACCGCACGTTTTTTGAACGTGCAATTGGGCCGCTGTGTCACAGTGAGCTCCCAAGCCAACCAACCCCTCAACCCTGATAGTGACAGTATGATCCAAGTGCAAAACCTCCGAAAAGTGTTCGGCAGCAAGGTGGCGGTGGACGACGTCTCCTTCACTGTCGAGAAAGGCCAGGTGCTCGGTTTTCTCGGGCCCAACGGCGCCGGCAAGTCCACCTCCATGCGCATGGTGACCGGCTACTTCCGGCCCACCGCCGGCAGCATTTCCATTGGCGGCGTCAACATGCTCGAAGATCCCGAGACGGCGAAGCGCAGCATCGGCTATCTGCCGGAGAACGCTCCGCTCTATTCGGACATGACCGTTGCCAGCTTCCTGGGCTTCTGCGCGGAGATGCGCGGCCTGACTGGTGCGGCCAAATCGAAGGCGGTCGACCGCGTGCTCGAGCTCTGCTTCCTCGGCAGCGTCCGCAACCAGAGTGTCGACACGCTTTCCAAGGGGTACCGTCACCGCACCTGCTTCGCCCAGAGCATCATCCATGATCCGGATGTGCTCATTCTCGACGAGCCGACCGACGGCCTTGATCCGAACCAGAAGCACGAGGTGCGCGGCCTGATCAAGCGCATGGGCGAAAACAAGGCCATCATCTTCTCGACCCACATCCTGGAGGAGGTCGAGGCCGCCTGCTCGCGCGCCATCATCATCGACCGCGGCCGTGTTGTTGCCGATGGCACGCCCGAGCAGCTGAAGAAATCGGTGCCCGGTTGCAACAGCCTCGACGAGGTTTTCCGCTCCATCACCCGGCCCGACACGGTGAAGTGAATCGTTCCAACCCTCCTTTTTCCCCCAAGCAACCATGAACAAACGCGACCTGGACAATACCCTGGCGATCTTCAAGCGGGAGTTCCTCTCCTACTTCAACTCGCCGGTTCTCTACGTCATCGTGGTGATCTACCTGCTGGCCTCGATGGGCTTCACCTTCTTCTTCGGCAGGTTCCTCGAGTCGGACAACGCCTCGCTGACCCAGCCCTTCTTTTTCTGGCATCCCTGGATCTACATCGTGCTGGCGCCCGCCGTCGGCATGCGCCTGTGGTCCGAGGAACACCGCCTCGGCACCTTTGAACTGCTGATGACGATGCCGCTCTCGCCCTGGCAGGCGATCATCGGCAAGTTTGTCGCTGCCGCCCTGGTCTGGCTCATCGGCCTGGCCCTGACCTTCCCGGTCGTGCTGACGGTGTATTGGCTCGGCAGCCCCGATCTCGGCCCAATCCTCACCGGTTACATCGCCAGCTACCTTTACGCGCTTGGCTGCCTTGCCGTCACCAGCGCCGCCAGCGCCTACACGCGCAGTCAGGTGGTCTGCTTCATCGTCTCGGTGGCGCTGTGCATCCTGCTCACCCTGATCGGCTACCCTGGCATCGTTGACACCGTGGTGCGCACCGTGCCGGCTTCGCTGGAAAGCGTCGTCCGCCTGATCAGCTACCTCAGCTTCATGGACCACTTCTATGAGATGTCGAAGGGCATCTTCGTCTTCCGCGATGTGCTCTACTTCCTCTCCGTCATTGTCATCGCCCTGCTCGTCACCCATCTCGGCCTGCGCTCGAAGCGCTCCTGACACCCCACCCGTGAACGGACAACCCCGAACAGCGAACACCCCATGAATCTCAACAGCAAAGAAGGTACCGCAGGCATCACGGCCCTGCTGGTCATCGCCATTGTCGCGGCCGTGAACTTCCTCGTCGGCGGCCTTGGCCTTTTCAACTTCCGGGTCGACCTCACCGAGCACAAGCTCTACACCCTGTCCGATGGCACCCGCAACATCCTCGAGCGCATCAATCCGGACAAGCCGGTGACGATCCGCTACTACGTCACCACTGAAGACCGTGTCATGCCGCCGATCCTGAAGTCGCACGCGCGCACCGTGCAGGATCTGCTGCTTGAATTCCAGAAGGCCGCCAAGGGCAAGGTCATCCTCGAAAAGCTGGCTCCCAACCCCAACACCGAGGACGAGGACCGCGCCCGCGAGGACGATCTTCAGGGCATGCAGGTCAATGCCGAGGGCGACAACATCTATCTGGGCCTGGCCATCCAGAGTGCCGCCCAGAAGGAGGTGCTGCCCTTCCTCAACCCGAATGAGGAGACTGCGCTCGAGTACAACGTGGCGCGTGCCATCCAGAAGGTCGCCAAGACCAGCAAGACGGTCATCGGTGTGATGAGCGCCATGCCAATCATGGGATCGCCCATGTTCCCATTCCAGCGCCAACGTGGCCAGGAGCCCTGGATCCTCATCCAGCGCCTGCGCATGGACTATGAGGTGCGTGAAATCCCGATGACCGCCGACACGATCGACGCCGACATCAACACCCTGCTGGTCATTCATCCGGCCGACATCACCGAGACCGCCGAGTATGCCATCGATCAGTACCTGCTCAAGGGTGGCAAGGTCATCGCCATGGTTGACCCGCAGAGCCTCATTGCCCAGGCCTACAGCGGCCAGCCCAACCCGATGACCGGCCAGCCCGGTGGTGTCATCAACACCGCGTCAGACCTGCCCAATCTGTTCAAGGCCTGGGGCGTCAGCTATGACAGGTCGCTCGTTGTCGCCGACGTCAATTACCGCACCATGATGCAGGGTCGCCAGAACCCGGTCGCCCTGCGCCTGCCCAAGGAGGCCATCAACAAGGACGAGCGGATCACCGCCGACCTGCAATCGCTCCTGCTGATGTCGGCCGGCACGATCGAGGCCGAGAGCCGGGAGGGTCTCACCGCCACCGTGCTCGCCCACAGCTCCGAGGCGAGCGAGAAAATTGACACCGCCGCCGCCGAAAAACTGCGCCGCGAGAGCTTGACGAACTTCAGCCCCAGCGGGCAGCGCCAGCCGCTCGTGGTCATGCTTTCCGGCAAGTTCAAGACCGCTTTCCCGAACGGCAAGCCGAAGGTACCCGCGGAAAATCCCGAGACCGGCGGTGCCGAGGGAGATGCCGGTGCGCCGAAGGCGGACGCCGCTGCGGATGCAAAGGCGGCCGAAGCCGCACCCGAGGCGGAGCCTGCTGCCGCGAAGGAGGCGGCGGCCAAGGATGACGGCAGCCTCAAGGAGTCGTCCAACAGCGAGGCCATGGTGATCGTTTTTGCAGATGCCGACATGCTCTACGACGCCTTTTGTGTGCAGCAGGATCCAATGACCGGCGGCCTGGTTGCCACCAACTCGAACCTGCCGCTCATGCTCAACGCCGTCGAAGTGCTCAGCGGTGGCGGCGACCTGCTGAAGGTGCGCAGCCGTGCCTCGACCCAGCGTCCGTTCACCAAGATGGATGAACTGCGCGAAAACGTGGAAAAGGATTTCCGGCCGAAGCTCAAGAGCCTGCAGTCTGATCTCGACTCGATCGCCCAGCAGATGGGGCCGCTGCGCGTCAAGGACGGCGTGCTTGCCGATCCCGCCCAGATCAAGAAGCTGGAGGAGTTGATGAAGAAGCAGGCCGACATCAACCGTGAGATCCGCGAGATCAAAAAAACCCAGAACAAGCAAATCGCCTTCACTGAATCGATCATCACCCTGCTCAACGTGCTGGCCGTGCCGCTGCTCGTCGTTGCCGTCGGCCTGATCCTGGCCATCCGCCGCCGCGTTGCCACCGCCGCCGTCTGAACCCGCAATCCCCGGAACCATCCATGAAGAAGATCCTGATCCTCCTGGCGGTGCTGGCCGCCCTGATTGTCACCGCTGTCGTCTATCAGAAGCAGCAGAATGCCACCCTCAACACCGCTGCCACCAGCGGCGCCAGGAGTCGCGATCTGCTGCTGCCGAAGCTCGACATCACCGAGGTGCAGAAAATCCGCGTCAAGGACGACAAGGGCGAGGTGAACATCGCCATCAACGACGACCGCAAGGGTGCTGCTGTCGCCGAACGCGGCGGCTACCGCGCCAGTCTCGATCGCGTCGGCCGCGTTCTCTCCGAACTGCGCGAGCAGAAGATCGCCAGCAAGCAGCAGGTCGGCAAGGGCGCCTGGGCCGAGGTCAAGGTCCAGCCTCCAGGCGAAGCCAAGGAGGGGGTTGGAACCCTGGTCGAGCTGCTCGGCTCCAGTGGCAAGGTGCTCGCTTCGCTTGTGCTCGGCGAGCAACTCAGCATTGCCGGTGGCGTCAGCAGCACCGGATTTAGCGGCGGCAATCAGCGCTTCGTGCGCATCCCCGAGGATGGTGACACCATCTGGGTGGTCAGCAATACCTTCTACGACCTGGAGGCCAAGCCGGAGGCCTGGCTCGACAAGGCCTTCATCGACATCCAGAAGATCCGCGAGATTGCCGTCAAGATGGCCGAGGCCGGCGACGGCTGGCGTGTCGGTCGCAAGGAGGAAACGGCGACTGACTACGACCTGCTTGACGCCAAGCCGGGTGAGGTGCTTGACCGGCCGAAGCTGTCGGTCAGCAGCCTGCTCTCGGCACCGACCTTCAACGACGTGCATGCCAAGGACAAGGCTGCCGAACTGCTCAAGGGAGCCATCACGGCGCGCATCACCACCTTTGACGGCTTCACCTACGACATCCAGGTCGCCAAGCAGTCCAAGGACGCTGCCGACAAGTACTACCTGAGCTTCGAGATCAAGGCCGACATCCCGCAGACGCGCGCCGCGCCCAAGGATGAGAAGGAGGAGGACAAGAAGAAGGCCGACGAGGCCTTCGCGGCCGACAAGAAGGTCCGCGAGGAGAAACTCGCCAAGGAACAGCAGTTTGCCGGCTGGGTCTTTGAAGTCTCCGAATACACCGTCAACAATCTGTTCAAGAAGCGGTCGGAAATTGTTCGTCTCGAGCAGGAGCCCGCCCAGGCGGTGCCGGCTGCGCCTGCAGCCCCTGCAGCCCCGCAGGCCGCCGCACCCGCGGCCAAGCCGGAACTGCCGGGCGCATCGCCCAGCCTGACCACTCCGCCGCTGCCCCTGCCGGTTGCTCCGCAGACGGAGGTGAAGCCGGCCGCGGATCCGGCCGCGCCCAAGAACTGAGCTTGCCCAGCATGCTTGACGGCGGCCCTGACTGGGGTCGCCGTTTTTTTGGGCCGGCGCCACTCTGTCTTGACGCCCGGCCGGCGCTGTGGCCACATGCCGGCGGACATGCCCGGTCCCCCCTTCAGCCTACGCCGCCTGCTTTGGATCCTGCTGCTGCTGGCGGCGGTGTCAGCGGGGCTGTACGCGGTCTTCGCGACGGTGGGCTATGCCTGGAACTGGCAGCGCGCCTGGGAATACCGCGGGCAGTTCCTGCGCGGCTGGCTGCTGACGCTGGGGCTCTCCCTTGCGGCCATGGGGCTGAGCATGGTTGTGGGGCTCGCTCTTCTGCTTGGACGGCGCGCCCCGGTCGAGCCCCTGCGCCTGCTGTGCACGGGCATCGTCGAATTCCTGCGCGGTTCTCCGCTGCTGGTGCAACTGCTGGTCGGCTACTACATCCTCGCCACCGCCGTGCGACTCGACTCACCGCTGGTGGTCGGCATCCTCCTCCTGGCCTGCTTCGAGGGAGCCTACCTCGCCGAGATCTTCCGCGGGGCGGTGGAGAGCATCGGCGCCTCCCAGCGTGAGGCGGCGCGCGCCGTGGGGTTCGACGGCTGGCAGACCTGGCGCTTTGTCATCCTGCCGCAGGCCCTGCGCCGCGCTCTGCCCGGCACGACCGGGCAGCTGGTTTCGCTCATCAAGGATTCCTCGCTGCTCTCGGTGATCGGTGTCGAGGAACTGGTACAGAAGGTGCGCATCCTCAACTCCGGCAGCTATACCGCGCTCGAAGGCTACCTGCCGCTGGCGGTGGCCTATCTGGCGGTCACCCTGCCGCTGTCCTGGTATGCCCGGCGCCTGGAAAGGAGGTTCGCCTATGAAACTTGAGGCGATCGACCTGACCAAGCGGTACGGCGATTTTCAGGCCCTGGCCGGCGCCTGCTTCGCCACCGGCGGTGAAGCCCGTGTGGTGGCCCTGCTCGGGCCGAGCGGTGGCGGCAAGTCCACCCTGCTGCGCGTGCTCGGCGGCCTGCTATTGCCTGAGGCGGGCGAAGTACGCATCGACGGCGAGGCCC
This sequence comes from Prosthecobacter sp., assembly GCA_036846165.1. GTDB lineage: Bacteria > Verrucomicrobiota > Verrucomicrobiia > Verrucomicrobiales > Verrucomicrobiaceae > Prosthecobacter. The sequence continues at coordinate 28,596 of DAIUCN010000014.1, forward strand.
TGCCTCATGAGCCTGCGGCAGCGCTGGCTGTCCTCCGCCGCAACGGTTTTGTCTTTCAGGGCTACAACCTGTTTCCCCACCTGAGCCTGCAGGAAAACATCACCCTGCCCCTGCGCGAGGTCCATGGCCAGAGTGCCGCGGCCGCCGCGGCGCGGGCGCTGGAACTGCTCGAGCGACTCGGCCTCGCGGAGCACCGCCACAAGCGCCCGGCCGAACTCTCCGGCGGCCAGCAGCAGCGTGGCGCCATCGCCCGCGCCCTGGCGCCGCGCCCGCGCCTGCTGCTGCTCGATGAGCCGACCTCGGCACTCGACCCCGTGATGACCGGTGAGGTGCTCGATGTGGTCCGCGAACTGGCCGAGGCCGGCCAGCAGATCGTGCTGGCCACCCACGAAATCAGCTTCGCCCGGCACGTGGCCGACTGGGTGGTGTTTTTGGCCGGTGGCCGAGTTCTGGAGAGCCGACCGGCCGCGGAATTTTTTGCCGGGCCGATCTCAGCGGAGGCCGTCAGCTACCTGGGCGGGTTGTCCAGGTACCGCTGAGTCGCCGGCAAAATGCAAAGGCCACCCCGCAGCTGTCGTACAGGCAGATGCGTGCGTCTTTTTCTCCATGCTGCTGGTCGCTGGGACGGTTTGTTGGCCGTGCTGGTGGCTACGGCTTCATCCGCCGTCGCTGCGGAGGTCTTTTTCGAGGACCGCGTCGCGCCGCTTTTGGAGCAGCGCTGCCGCGAATGCCACAATCCGCAGACCCGTCGCGCCAACCTCGATTTGAGCAGCGCCGAAGCCCTGCTGCGCGGCAGTGACTCCGGGCCCGTGGTCAAGCCGGGCGATCCCGGGCACAGCACGCTCTATGAAATGGTCCACACCGGCGAGATGCCGCGCAAGGGCGACAAGTTGACGGCGGAGCAGATGCACTGGATCGAGGAGTGGATCCGTGGCGGGGCGCGCTTCCGCAGCGCGCCGGTGGCCGAGGCGCGCCTGCACAAGCACGACGTGCTGCCCGTGCTGCTGCTGCGCTGCACGGCCTGCCACGGTGCCGAGCTCCAGCGCGGCGGTCTTGACCTGCGCCGGCCGGAAAACCTGCTCACCGGCGGCACTTCCGGCCCCGCCATCGTACCTGGCCAGCCCGCCTCCAGCCTGGCCGTGCAGCGCGTCGAACAGGAGCTCTGCCCGCCCAAGGATCAGCTGCTGAAATACTTCGTTGAGCGCCCCTCCTCGGTGGAGATCGACAAGCTGCGCGAGTGGATCGCCGGCGGTGCCTCGATGCAGGAGACGCCAGCCGATGTCGCCAACGGCGAGCCCGACCCCCTGGTCACCGATGCCGACCGCGCGCACTGGGCCTTTCAAAAGCTGCCTGCGCGTGTGCCGGTGCCCGCGGCGGAAGGGGCCACGCCGCTGCGGCCGGTCGATGCCTTCCTGCGCGAGCGGCAGCGCGAGCGCGGAATCGATTTCGCCCCCGAGGCGCCGCGCCAGGTCCTGGTGCGGCGGGCGTATTTTGATCTCACCGGCCTGCCGCCCCAGGTCGAGGAGCTGGCACGCTGGCTGGAGCATCCGAGCGACGGCTGGTATGCCGAGATGGTGGATCACCTGCTCGCCTCGCCGCACTACGGCGAGCGCTGGGGACGCTTCTGGCTGGATGTCGCCGGGTACGCCGACTCCGAGGGCGGCACCTCCGAGGATCCGGTGCGTGAGACGGCCTGGAAGTACCGCGACTACGTCATCCGCTCGCTCAATGCCGACAAGCCCTGGGATCGCTTTCTGCTTGAGCAGCTCGCCGGTGATGAGCTCGCCGATGTCAGTGATCCGGCGCAGGTGACGGATGTGGTGGTCGAGCAACTGATTGCCACCGGTTTCCTGCGCATGGGGGTTGATCAGACTGGTTCGCGCACCATGAATTTTGTGCCTGAGCGTCTCGGTGTCATTGCCGATGCCCTGCAGGTGGTGGGCTCCGGCATTCTCGGCCTGACGATCGACTGCGCGCGCTGCCACAGCCACAAGTACGATGCCCTGCCGCAGCGCGATTATTACCGGCTCAAGGCGGTTTTTCAGGGCGCGCTCGATGAGCATGACTGGCTGACCTGGAAGAACCGCAACCTCGAGGTGGCGCCTGCGGAGGTGGCCGCCCGTCACAAGCAGGTCGCCGCCGACCTGCAGAAGCAGATCAAGGCCGCCGAGGGCCGCCGCGCCGCCGCCATGAAGTCGGTCCAGGACCGCTATTACCAGGAACGCTGGCCGCAACTGGCGAAGGTCGAGCAGGCGGCGATCCTCGCCGCGGTCAAGGCCGATGCCGGCCGTCGCAGCCTTCGTGAGGAGGAGCTGGTGCGCCGCTATGAGACCGAGCTGAAGCCGGTCGAACGCGTGCTGGTGGAACGTCATCCTGAACTCGGCGTACAGCTGCGCGCCTTCGACGCGGACATCGCCGCCCTGCGCGAGCGCCTGCCGCCGCCGCTGGCGGTACGTGCGCTCTGGGACCGCGGCCGGCCCTCGCCAACCTACCTGCTCGCACGCGGTGAGGCCCATCGCCCAACCCGGCTGGTCGGCCCGGGCGTGCCTTCGGTGCTGACCGATGGTCGCACCCCCTTTGTGGCCGAGCCGCCCTGGCCGGGCGCGGACAAGACCGGCCGCCGCCTGGCCTTTGCCCGCTGGCTGACCGCCCCCGACCACCCGCTCACCGCCCGCGTGCTGGTCAACCGCGTCTGGGCCAAGTACTTCGGTCGCGGCCTGGTCGCCACCCTCGACAACTTTGGCGTCCAGGGCGCCAAGCCCACGCACCCGGAGTTGCTCGACTGGCTGGCGCGTGACTTTGTCGACAGCGGCTGGAGCCTGAAGCACCTGCATCGCACGCTGCTGCTGTCGCGCGCCTACCGGCAGGCCTCGGTGGCCGAGGCCGCGCAGACGGTCGATCCGGAGAACCTGCTGCTCGCCCGCATGCCGTTGCGCCGGCTCGATGCCGAGGCCCTGCGCGATGCCCTGCACGCGGTGGCCGGCCGGCTGGATGCCCGCCTGTTTGGGCCGCCTGCACCGGTGACGGTGCGGGCCGACGGACTCATCGTCGATGATCCGGCCGCTGCCGGTCACCGCCGCAGCGTCTACCTGCGCCTGCGCCGCACGGAGATGCCGTCGCTGCTGGCCACCTTTGATTACCCGGAGATGCAGCCCAACTGCATCCAGCGCAACGTTTCGATCGTCTCGCTGCAGCCGCTCATGCTGATGAACAACCAGCGCGTGCGCGAACTCGCCGGCGCCTTTGCCGAACGCCTGCTCGCCACGTCGTCCGAGACGGACCGGGTAAGGCTGGCCTTCGAGATCGCCCTGCAGCGTGCGCCCGCGGCCGAGGAAGTCGCGGCGGCCCAGGCCGTTTTGGCGCAGGCGCAGACGTCCTGGCAAAACGAGGGCTTGTCGCCGGAGCACGCGCACCGCGAAGCCCTGGCCGCGCTCTGCCACACCCTCTTCAACACCGCCGAGTTTCTCCATGTCGACTGAGCACGCCATGTCCGGCCTGACCCGCCGCTCCTTCTTCCATCGCATGTCCGACGGCCTCTGCGGTGCCGCGCTGGCGCACCTGTTTGCCGGCGACGGCCTGCTGGCGGCGACGACTGCCGGGCGCCACGACCTCAGCCCGAAGTCGCCGCATCAACCGGCGCGGGCGAAGTCGGTCATTCATTTGTTCATGAATGGCGGGCCCAGCCAGATGGACCTGTTTGATCCCAAACCCGCCCTTGAGCGGTATGCCGGCAAGTCCTTCCCGGGCCGGGTTGAGGAGCTGGGCAATGTCGGTGCCGCCAACGTCGGAGCCATCATGCCGGGGCGTTTCAAGTTCGCCCGCCACGGCCAGTCCGGGATGTGGATGTCGGACGCCCTGCCGCACACGGCCAAGGTGATCGATGAACTCTGCTTTGTGCATTCGCTCTGGACGGATCATCCGAATCACGACAACGCCCTGTACAAGATCCACAGCGGCCGCCTGTTCATGGGGCATCCCTCGCTTGGCGCCTGGATCGCCTACGGCCTCGGCAGTGAGTGCCAGGATCTGCCCGCCTATGTCGTGCTCGATGACGAGCGCGGCCTGCCGAAGAACGATGTGCGCAACTGGACCTCGGCCTTCCTGCCGCCGATCTACCAGGGCACACGCTTCCGCAGCACGGGCGCGCCCATTCTTAATTTGACGCCGGAGTTCGAGCAGCCGGCGCCGGTGGCTGATGCCGCTCGCGACCTGCTCGACCGTCTCGACCGCCGCCACCGCGCCCTGCGCCCGGGCTATCCCGAACTGGATGCCCGCATTGAGGCCTACAGTCTGGCCGCGCGCATGCAGCTCAGCGCCAGCGACGTGCTTGATCTGTCGAGTGAAAGTGAGGCAACCCGCGAGGATTACGGCATCGGCAACCCGGTCACCGATTCCTACGGTCGCCGCTGCCTGATGGCGCGCCGGCTCGTCGAGCGCGGCGTGCGCTTCGTCCAGCTCTTCCTCGACGACCAGCCCTGGGACAATCACAGCAACCTCGCCGAGACCCTGCTGTCCGCCTGCGAACGCACTGACCAGCCGGTGGCGGCGCTCATTCGCGACCTGCGCCAGCGCGGCCTGCTCGACGACACCCTGGTCATCTGGGGGGGCGAGTTTGGCCGCACGCCGACCTCGCAGAAGATCGGCAACGAGTTCAGCGGTCGCGACCACAACATGCAGGGTTTCACCACCTGGATGGCCGGCGGTGGCCTCAAGCGCGGCTTCAGCTACGGCGAGACCGATGAGCTTGGCCACAAGGCGGTGGTGAATCCGGTCAGCGTGCCGGACTTTCATGCAACGATCCTGCACGCGCTCGGTCTCGACGCCGAGCGATTGCACTACGAGCGCAATGGACTGGAGGAGCGGCTCACCGGCTTTGCTTCACCCAAGGTGGTGCAGGGCATCTTTGCCTGAATTCAACCGCGGCGCAGCAGGCGGCGGAAGTTGCCGCCGAGCACGAGGTGCTTTTCCGCCTCGGTGAGGCCGGCAAACAGGATCTTGCCCAGCTCCGTGCCAAGCGAGCGTGAGGGTAGGTGGCTGCCGAAGACGACGCGTTCGGCGCCGAGTTCGCGCACCGCCATTTCCAGAAAACCGGCAGTGGCATCAAACCCGGAGGTTTCGACGACGACATTGGGCAGGTTGCGTATGGCGCGCAGGCCGAGCTCCCAGTTGCCGCCGGCATGGGCACAGATGAAAGTTTGTTCCGGGAAGCGGGCCGCCAGTTCGGCGAGGTCGGACGGGGTCGAGCCGTAGGGCGGGCCGGGCTCGTTCGTCTTGAACCAGGTGTGCATCATGATGGCGCCGCCGAGGGCGGCGACGCGTTCGACGAGGCGGGCGACATCCGCATGCGTGCAGGGCAGGCCCGCGGGCGCGCCACCAGGGAAATACACGCCGACCATGGGGCCGTCGCGCAGCCAGCGGTCGACGGCGGCCAGCGAGCGTTGTCGTTCGCGGGCATTGACCTGGATCATGCCGAGCATCAACTCCGGCCAGCGCCTCAGGGGTTCGTCGATTTGTTCGGGATGTTCCGCCGCCCACTGCTCGATGGCGCTGCTGCCGGTGCCGAGGCCGACATCGGGAAAGTAGCAGAGTTTTTTCAGGGCCGCGCGCTCGACCAGCGGCAGCAGGGCCTCGAGGGCGGGCACGGTCGCCGCGCCGCGCGCCTGGGTCAGGTAGGAATCCCAGATTTGATAGCGCGCCAGCTCCTCGGTGGAGGGCAGGGGCGACCAGGCTGGCGGAGGCGTTGGCATGGCGGGTCAGGCGGGAAGCAGGCGGCGGGCGTTGGTGAAGAGCAGCGCTTCGGCTTCGGCAGGCGCCAGTCCGGCGAGCAGGCCTTCCTCGACCCGGATCAGCGCCGCTTCAGGAATGAGGAAGGGGGCGTGCGAACCGAACAGCACACGTTTGGCGCCGGCCAGCGCCACCAATCGAGCGACGCCGTCGGTGGCTTCGGTGCGGGCGATGTCGAACCACAGGTTGGACTGTTGGGCCAGTTCGGTGGTGACATTGCCGGGCCGGTGGTTGAGCAGCAGGACACGCGTTTTGCCATGGCGTGCCAGCATGGCGGGCAGGGGACGCAGATCGACATCGGCCACCTGGGTTTGCGGCGGCTGGGTGCGGGTGTCCTCGGTGGCAACGACCAGTTGCACAAGCAGGCCGGCCGCGCCGGCCAGTTGCAGCAGGCGATCGAATTCGGGGTGATCCAGACCGTAACCGTGATGGTTCGGGTGCAGGCGGATGCCGGGCATGCCGTGCACTTGGGCGCAGCGGCGCAGATCCTCGGGCCAGTCCGGCAGCAACGGGTTGACCGAACCGAAGGGGCGCAGACGCAGGGAGCGGACCTCGCGGCAGGCGGCGGCGAGGCGGCGGTTGACGCCCTCCAGATCGCGGTGCAGCAGGCCCTCGAAGCTGCCCGCCCAGGCTTCGCCGATGCCGAGCGCCGCCAGCCGGGCGGCGAGCGCCGCGGTTTCGTCGTGCGGCAGGCGACGGAACGGCCAGTGGAACAGGCTGACGTTGGCATCGGTGAGGGCCTGTGTGGCGGCCGCGCCACGGGCCGGCAGTCCGGCCGATGCGAGGGCGGTTTGCAGCAGGCGGCGGCGGGAGAGGGCGGGCATTGACGGTAAAAACGCCGGGCCGGCGCTGCCTCGTTCATCGGCAAGGCAAAAGCACCACCGGCGCGCAGAGCGCTTTTTTCCGGCAAGCTCACGGCTTGGGCGACGTTACTCCGGGACCCCCACCGATGAACCCTCTGATGGCCCGTCCCCGTGCCGGGCGCCCGTTGACGCCCCTCGCTTACCTTGTTTTCACCACCGGCGCGCTCTCCGCAGCACCGGTGCCCGCGCCGTTGGCCGGTTTTCTCGACCGCCACTGTTTGGAGTGCCATGATGGCGACCTTCAGAAGGGGGGACTCGATCTCACCGCCCTGCCGTTCGAGCTGACAGACCGCGACCTGTTTGCCAAGTGGCAGCGGGTGTTCGAGCGTGTGCATGAGGGTGAAATGCCACCGGCCAAGAAGGAGCGCCCGGCCAAGACGGAGTTGGAGGGATTTTTGGCCGGACTGAAAAAGCCGTTGATCGATACCGATGCCGCCGACATCGCCGCCAACGGGCGCGTGCGCGGCCGCCGGCTGACGCGCACGGAATACGAACACACCCTGCACGACCTGCTCGGCATTGATCTGCCGCTCAAGCTGCTGCTGCCCGAGGACGGTGCCGCGCACGGCTTTGAAACGGTTGCCAGCGCCCAGCAGCTTTCCCACCACCAGCTGGCCCGCTACCTGGATGTTGCTGATTTGGCGCTCAACGACGCCTTCAAGCGCGCCTTCGACGGCGACAAGCCCTATCAGAAGCATCACACCCCCAAGGAGATGGGGGTGCATCGCGGCGGCAACAACCGCATGCCGGAACACCGCGGCAACCGCACGATCAGCTGGCCGATCACCCTGCAGTTCTTTGGTCGCCTGCCCGCCACCAGCGTGCCGGCCGATGGCTGGTACCGGGTCACCCTGCGCGAGGTGCAGGCGATCAATCCCGGCCCGGGCGGCTCTGTCTGGGGTACCCTGCGTTCCGGGGCCTGCTCATCGGCGGCGCCCATGCTGTACATGCTGGGTCTGGTCGAAGCCACCGCCAAGCCGCGAGATCTCACCTACGAGGCTTGGATTCAGCGCGGGCACATGCTGGAGATTCGCCCGAACGATGCCACGCAGAAAAAGGCTCCCACCGGCGCCACCGGCGGCAATGTGTCCTTTGTCGGGCGCGACCTCGAAAAGGAGGGCTACCAGGGCATCGCCTTCACCGGCATTGATGTCGAGCGCATCCACCCGAATGGCGATCGCGACACCGTGAAACAAAACCTTTACGGCAAGGGCGGCTTCGACGCCCTGAAACAGGGCGAACTCGATGGCCTGATCGACCGCTTTGCCGAACGCGCCTTCCGTCGGCCGGTCACCGAAGCACAGATCGCACCCTATCGTGACCTCGCGCGCCAGGCTTTGGCCGACGGGGAAAAGCCGGTCGATGCCCTGCGCGCCGCCTACCGCGCCATCCTCTGTTCGCCGCGGTTTCTCACTTTCCTTGAGGCGCCGGGCGCACTGGAGGATCATGCGCTCGCTTCGCGCCTCAGTTACGCGCTCTGGGCTTCGATGCCGGATCAGGAACTGCTGCAACTGGCCGGCGCGGGCCGCCTGCGCGAACCGGCCGTGCTGGGTGCCCAGGTCGAACGCCTGCTGGCCGATGCCAAGGCGCACCGCTTCATTGTCGGTTTCACCGACCAGTGGCTGAAGCTCAATCAAATCGACTTCACCACGCCCGACACCCGCCTCTACCGGGAATTTGACCCGGTGGTGCAGGAGTCGATGCTGCAGGAGACGCGCACCTATGTTGCCGAATTGATCGCCAAGGATTTGGGGGTCAGCCACCTGGTCGACTCTCAATTTGCCTTCCTGAACGAGCGGCTTGTCCGCCACTACCGGGGCGATTGGGCGATCGAGCCCGGCGGTGGGCTGCAGAAGGTGGCGCTGAAACCCGCCGACCTGCGCGGCGGTCTGGCGACCCAGGGCGCCATCCTCAAGGTCACCGCCGATGGCACCAGCACCTCGCCGGTCGTGCGCGGCGTGTTCGTCAACGAACGTCTGCTCGGCGTCCACATCCCGCCGCCGCCTCCCGGCGTGCCGGCCATCGAGCCCGACATCCGCGGCGCCACCAGCATCCGTGACCAACTCGACAAGCATCGCAACAATGAAAGCTGCGCCAGTTGCCATCTCACCATCGATCCTCCTGGCTTCGCGCTCGAAAACTACGATGCGGTCGGTGTCTGGCGGGTCAAATACGGCCAGGGCGGCAAGGGGGTGAAGATCGATGCCACAGGTCGCACGCCTGAGGGTCGTGACTTCGACGGCATCCATGCCTGGAAGCAGATTTATGCCGCGCGCGCCGACCTGCTTGCCCGCGGTTTTGTCCAGCACTTCCTGACCTATGCCACCGGTGCGCCGCCGCGCTTCAGTGAACAGGCGGCGGTTGCCGCCATCGCCGAACGTGCCGCCGCCGGCGGTCACGGTTTGCGCACGCTCATCCGCGAGGCGGTTTTGAGCGACATTTTCCGCACCAAGTGACGTTTTGATCGTACCCCCATGAGCACCTTCACCTTCCAAAAGCATCTTTCCCGGCGCGCCCTGCTGCGCGGTGCCGGTGTCACGCTCGGCCTGCCCCTGCTCGAGGCCATGACCCCGGCGCTGGCGGCCGTGCCGGAGGCGAAGACGGCCCGGCGCTTTGTTGGCGTCAGCATGGCGCTTGGCCTGCACAATCCCAATCTGGTGCCGGAGGGCAGCGGCCGCGACTACAAGCCGTCACGCTACCTCAAATCCATTCAGGATCTGCGCGAGGATTTCACCGTTGTTTCCGGTTCCTCGCACCCCGGCGTGACCGGCGGTCACACAGCCGAGGGCAGCATCTTCTCGGCCTGTCCGAACGCTCGCGGTGCGACGACGCGCAACACGATCTCACTCGACCAGCTCATGGCCAAGCAGCTCGGTCATGAAACGCGCTTTCCCTCGCTGGTGCTCAACACCGCCAGCCAGAACAGCCCAAGCTACACGGAGAACGGCTCGATGATTCCGGCGGAGAACAATGCCATGCGCCTGTTCACCCGCCTCTTCGTCAACGACACGCCTGCCGAGCAGGCTCGCCAGGCCCAGCTCATCCGCCAGGGCCGCAGCGTCATGGATGTGGTCGGCGCCGAGGCAAAGTCCCTGATGCGCGAGGTCGGCGCCGGCGACCGCGACAAGCTGGATGCCTGGTTCACCAGCGTGCGTGATTTGGAACAGCGGCTCGCCGCCAATGAGGCCTGGACGCACCGGCCGAAGCCGAAGGTGGCGCTGGCGCCGCCCTCGCGCATCCCGCGCGACAATGAGGTCGAGGTGGATCGCATCTTCCTGGATATCGTGCACATGGCCCTGGCCACCGACAGCACCCGCTTCATCACCCTGCACATCACCGGCAACAACGTGCAGGGCATCGAGGGCGTCGACGAGAGTTACCACAGCCTCAGCCACCACGGCATGGACGACGAAAAGCTCGCCCAGCTCGCCCTTGTCGAGCAGGGCGTCATCAACGCCTGGGGCGACTTCCTGCGCAAGCTCAAGGCCGACAAGATGCTGGATGAGACCATGGTGCTGCTCACCTCGAATCTCGGCAATGCCTCCAGCCACGACAACAAAAACATGCCGGTGCTGTTCGCCGGCGGCGGCTTCAGGCACGGCCAGCACCTCGCCTTCGACCAGAAGGACAATTATCCGCTGCCCAACCTCTATCTGGGGGCCTTGCAGCGCCTCGGCCTCGAGCAGGAACGCTTCGCCACCAGCACGGGCACAATGACCGGCCTGGAGGCGTGAGTTGCGGCAGGGGCGACCGCTGGACCGTCGAGGAAGAATCACCCAAGGCGGGCTGGGTTCTCCCAGCCGGGTGAGTGGCTTGGTTCAGTCCGCCTCGCGCACGATTTCCAGCCCGCCCAGCAGGGTGTCGCCCTCGTGTGCCGTCAGCTCGAGCTGCAGGGTGCCGTCGCTGACGCGCACCTCGCGGGTCGTCAGGGTCTGCGCCTTGCGTTCGCTCGGCTGGACGTTCGTAAAGACGGTCTTGCCCTGCAGGGCGACATCGAAGCAGTGGCGGCTGGCGTCGGGTGAGGCGAAAAGGAGCCGGACGCTGTAGCGACCGTTCTTCAGGCCGCTGAGTTGGGCCCGGCGCAGGCCCTTGACGCCGCTGGCGGCGACCCAGGGCCAGCCTTCGCCGGGCTGCATCCACAGCGAGTGCCGGTAAAAGGTCTCGGGCTGGGCGGGTTCGGTGACGAGGTCGATTTCCGGCGAGGGACCACCGACGCTGGGGAAGTCGAGCCAGAGGGTGCCATCGCGCGTCTTGCGGTCGCCAGGCGCGCCGAAGTTCAGGCCCAGGCGCTGGATCCTGCCATGCAGGCTTGCCTTGGGGACCTCGCCCCAGACCGCCCACTGCTCGAAGTCTTCGGGCAGGCTGTGCAGGGCAAGGCCCATCGGCAGCGGATACGAGCAGGTGCAGCCCTCGTAAAAGTAGGGCACGTTGAGGATGCCGCCGGCCGGCACCACGCTGTTGGTGCAGCCGCTGCGCGGGCCGCTGATGTGGATGGTGCCGCTCTCGACCTTCTTGTCGTAAAACGCCGCGGTGCCGCTGCGGAAGGTGTAGATGCCGCCGTAGTCAAAACCGCCGTCGCAGCCATAGCTTTTCGGAAACACGCGCGCTTCCTCCTCCAGCGTTAGCGGATTGACGCGCAGGCCGGCCTTGGGTTGGCCGGGCGACCAGTCATTCGTCTGGGTTGGCGGCCGGTATTGCGCCGGCTGGATGGTTTCCTGATCGACGCTGCCGAACTTGGCGCGCAGCTCGTGCTCTTCGTACGCGTCGAGCACGCGGCCGGTGTAGATGTCGCTGAACACCGGCGCCTGCAGGCGGTAGTCGACCTTGCCCTTGCGGTGCGAGGCGTCGAGCCAGTCCTTGTCGGCGGTGATCATGATGCCGTCGACCACCTTCGGCTGCGGCGAACGCTTGAAGTTGCTGAGCGCGTCATCAAACCAGAGTACGCCCAGTGGGGCCTGCACGAGTGCGTCCTCGCTGGTCTTCCAGTCGGCGAGGTAGTTCGTGCTGCCGTCGAGCGCACCGCGGGTGTGGAGGATCTGGGCCTCGGGACCGACCGCCCGGCCACCCATCGGGCGCAGGCAGGGCAGGAAGGCTTCGTGGCTGCCTTCCAGGGCGAAGATGACGCTGGCAAAGAACGGTGGCAGGGCACCGGGAAGAGCCGCGGCCTTGGGATCGAGCATGCAGGCGCGTTCCCCGTAGAGGCCCGCCTCGGTCAGGCGCTTGCGCAGGTTCGCGTCGCCACTGAGGATGACGAGCTGCAACTGGCTGTGCTGCAGCAGGGCTTCGATCAGGCCGGGGGCACCGGCGCCGATCAACAGGGCGTAACCGCGTTCGCTGCCGGCGGCTTTGAGCCACGGGGTGGCGAGGGCCTTGTTGGCCTGCACGACGCGGTTCTGCCGTTGCCACGGCTTGGCTTCGCCCTTGCTGGTGCCGAAAGCGCTGAGCACGCCGTCCTGGTCGACCACGAATACCTTGGCATCGGCGAGGATGACGCTGTGGGCGTTGGCGAAGCGATCAAAGCGGACTTCAACTCCGGCGGCATGCAGGCGGCGCTGGATGCCGGGCAGGCCTTCGGCGCGCGGTTTGTCCTCGTGGCGCTTGGCGCTGACCGCCTCGTCGAAAAGCAGGCCGCGGCGCTTGAGCTTGAGCGCCTCCTGTTCGGCCGGAGTCGACGCGAACCAACCGCCGGTGAGACGGCCGGCCGAGGGCAGTTCAAACTGCTTGATGACGCCGGTCTTGAGGTCAAGCCGGGCCGGGTAGGCGGTGCTGCAGGGCACCACCAGGTCTTCGCCATCGATGAGCAGGTAGCCCTGTGGCGCCAGTCCGCCCATGGCTTCGGTCTGGTGCGGATGCACGCCGTAGAGATGCGAGCCGCGGTCGTTGCGCCAGAGTTCCGCACCGGTGGCGGCGTCCCAGCAAAACACGAAGGTGCCTTCGATCGGCCAGACGCCAGCAGCGAAGTACAGGCGTCCGTCCTTGGCGACCGGTCCGCCGCGGATGGGCCAGACCGAAATGAGTCGCTGGTTGCCGAGCAGGCGTCGCTCCGAGGGCACCGCGCGTTTCGACCAGACTTCAGCACCGTCGCTCAGTCGCACGCAGCGGACGATGCCGTCGTCGGCGCCAAAGAGGGCGGTGTCGCCAACGATGACCGGCGCAAAGCGCACCGGTCCGTCGGCCAGCGCGCGCCAGCGTTCCGCGCCGGTGTCGGTGTCATAGGCGATGACGCCGTCCTCGCGCGAACTGCCGACCAGCAGGGTCTTGCCCGCCACCACCGGTTCGTAACCGCGGTCGAACTGCAGGCGCGGTTCGCGGTAGGCGGGTCGCAGGGGCGGCAACTCGCGGCTCCAGAGCAGGTCGAGTTTTTCCGGCAGCGACTGCGGGGTGGCGGCCGTGCGGCCGGCATCGTGGCGCCACATGGGCCAGTCGGCGGCCTGCACGCTGGCGAGGGCGAGAAATCCGATGAAATAACGTGTCATGAACGGCTTAACCTACGGCATGAGATGGCGGATGCTTTGCGCGGTCGGTGGTTTCGCGGCTCTCTTCGGTGGGGTCGCCCTGCAGGCCTGCCAGGTGCCGGTCTTCCGCTACGCCCTGGAAAACTGGTCGCCCGCCCCCTGGCGCGTGCGCCTGCCGGCGACCGAGCCGGCAGTCAGGGAGGCCGCTGGTGCCAATGTGGAGATTGAGCGCGTCACCGGAGTCGCCGGCATTGAGCTGCGGCTGCCCGAGGGGGAAGGGGAGGAAGTCCCCGTCTGGACTGGTGCCGCGGACAGCTCGCACTGGCGGCAGTTGCTCGATTCGCCGGCGCGACGCGAGTTGACGCGGCGACTGCTGGCCGGTGAATCAGCTGTCTGGCTGCTGCTGGAAAGTGGCGACACCACCAAGGATGCCGCGGCGGTGGCGGCGCTTGAACAGGCCCTGCAGGCGGCGCAGACCGAATTGAAGCTGCCCGAGGGAGTGGTGACGCCGGCCCAGCTCAATGAACCCGGACACAAGGGGGCGCCGGCCGATGTGCTGCATTCCGATCTGCCGCTGCGGCTGGCGTTTTCCGTACTGAGACTCGCGCACGACGATCCCGCCGAGGCGGTTTTGCGTGCCATGCTGCTGAAGGTCGAGCCCGATTTGGCGGAGCATGCCGGCGAACCGATGGTCTTCGCGGTGTTCGGCCGCGGGCGCGCGCTGGAGCCGCTGATCGGTCGCGGCATTCACGCCGACAACATCCGCGAGGCGGCGAGTTATCTCTGCGGTGCCTGCTCCTGCGAGATCAAGGAGCAGAATCCCGGCATGGACCTGCTGCTGGCCGCCGATTGGGCGCCGGTGGATCAGGCACCGAAGCCGGAGCCGGTGCGGATGGAACCGAAGGTGTCGCAAAAAATCACGGCGCAGGAGCGGGCACGACGGGCGGCGCTCCTGGCGGCGGTCGTGCTGCTGGCCGCCGGACTCGCCTGGATGAGGCGCAAGTAACGGCGATCTGCGCCATCCGGCCTGAAGGCTGGACGCTTTCGCGGCGTACCCTTTGCAATGTCCCTGTTCGCCCAGTCCAGCCGTCGCCAGTTCCTGCAGACCAGCCTGACCGCCTTCGCCGCCGCTACGGCGCGCGGCCAAATGTCGGAAAACTTCCCGCCGACCCGCGTCATCACCCGCGGTCCCGGTCACCACTGGTTCGGCTACTACGACAAGCTGCAGTTCGATCCGACGAACCGCTTCGTGCTCGGCATGAAGGTCGGTTTTGAGCACCGCTCGCCGGAGCCGGACGATGTCATCGAGGTGGGCATGGTCGACCTCGAGGACAAGGATCGCTGGATCCCGCTCGGCACCAGCCGGGCCTGGAACTGGCAGCAGGGCTGCATGCTGCAGTGGATCCCCGGCACGGACTCGAAGGTGATCTGGAACGACCGCGACAAGGGCCGCTTCGTCAGCCACATCCTCGACGTCAAGACGGGCGACAAGCGGACGCTGCCGGCCTCGGTGTATTCGCTGAGCCCGAACGGTCGCGAGGCGGTGACCTGTGATTATGCCCGCGTCGCCGACTGCCGGCCGGGCTACGGTTACGCCGGCATCCGCGACCGCTTTTTCGAAGTCATGGCCCCGGCGGAAACCGGCATCAGCCATGTCGATCTCGAAACCGGCGCCGAGAAGCTGATCCTTTCCCACGAGCAGCTCGCCAAGACCGGTGAGGTGATGGAAAACCATCCGACCTCCAAGCATCATGCCTACCACCTGCTCTGCAGTCCGGACGGCCGCCGCTTCATCCTGCTGCACCGCTGGACCCAGCCCAAGGGCGGCCACCTGACCCGGCTGATCACCGCGGCGATGGACGGCTCCGACCTGCGCATCGTCATTCCCAACGGCTATGCCTCGCACTTCATCTGGCGCGATCCGCAGCACATCCTGTCGCAGGCCAAGAACTGGCTCGGCAATGACAGCTGGGGCAACTTCCTCTTTGAGGATCGCGATTCCGGCATCGTCGAGGAGGTCGGCCGCGGCGTGCTCGACTCGGGGGGCCATTTCAGCTACCTGCGCGGCAACCAGTGGCTGGTCAGCGACACCTATCCCAAGGGCGTGCGCCGTCTGCAGACACCGCACCTGTATCACATCGCCACGAACCGCCGTTTCGACCTCGGGCACTTCCCGCAGCCGCCGGAGTACAAGGGCGAGTGGCGGGTGGACACCCATCCACGCCTGAGTCGCGACGAGGCCTGGGTCTGTGTCGATGCCCCCCATGCCGGCCAGGGCCGCCAACTGCACCTCATCGACATCCGCGGCGTCACCGGCTGAGCCGGTGGGCGGGCAGCTGAGGGACAGCTCGCGCTTGCATGGCCCGCCGCCGCGTGCTTCATGCGGTCGATGACCCACGAGAACCGCCTGATCCTGCCCTCCCTGCTTGCCGCCGACTGGTCCAACATCGCCGCCGAGGTGCGGCGGGCCGAGGACGCCGGGGCGCAGTGGCTGCATCTCGATGTCATGGACGGCAACTTCGTCGACAACATCTCGTTCGGACCGCAGATGGTGCAGACCGTGCGCAAGCACACCGGCATGTACCTGGACGTGCACCTCATGATCCATCGCCCGGATCATTACCTCGAGCGCTTTCTCAAGGCCGGGGCCGACAACATCACCGTTCATGCCGAGGCGCATTACGACAGTTCCGTGGCCGAGACCCTGAAGCGCATCCGTGCCGCCGGCCGTCACTGCGGCCTGGCCTTGCATCCGGACACCCCGTTCGAGGCGGCCCTGCCGTTCCTTGCCGACATCGACCTGCTGCTGATCATGACCGTCGTGCCCGGGTTTGGTGGCCAGGCTTTCATGGAGAAGGAAACCATGCCCAAGCTGGCGGCCGCGCGCGACCACCGCGCCGCCCACGGACTGAAGTACCATCTGGAGGTCGACGGCGGCATCTACACCCACACCGCGCCGATTGCCCGCGACTGCGGCGCCAACCTTTTCGTCTGCGGCACCTCCGCCTTCGGCACTGCCGACATGGGTCGCGCCATGGCCGAACTGAAGGCGAGTGTCGCCTAATCCGGTTGACCCTGCGGGCGCGCTCGCCAACGCTGCGGCGTGCCGCACGAACCCGTCCTCACCGATCGTGTGCGCTTGCGCTCCAATCAGTGGCGCAAGCTGCGCTCGATTGTGCTCAACCTTGCCACGACCGACGGCTTTTACGCGCGCAAGTTCAAGGAGGCCGGCCTGCGTGTCACCTCATTGAACCGGATCGACGACTTCGCCGCGCAGGCGCCCTTCACCACCAAGGAGGAACTGCTGGCCGACCGTCTGGCGCATCCGCCCTTTGGCAGCAACCTCACCCGGCCGCTGGCCCATTACACCCGTTTCTGCCAGACCAGCGGCACCAGCAGCGGCCAGCCGATGGCCTGGCTCGACACCCCGGAAAGCTGGGAGGCCATGCTCGCCTGCTGGCGGCGCGTTTACGAGGCGGCGGGTCTGGTCAAGGGGCGCGACCGCATCTTCTACGCCTTTTCCTTTGGCCCCTTCCTCGGTTTCTGGACCGCCTTCGAGGCGGCGGCGCGTGATTACCTGACCCTGCCCGGCGGCGGACTGTCGAGCCAGGCGCGACTGGAACTGATGGCGCGCTGTGGCGCCACCGTGCTCTGTTGCACACCCACTTACGCCCTGCGCCTGGGCGAGATGATTGGCGAGGCCAGCGGCGTGGAGCGACTGGCCCTGCGCGTCAACAAGGTCATCGTTGCCGGCGAACCGGGCGGCTGCATCCCCGAGGTGCGGGCGCGGCTGGAAAAACTCTGGGATGCTCGCGTCTACGACCACCACGGCATGACCGAAGTCGGGCCGGTCAGCTACGAAAGCGCCGATCTGCCAGGCTGCCTGCAGGTGCTGGAGGAGGCGTATTTCTCCGAAATCATTGACCCGGCTACGGGGCGCGAGGTCGATGAGGGGGGCGAGGGCGAACTCGTGCTCACCACCCTCGACCGCAGTGCCTGCCCGCTGCTGCGCTATCGTACCGGCGACTGGGTGCGCAAGGGTTATCACCACAACCGGCTCACCCTGATGGGCGGCGTGCTCAGCCGCATCGATGACATGGTCGTCGTCCGCGGCGTCAACGTTTATCCCAGTGCGGTGGAGGCTGTCGTCCGGCGCTTTCCCGAGGTTGTGGAATACCAGGTCGAGCAGCACAAGGTTGACGCCATGGATGAAATCAGCCTGATCATTGAGGCGCCGGAGGCCCTGGCGAAAAACCTCGCCAAACGGCTGGAGGCACGCCTGCGCGACACCTTTTCCCTGCGCATTCCCGTGCGTCTGGCCGAGTCTGGCACGCTGCCGCGCCACGAATTCAAGGCCAGGCGCTGGCGCGTGATTCCCTGAGCCCTTTTTCTGCGTAACCTCTCGCCATGGCCCTCATCGCCCTCACCGACATCAGCAAGACCTACCGCGAACCCGGCGGCGCCGCCCTCGACGTGCTGCGTGGTGTCAGTCTCGAGATCGAAGCCGGCGAGGCGGTCGCCGTGGTCGGTCCCTCGGGTTGCGGCAAGAGCACCCTGCTCAACGTGCTTGGCACTCTCGACACGCCGGACTCCGGCCGTTACGTGCTCGATGGCGAGGAAGTTTCGGAATGCGGTCCCGAGCGTCTGGCGGCGCTGCGCGGCGAAAAGATCGGCTTCATTTTCCAGCTTCATCACCTGATGCCCCAGTGCACCGCGCTCGAAAACGTGCTGCTGCCCACCCTGGCCCTCGCCCGGCGTCCTGATCCCGTCCGGGTCAGGCAGCGGGCCGTCGAACTGCTGGAGGCCGTCGGCCTGGGCGGCCGCGCCGATGGCAAGCCGGCCGAGCTTTCGGGTGGCGAGCGTCAGCGCGTGGCGGTGGTGCGTGCACTGATCAACGAGCCCAGGCTCATTCTTGCCGACGAGCCGACCGGCGCCCTCGACGAGCGCAATGCCGAGGCGCTGACCGGACTGTTGCTCGATCTCTGCCGCAGTTCCGGTGCCACCCTGGTCATGGTCACCCACCATCCCGCTCAGGCGGCGCGCATGGATCGCACCCTGCGTTTGCACGAAGGTCGCCTGGTACAGGGCTGAACGGGCTCACTGTGTCTTTTTCGTCACCCGAATCGGCTTTGGTTTTCGGGGTTTTCCGGCACCTGTCGCTGCGTGCCCCCGCTACGCTACCTTTTCGTCACATGGCTCTGTGCCGGCCTGTTGCCGGCTGTCACCGCCGCCGAGCCCGTCGCCAAGGTCAACCAGGACTACCTGGCGCTCTCGCGCGACCTGCTCGGCAAGTATTACGAAACCCAGAAACTGCTCGCCAGGGAGGAAGCCGACTGGAAAACGGGCCGTGAGATTCTCGACAGCCGGCTCGCCCTGCTCGAGGCCCAGCTCAAGGAATTGGCCGAGAAGACGGCCGAGCAATCGAAGAACATCAGCGCCAACGACAGCGAACGTGACAAGCTCGAAGCGCAGAACCGCGAACTGGGCGCCACCCAGGATGCGCTGACGGCCCGCCTGGGCAAGCTCGAGGCTCGTGTGCATGCACTCTGGCCGCGGTTGCCGGATTACCTGAAGAACAAGCTGCAGGGGCAGTATGAACGCCTGCCGGCAGCGTCCATGCAGCCTGCGGAGATCAAGCTGTCGACCGGGGAGCGCATGGTCAATGTGCTCGTCATCCTCAACGAGGTGAACAAGTTTCACGGCGACATCGTCGTCGTCAACGAACGCCGCAAGGTCGCCGGCGGCCGCGAAATTGAAGTGCGCGTCATCTACTTCGGTCTGGCGGCCGGTTACTTCGCCGGCAGTGGTGAGACCGCCAGCATTGGCGGCCTGCTGCTGCCGGGGAGCACCGGATGGGAGGTCGTTGAGGACGCCGCCATCGCGGCGCTCGTCGATGAGGTGATCGCCATGCAAAAGGGCGAAAAAGTCGCCGGCTTTGTGCCGCTGCCGGTGCAGCTGCGCTGAATTCTGTCCTGAAACGCTTTTCTCATGCGCCCCCTCCTTTGTTTTTCCCTGCTGCTGGCTGCTGCTGCGGCCGCCCAGACACCCTCGCCGCTTGCCGGCGTGGCCGACAGCTTCCAGGAACGTCTCGACACCGCCACTCGCCAGCTCGCCGAGACGCGCGCCGGCATCGAGAAGGAGAAGGTGCCGCTGACGCGCCGGCTCAACGAACTCGACGATCAGGTCATCGAGGCGCGCAAGGAGTACGACCGCGTCCTGCGCCTCGCCGATGCCCGCCAGCTCGACCTCACCAACCTGCGCGCCCAGATCAAGGCGCGCGAGGATCAGTCGAACTACGTGGCCAACGCAGTCGATGAATTCATCCGCAACCTGGAGGCGCGCCTGCACATTGCCGAGGTCCAGCGTCATGGGGCCGTATTGACCGCAAAAAAGAATGACGCCAACAATGCCAACCTGGATGCCGTTGCCCGGTTCTCCGCACGTCTTGACCTGCTGGATCTTGCTCTCGACCGCATCGATGACGCGCTGGGAGGTGCCGTTTTCAATGGGTCGGCCGTGGAGTCCAAAAGTGGGGTCGTGTCCGACGGCAAGTTCCTGATCTTCGGGCCTCTGGGCTTCTTCGCAGGCTCCGATGGCAGGCAGGTTGGCCTCGCCGATCTGCGACTGGGCAGCAGTGAACCGGCGATTTTGACCCTGCCGTCAGAGGCGCGGCCGGAAGAGATTGCCACCACCCTGGCCGAGGGCAGGGGACGTGTGCCGGTGGACGCGACGCGCGGTTCGGCCTTCAAGGTCGAGGAAACCAAGATGACGATCTGGCAGGAGTTTCTCAAGGGTGGCCCGGTCATGTGGCCGATCGGCGGCCTGGGGGCTGTGGCCGTGCTGGTCGGCCTGGTCAAGTGGCTGCAGCTGGCGCTGGTGCGTCGCCCCAATCATGCGCAGGTTGGCCAGTTCCTCAACCATCTCGATGCCGGCCGTTTTCAGGACGCCGGTGCCATCGCCCGGCGCACTGGCGGCCCGATTGGGCGCATGCTCAACGCCGTGCTTCAGCATTACCGCGACCCCGCCTCGATGCTGGAGGAGGCGATGTTCGAGCGCGTGCTTGATGCCAAGACCCGGCTCAATGCCTACATCCCCTTCATCAAGATCGCCGCGGCGGTGGAACCCCTGCTCGGCCTGCTCGGCACCGTCACCGGCATGATCAACACCTTCAAGTTGATCACGGTCTTTGGCACCCAGGATGCCTCCACCTTTTCCTCCGGCATTTCCGAGGCGCTGCTCACCACCGAGTGGGGTCTCATCACCGCCATTCCCTGCCTGCTCATGGCCGCCTTCCTTGCCCGCCTGGCGCGCGCCGCGCTCGACGACATGGAAAAGCTTGCCGTGCGCATCATGAACCACCGCAACGCCCGCGAGTTGACCGGTTCCGCGCCGACTCCCTCCGCCCCGTCGGAGGAACCCGAGGTGCCGGGTGTCCTGCCCCTGCCCGCCGTTTGAAAGCCGACTCCATGACACCTCTCGCTTCGCTCTTCTCCGAATGGGCTGCCGCCCTGCCCGAGGGAGCGCGTGCCTACCTGCAGAGCGTGCGCGAACTCTGGGATGCCGGTGGCTGGGGCATGATCCCGCTCGCCGCCACCGCCTTCGTCCTCTACGCCAAGTGCGGCGACATGTTTTACTCCTTCTTTCTCATTCGCTACCGCCAGCAGCGCTACTTCGGCGGCCGCGAGGTGGTGGCCCGCCTTGGTGCCGACAGTGCCGCCTCGCTCTCCGCGTATCGCAGCACCCAGCGCTACCTCGATTTCCATGAGGTGCGCCTGCGCGACGGCGCCGGCTACGAGGATGTCATGGCCGCCTTCGAGGAGTTGCGTGCCCATGAGCTGCCGCCGCTCGACCGCGACCTGAAGTTCATCACCGTCGCCATCGCCGCGGCCCCGCTCTGGGGCCTGCTTGGAACGGTCACCGGCATGCTCACCACCTTTGACGGCCTCTCCAAGGGTGGCGGTGGCGAGAAGACGATGAACGTGGTTGCCGGCGGCATCTCCGAGGCGCTTATCACCACCGAGACCGGACTCATGATCGCGCTGCCCGGCTACTTCCTCCACTACCTGCTGACCAGCCGTCGGGCGAAGTTCGAGTCCTTCATCGAGCACCTGCAGAACGCCTGCGGGCAGCGCGTGCTCAAGCGCAGCAAAGCCAACGCCTGATCCCCCCACCATGGCCAGAAAATTCGGCAGTTCCAGCGACGGCGAAGAGGACGCGGCGATCGACATCTCGCCTCTCATCGACTGCATTTTCATCCTGCTCATCTTCTTCATTGTCACCACGACCTTCGTCGAGGAGACCGGCATCGAGGTCGACAAGCCGCAGGCCGCCTCAGCCAGCGATCTGGAGAAGCAGAGTGTCATGATCGCGGTGACTGCCGAGGGGCAGATTGTTTACGGCGGCAAGGAGATTGGCATGACGGGCGTTCAGCCCACCGTGCGCCGCTTTGTCGAGAAGGAGGAGAGTACGCCGGTGATCATTCAGGTCGATGAAAAGGCGCCTTCAGGCCTGTTCGTGCGCGTCATTGATGAAGCCAAGCTTGGCGGCGCCCAGAAGGTTTCCGTCGCCACCCGCAAGTAGCCCGACCGCCGCCGCACGCATGACCGCCTCCCATCCGGAAGCCACCACCGACCGCCGCAAGGGCCGCGGCGCCTGGGTGCTTGTGCAGGTGCTGTTCATGGCCGCCTACGGCACCGGCCTGACGGTCTTCGTGTTCGGCATCATTCCCTACCTGCAGATCGTCACCGGCGGTGCCAAGAAGGACATGATCGTGCGCACGGTCGCCGCCGTCACTGCGCCGCCACCGCCCGATTCGCTGCTCGACGAGCCGCCGCCGCCTCCGGACACCAATGAGGAACCGCCGCCGGAAATGCAGCCGCCGCCCGACCTTGGCCCGGCCTCGCTCGATCTCGGCGGTCCAGTTGGCGGCGGTGGCGCCGCCATGCCCGGCAACTTCGGCCGCGGCGCCATGGAGAATGCCATGGCCAATTTTAGCCTTGGCGAAATGGGCCAGAAACCGCGACCGGTGCACCAGGTGCAGCCGCGCATCCCGGCCAACCTGCGCAGCGCGTCCGGCCGCATCGAGGTGGAGTTCGTTGTCGACGTCCAGGGGCGCGTGCAGAGCCCGCGCATCACCAGCAGTTTCAACGCCGCCCTCAACGAGCCGGTGCTCGACGCCATCAAGCAGTGGCGTTTCGAGCCCGGTCAGCGCGGCGGCAAGCGCGTCGCCTACAAGACCAAGATGCCGTTCAAGTTCGGCCGTTGACCCCTCTTCCCGCCATGACTCCCCGCCTCCTTCTCGCCTGCCTGCTGGGTGCCGCCAGTCTCGCCGCCGCACCCGCCTCCGTCTGGGACAATCCAGTCTTCCAGAAGCGCCTGCTCGGCAGCTTCGGCTTCAGCAGTGAGGTCGAGCCGCCGATGTCCGAAAACGAGCGCAGCGACTACGAGCAGATCCTGCCGCTGTTCAAGGACGCCCCGGATCAGGCCCTGGCGTACTTGGAGAAACTGCGCGCCCTGCCCGGCAGCAGCGCCCGCTTCGATTTCCTCATCGGCAACCTGCACTTCCAGAACAACCGCAAGCCGCAGGCGGCCGCCGACTTTCTCAAGGCGCTGGCGAAGTTTCCCGATTACCGCCAGGCACACGCCAACCTGGCCATCCTGTACGCGCAGGCCGGCCGCCACCGGGAGGCGGTGCGCCACTTCAGCGAGGCCATCCGCCTCGGCGCCGCCGATGCCACCCAGTACGGCCTGCTTGGCATCTCGCATCTGGAACTGGAAAATTTCACCGCCGCCGAGGAGGCGTTTCGTCTCGCGCAATTGCTCGGTCCCGATGTCAAGGACTGGCAGACCGGCCTGGTGCGCGCCCTTTACCTGCAGGAGCGCTTCACCGAGGCCGTCGCCCTGCTCGAACGCATGATCCGCGAAACCCCGGAGGACGACAGCCTGTGGAGCCTGCAGGCCAGTGCCCAGCTCGGTCGCAAGGACCTGCTGGCCGCCGCGGCCAACTTTGAGGTGCTCGACCGCCTGGGCAAACTCGAGGCCGCCCAGCTCTCGACCCTCGGTGACATCTATGTCAACGAGGGCCTGCTCGAAGCCGCCGCCGGCGCCTACCTGCGCGCCCATGAAAAAACCGCGGGCGGCGACCTCGGTGTGCCGCTGCGCGCCGCCGAGGTCCTGCTCGCCAAGCAGGGCTACCAGGCCGCGCGCCAGATGCTGCAAAAACTCGGGGAAGGGGAGGACAAGCTCAGCCCGGCCGACCGCCTGCGCGTGCTCAAGCTGGAGGCGCGCATCGGCATGGCCGAGGGCCGTGAGGCCGAGGCCGCGGAACTGCTGGCGCGCGTCGCCGAACAGGATCCGCTCGATGGCGAAACCCTGCTGCTGCTCGGCGGCTTTCACCAGAAGGAGGGGCGCCAGGAAAAGGCCGCCTTCTACTACGAAACCGCCGGCAACATTGAGGCCTTCGAGGCCGACGCCAAAGTGCGCCTGGCCCAGCTGTACGCGGGTTCCGGCAAATATGCCGAGGCCATCCCCCTGCTCAAACGCGCCCAGGAACTCAAGCCGCGCGACAGCGTCGGCAAGTTCCTCGAAGACCTCGAGCGCTTCCTGAAGAGCCGCCGCTGAGACAGGCCTGGGCAGAATTGGGCTGCCGAATGCCAATTGACAGTCAGGAAAACCGGGCGCACCGGCGTGCGTATCTATCTCGACGCAACGGCGTCTGCCCCCACCCTGTCTGCCATGCTTCGCCTCCTTCCGCTGTTTTCCCTCGCCGCCGCCACCGCCCTCGCCGCCGAGCGCGGCCAGGAGAGTTTTGAAAAGAACGTCCGTCCCTTGCTGGAGCAGTACTGCTACGACTGCCATGCCGACGGCGTGGACAAGGGCGATTTCACCTTCGACGAGCACGCGGATTACGCCTCCCTGCGTCGCGACCTGAGGCTTTGGGACCACGTACGCCAGCAGTTGGTCACCCACGTCATGCCGCCGGAGAAGAAGCCGGCGCCGAGCTTGCAGGAGCGCGATGCCTTGGTCGCCTGGATCGACGACACCATCTTCTGGTTCGATCCCGCCAAGCCCGACCCCGGCCATGTCACCTGGCGCCGGCTCAACCGCAACGAATACAACAACACGGTGCGCGACCTGCTCTACGTCGACTCGCGTCCGGCGCGCGAGTTTCCGCCCGATGACACCGGCTACGGCTATGACAACATCGGCGACGTGCTCAGCCTCTCGCCCATGCTCATGGAGAAGTATCTGCGAGCCTCCCGTGGCGTCGCCGCGGATGCCATGAATGCCGGCGAGGCCAGTCATGCCGATCTCGAGATCGCGGGGCGCCGCTTTTACCGCAGCAAGGGCGAGACCCGCGAGGAGGGCAACCTGCGCTGGTTCACCAGCAACGCTGAAGCTGCGATTCAGGTCAACGCGCCCGCCGAGGGCGAGTACACCCTGCTCCTGCAGGCCGCCGCCACCGAGGCGGGCAACGAGCCGGCCAAGATCGCCCTGCGCATCGGCGGCAAGGAGGTTTCCACCTACGACATCACCACCAGTTGGAAGGGTGCCGAGGGACCCTGGCAGACGATTCGCCAGACCGTCCACCTGAAGGCGGGCGACAACAAGGTGGCCGTCGCCTTTCTCAACGATCACAGCGAGCCTGAACACGCGGACAAGGCCAAACGCGATCGCAACGTCGTGCTGGCCGGTCTTGCCGTGAAGGGGCCGCATCAACTGCTCGCCCCGCGCGGCAGCCGCTTCGTGCGCTGGCTGCTGGGTGACAAGCCGGCCGGCCTGCCCTTCCTGCAGCTCACCGGCGAGGACTTGGACAAGGGCGAGGGTGCCTCGAGTCGCGACACCGGCGGCATCCTGCTCGCCAGCAGCGGGTATGTGAAGCACCCGCTGCACCTGACCGTCGCCGGCAAGTACCGTCTCACCGTCAAGGCCGGCGCCCAGCAGGCGGGCGATGAGCCGGCCAAGTTCGAGGTCCGCCTCGCCGGCCGCACGATCGGTGCCTTCGCCGTCACGGCGAAGAATCAGGCACCGCAGTTTTTCAGCTTTGACGCCGAGCTTCCCGCCGGCGCCCACGAACTGCAGATCTGGTTCCTCAACGATTTCTACAACGCCGAAAGCAAGGAGGATCGCAACCTCTGGGTGCACCAGTTCCGCATCGAGGGACCCGTCGGTATCGAGGCCGGCATTGCCGCCGGCGAGGTGCCCGTTCTGGTCGAAAAAATGGGCGCCCGGCTGTTCCGTCGACCGCTGCGCGCCGAGGAATCGCAGAAGTGGCGCGATTTTGCCGCGCTGGCGATGAAGGAGGGCGAAAAGCCGCTCGGTGCCCTGCGCTTCACTCTGGAAGGACTGCTCGCCTCGCCCGGCTTCCTGTTCCGCGCCTCACCCGAACCGGCCGGTGACGTCGTGCACGGAGCGGCGCCGATCGATGAATACAGCCTGGCCAGTCGCCTGGCCTACTTCCTCTGGTCGGCCCCGCCCGACGACACCCTGCTGCAGCTCGCCGCCAAGGGTGAACTGCGCGCCAACCTGCACGCCCAGGTGCGGCGCATGCTCGGCGACTGGCGCGCCGCCGCCCTGACCGAGAACTTTGCCGGCCAGTGGCTGCAGCTGCGCGACATGGACATCGTCGCCCCCGACACCCGCGCCTTCCCCGAGTGGCGTGGCGACCTGGCCGCCAGCATGAAGCGCGAAAGCCAGACTTTCTTCGAATACATCCTCAAGGAGAACCGCAGCGTGCTGGAGTTCCTCAATGCCGACTACACCTTCCTCAATGGCAAGCTGTCGAAGTGGTATGGCATTGGCGAGGTGAAGGGCGACAAGTTCGAGAAGGTATCGCTGACCGGCACGCCGCGTGGGGGCATCCTCACCCAGGGCAGCGTCCTGACGCTGACCTCCGGCCAGACCCGCACCTCACCGATCAAGCGTGGCAAGTTCCTGCTGGAAAACATCCTTGGCATGCCGCCGCCGCCTGCGCCCGGTGGGGTGCCGCCGCTCGACGAGGGCAAGGTGCGCCGCTCCAACCAGACCCTGCGCGAGCAGTTTGCCAAGCATCGCGAGCACATCTCCTGCGCCGGCTGCCACGCCTTCCTCGATCCCATGGGCTTTGCCTTCGAGAACTACGACGCCGTCGGTCGCTGGCGCGACATGGACAAAAAGAGCCCGGTCGATGCCTCGGGTCGCCTCGTCCGTGGCCAGGAGTTCAAGGATCTCGCTGAACTGCGCAGCATCCTCGCCCGCGACATGACCACCGATTTCACCCGCAACCTGGCGGAAAATCTCCTCACCTACGCGCTCGGTCGTGGCCTCAGCTACAGCGACAAGCCGGCGGTTCAGGAAATCGTCCGCCGCACCCAGGCCGCGGACCACCGTTTCCAGGAGCTGATCCTGGCCGTCTGCGACAGCGTGCCCTTCCAGAAGATGCGCGTTGGCGACGGGTCGGAGAATTGACAGGGGCTGGGAGAGATCAACTTCCAGTCCCCGTTCGACGCGCGCGGACGACCTGTGGACGTGGCATCAAGAGGCTTTGCATAATGGGTCTTTGACCTAATGCGCAATCCTGGCCAAAGGCGCTGTTGCCGGCTGCGCAGGGACGGCATTCTGAGCGCCATCCTAGTGGGTGCCATGGTTTGGCCGGACCAGGGCGTGCTGCACGACGTCATCCGTGGCTGCGCGGCAGCCATGGCGGCACAAGCGGCAGTGGCATCATGGGGGGCAGCTTGAGCAGTGATTGAGGCATTCGCCCGTGTTGCGTCCCGAGCCTAGGATCCGGCGTCAACGTTCTAAAAGAGCGCGGAGATGAAACATGATCATTCGCACGAACTCATTTCAATATGGAAATTGTGAAAAATACAGTTAATTAAATTAAATATGGTTTAAATAGTATCTACACTTACCGGTGTCGCCGTGAACTTTTAAAGTTTTGGCTGGATTTCTGCTTAAACGTAAGATACGAGCTAATGCCGCCGCTGGCAACTCCCATACACTCCACCGCTATCACTATGAAAATCAGGGCTTTCTCCCGCTGTGCCGCTGTCTTGAATCGGACATTGCGAGCATCTGCATGCCTTCTTGGGCTCGCTGTTTCGTCTGCACAAGCTACGACTGTACCATTCACCACAGACAACGCCGCATGGGCAGTTCCTGCAGGGGTTTACAGCATCACGGTTCAAGCCTGGGGTGGCGGTGGCGGTGGCGGTGGCAACAGCAACAGTTCCCATTCGGGTGGTGGTGGGGGGGCTTACACGGAGCTCACCATCAGCGTGACGCCTGGTGAGACTTTCAACCTTGATGTCGGCGCCGGTGGTGTGGGCGGCGGAGCCAACGGCAGCGGCATTATCGGTACGGCGGGTGCTGATACCACGGTCACACGCAACACGGGTTCCACGCTCATGGTGCGTGCCAAGGGCGGACAGGCAAGCAATGCTGGTGCGGTCGCTCCTGGCGGCGCCGCTGCTGACTGCTTGCCCAACACGGTTGGCGTTGCCCGTTCTGGCGGCAGCGGTGCGGCACCCGTCAGCAACACGGGCGGCGGCGGCGGCAGTTCCGGAACCGCTGGGTTCCCTGGCAACAATGCCACTGGCCAAACGGGGGGTGTCAGCGCGGGCACCGATTCCGGCGCTGGTTCTGATGGTGGCGCCAGTGGTGGTGGCAGTGGTGTCGCCGGCGGCGTTCCCGGTGGTGGCGGTGGTGGCAAAGGCAATGGCTCGGGCGTTGCCGGAGCGGGCGGCAATGGCCGTATTGCGATCACTTACACTGCCGTTGAGGCTCCCGCTGTGGCCGGCGTGCCAGCTTCTCAGAACTACAACGAGGGTGTCAGTGGCAATCTGCTGCTCGCTCCCGCGGGCACGCTGACGGACTCGGATTCAGCCAACCTCAACGGCGGCTACCTGCGTGTTGAAATCATCACCAACGAAGATGCGACCGAAGACCGCCTGTGGATCTCGGCCATCAACAGCATCAGCATCGAGAACAACTTCTTCAGCAGCAACGGCACGCTCACCGGCACTGCCACGGTCAAGCACGGAGTCACGACCATCGGCACCATCACGGCGGCCAACAGCGGCTTCAACGGCGCGCCGCTGCAGATTGATTTCAACAGCAACGCCACGCCGGCCCGGGCGCAGGATCTGCTGCGCAGCCTCTACTACCGCAACACGGACGCGATCAACGCGGTGGCCAACACCCGCTCGATTCGCATCACCGCCGACGATGCTCTGCAATCCGTCACGGCCGACACCGCCATCACGGTGATCAACGCCCCCTTTGGCATTGCCTACCCCTCCACGGCTTGGACCCCCATCCTCTCCGCTTCCAAATATGACCCGTCCGAGGACCAGCAGGCCACCTCCGGCCCGGACCTTGTCGGCACGAGCGGCGTGCCGATGCTCTACGGCAAGTATGACGACATGGGCACGCCGGCGGACTTCTCCGACGACGTTGTCGCCTTCCGTGCCCGCGTGGACGACTCGTTGACCAGCACCGGTCGCTACAACGGCTATGTCTTTGTTGGCATGGACTTCGAACTCGACGGAGACATCGACGTTTTCTTTGCCCTCGAAGGCACCAGCAAGGGAACCCGCGTGTACGTTTACGAGACCAGCAACTTCTGCACGTCGCCGAGCACCACGGGCATCGGCGCCTCCTTCCTCGTGCCCAACCACACCACCGCCACCGACGCCAACTACACGCCGGTGCACACCATTGAGGGAACGACCGAGCTGGCTGCCAACACCTACACCGGCAGCGATGGTGAGACCGACTACTTCATCAGCTTCAAGTTCAACTTTGCGGATCTCAAGACCGTGCTCGACCCGCGGCCGCTGAATCAGGCCGTGCCCAATGGCGGCACCTACACGACGATCAGCGATCTCGAGGTCGACGCCTTGCAGGTCGGCATGTCGATCGCCACGCCCTACCGCTTCATCCTGGCCACGGCCACACAGAACAACGCGCTCAACTCCGACTTCGGCGGTGTCGGTCGCCTCAGCCGCACCGACCGCAACCTGAGCTGGGAGGATCTCGGCCTGTTTGGCGATGAAGAGGGCGGCCTGACCTTTGGCAACGCCGCGCCAGTCATCACCTCCGGCAGCGGAACGACCGCGTCCTACTCGATTCCGGAAAACACCACACCGGTGGCGACCGTGGTGGCCAGTGACCCGGATGGCGACGATGTCACCTTCAGCATCCGCACCGGCCCGGGTTACGGCGTCGACGGCCTGCTCTTCCAGATCAATCCGTTCACCGGCGCGCTCAGCTTCATCACCGCGCCGAATTACGAGGCACCGGCGGATTTCAACACCGACAACGAGTACCTCGTCACCATTGAAGTTTCCGATGGCAAGGGCGGCACCCGCACGCAGCTCGTTTATGTCTATGTCACCGATGACCCCGAAGGTGGCAACGCGGTGCCCTCCATCACCAGCAACGGTGCCGGTCCGACGGCGACCCTCAGCTTTGCGGAAAACGGCACTGGCACCGTCACCACGGTGACCGCCTCCGATGCCGGCGACTTCAACGTCATCGTGGTTCCCGCAACGCTCAGCTACAGCATCTCGGGTGGCGCGGATGCGGCTTCCTTCAACATCAACCCGCTTACCGGTGAGCTGACCTTCGTCACCCCTCCGGACTATGAGGTTAAGAACTCCTATGTCGTGCACGTTCGGGTCACGGACTTCAACGGCGCCACCGACACCCAGATCCTGACGATCAACATCACCAATGTCAGCGAGGCGCCGGTTCTCACCGCTGCCGCGCCGTCGCTCGACTCCATCACCGAGGATGAGACCAGCAATGGCGGCAAGCGCGTCAAGGACCTGCTCGCCCTCAATGTCACCGACGCTGACTTTGGACCGACGGCGGCCGACGCGGCCGACGACGTCGGCATTGCCATCACCGGCATGGACTCCGGCAACGGCACCTGGGAATACTCCACCGATGGCGGCCTCAATTGGGCTCCCTTTGGGACGGAGATTGAAATCTTGCTCGAAGAAGACGATTTCGGGGTGATCACGACGGTCTACAATTACATCAATGCCGGTCCGCTCAGCACGACCAACGCCCTGCTGCTGCGTCCCGAGGACTACATCCGCTTCAAGCCGGACGCCAAAAATGGCACGACCGCCAGCTTTGACTTCCTCGCCTGGGACCAGAGCACCGGCGGTGCTGGATCACACGTCAACGCCAGCGTCACCGGCGGCACAAGCGCCTTCTCGACCGTGGACGATACCGCCGACATCACGGTCACGGATGTCAATGACGCGCCGACGGTGGCAACCACCGGGGGTGACCCGCTGGTCCTGCCGGGCACGTTCAGCAACGCGGCCTCGACGGCCGTCAGTGTCGATGACATCCTGAATGATGCTGACCTGACCTACGATGACGTTGACACCGGCGCGCTTCAGGGGCTTGCCGTGGTCGGCAAGACCGGTGCCGGCACCTGGCAGTTCCACAACGGCGTGACCTGGGCCAGCATGGGCGCGGTTGCCGATGCCACGGCGCTTCTTCTGCTGCCCTCCTATGACATCCGCTACGTGCCGGACTACCCGGGTCCCGACGGTGGTGAAGTGGCGACGTTGACGGTGCGTGGCTGGGATCGGACCAGCGGCACGGCCGGCAGCACGGCAAATGCCTCCACCAACGGCGGCACCACGGCCTTCTCGGCTGACACCTTTGACCTCGAGCTGGAAGTTGAGGAGTATGCCGCGCAGCCCGACGTGGTGACGGTTGCCGCAGTCAATGTCACGGCCACGGCGGCCCGCCTGACCGGCAATGCGACCCCGAACAGCGCGCCCACGGACGGCTGGTTTGAATACTCCCGTGATCCAGCCATGCTCGTCGGTGTCAGCCAGACCACTCCCGAAGATCTCGGTGATGGCGACGACGACGTCGACTACGGTTACAACGTGACCGGTTTGCTGCCGGAGACGCTGTATTACTTCCGAGCCGTTGCCGAAAACAGCGAGGGCCGTGTCTATGGTGCAATCCTCAGCTTCGTCACCAGCTTCCCGTTCTCCTCCTCGGAAGGTGTCACGGGTCTGCCTCTCGGTGGTGAAATCTACCGCCCCATGCCGGCGGCGATCAACAGCAACGGCGACATCCTGGTGAAGTTCTACGCCTATCTCGGCATCGGTGGTGTCACTGCGGCCGATGACGCCTTTGTGATGACGAACAGCAGCGGCGCCATGACGGTGCTTGGACGCGAAGGTCAGGTTGTCACCGGTCTTGGCACCATGCGCGGATTCTTTGAAAATCTGAACCTGACCGATTCCGGTTCGAGCCTTTTCACGGAAAACTTCTCGGCGCGTGCGCGCACCAACACGGCCTTCCTCATCTCGCAGACGGGCACGCCGCCGGTGGAAATCATCAGCAAAACCAGCCAGGCCGCACCGGGTGGTGGAAGCTTCAAGGTGCTGACCGGCACACCGGTGGTGGATGCTGACGAACGCATCTACTTCGCCAACAAGCGCACCGGCGGTGGCCTCAATGCCAAGCGTGACAGCGGTCTCTGGTACGATGAGGCGGGTGTGCTTGCGGAGCTGGTTCTCGAAGGTGAGCCCGTCCCCGGACTCGTTCACGCCTCGGGACTGCCAAACACCTGGTTCGGCAACATCAGCGACCACGTCACCGCGGGTGACGGCGGGGTGGCCTTCATTGCCAACTTCCAGAACAATCCGTCCAATGCCAGGGACAAGACGGATGCGAAACGGAACATGGCGGTCCTGTCGGTCGATGTGGCATCCGGGGGTGACCCGGTGGTTGTCGCCCGCAAGGGACTCAGCGTTCCTGGCGGCAGCAGCTGGCTGAACCTGCAGGCGGTGTCGCGTGGCGCCGGCGGCGACCATCTGATTCTCGGTCTGATGGCGCGCGCGAGTGGAGTCACGACGACTTCCGATCAGGCCCTGGTCGCCATCATGGCCAACGGCACGCAGCACTTGGTCGCCCGTGAAGGCATCACCGTGATTCCAGGCACCAGCGGCCTGCGGCTCAACAGCTTTGTGGACCACTACATCACCGCGACCGGTGATGTGGTCTTCCGCGGCTTCCTGCGTGGCGCACCGGCCAATTCCGACCAGGTGGTTTGCCGCTGGGACAGCGCCACCCAGGTCCTGAGCCTGCTCATGCGCGAGAATGACCTTCTCCCGGCTCCGCTGGCCGCCCACCGCGTCAGCATGATCCAGCGCATGACGGTCAGCCCCTCGGGCAACGTCGGTCTGCAGGTCGTCAGCTCGGATCCCACCGGTCGCAATGTCGTCCTGCGCGACCTGGCGGGCGGCACGGGTCTTGAAGTGGTTGAATACTCGGGTCGCAATGTCTGGTATCGCAACGTTTCCCTGCCGATCCTCACGCTGGGCATCTTTGAAAGCCGCCTCTCTGGAGGGGCGACCGGGGGCCTTGGGGTTGGCATCAATGACGCCGGCCAGATCGACATCACCCTCGACCTCGGTGGCACCCGCCACGTGGTGAAGGTTTACGATTGATTTGCTTCGCGGACCGGCCAGCAGTGCAGGCATGAATTTTCGTTCACCCTCGCGCTTCTGGCCGGTTTTGCTTGCAACCGCGCTGCTGATTGTGGCGCTGCTGTTCTGGTGGCTGGAAACGGGTCAACTTTCATCGCCGGGAAGGGCCTCCCAAGCCGCGGCTGATCCAGAGGTTTTCCCTCAGGCGGGATCGGCCAGTTCCTCCAGCCGTGGCCCGTTGCCGCCCGTGAAGGCGGTGCAGGAAGCGTTGAAGCTGGTTCCCGATCCCGAACAAAGCCGGCGTGTTGCCGAATGGATTCGCCAGTGGCAGGCGGCTGCCGACGCTGAGGCGCGTGATGAGGTGCTGGAAGACGCCCGCAGCCATGAGGATACCGAGGTTCTGGTCGAGCTCATCCTGCATCACATGGCCATGACTGGGCCGGAAGAGCGATTGAATGGACTGCAAAAGCTGGTCGGCGCCAGCGGCCTTGCGCAGATCAAGGCCTTCCTGCGCGGGCTGGAGGACAGCGAAGCCGAGGTCCGCGAGGCGGCGCTGGAATTTGTGCGCGACCAGGAACCCGAGGTGCGTGTTCCCGTCTTTGAACAGGGGTTGGAATCCCCGCACGCGCAGGTGCGCGCCGACAGCTTTTTGGAACTGACACGCGAGAACGTCAAGAGTGCCATCCCGGCCCTCATGCGTGCCCTCGCCTCCGCGGATCCCGGCGTGCGCGAGGAGGCGGCCAGCCAGCTTTCGGCAAGGCTGGCCGACACGCGTACCGAACCCTTCGCCGAGGCCAGCGAGGCGTTGCGCTGGTGGGAGGTGAATGCGCACCGCTACGACGCGCGCATGTATCGGATCGACTGATCGCTGGCCAATTCCGCGCAACATCCGCGCCGGCTGCTGCGTGATGGAGAGTGCATCCAACCGGGATCCCTTGCCTTGCGCCTCTGGCATTCGGCAACCGCCTGGAGCGTGCCGTCCTGAGTCATGAAACACCGCTGCCTTCTGTTCCTGCTGATGCTTGCCGGCGTTGCCGTTGCCCGGCCCCCCAACATCCTCTGGCTCATCGGGGAAAATCTCGGCCATGACCTCGGCTGCTACGGGGCCACCGAGGCGCACACGCCCCACCTCGACGCCCTCGCCGCGCGCGGCATGCGTTTCACCCAGGTCATTGCCACCAACCCGGCCTGCGCGCCGAGCCGCTCGGCCTTCTTTACCGGGATGTATCAGACGACCACGGACACCCACCCGATGCGCGCGCATCGCGACGACACCTTTCGCCTGCCACCCGGAGTGCGCCCAATCACCCACTGGCTGGCCGATGCCGGTTACGTCACGGCCAATCTGAAGACGGTCGGTGATCTGCAGGTAGGCACCGGCAAACTCGACCTCAACTTTGTCAATGAGGGGCCGATCTACCAGGAAGGCGCCACCGACTGGAAGGACCTGCCCCGAGACCGGCCCTTCTTCGCCGTGGTCAACTCGCACGAGAACGAGTATGACATCTACGACCGCCAGTCGGCGGGCAAGGAACGTGTCGAGTGGGTC
The DNA here is from genome assembly GCA_036846165.1 of Prosthecobacter sp. Taxonomy (GTDB): domain Bacteria; phylum Verrucomicrobiota; class Verrucomicrobiia; order Verrucomicrobiales; family Verrucomicrobiaceae; genus Prosthecobacter. The sequence goes on from DAIUCN010000014.1 coordinate 62,701, forward strand.
GGTGAGCGCGAGCACACGCGCCATGCCACGCCGGAGAGTGTCAAGCCGCCCCCCTATTACCCGGATCACCCGCTTGTGCGTGAGGAGTGGGCCCGCTACTGGAACTCCGTTGCCGGCATGGACCAGCGCATCGGCTGGGTACTCGACCACTTGCGCGACGAGGGTCTGGAGGACGACACGATGGTCATCTTCTTTGGCGACAACGGCCGCCTGGAGCCGCGCGGCATTCACTGGTGTTACGACAGCGGCCTGCGCGTGCCGATGATCATCGCCTGGCCGAAGCATCATCCGCCGCCACCGCAGTACCAGGCAGGCGGCGTCAGCGACCAACTGATCAGCCTGATCGATCTGACGGCGACCACGCTTGCCGTTGCCGGCGTTGAGCGGCCGCCGCTCATGCAGGGCCGGATCTTTCTTGGTGACCGGCAGGATGCACCGCGCCGTTACGCCTTTGCCGCGCGCGATCGCATTGATGAAACCGAGCAGCGTCTGCGCTCGGTGCATGACGGCCGGTTCCACTACATCCGCACCTTCAGCGAGGGCTCCACCTTCGCCTCGCTCAACCGCTACAAGGAAAAGTGCTTTCCGATCCTGCCGCTCATGCGCGAGTTGCATGCCGCCGGCCGGCTCAGCGGGCCGCCGCTGGAGCTCATGGAACGGCGCGGGCCCTGCGAGGAATTGTTCGACCTGGAGAGCGATCCGCACGAAATCCGCAACCTCGCCGCTTCCGATCAAGCCGAGCATCGTGAGGCGATCGCCCGCCTGCGCGCCGCGCTTGATGCCTGGTTGACGGAAACCGGCGACCGCGGTGCAACGCCGGAGCCGCGCGAGGTGGTGGCCCCTTTTGCCAAGGAAATGCACGACTGGTTCGGCACACCCGCCTGGGTCAAGCCGTCCGCCCGCTGACCCCCTCGATCCCCCAACTTCCAATGTCCCTGTTCCGCCTCCTCCCGCTGCTGCTGCTGACTTCCTTGCCGGCCCTTGCCGCCAAGCCGAATGTTCTGTTCCTGTTCGCCGATGACCAGTGTTACGACACGGTGCGCGCCCTCGGGCATCTCGACATCGATACGCCGAACCTTGACCGTCTGGTCACCGGCGGCACGACCTTCACCCATGCCTACAACATGGGCTCCTTCAGTCCTGCGGTCTGTGTCGCCAGCCGCACCATGCTGGCCACCGGGCGCAGTCTGTGGCAGGCGCAGGCGGTTTATGACTCGGCCGATCGGGAACGCGAGGCCGGCCGGCTCTGGCCGCAACTCATGGCGGCGCAGGGCTATGCCACCTATTACACCGGCAAATGGCACGTGAAGGCGGATGCCGCCAAGGCCTATGAGTTTGTCGCCCACATCCGCGCGGGCATGCCCAAGGATGCCAAGGAGGGTTACAATCGTCCACGGGTCGGTCAGCCGGATCCGTGGAGCCCATCTGACCCGAAGTGGGGCGGGTTCTGGGAGG
>DAIUCN010000015.1:0-60778 GCA_036846165.1 Prosthecobacter sp.
GCCGCGCCAGCGGCCCTGGAGTGCTCCAGTCCTCTGGAGCTCTGGCAGACCCGGGTGGCTGGGGGTGAGCGTTTGGAACTTGGCTGGGTGGAGCCGCACGGGTGAGCGAAAGCGGCGCAGAGGCGCCGCAGTCCAGGGCGCTGCGCGCGGTCGGGGGTTCATCCTTCGGATTCGCGTCCGATTCGCGTCCCATCAGCGGCTCATCAGGCTTGGGTTCTGCCCGAGGGGTGGAGCCGCACGGGTGAGCGAAAGCGGCGCGGAAGCGCCGCAGTCCAGGGCGCGGCGCGCGGTCGGGGGTCATCCTTCGGATTCGCGTCCGATTCGCGTCCCATCAGCGGTTCATCAGGCTTGGGTTCTGCCCGAGGGGTGGAGCCGCACGGGTGGGAGAAAGCGGCGCGGAAGCGCCGCAGTCCAGGGCGCTGCGCGCGGGGTCTCAGACATCTGCGTTCCTCGGCGTCATCTGCGGACCTTTCCCCGATCACTCGGCGAGCTCGAGCAGGCGGGAGCCTTCGACGCGGACGACCCAGTTTTCGATGTGGGTGACCTGTTCGTTGGCCTCGTCGTAGCCGCGTTCGACGCGGCATTGCACGACCGTGTCGGCGTGCTGGAACATGGTCGGCAGGCGGTCCTCGGGGAAGGCCATGACGAGCTGCAGGCCGAAGTTGCGGGCGAGGGCGAGGCAGTCGTCGATGCGGTCGCCGCTGAGCTTGGAGAAGGCCTCGTCCATGACGACGAGGCCGAGGTTCTGCACGTCGTCGCGTCGGCCAAGATCGTACACGCGGCGGAAGGCGGCGAGGGTGGCGACGAAGAACGGCGCCTGGTTTTCGCCGCCGCTCTGTTTCTTGGCGCTCTTGTTGAGGCTGATCGCGGCGGCGTCGCCGCGGCCGGCGGGTTTGGCCTCGATGTCCCAGTGATGGTAGTAGCGGTAGTCGAGCGCGCGCTGGTGGCGCTTGTCGTCGGGGTTGTCGGCGGCGTCGATGGCGGCCATGAGCTCGGCCTTGGCGCGCTCGATGTCCTCGCGACCGGCGGCATTGAACAGCTCCATCTCGGCGCCGGTGGGCAGGCCCTTTTCGACGAGGGTCCAGATGGCGGTGTGGGCCCGGTCGGCGCGGCTCGTCAGCTGGTAGCGCCAGCCGCCGATCTCGTGGTTCATCGCGCGGTTGATCTCGCGCTTGGTGCGCTCGGCCTCGCTCAGCTTCTCGCGCAGGACGTCGAGCACCTGGTGCTGCAGGCGTTCCTCCCATTCGCGGCGGGCGTCCTCGGCGGCGGCCTTGAAGCGCTCCAGCTCGTGCGTCTCCAGCTCCTCGCGACGGCGGTCAAAGGCGTCGTTGTCCTCGGCCTCGATGTCGAGCGCGTCGGCCAGCTCGGGATGGTTCGGCGCGGCGATCAAGTCGCGGCGGGCCTCGTCGCGCTGGCGGCGCGCTTCGGCGGCGCGGCTGTCGAGTTGCACGGCGTCGGCGGCGGCCATCTCGGCGGCCTTGCGCCAGGAGTTCGTCTGCTGGCGCGCCTGGCGGAGTCGCTCGTCGATGGCGGCATCGTCAAAGCCGAACACCCAGGCGCGCGTGGTGGCGCGGGCGAGGCGCGTCTGTTCCTCTTGCTCGGTGAGTCCGGCGATGGCGTCGGTCTGCTCGCGCTCGAACTGCTGGAAGTCGCCGAGGCTCTGCGCCAGACGGCCGATGCGTTCGATGACGCCCTCCAGGGTGCGCGCGGCGGTCTCCACCTGCTCGATCGCCTGCAGGCGTTCCGGCGTGGCGAGCAGGGCAATGGTCTGGTCGAGTTCACCGGCCTCGCGCTGCAGTTCCGGCAGGCGGACGAGCTGGTCGGCGCCGGCGGGCGGCAGGAATTCGTTGAGCCCGCCCTCGCGGGCGCGATTGAGGAACTGGCGCCAGTCGTCGCGCTCGCTGCGCGCCTGGACGAGCTCGTGCTCGAGGCTTTTCAAATCGGCCTCGCGCAGTTCCTTCATCCGGCGCAGGCCTTCCTCGCCGAGGGTCAGCTCCTTTTCCGGCACCAGCTTGAGGCGCCGCGGCGGATCCTTGAGCCAGCCGTCGAGCGACAGCGCACGCGCATGCTTGTCGAGCTGCGAGGCCTTGGTCACCGGCATGAGGTCGCCGAGCAGGTGATCGAGCAGTTTGCCGGCCGCCGGGTGGCGGGTCTCGACCATGTCGCGCAGCGAGCCGGGCTTGGCGCTGGCGGCGGCGAGTTCGTCGGGCTGGATGAGCGGTTCGTGCGGGCTGGGCGTTTCCAGGGCGACCTTCCAGGCCGCCTTGAAATCCTCGGGCAGGATGGCCTGACGGTGGCGACCGAGGAAGGCTTCGAGCAGCGGCCACCACTTGTCGGCCTCGCGCTTCACCTCGGTGACGCGGCCGAGGGCGACCGCGCGCTGGCCGCGGGCCTTGAGCGCGTGCAGCAGCGGCGCGGGCGCGGCCTGGCCGGCCTGCAACTGGTCGAGGTCGCGGCGCAGGGTGGCCGCGCGGGCTTCGAGTTCCTCGACCCGTGCCTGGGCGGGGCGCAGGCGCTCCTCGGCCTGGGTGCGCAGGTCGTGGTAGACGTGGATCAGCCGACCCGCGGCTTCCAGCCCGCGCGCCTCGTCGGCGCCCTTCATGAGGGTGAGTTCGCGGCCGGCGGCATCGGGCGTTTCCAGGCCGAGCGTGGCGGCCTGCCAGATCCACTGTTCCCAGCGGTGCACGCGGTCGCGCAGCAGTTCGCGCGCGGCGGTGGCGGTGGTCTCCAGCGCGGCGAGACGCTTGCGCAGATCGCGCAGGCGGGCGCGGTGTTCGGCGAGGCGGGCGCCCTGGTCGCCGAGCGCGGCGCGGTCGGCCTCGACCTTGCGGCGCAGCTCGTCGCGCTCGACCAGCGCGGCCTCGTGGGCCTCGCGCTGGGCGCTGTGCTCGGCGCGGCGCTCCTCGAGTTTCGCCTGACGGGCGGCGAGGTTTTCCAGGGCCTCCTCGTGGCGCAGGGCGTCGGCGAGGTGGGTGTACAGGGCGGCCTCGCGGCGCGAATCCCGCCACTGGCGATGGTGGTTGCCGATGCGCACCAGCCGTTCGAGCTGGTCATGCATCTTGTTCAGCCGCTCCTGGGCGCGGCGGTGGGCGTCGACGCTGGCCTTGACCGCGCGCACGTCGGGCAGGCCGGGCTCGAGCAGGAACTCGCGGACAAACTTTTCGAAGTTGCTCTCCGGCTCGAAGGCCATGGCGCGCGGCAGGGTCTTGGCCATCTGCTCCTTGTCGAAGCCGAGGTGCGAGCGCAGTTCCATCTCGGCCAGGTAGGTCTGCTGGCGGTCCCAGGCGTCGCCGTCGAGGTCGCGCTTGAGGCGGGTGCGGAAGTAGTCCTCGGGCAGGAAGCGCATGGCCTGGGGGCCGGTCTCGGCCAGGAGGAAGTCCGACCACTCGAGGCGGCGGCCGGCGCGGAACCAGAGGGTCGAGGGCTTGGCGGTCGGGCCTTCGTACTCGATGCGCGCGCCCCAGGTCTCGCGGCGCGGTTCGTCCTCGTCGGGACCTTTCGGCCAGGTGAATTCGAGGGCGGCGAGGGTGACGCTGCTCGGCCGCAGGTAGCGTTCCTGGCCGTCGCGACCGACCGTGTTGGTGTCGCACAGGCAGTAGCCGCGCAGGCTGCGACCGCTGCCCGCGCCGGCGGCGGCCTTGTTGAAGCGGCTCTGCTGCTCGCCGAGCAGGACGAACTGGATGAGGTCGAGCAGGGCGCTTTTGCCGCTGCCGTTGGCGCCGGTGATGAGGGTCAGGCCGGCGACGTCGATGAACTGGCGGTAGCCGTACCAGTTGACCGCGAGGATGCGGCTGAGGGTGATGCGACCGGCGCTCATGACTCGGTCTCCTCCGCGGCTGAGGGGTTGGCGGCGGGGGCGAAGGCGGCGGCGCGGCCCTGCCATTCCTCCAGCGAATCAAACGGGATGGCCCGCGCCAGGCTGGGCAGGATCTCGATCTGCAGTTCGCCCGGCTGGCTCATGCCCTCGGGCTTGGCGGTGCGGATGAGGCGATGCCGCTTCAGGCGGGCGAGGATGCCGTCGAGCTGGGTCGCCTGCGGTGGTTCGACGCGCTCGAAATGGACGCGCAGGGCCGACCAGAGCTGGTCGACGGTGATGACGACCGCCTCCTGCAGGCCGTTGCTGCGCTCGTCGTCGTAGAGGCGCCAGAGCGCCAGCAGGACCAGGGTCTCGGCCTTGTCGAAGCGACCGAGCAGCAGGCAGGATTCCGTGCGCGGTCGCGCCTGCAGCAGGCACTGGTCCTCGTCGACCACGAGCTCGAGGGCGAGCGGGGCGAGGTAGTCCTCGAGGTGGGAGCGGTAGTGATCGCGGGCGAGCAGGAAGAGTTCGCGGCCGCTGCCCTCGTCGCCGAGCAGGACGCCGCGGCCGAGCAGTTCCGCCAGCACCTCGCGCAGCGGCGCACGGTCCTCGGCCGGCACAGAGTGCCAGAAAGAGGGCCAGAGCGGGTCGTCGGAGGCGGGCATGGAGGCGCGAGCATAAAGAACCCGCCGGCTTGTTCAACTGGTATGGACTGCCGCGCCCGCGGCCCTGTGCGGCGCTTCTGCGCCGCTTTCGCCCACCCGCTTCGTTTCAGCCCACTCGGATGCCAAACGCTGGCAGCCAGCCGCCCAAGTTTGCCAGAGCTCCAGGGGACTGGAGCACTCCAGGACGCTGGCGCGGCGGATCAGGGCTTGTACGGTGCTTATAGAGGAAGAGGGCACCACGTATGGCACGAAGCTCACGAAGGGATTCAGCAGGCTTCTGCCAGGCTCGACCGCGCGCAGCGCCCTGGAGTGCGGCGCTTCTGCGCCGCTTTCGCTCACCCGTGCAGCCACACAGCACGCGGATGCCAAACGCTGGCAGCCAGCCGCGCGGGTTTGCCAGAGCTCCAGGGGACTGGAGCACTCCAGGACGCTGGCGCGCAGGTCCGAATCCCATTGACAAATAATATACCTAGGCATTTCATGCAACCATGCGCTTGCCGGAGACTCCGATCCCTTGGCCGCATGCGCCGCCACATCGGCTCACGGAACGTGGTACCTATTTTGTGACGGCGGCCACGCTTCACAAGGCACACCATTTCCGCGGCAAGGACCGCCTGGCCGTCCTGCACCGGGGTTTGCTAACAGTCGCCGCTCGATACAGCTGGAATCTGGAAGCTTGGGCGGTTTTCTCCAATCACTATCATTTCGTCGCCCAATCTCCCGTCGAGGCCGCCACCCTTCCAGCCATGTTGGGCGAGTTGCACGCCCGGCTCGCCGGCTGGCTGAACCGCTTGGATCGCTGTCGAGGTCGTCAAGTGTGGCACAACTTTTGGGAAACCCAGCTCACCCATCAGACTTCGTACTTGGCCCGGCTGCAGTACACCCATCAGAATGCCGTCCGCCATGGACTGGTCGCGCAGGCCAGAGACTACCCATGGTGTTCCGCTCGCTGGTTTGAGGAAAACTCGCCAACTGCCATCGTGAAAACCATCCAGCGCTTTTCCACCGACCGTCTGCATGTCGGCGATGACTACGACGTTTCTCCCGACTGGTGATTTCCCGCGCGCAGCGTCCTGGAGTGCGGCGCTTCTGCGCCGCTTTCGCTCACCCTTGCGGTTACCCCCACGCGAGTGCCCAGCCACCTCGGCTTGCCAGAGCTCCAGAGGACTGGAGCACTCCAGAGCGCTCCAGCGCCTCAGGCGCTGCGGGTGACGGTGAAGCGTTCAATGCGGTGGCCGACCTGGGCATCCATCGGCACCTTTTCCGGTTCCAGGCCGTGGCGGCGACGGGGGCCGTCGACGCTCCAGCGCACGCGTTTGCCGGCGAGGCCGGGCGACTGCTGGTAGGCGACCGCGGCCAGCAGGTCGAGCAGGTCGTCGGTGGTTTCCAGGGTGAGGGTGTCGGTGCTGGCCTGGTCGCCGGGCGCGGCGGCGAGGCGGGCGACTAGGCGCGCGGCGCGCTGCGGGGTGAGGGCGAGGCGCTGGCGTTCCTTCCAGGCGGCGAGCACGTCCTCCTCGCTCTGGCGTTCGGCCTGGCCGGGAGCGAAGGACAGGTCGACCGGCTGCTTGCTGCGGCGCGGTTTGAAGAGCGATTCGAGGCCGTAGAAGAAGCGGGTCTCCAGGCAGAGCGGTGCGAAATCGGCCGGCTGACCGGCGAGATCGGCGAAGCGGGTGCCGGCGTGGGCGGCGCTGACCGCCTCGCAGTAGGCCTTGACGCGCTCGGGCTTGCGGCCGCGCAGCTCGGTCTGGTAGCGGTAGCGCTGCTGCGACAGCCGGTTGAAGGCGGCCATGCGCAAATCGATCGCCTCCGCACGTCGCTTCAGGCCGCCGAGGTCGCGCTCGAGCCGCCCCAGCAGACGCACGGCGCGGTCGTAGGCCTCGCGGTCCTCGTAGCCGTAGTGCTCGCGCAGGCCGAGCGCGAGTTTCTCGCGCAGCAGCGGTTCCTCGGCGCGTTCGGCGACCCGGGCGCGGGCCGCTTCGATGCGCGAGAGCAGGCCGCCGCGGCGCAGGGCGTCGTAGCAGACCATGTGCTCGCCGCGGCTGAACTCGTGGTACAGCAGGTGCAGGGTGTCGGCCGCCGAATCGCTCTGGCGCTGGCGCTGCTCGAAGCCCGAGACGAGCTTTTCCACCGCGTGCAACTGCTCGATCGCGCGCTCCAGGCGCTGGCCGAGGTCGGTCACCGTTGAGCGCAGCTGGTCGGCGTCGTTGAGCACCGGCTCGAGCACGCGGCTTTCCTCCAGCGTCTGGCAGAGGCCGCGCAGGGTGTCGGCAAAGGTTTTCAATTCCGCCACCTCGTCCTCGGCGAGGTCGCGCAGCATGCGCAGCAGCGGCCGCAGGCCGGGGGCGATGACCGCCCAGCGCTCGTGCAGGCCGAGCGTCTGGTCCTCGAGCCAGCCGGCGGCGAGCAGGCGGTTGAAGAACTGGCCGGCGCGCTGGCGGGCGTCGCGCAGGGCCGATCCCTCGTCCTCGGCGAGCAGGGAACCGGGATGCGCCGCGAGCACCTCGCGCAGGATCTCCAGGGTCTCCTTGTGGGAGAGGCGACCCGCCTCGCCGGCCTCGTCGATGAGGCGGTCGGCGCAGTCCACGTACACCGGGGCCGACGGCCGGGTCAGCGGACGGAAGAAGTCCACCGGGACGGCTTGGGCGAGGCGGGCGGAAAGCGGCGTCGGCATGAACCGACAAGCTGCGGAGAACCCCGCCGCGATCAAGCGCTCCGTGGCCGGGGTGCATTTCCCGCACTGGCATGGACGATCCTGCCGGCGCGGCCGGGCGCGCAAGAGTGGCCTCGCCCGGGGCGTTTCCGCGCGTTGGCCCCCACCGTCCCCTTTTGCCATGAAGATGAAATTCAGCGCCCTGATCCTGCTCGCCCTGCCGGCCGTTCCCGCCCTGGCGGCGAAGGAGGAAGCCGCGGACCCGAACCAGCCGGTCTCCTTTTACAAGCACGTCCGCCCGATCCTGCAGGCGAACTGCACCGGCTGCCACCAGCCGGCCAAGGCCAAGGGTGACTACGTGATGACCGATTTCGCCAAGCTGCTCGCCGGCGGTGAGCAGGGCAACGCGATCGTGCCCGGCAAACCGGAGGCTTCGAACCTGCTGACCGTTTCGACGCCCGGTGCCGACGGCAAGGCCGAGATGCCGCCCAAGGGCGACCCCCTGCACGCCAGCCAGCTCGACCTGATCCGCCGCTGGATCGCCGAGGGCGCCAAGGATGACACGCCGGCCTCGGCGCTAGCCCACTACGACATGAACCGCCCGCCGGTCTACGTGACACCGCCGGCGGTGACCTCGATCGAGCACTCGCCCGACGGCCAGTTCCTCGCCGTCGCCGGCTACCACGAGGTGCTCATCCACAAGGCCGACGGCAGCGGCATCGCCGCGCGTCTGGTCGGTCTGTCCGAGCGCGTCCAGAAGCTGGCGTGGTCGCCCGACGGCCAAAAGATCCTCGTCACCGGCGGCAGCCCGGCACGCCTCGGCGAGATCCAGATCTGGGATGTGGCGACGAAAAAGCTGGAGCTGTCCAAGCCGCTCACCTTCGACACCCTCTATGGCGCCAGCTGGTCGCCGGATGGCAAGTTCGTCGCCGTCGGCTGTGGCGACAACGGCCTGCGCGCCTTTGAGGCCGCCACCGGCAGGGAAGTCGTGTTCATGGGTGGCCACAGCGACTGGGTGCTCGACACGGTGTGGGGCATCGACGGCAAGCACCTGGTTTCCTGCGGGCGCGACATGAGCGTCAAGCTCACCGAGGTCGAGAGCCAGCGCTTCATCGACAACATCACCTCGATCACCCCGGGCGCGCTCAAGGGCGGCGTGCAGGCTTTGGCGCGGCACCCGCTGCGCAACGAGGTGCTCATCGGCGGCACCGACGGCGTGCCGGCGATCTACCGCATGGAGCGCATCACCAAGCGCGTCATCGGCGACAACGCCAACCTGATCCGCCGCTTCCCGGCGATGGAGGGTCGCATCTTCGGGGTCGACTTCGCCCCGGACGGCAAACGCCTCGCCGCCGGTGCCTCGTTCGAGGGCAGCGGCGCGGTGAACGTCTATGCGAGCGACTACGACAGCACCATGCCCGACGCCGTGAAGAAGATCGTCGAGACGGTCAACGGCAAGGGCCAGGAGCTCGATGACTGGGTCACCCAGGACGTCAAGCTGCTCAGCAGCACGCCCGTGCCGGGCGGGGTGTTCAGCGTCAGCTTCAGCCCCGATGGCAAGACCATGGCCGCCGCCGGCCAGGACGGCCGCATCCGTCTCATCGACGCCGCGACCGGCAAGGTCGCCAAGGAGTTCGTCAGCGTGCCGCTCATCGAGGACAAGGCGCTGGCGGCCAGCGAGGTGATCGCCGACGACAGCGTGCGCGCCACGGCGAAGAAGGACGACAAGGTCGAGACGCTGGTGCCCGGCCTGACCGTGGCCTCGATCGAGGTCGAGCCGAAGCAGATCGTCATCGGCAAGCCAAACGAGTACGCCCAACTGCTGGTCACCGCGACGATGAGCGACGGCAGCAAGGCCGACATCACCCGGCTCGCCAAGCTCACCGCCACGGCCGATGCCGCGAGCGTCAATGCACGCGGCCTGGTGCGCCCCGCCAGGGACGGCAAGGGCATGGTCAAGATCGCCTTCATGGGCCGCGCGGCCGAGGTGCCGTTCACGGTGAGCGGCATGGATCAGTCGCTCAAGCCCGACTACGTGCGCGACGTCATGCCCGTGCTGTCCAAGCTCGGCTGCAACATGGGCACCTGCCACGGCGCCAAGGACGGCAAGGCCGGCTTCAAGCTCAGCCTGCGCGGTTATGACCCGATCTTCGACGTGCTCGCCTTCACCGATGAACTCGCCAGCCGCCGCGCCAACGTCGCCTCGCCCGAGCACTCGCTCATGCTGCTCAAGGCCAGCGGTTCCGTGCCGCACGAGGGCGGCCAGCTCACCGTGCCCGGCGAGCTCTATTATGAAACCCTCAAGGCTTGGATCGGCCAGGGGGCGAAGCTCGACCTGAAGACGCCGCGCGTCACCAGCATCGAGATCTTCCCGAAGAACCCGGTCATCGAGCGCATTGGCGGTCGCCAGCAGATGCGCGTCGTCGCCCGCTATGCCGACGGCTACGTCAAGGACGTCACCGCCGAGGCCTTCGTCGAGAGCGGCAACGGCGATGTCATCGAGGCCGACAGCACCGGCCTGATGAACAGCCTGCGCCGTGGCGAGGCCGCCATCCTGGCGCGCTTTGAGGGCGCCTACGCCGCCACCACGATCACCGTCATGGGCGACCGCACCGGCTTTGTCTGGAAGCAGCCGGAGACCTGGGGCCGGATCGACGAGCTGGTGGCGAAGAAGTGGCAGCGCATGAAGATCGAGCCGAGCGGCCTGTGCAGCGACGACGAGTTCCTGCGCCGCATCCATCTCGACCTGACCGGCCTGCCGCCGAAGCCCGAGGAGGTGCGCGCCTTCCTGGCCGACACCCGCGACACACGGGTCAAGCGCGAGGCGGTCATCGACACGCTCATCGGCAACCCGGACTTTGTCGATCACTGGACCAACAAGTGGGCCGACATGCTGCAGGTGAACAGCAAGTTCCTCGGCGCCGAGGGCGCCGCCAGCCTGCGCGGCTGGATCCGCGAGCAGGTGGCGCAGAACACCCCCTACGACCGCATGGCCTACCGCATCGTCAACGCCAGCGGCTCGACCAAGGACAATCCCGCGGCCAACTACTACAAGATCGTCCGCAACGCCGAGGACCTGGTGGAGAACACCACCCACCTGTTCCTGGCCACGCGCTTCAACTGCAACAAGTGCCACGATCACCCCTTCGAGAAGTGGACCTGGGATCAATATTACGAGACCGCCGCCTTCTTCGCCCAGATCGACCTCAAGCCCGATCCCGCCAGCGCCGGCAAAACCATCGGCGGTTCGGCCGTCGAGGGCGCCAAGCCGCTCTATGAAATCGTCGGCGACAAGACCGAGGGCGAGATGAACCACCTGCGCACCAGCAAGCCGGTGGCGCCGCGCGTGCCCTACGACACCCAGCTCATCCGCCAGGGACCGTCGGCGCCGAAGTCGCGTCGCGAACAGTTCGCCGCCTGGATGACCAGCCCCGACAACGACTACTTTGCGATGAGCTATGCCAACCGCATCTGGGGCTACCTCACCGGCACCGGCGTCATTGAACCGCTCGACGACATCCGTGCCGGCAATCCGCCGAGCAATCCGGAGCTGCTGCAGCACCTGACCAACGAGTTCGTCCAGAGCGGCTTCAATGTGCGCCACCTGATGCGCCTGATCACCACCAGCCGCACCTACCAGCTCAGCCTCGCCACCACCAAGTGGAACGCCGATGACACCGTCAACTACAGCCACGCCAAGGCGCGCCGCCTGCCCGCCGAGGTGCTGTTCGACGCTGTCTTCGCCGCCACCGGCTCGCAGCCGAACATCCCCGGCGTGGCCAAGGGCACCCGCGCCGCCCAACTCGCCGACGGCCAGATCCAGCCGACCGACGGCTTCCTCGCCAACTTTGGCAAACCCGCGCGCGAATCGGTCTGCGAATGCGAACGCAGCAACGACGTCAACCTCGGCCCGGTCATGGCCCTGATGTCGGGACCGACGGTGGGCGACGCCATCAGCGACCCGAACAACGCCATCGCCCAGCTCACGAAGCAGGTGACGGATGACCGCAAGCTGGTGGAGGAACTCTTTGTGCGGGTGCTCAACCGTCTGCCGAGCGACAAGGAGATCGCCGCCGCGCTGGCGAGCCTGCATGGCATGGAGGCCGAACACCAGCAGCTCACCGCCGAATGGCAGGCGAAGGAGGCCGAGCAGAAGCCGATCATCGCCAAGGCCGAGGCCGAGCGCGCGGCGGCGATCGCCGCGGCGAAGCAGGAACTGGCGGCCTACCAGACCCAGATGGCGCCCGAGTGGAAGAAGAAAGAGGATGCCCGGCTGGCCGCCATCGCCAAGGCCGAGGCGGCGGTGAAGAAGGCCGGCGAAACCGCGCTCACCCAGCAGTCGCGCTGGGAGCAGTATCTGGATTTGACCACGCTCTGGGAACCGCTTGAGGTGAAGGTGGTGCGTGCGGCCGGGGTTGCCAAGCTCGAGCCGCAGCCCGACAAGAGCCTGTTCGCCACGCCATTGCCCGAGGGCCAGATGGCGGCCGGCAATTATCTGGTGCAGGGGCACAGCGATCTCAAGGGCATCACGGCGATCAAGCTGGAGGTTCTGCCTGACGACCGGCTGCCCAGCAATGGCCCTGGTCTCGCCCCGGATGGCAACTTCGTGCTCAGCGAGATCCTCGTCAGCGCCAGCCCGGCTGATGCCAAGCGTGCCAAACGTGCCGGCATGCCGATCAGTCTGCGCAACCCGCGTGCCGATTTCGAGCAGGAGAATTTTCGCGTCGCCGATTCGCTGAAGAAGGGCAACCGCGACCGCGGCTGGGCGGTCAGCCCCGAGGCCGGCCTGCGCCATGAGGCGGTGTTCGAGTTCGACAAGCCGGTCGACTTCGACGGCGGTGCCCTGCTCAGTGTCCAGCTCACCCACTTCTTCCAGAACGGCAAATACAACCTCGGCCGCTTCCGCCTGTGGGTCACCACCGCGCCGGTGGCGCGCTTCGGGGCGCCGGCCGCGGTGGCGGCGGCGCTCAAGCTGCCGGCCGACAAGCGCGCGCCCGCGCAGAAGGCGCTGCTGACCGCCCACTTCCTGGAGCAGGCGCGTGAGTACCAGACGCAGAAGGAAAACCTGGTCATCGCCCGCAGGCCGCTGCCGGCCGATCCGCAGGAGCTTGCCCTCACGGCCAAGCTGGCCGAGGCGGAGAAACCGATCCTGCTCGATCCGAAGCTGCTGCAGCTGCGCCGCGACGCTGGGCTCAGCGAAAAACAGCTCGCCGACCGCCGCCTCACCGCCGCCCAGGATCTCGCCTGGGCCCTGATCAATTCCCCGGCCTTCCTGTTCAATCACTGATGGGCAGGCGGGCTGCCGCGCCAACGCGCCCTGGGGGCTCCATCCCACTGGAGCTCTGGGAAACGCGGGTGGCTGGGAGTTCCACGGCAGCGGGCGGATCCTGCCACTCCGTGGGCTCCGTGCGAAACTTCTTGGGGGGCGAAGCGCCGCTCCGCCTCCTCGCTTGAGCCAGCTGCCTGCGCATTTCTCCGGTTTTTCTTGACGGGAATTCCCGCATCAAAGACGCTGCATTTCGTGCAGGAAATTCAGAGACAAAGTCTGCCCGTCCAGGCGGACTTTTGCCGACAAGGCCTCTGTGTGTCCCAAGGGTTCAGACACAAGACGACTGAATGATGCTGTGGCCAACAAGTCATCGTCATGACAGGCATAATACAATCGGAGACGGGTAGGGCACGCCCTTGGCGGCCGCCACGCGTTGAATGCCCACCATGTCGCGCTCGGACAGCCGGATGTTGATCCGACGGTCCTTGCGGAAGGTGTTGTCGGCGGCGGGGCTCAGGGTTTTGAGCAGTCTTGGGCCCGGCTTGGACAACACCACCTCGCCCCGCTCGAAAAGCGCTTCGATTTCCTGTTCTTCCTTATTCCGTTTCATGATCTGGATCCTCCAAATAGCGTTTGGTGGCCTTGCGGCTCGGGATGATGGTGACGAGCCAGATCACCTCGCCCCTCTCCTCGAAGGGAACGATGTGAATGTGTTCGACGGTAATGACAAAAGTCACCCGCAAAAATCCGTTTCACCCCGGGGTTTCCGGCGTTTCATAACGGCATGACCCCGTCCTCGAAAGCCTTCCTCCTCGACCTGCTCGCCACGCCCAGCCCGACCGGTTTTGAACACCGCGGCCAGCGCAAGTGGGCCGCGCGGCTGCGCCAGTGCGCCGACCGCGTCGACAGCGATGCCTACGGCAATGCCTGGGCGACGCTCGACGGTGCCGGCAAGAAGCCGCGCCGGGTCATGTTCGAGGCCCACGCCGATGAGATCGGCTTCATGGTCAAGCACATCACCGCCGACGGCCTGCTGCACGTTGACCGCGTCGGCGGCAGCGATGTCGCCACCGCCCGCGGCCGCCGCGTCGAGATCCTTGGCGACAAGGGCAGCGTGCGCGGCGTCATCGGCAACATCGCCATCCACCTGCGCGACAACCGCGACGAGGAGAAGGCGCCCAAGGTCCATGAACTGTGGATCGACATCGGGGCGTCGAATGCCAAGGAGGTCGCCAAGGCCGGCATCCGCGTCGGTCATCCCGCCGTCTATGCCGACTGTGCCGAGGAACTCGGCGCCCACCGCCTGGTCGGCCGCGCGCTCGACAACCGCATCGGCGGCTTCATCCTCGCCGAGGTCGTCGCCCGTCTCGCCGCCAAAAAGAAGCGCCCGGCGGCGACGGTGATCGCCCTCAACGCCGTCCAGGAGGAGATCGGCGGTCACGGCGCCAAGATGGCCGCCCACCGGCTCATGCCCGACGTTGCCATCGTGCTCGACGTCACCCATGCCACCGACACCCCGGCGGTCGACGTCAAAAAACACGGCGAGGTCAAGCTCGGCGGCGGCCCCAGCCTGACCCACGGCGGCGCCAACCATGTCGAGGTCGTGCGCCGCCTCATCGAGGTCGCCGACCGCCTGAAGATCCCCGTCCAGCACGAGTCCTCCTCGCGCTTCACCGGCACCGACACCGACGTCATCTTCCACCAGCAGCACGGCATCCCGAGCGCCCTCGTCTCCCTGCCCCTGCGATACATGCACAGCGTCGTCGAAACCGCCGACCTGCGCGACGTCGAGCAGGTCATCCGCCTGCTCACCGGCTTCGCGGAAAGCCTCGCCGATGCGGACGAGTTCACGGTGAAGATCTGAGGGAACGCCTGCCCCTTGCGCCGGTGGCCGGCTGCGGCGACCGATGCGCCATGAACCGCCGCACCTTCCTGGCCGCCACCCTCGCCACCACTGCCGTCCCGCGGTTGCAATCGGCCGATGCCGCAACCGCCGCCGAGGCTGCCCACAGTGAGATCTGGCGCCGCTTCATCGATGCCCACGGGCTGATGCTCGACTTCGCCGACCTCGACGGTTCGGTGTCACTGCCGACGCCCGAGGAATGCCGGCTCGGCAAACCCAACGCCCTCGGCTGGTGGTCACCGATCGAAAACGGCGCGATGTTCAACGGCCTCTACCTCGACGCAGCGCTGCTGCGCTGGCGGCGCACGCCATCAGCCGAGGACGGCGCGAAAGCCCGCAAGCTCATGGAGGGCCTGCTGCTGCTGAACTCGATCAGCGAGGTGCCGGGGTTTGTCGGACGCGGCGTCAGCACCGACGGCAAATCGCACTACGCCATGGGCTCGAACGACCAGACCCTGCCCTGGTTCCTCGGCCTCTGGCGCTACTGGGAATCGGCCTTGGCGACCGACGCCGAAAAAACCCGGATCGCGCGGCACCTGGTCACCACCGCCGAGGCCATCGAAGGCCTCGGCTGGAAGATGCCGGCGGAGCCGCCCTTCGGCACGCGCGGCAGCTTCGAGGGGTTCCACTTCGAGGAGGTGAGCCGCAAACTCTTCGTGCTGAAGCTGCTGCACGCCATCACCGGCGAGGCCAGGTGGCGGGAGTTGTATCAAAAGGAACTGGCCGCGCGCGGTGGCGACAAGACCCTGAGCAAGCGCGAGATCTGTGCCGGCGGCATGGTGTTCTGGTATTCCCCGCGCCACAACTGGACCTCCTGCGCCGCGGTCGGTGCCCTGCGTGGCCTCTGGGAGCTGGAGACGGATGCCTCGCTGAAGGCAGCCTATGCCGCAGGACTCGCCGCCAGCGCACGCCTCGCCGCGGAGACGCTGCCGCTCGCCCTGCAGTTCGACAACGCCGACACGAGTCGCTTCGAGATGAACTGGCGCGTCATGAATGCCGAGTGGCGACCGCAAACCACCGAACAGGAGTCGGTGGAACTCGCGCAGGCGCAGTTGCGCCACTTCCTGAAGCAGGCCCCGCGCCGCGGCAAGGAAACCGCCTTCGTCCGCGAACCCACCGCTGCCGCCTGGATCGTCACGCTCTGCCCGGACCCGGCCGTCATCGAGCCCCATCGCGCCGCGGTCGAACGGGTCATCGCCCACTACGACTACGCCAGGCTCTACTACTCGCAGTTCTTCTGGGTCGAGGCCGCCTGGGAGCGCCTGCAGGCACGAGCGCGGTAGGCGCCTCCGCCCGAAGGCAGGATTCGATCGTGTCAGCCGCCATTCCCCTGCTCCTCTTTTGGCAAACGAGCCTACGGTCCCAGTAGGCGCCCGAAGGCGGGCCTGGCCCCCCGCATGAGCTCCCGCAGAAATTGAAAATCTGAGATCTGCCATCTGAGATCTCCTCTGCCCGGACGTTTTCCTCCTGCCATGAAACGCTTCCTCCTGCTCGCCCTGGCCCTGCCGGTCCTGGCCCAGTCGCCAACCGATCCCAAGCAGCGCGCCCGCGAATCCGCCGAGAAAAATGCGGTCGAGTTGCGCCTTGACCAGCCCTACGCCGGCAATACGCATCCGAAGCAGGCGGTCGATGTCTACCTGCCAAAGCAGCGCAAGAGCAACCAGCCGCTGCCGGTCATCGCCTTCATCCATGGCGGTGGCTGGGTGAATGGCGACCGCCTCGGTTATGCCGCCCAGGCCATCCAGTTCGCTCGCACTGGCGATTACGCGGCGGTCACGGTCGGTTACCGCCTCACCGGCGAAGCCTCGTGGCCGGCGCAGATCCACGACTGCAAGGCGGCGATCCGCTGGATTCGCGCCCACGCCAGGGAACTGAACCTTGATCCCGACAAGATCGCCGCCTGGGGCAGCTCGGCCGGTGGTCATCTGTCGTCCCTGCTCGGCACCAGTGGCGACGTCGCGGCGCTCGAAGGCGAACTCGGCCCGCACACCGGCGTGAGCAGTCGTGTCCAATGTGTCGTCAACCTCTGCGGCCCCGAGGATTTTACGCTGGCCCTCATGTTCGACACACAAGGCCAGCCGATCTGGCAGGATGACGCCGTCAGCGGCCTGCTCGGCGGCCCCGCGCCGGACCGGCCGACCGAAGCGCGGGCCGCCTCGCCGGTGACGCATGTTTCCAAGGATGACCCGCCCTTCCTTACCTTCCACGGCACCGCCGACCAGCGTGTCGCCTTCCACCACGCCGAGGCCATCCATGCCGCCCTGCAAAAGGCCGGTGTGCCGAGCCTGCTGGTGCCCATCAGCGGCGGCGGCCACGGCTCGGTCGGTCATGCCGAGGTCAGGGTGCGTGGCCAGGCCTTCACCGACCGCCACCTGCGCGGGCTGGACACGACCGTTGACACCACACCGATCCCGGCACCGCCGGAACCGCCCAGGAAGTGATCCCGTGGCGGGGGCGGCCGCGCTGGGTGCCGTTTTTCCAAGCCTCTCGTTGTGGCCAACGAGCTTGCGGTTCCGTGTAGGCGCCTTCGCCCGAAGGCGGGAGTCAGTCGAGCCCGCCCGAGCTTCCGCGGGCATCTGAAATCTGAAACCTGAGATCCCCCAGTCCGCAGCGGAAGGACGGCTTCTGCGCCCGCGTATTCTCGCCATGCCACGCGCCCTGCTCCTGCTTGCCCTTACCGCCGGTGCCTCTCTCGCGGCCAAGCCGGAGTTCCAATACCGCAGCGGCGACATCGCCATCGCCATTCCGACGGCCGATGAACCGCGGGTCGCGGCCTTTGGCCCGGAGTCGGTCCGTGCCGCCGGCCGCTACCTGGAAGAGGGTGCGCTTGCCTGGGTGCGTGAAAAATCCTGCATCAACTGTCACACCACCGGACCCTACCTCGCCGAGCGCCCGGCACTGGCAGCGTTGCTTGGCACGCCGAACGAGGAAATCCTCGCGGACTTCTTGGAGGCCGTGCCGGCGGAGGTGCGACCGCAGCAGGAAACGGAAAAGAACGGTCACCGCTACTACGCCGGCTCCTGGACCGCGGTCTGGCGTTCGCTGGGCCTCGCGGAATGGGACAAGCATGTGCGCGGCGAACTCGCCGAGACCACGGATCGCTCGCTGCGCGACCTGTTCGAGCGGCAGTCGGCCAGCGGTGCCTTTGTCAGCTATGGCGAGGTGGAGATCCCGCACATCACGACCGACTTTGAACTGAGCGTCCAGGCCGCGCGCGCGATCGCCGCCGCGCCCGGCTGGCTGGCCGGTCTGACCGACCCAGAGCTGCGTGCCCGGGTCGAACGCCTGAAGACCTGGCTGCGCGAGGCGCCGCCCAAGAACGACTACGACCGCGTTCTGCGCCTGCAACTCGCCCATGACCTGCCGGAACTGGTGACGTCCGGTCAGCGCGAGGCCGCATTCGCGCTGCTGACCTCCAAGCAGCACGCCGACGGCGGTTGGTCGACCCGCGATTTCTCACCCGTGCAGGACTGGCATTACACGATGAGCGACACCGTGCTCCAATTGCTCGCCAGCCTGCCGGATGCCGACCGACCGGAGAGCGACGCCTACATGACCGCCTTCGCCGTCGTGCTGATGCGGCAGAACGGCGTGGCGACGGAGGATGAGCGCGTGCAGCGCGCGGTGGCTTGGCTGAAGCGCGAGCAGCGGGTGTCGGGTCGCTGGTGGATGCACTCGCTGTACCGTGGCAATTACCACTACATCACTTACATCGCCACGGCCCAGGCGCTCAAGGCGCTGGCGCTGTGTGGCGAACTGCCGGCCCTGCAAGTCGGGGATTGACGCCGCGCCGCCGCCCCTGCCAGCATGCGCGCTTCATGATCGCCTTTCTCAAACCGGCGCCGCACGCCGAGCTCCTGCCACCCGAGCGTATCGACCCGGAATACCGGCGCCTGCGCCTGCAGGTCTTCGCCGGCATCTTCCTCGGCTACGCCGCCTTCTACCTCGTCCGCAAGAACTTCTCCCTGGCGATGCCCGACATCCTGCGGGACTACCCGCAGTACTCGAAGGCCCAGCTCGGCACGGCCATGACCGGCCTCAGTGTCGCTTACGGCTTCTCCAAGTTCCTCATGGGCAGCGTCTCCGACCGCAGCAATCCGCGCTGGTTCCTGCCGCTCGGCCTGCTGCTCTCCTGCTCCATCCTGGCGGTGTTTGGACTGGTCAAAGAAATTTACCTGTCGCTCACCCTCATGGTCGTCCTGCAAAGCCTCAACGGCTGGGTCAACGGCATGGGCTGGGCGCCCTGCGGCAAAACCATGGTGCACTGGTTCAGCACCCGTGAGCGCGGCCGCGCGGTGTCGATCTGGAACGTCGCCCACAATGTCGGCGGCGCCCTGGTCGCCGTCATCGCGCTCTGGGGTGTCTGGCTGTTCGACGACTGGGGCGCGAAATTTTACTTCAATGCCCTGGTGGCCGCCGTCGTCGCCGCGATCGCCTTCATGCTCATGCGCGACACCCCGCAGAGCTGCGGCCTGCCGCCGATCGAGCAGTACAAGAACGATTACCCGCCGAACTACAGCGCGGCGCATGAGCGCACCTTCAGCTTCCGCGAGATCTTCTTCGAGCACGTCTTCCGCAACAGGCTGCTCTGGGCCATCGCCATCGCCAACGCCTTCGTGTACTTCGTCCGCTACGGCGTGGTCGACTGGATTCCGACCTACCTGCAGACGGCGAAAAACTTCAGCTTCAAGGATTCCAGCCTCGCCTGGGCCTGCTTCGAGTGGGCGGCGGTGCCGGGCACGATCCTCAGCGGCTGGATTTCCGACAAGGTGTTCCGCTCACGGCGTGCACCGGCGACGATCCTGTTCATGGTGCCGACCCTGCTCGGCCTGATCGCCTACGGCCTCAATCGCCACGGGCCGCTGTGGATCGATGTCGCCGCACTCATCACCATCGGCTTTTTCATCTACGGCCCGGTCATGCTCATCGGCCTGCACGCGCTCGATCTGGTGCCGAAGAAGGCCGCGGGCACGGCCGCCGGATTCACCGGCTTCTTTGGCTACGTCTTCGGCAGCGCCATCGCCGGCACCGGGGTCGGCTGGATCGCCGATCACTGGGGCTGGGGTGGGGTCATGGCGACGATGGGCGTCTGCTGCGTGCTGACCATGGTCTTCAGCGCGCTGACGCTCGGCCATCGTGCCGAGAGCTCGGCCGCCTCATGAACCGCTGCGCGCCCTACGGTAGGCCGAGGGCGAGGCACCGATGCGCAGGCGGAAGTGCCGCGAGAAACGGCTGGCATCGGCGAAGCCGCAGCGCGTGGCGACTTCGGCCGCCGACAGGTCGCTCTCCTCGAGCAGGCGCGCCGCCGCCAGCACGCGCGTGCGCAGCAGAAACTCCTGCGGCGTGATGCCGAAGGCGCTCTGGAAGCGCCGCTGCAACTGGCGCAGCGACTGCCCGCAGGCGCGTGCCACGTCCTCGATCTTCAAGGGCTCGGCGAAGTCGCGCCGCAGGATCTCCACCGCCTTCGCCACGGTCTGGAACACCGGCAGGCGGCGCTCAGCCGCATCAGGGCGGCGCAGCAGGCCCATGACACCCTCGACGCGGCCGCGTCGGTCGTGCAGCGGCAGCTTGGTGACCAGGAACCAGTCGGGCATGCCCTGGTCATCCCACCAGAGCTCGAGTCGTTCGATGCGTTCCGCCTCACCGGCGAGCAAGCGGCGGTCATCATCGACATAGGCCTGGGCCATGCTGCCCGGATTGAGATCGAAATCGGTCATGCCGAGGATCTCCGTCTCGTCGCGCATCGCATAGCGGCGGCGCAGGCCCTCGCTGGCGAACATGAGCCGGCCCTCGCGGTTCTTGGCAAAAAAGTACACGCCCGGCACATGGTCGAACAGGCGATGAAACAGCCCGGCCGGCGCCAGCGCCCCCAGCCAGCGCTCGCGTTCACGCCGCCAGCGGCCGATCTCCGCCGCACTGCGGCGCGGCCGGTCGAGCGGCTTGAGCGGTGTCGCATTTCGCCTCATCTTTGTCGTGACGAGGATGCGCGGGTTTGCTTTGCTGTGCAACCGCGCCATGCAACCCATTGTCCAGATCTCGCTCGACCTCACGAACATCGATGAAGCCCTCGAAACCGCCGCGCTGGCCCTGCGCGCCGGGGTCGACTGGCTGGAGGCGGGCACACCGTTGATCCTCGCCGAAGGCCTGCACGGGGTGCGCGCGCTGAGAAAAGCTTTTCCGGGCACGCCCATCGTCGCCGACCTGAAGACGATGGACGGCGGCTACCTGGAGGCCGAGATGATGGCCAAGGCCGGTGCCACCCACGTCGTTGTCATGGCGCGCGCCCATGCCGAGACGGTGAAATGCGTCGTCAAGGCCGGCGCCGACTTCGGCTGCAAGGTCATGGGCGACAACATGATTTGCGAGGACATGGTGGCCGGGGCGAAATGGCTGGAGGACCTGGGCTGCGACTACGTCATCCATCACATCGGCTACGACGAGCGCCGCGGCATTGCCGCCTCCGGCCGGCGCATGCCGAGCCCGCTCGACCAACTGCGCGAGGTCGTGCGCGCGGTGCAGGTGCCCGTGCAGGCGGTTGGCGGGCTCAGCCTCGAACAGGCCGTCCAGTGCCCGCAGTATGGCGCGCCGCTGGTCGTGCTGGGCGCGCCGCTGACGATCGATGCCGATGCCTTCAAGACCGCCGACGGCGATTTGGAAGGCTCCCTGCGCCGGATCTGTGAGGCGGTGCATGCCCAGCAGGTGGTACGTCCCTGAATCAGGGCTCAAGCCCCATGCAGCTTCGCCGCCAGGCGCACGGCCTCGAACAGGCTGCTGCCGGTGGCCTTGCCCTGCCAGGCGATGTCGCAGGCGGTGCCGTGATCGACGCTGGTGCGGATGATCGGCAGACCGAGGGTTGTGTTCACCGCGGTGTCGAAGGCGAGCGCCTTGAGCGGAATGTGGCCCTGATCGTGGTACATGCAGATGAAGGCGTCGGTGCTGCGGCGCTTGGCCGGCAGGAAGGCGGTGTCGGGCGGCAGCGGCCCCTCGACCGTCAGGCCGCGGGCGCGGGCGGCCTCGATGGCGGGCCCGATGATCCTTTCCTCCTCGCCGTTGCCGAACAGGCCGTGTTCGCCGGCATGCGGGTTGAGGCCGAGCACGGCGAGCTTCGGGTTCGTGCCGCGGATCCGGCGCATGGCCTCGGCGGTCAGCTCGATGACATCGAGGATGCGCTGCTGCGTCAGCAGGGCGGGCACCTCGGCGTAGCCGCAGTGCACGGTGACGAAGCTGGCGCGCACCTCGTCGCTGTACTGAAACATGCAGGCGCGCGCGGCGCCGGTCTTCTCGGCAAAGATCTCCGTGTGCCCGGGGAAGCGGATGCCGGCGGCATGCAGGGCCTCCTTGTTGAGCGGCGCGGTCGCCACGCCCGCCACCTGGCCGGCCAGCGCGGCCTCAATGCTGCGCTCGACGTAGCGGTAGGCGGCGGCGCCGGTGCGGGCGCTGACCACCCCGGGGGTGAAATCCGCGGCATCAAAGCCGAACAGGTCGAGCACCGCCGGCTCGTCGAGGCTCGGGCAGATGTCGGCCCATTCGATCTCCGAGACGATGCGGCGCGGCGCCGACAGGCCGGTCTGCCGTGCGCAGCGGGCGAGCAGGCGGGCGTCACCGAAAACGACCGGTGTGGCGAAGTCGCGCACCGCCTCGTTGGCGAGCAGCTGCAGGCAGACTTCCGGACCGACCCCGGCGGGGTCGCCCATGGTGATGGCAATGAGAGGCTTGGACATGCGAGCCCCCACTGAACAAGCGTCCAGAGCTGGCGCCAGCAGGATTTTCAGATGTCGCCATTCGCCCATTCTTTGGCGTGGTGCGCGCCGGAAAGCGCGTATGCTGACCCACCATGAAATCCGCCGCCGTCGTCAACTTCGCCCCGGAAAAGGGCTCCGTCGAAATCCGTGAGATCGACCAGCCGTCGATCGGCCCGCAGGACGTCCTGATCGAGGTCGCCAACGTCGGTGTCTGCGGCTCCGACCTGCACCAGTGGACCGCCGACCACTCCTGGCCGGTGAATTACCCGGTCGTGCTCGGCCACGAGTTCGGCGGCCGCATTGTTGAGGTTGGCAAGGAGGTCGAGCACTGGCGCGAGGGCGACCGCGTGGTGTCGGAAACCGCCGCCGTCATCAGCGCGGACAACCCGATGACCCGGCGCGGCCTGTACAACCTCGACCCCACCCGCAAGGGTTTTGGCTACGGCGTCAACGGCGCGATGACGAAGTTCGTGCGTGTCCCCGCGCGCATCCTGCATCATGTGCCAGACGCCCTGCCGTTCGAGCAGGCCTGCCTCACCGAGCCCTGCTGTGTTGCCTACAACGCCGTGGTGAAAAACGCCCGCATTGAGCCCGGCGACCGCGTCGTCGTGCTCGGCCCCGGCACCATCGGCATCCTCTGCGCGGCCATGGCCCGGCTGTGCGGTGCGGAAGTGGCCCTGGTCGGTCTGCCGCAGGATGCGCACCGCCTTGAGCTTGCCCGCAAGCACTATGGCTGCGAGGCGATCGTCGGCGATGCCAAGGCCTGGGCGCAGGCGCGGGACGGCCTCGGCTGCGACGGCGTCATCGACGCCGCCGGCGCCAGCGCCACCCTCAAGATCGCGCTCGACCTCGTGCGCCCGGCCGGCTGGATCAGCAAGGTCGGCTGGGGCCCGCAGCCGCTCGGCTTCAACCTCGATCCGCTCGTGCAGAAAAACATCACCCTGCAGGGCAGCTTCAGCCACAACTGGCCGGTCTGGGAACGCGTCATCGCCCTGCTTGCCTCCGGCCAGCTCGATGTCCGCCCCATCATCGGCGGCGTCTGGCCGATCACCGAATGGCATGAGGCCTTCGAAAAAATGCACCGGGGCGAGGTCGTGAAGTCCGTGCTGCGGCCGGTGTGAACCGCCTCGCGATCCGCTTGCAGGCGCCAACTTTTGGCCTAACGGGTGACGCATGCTCCGCTGCCTGCTTCTCCTCTGCCTTTCGCTCGCTGCCGCCCAGGCGCAGCCGCGCGCCCGTGAGTACCGCGACCTCACCAACCTGGAGGGCAAGACCCTCAAAGCCGAACTGCTCGATCTGACAGCCGACGGCATCCTCAAGGTCAACGTCAACCTGCGCCCCTTCGACATCCCGCTCGCCAGCCTGTCACAGGCCGATCAGGACTGGCTCAAGCAATGGGACCTGGAGCGCAAGCAGGGCAAGGATGCCGCTTATTTCAGCCGGGTGATCTTTGAGGACGACTTCGCCGGCGAGGCCTTCAAGCAGGGCTGGGGCCATTACAAGAGCGGCAGCGTCGTGCGCGACGGCGTGCTGGTCGGCATCACCCCGGAGGGCTCCGATCATTCGGCGGTCGACAACATCAAGTTCCCCGGCGAGCAGGACCTGCAGGTGCAGGTGAAGTTCCGCTTCGTCAGCGAGGCGGCGAAGAGCTTCAATGTCTGGTTCGACGACAAGGACTTCAAAGGCTCGCACGCCGGTCACATCTGCCAGGTGACGATCAGCCCGAAGCAGGTGCAGATGAGCGACGCCAAAACGGGTGGCTTCACGCTCGAGAACGGCCTCTACGACCGCAAGAAGGCGAATCAGCTGACCGACGAGGAAAAAAAGATGCTGGAATCCAAGACGGCGCGCGCCCCGCTCGACCTCAAGCTGAATGAATGGTACACCCTGACCACGCGCACCAAGGGCGACACCATCGAGGTGCTGATCGACGGCAAGGAGGTCGGCCGGTTTCAGTCGGAGGGCGTGACCCACGCCACCAAAAGCCTGGTCAGCCTGACCACGAACGCGGTCGACGTTCACTACGACGACTTCAGCGTGCGCGCGGTCGCCAAGTGAGGATCGTTCAGCCTTCATGAGCTTTCCCTGTTCTGCCATCGTCACCGGCGGCTCGCGTGGCTACGGCGCCGGCATTGCCGAGGCCTTGGTGCAGGCGGGCGCCCGCGTTTGGATCACGGGCCGCAACGTCGTCCAACTGGAAGCCACCGCCGCACGGATTGGGGCGCGGGCCTTCGTCGCCGATGCCGCTGACGGTGACGCTTGGGACCGGCTGTTGGCCGAGGTGCTCGCCGACGCCGGTCGCCTGGACGTGCTGGTCAACAATGCCGGTGCGGGCCTGCACATCGGTCCGGCTGAAGAGCAGACCGACGAGGCTGTCGTGCAAAGTCTGGCCGTCAACCTGACCGGTGCCATCCTGGGCTGCCGGCGTGCCGCGGCGCAGATGCGCCACCAGGGCGAGGGCCTCATCGTCAACATCGGCAGTGCCTGCTCCACCCACGCTTGGCCGGGCTGGAGCGTCTATTCCGCCGCCAAAGCCGGGCTGCTCCAGTTCAGCCGCTGCCTGCTCACGGAGCTGCGCCCGCACGGCGTCCGCGTCACTTCGCTGCTGCCTTCCTGGGGACAGACCGATTTCACGACCGCCGCCGGCCTGCCACCGCGCGATCCGGAAGTGCTGGCCCGCTGCATCAGTCCGGGCGACCTCGGTCGACTGGTGGTCGATCTTGCCCGCCTGCCCGCCCATCTGGTCGCCGAAGAGATCAAACTCTGGCCGATGGTGCAGCCCATGGCCCAGCTCTGAATTGGCAGCGTCGCATTCCGCCCAGCCTTTGTCGTGGTCAAACACGTGGCTTTCCGGTTAGACTCGCCGCATGCTCCGCCTGCTGCTGCCAGCCCTTCTGTTTGCCGTCCTGCCGGCCTCGGCCGACGATCACGCCCGCCTCGCGGCCCTGTTTGCGCCAGCTCTGGCGAACGGCGGCACGGTGACGATTCCGCCGGGCGACTACCATCTCGACGGCGCGGTCCCGCTGCCACTGCCCTCGCGCACGACGGTGTTCGCCCACGGTGCCCGCTTTCATTTTCCCGAACGCCTGGGCGACGGCGCCCGGGCGGTGCTGTTTGCCGGCAACGACGTCGTTGAACTGTCGTGGCATGGCGGCGAGTTTCTCGGTCGGGTCTTCGATCCTGCGCAGCGGGAAAATGCCTGGGAGCCCAATGTCAGCACGCGCGCCATCGAGATCACCACGACGCGGCCCGGTGGCACGCGTGACCTGCTGTTCCGCGACGTCCGTTCGAAGGGCGTCGCCGGCGCGGTGATCGGTGTGCATGGACTGAAGGAGAAGGGTTCCGAGGGCAGGGTTGCGGCCTGGGCCGAGCGGGTGGTGCTCGACTCCTGCACCCTGTTGCGCAGCGGCAAGTTCATGTGGGACTACGGTCACCTCTGGCAGATCGTCACCTGGCCCGAGGACTACGAGGCCTGGGAGGTCGAGCGCGCGTGGAAATTCTTCCGCGCCGATCTCGTGCGCGATGTCAGGCGGGTCGAGGGCGACCGCCTGTTCCTGGATCCGACGCTCAAGCCTCTACCGGTCAGCCGCAGCGACGAGCCGCGCGAGGCACTGAGTTTCCTTGGCGAAAACCTGCCAGCGAACGTGAGGCGCGGTCGCCAGTACTTCGTCGTTGATTCGGGTCCCGATTTCATCCGCATTGCCGAGAAGCCCGGCGGCGAGCCCTTGAGCTTCGCTGCGGGGGCCGGCTTCCGCTTCGTGCACAACCTGTCGGCCGCCTACCTGGCGCTCTACGCACCCACCGGTGCCGGTCCTGGCAAGGGCGCCTTCGACCTGACCGCCGCGCGCGACGTGCGCGTCAGCGGCTGCCAGCTCAGCGCCCTGGGCGACACCATGCACATCCAGGCCTGTGAGAACATCGTCTTCGCCAACAACCACATCCTCGGCAGCCGCATGGGCGCCTTCTTCCTCGCCGAGTTCTGTCGCAACGCCACGGTCACCGGCAATCTGATCGATGGCGGCAACGGCTCGCGCGTCATGAGCGTGGAGAAGAGCTGCACGGATGTGACGATCACCGGCAACACCTTCCGCAACGGTGGCCGCGGTTCGTGGATCAACCAGCCGGTCAACTTCATTCTGGCCAACAACCTCTTCATCAACAACACCACCAAGAACGCGGCCGATCCACGCCGCGGCCGCATCGCCTTCCAGACCGGCCGCCCGGGACAGTTCCCGGAACTGTACTTCACCCTCTACGAGCCGGACGCCAGCTATGGACCGGTGATCGTGCGCGACAACCTCTTCCAGCTCGGCGCCGACGCGCCTGAGGAAGCGGTGACCTTCGCGCCCAACGGTCAAGGCCTGGAGTTCAGCGGCAACCGCTTCACCGGCAAGCCCGCCGTGCTCGCGGTGGATCCGAGCTGCGTCGATCTGCGTGTTGATGCCAACCCCGGCGCCCGCACGGTCCGCAAGTCGGTGGACTTCAACCATGGCCGGCGTTAAAACAGCGCCATGCGCTCCCTGCTTCTGCTCGCCGCCGCTCCGTTGATTCTGCCTGCCGCCGATACCGCCGCCGACCGCGCCGCTTCCGTGACGGCCCTGCCGGGGCTGGTCGCCTTCTGGGACTTTGTGAAGCGCGAGCCGGACGGCGAACGCCGTTTCACCGCCCACGCGCCCGCAGGGGCGCCCACGAACTACCCGCTCGACGCCGGCAACTACATCAAGGACTTCTGGGGCACCGGCCGCGAGGCGACCTATGCCGATTTCCCCCTGCTGGGGCGAGGCCCGTTCGGTCAGGCCATCCGCATCGTCAAGGAGAGCGATCCCGACTTCCGGCCCCTGCTGCTGGTGCCACGCGCACGCCTGCACGACACACCGCTCGACCTCAAAGGCGCGGGCAAGTCGGTCACCGTGGTCGTCTGGGCCATCCGCGAGAGCGGCAACCACGCCCTCGCCGGCATCTGGCACGAGGGCACCGATCTCAAGCAGAACGAAACCGCCAGCATCGCCAAGGTCGAGCGCGGCCAGCGTCAGTACGCGCTGTTTGCCGGTCTCAACAAGGCGGGCAGCGCCTGCGGTCATGTCTCGGAAAACGGCGCGAGCTCCTTCCTCAACAAGTACGCCCTCCACAAGAGCAACTCCCTCGGCATCGCCCCCGAGGTGCCGGCCGACTCGCCCGCCGAGGTGCTCGACGCCTCGTGGCAGTGTTTTGCGATGACCTTTGACCACGAACGGGATGAACTCACCGGCTGGCTCAACGGCGTCGCCGGCGATCGCTGGCTCGATCACCCCAAGCGGGATGGCCTCATCAAGTCCGCCTACAACGCCTACCTGCAGGGCCACTACGCGAAGCTGCCCGGCAAGCAGGACGGCGAGGACGAGACCTTCCCGAAGGATCAGTATTACAACCCGCCGGAAGGCGAGCCGCTGAGCGTGACCGTGCTGCGCGAATCCGCCGGCGAACGCGTCGAACGGCGCGAGCATCGCTACACCCAGATCGAGGTGACCCTGCGTGAGGGCAGAGAAGTGTCGCGTGACCTCGTCGCCCTGCGCCTGAACCCCTGGTGGTATCCGCACGACCTGTACACCCCGAAAAACGACGGCAGCGGCGGCCCCTTCACGATCGGCCGCGTCATCCACAGCAGCCGCAGCGTCGGTTTCACCGGCTGGATCGGCGGCGTCGCCGTGTTTGACCGGGCGCTGGGCGCGGAGGAGTTGGAGAGGTTGACGGAAGTCGGGCGCAAGCCGGTAAAGCCCTGAAGCGCAATCGTTGTCCAATTTCGCCCGCGAACCCCCTTGATGCATGGATGAAACGTTTCTGCCTCGGCGTCACCCTTGCCTTTGTGACCTCTGCCTTTGCGGCGCCTCTGGAAACCGATGTCTGCATCTACGGCGGCACCAGCGCGGGGGTGATCGCTGCGGTGCAGGTGGCGAAGATGGGCGGGCGTGTTGTGCTGGTGGAGGCCGGCCAGCACCTGGGCGGCATGAGCGTCGAAGGCCTCGGCGGCACGGACATCGACAATCAGCCGTTCCGGAACAGTCCGGCCGTGGGTGGCCTGGCGCTGGAGTTTTACCGTCACATCAGCGTCCAGTACGGTCGCTCGGCCGCGTTTGAGGCGATGCTCGCCGCTGGCGGCAAGGACAGCAAACTCTGGCGCTTTGAACCGCACGTGGCCGAGGCTGTCTGGGAAGCCTGGGTGAAGGAAGCGGGCATCCCCGTGCTGCGTGGACATCGCTTGAAGGAGGTGAACGGTGTGACCAAGGACGGCACACGCCTCACCGCCCTGCATTTTGAGAATGGCGCCGAGGTGCGGGCGAGGGTCTTCATCGATGCGACCTATGAGGGTGATTTGCTGGCCTTCGCCGGTGTGAGTTTTGCGGTGGGTCGCGAGGGCAACGCCGCCTACGGCGAGACCCTCAATGGCATCCGCACCGACACCACGCACCAGCAGCTCGACCGAGCCGTCGATCCCCACCGCACGCCGGGGGATCCAAAAAGCGGGGTCATCTTTGGCGTGCAGGACGAGCCGCTCGGTGAGCACGGTGCGGCGGATGACAGCATCCAGGGCTACTGCTTCCGCCTGTGCCTGACCAAGGACCCCGCGAACCGACTGACGATCCCGCAACCCGCGACCTACGATCCCGCCCACTACGAGCTGCAGCGCCGCTACCTCGCGGCCGGCGGAGTCATCACGCCGCCGCATGCGGCCCTGCCAAACGGCAAGACCGATCCCGGCACCTGGCATTCGCTGGCGGGCAATTTCACCGGCTGGAACCACCTTTACCCGGTCGCCAGCTACGCGGAACGCGAGGCCATGCTGCGCCGCAGTCGCGACTACATCCAGGGCCTGTACTGGTTCATGGCGCATGAGGCGGCCGTGCCTGCGCAGCTGCGCGAGGCCTGGGCGGCCTGGGGCCTGTGCAGGGATGAATTCACCGACAACGGCGGCTGGCCGCGCGCCTTTTATGTGCGCAACGGCCGGCGCATGATCGGCGACTTTGTCCTGACCGAGGCCCACCTGCGCCGCGCCAACCCCGAGCCCGTCAGCGACAGCGTGGGTCTGATCTGGTGGCCGCCTGACTTCCACAGTGCCCGCCGCCTGGCCCGGGGTGGCCGGGTCTGGCATGAGGGGGCGGTCTTCAATGTGTCAAAGCAGCCCGACTGGATTCCCTGCGGCATTCCCTACCGCTGCCTCGTGCCAAAGGCGCGGGAATGCACCAATTTGCTCAGTCCGACCTGCCCTTCGTCGAGCTACGTCGCCTACGGTGCCTACCGCATCGAGTTCACCTTCATGGCTGCCGCCCAAGCCGCCGCCACCGCCGCGATGCTGTCGCTCGAAACCGGCAGCCCCGTGCAGGAGGTGGCTTACGACCCGCTGCGCCGTCGTTTGCTCGCGGATGGCCAGGTGCTGGCGGTGCCGGCGGATTGATTTCGGTGTGGCTACCGCGAAAGTGGTTTCGGCTTTAGCCGAAATTAGATCGAATCAAAGCCGATGAGTGCGAACCCAAGTGAAAACCCTTGAAGAAGAACCTTCGGCTAAAGCCGAAGCCACTTTGAAGGCCACTTTCTTCCGCCCGCACGACGAGCTTCACATCCATCACGGTCACCTGCCGCACTGGCGCCAGACCCACGTTACTTACTTCGTCACCGCCCGGCTCGCGGATTCCATGCCTCAGGAGAAACTTCGCGAATGGCAGACTCGTCGCGATGCTTGGCTCAACACTCAGAACTTGCAAAATCCTGGCGACATCCACATTCTACCAGAGGAGCAGCAGCATGAGTTTCACACCGAGTTCACCCTGCAGTGGCACCAATGGCTCGATGCGGGTTATGGCGAATGTCTTCTGCGCCGACAGGATGTTCGGGACATCTTGGTGAATCGTCTCATGACAGAGTCGTCTCTGGATGCCTGGGTAATCATGCCGAATCATCTTCATGCCCTTGTGGCTCCTGTAGTTTCAACGCTCGGCGAGGTGCTGCAAAGCTGGAAGGGCGGCAGCGCTTTCAAGATCAACCGACTGCTCGGACGCAGCGGGCCTCTGTGGCAGAAAGAGCCTTATGACCACATCGTGAGGTCGGAGGCACAGTTTCAACATTATCGTCGCTACATCGCTGAAAACCCAATCAAAGCCGCTTTGCAGCCGCTTGAGTATGCGATTGGGCTTGGCAAACAGCACTTCAAAGGGGCTTCGGCTTTCGCCGAATACTTCAACAAAAGCCCATGCGGCTGAACCCGCAGCCACTTTCCAGAGATCGCTGTCGCATTCCGCGCAGTCTTTGTCGTGTCCATCCGCCCGGCTGGCCGGTAGAATCGGAGACCATGAAAACGCTTCAAACCGATGTTCTCGTCTGCGGTGGCGGTTGTGCAGGCATCGCTGCGGCGCTCGCTGCCGCCAGAAACGGCGCGCAAACCCTGCTCGTCGAGCGTGCCGGCTTCTCCGGCGGCATCATCACCACGGTGGGGCTGCCGTACTTCGACGGTCTCATCGACAAACCCAGCGGGCGATTTGTCGTGAAAGGCATCGCGCTGGAGTTGCTGCAGCGGCTGGGCATTGCCAAACCCGGCGCGAAGTCCATCGACGACCTGCCGCCGGAACTGGTGACGAAGTACTGGGGCAGCATGTGGATCCCCAATGTGGAGCACTTCAAGGTGCTGACCGATGAACTCATCCTCCAGCACTCGGAGAAGCTCCAAGTGCTCTACCACAGCGTCGCCTGTGATGTGGAGGTGAAGGACGGCCGCGTGGCGGCGGTGATCCTGGCGAACAAGGACGGGCTGACGCGCGTCGAGGCGAAACAAATCATCGACTGCACCGGCGATGGCGACATCGCGCACTGGGCCGGCTGCCCGACGATCTCCTCGAAGCCGCTCATGCCGCTGACGCTGCATTTCCGCATTGGCAACGTGGTGCCGGTGAAGGAGACGAAGGAGGCGGCGAAAAAGGTGCTCATCGAGGCGCACCAGGCCGGCCGGCTCGTGAACTTCTACGGCCCCGGACTCATCTTCGCCTTTGCGAAGGACGAATGCTACGTCCATGCCACCCGCGTGCCGGCCAACGCGACGGATGCCGCCGACTTCACCCGCGCGGAGATCCAGGGACGCAAGGACGCGTGGACCATCTTCCACGAATGGAAGGCGAAGGTGCCCGGCTTTGAAAACAGCTACTACATCACGAGCGGTCCGTTCATCGGCGTGCGCGACACGCGCCGCATCGTGGGGCTGAACGTGCTCACGCTCGAAGACCTGCAGAAGACCACCCGCCACGACGATGCGGTGGCCACCGGCTGCTGGTTCCTCGACATCCATCCGCCGGAGGTCTCGGTGGACAAGCCCTTCACCGGCTCCGGCTTCCAACCGAAGCCCTACGACATCTCCTATCGCACGCTCGTGCCGCAAAAGGTCAGCAACCTGCTGGTCGCCGGGCGCTGCCACAGCGCCAGCAGCGAGGCCAGCGCCTCCAGCCGCGTCACCGCCACCGCGATGGCGCTTGGCGAGGCCGCCGGCTGCGCCGCCGCGCTCGCCATGAAGGCGAAGTCCGAGGTCGGCACGCTCGATGGCGTGAAGGTGCGCGAGACGCTCGCCCAGCAGAACGCCGGTCCCTTTAGCGGAGAATAAATAGCCGCTTCGGCTTCTACCGGATCATTCAAACCCGTTGCGACCGAATTCACAGCCCTGGACTCCATCATGAAAGGCATCCTCACACTCCTTCTCTGCCTCGGCACTGCCGTTGCCGCCGAGCAGGCGAACGTCATCATTGTCAGCGCCAATCCCAGCGGAGTCGCCGCCGCCGTGGCGGCGGCAAAGAGCGGGGCAAAAGTCATCCTGCTCGAAGAATCCGCTCACGTCGGCGGCATCGTGGCGGGTGGCTTGACGAACACCGACATCCGCAAGCACGGCGCAGTGGGCGGACTCTACAACGAGTTCAAGCGACGCATCGTGGAGCACTACACCACGACTTACGGCGCGGACTCGAAGCAGGTGAAGGTCTGCAAGGGCGGCAACCGCTTCGAGGCTCACATCGCGGAGAAAGTGTTCCGCGACATGCTCGCGGCGGAGAAAAACATTACACTTCTTGAGTGTCATCGCGTGATCGCCGCTCGTGTGGTCGGCGCTGATGGTGTGGAGAAAGCTGCCACTCCCGGCAAGCGCATCGACGGCGCTGCGCCAAAAGAGTTTGGACCGACGGTGAAGCTCGTCAGCATCACGGCGGAGGATTTGAGCAAGCCCGGCACGCGGACCGAGTTCCGCGCAACGATCTTCATCGACTGCACTTACGAGGGCGACCTCGCCGCGCTGGCGGGCGTGCCCTATCGCGTCGGTCGCGAGAGCCGCGCCGACTTCGGCGAGCCGCACGCAGGGCACATTTATGTCCGCTTCAAGGATTACAACCCGCTGCCCGGATCCACGGCTGAGGCAGACGCTGGAATCCAGGCCTTTTGCTTCCGCTTTCACCTCACCAAGGTGAAAGAGAACCAAGTGCCGGTGGAGAAGCCGGAGGGCTACAATCGCGACGATTACAGGCCCCTGCTTGACGACATTCGCGCGGGTAAAATCAAACGGCTGCGCGACGCCATCCAGCTCTACGAGATGCCCAATGACAAGTGGGAAGTGAACAGCGAGCACAATGTCGGCGGCAGTGACGCGCCGAGCGAATCGCTCGATCTTGCCGAGGAGAACTGGGGCTGGCCGGAGGCCGGACCTGCGGAGCGCGAGCGGATCTTCAAACGCTACTGGAGCCACAATGAAGGGTTGATCTGGCTGCTGCAAAACGACCCCGAAGTGCCGCCTGGTCTGCGCGACGATGCCAGCCAGTGGGGCTTTCCGAAAGACGAGTTTACCGACAACCGCCATCGCCCGCACCACATCTATGTGCGCCAGGGCCGCCGCGTCTGGGGCGAATACAATCTGACCCAGAATGACGCCAAGCCCGTTTTCGAGACGGGCCTGCCCAAGAGGCAACCCGATGGCATCGCCGTGGTCGAGTTTGAGTTCGATTCGCACAGCGTCTCCAAGTTCGACCCCAAGTATCCTGGCGTGCGTCCGGGTTACGTCTTCATCGCGCACGATCCCTTTCAGGTCCCCTACGGAGTCATGGTGCCGAAATGTGTCGATGGCCTGCTCATCCCGGTTGCATGCAGCGCGACGCACATGGGCTACTCCGCACTTAGGATGGAGCCCGTCTTCATGGCTCTCGGAGAGGCCTGCGGCATAGCCGCGAGGCAGGCGCAGGCTTTGAGCACGAGTGTCCGCCAGGTGGACGTGAAGTCCGTGCAACGTGAAATCGTGAAACGCGGCGGCGTCATCCTCTACGAAAACACCGCCATCGTGCCCGAAGGGCTCTGATCCTCATCAAACTTGCTCAACACCATGAATACCGAACCCATCACCCTCACCCGCCGCGAAGCGCTCTTGAACGCTCTCAAAGGCACGGTCGCCGCGGCCGCGGCCACACCCGTCATCGTGCAGGCCGGGCATGAATCTTCCGCTCAAGCCGAAGCCCCTTTTGTGCCGGAGAATGATTATCCCTTCTTCGGCGGCGCTACGCCGGAGGAATATTGAAAATGATAGCTCGGTGGAGTATAAGCGAGATTCGGATGACACGATGTCAGTAGCTCAACGAACCGCTTATGCCATGAAAAAAACCTTCCTGCCCACCCTTGCCCTGATCCTGCTGACCTGCGTTTCATCGTTCGCAGCAGAACCGCTCAAACTCACGCGTGCTGATTACGAAGACCGGGTGAACGCCATCTGGCAGGGGCAGCTCATCGCCGTCCTGCTGACGTTGCCATTTGAGCATCACGTGGCCGCCGCCAAGCCGATCCGCGCGTTTCCAAAGCCCTATGCCGCCGCTTTTGTAGACGATGACTGGTATTATGAAATGTGCGCGGTGCGTGCCTTCGAGAAGCATGGGATTGGCCTGACTCTTGAGCAGCTTGGCGAGCAGTGGCGGGAAAACGCCTGCGGCTCCTACGGTTCCAGCATGGTGACGCGGGCCAATCTCGAGCGTGGGCTTTCCGCCCGCGAGGCTGGCCACCCGCGTCACAACCGCCTCTGGTGGACCATCGGCCCGGTCTTCACTGCAGATCTCTTCGGCGCCCTCGCTCCTGGAATGCCCAACGAGGCGGGACGGCTCGCCCGCGAGTTGTGCGCGATCAACGGCCATGCCGAAGCTCTTGATGGCGCGGTGCTTTATGCGGGTGCCATCAGTCTCGGGTTTGTCGGAAAAGGATGTCCGCGAGGTCCTGCGGAAGGCGGTGCGGCTGATTGATGCCTCCTCGCCCTACCGACAGTGCGTCGAGAGCGTCATTCAGATGGCGGAGAGCGGGCAGAACTTTGAAGCCGTCGCCGCCGCTGTGGAGGATCGCTGGCGCGTCGAGTATCCGGCTTCGAACAACGCCGTGCCCAACGGCGGACTCGCCGCCGCGTGCCTCTGGTTTGGAAACGGTGACTTTTGGCCCACGCTGGATCTGGCCTGCCGCGCCGCCGATTTTTCGGACACGGACAACAGTGCTGCCACCGCCATTTCCATCATCGCCGCCATGAAGGGCATGAAAGCACTGCCTGCGGAGCTGGTGGCGCAATTGAACGACCGGATCACCGGTGAAAACCTCGGTCGCGTGAAGGTCACGCCCGCCGTGGATGAAAAGATCAGCACACTGGCAAAGCGCACAGCTGCTATCGGCGAAAAAATCATCGTCTCCAAAGGTGGCAAGATCAGCGGCGATGAGATCCGCCTTCTTCCTGAGCCGGTGGTCACCCAAGAGGCCCAGCGGTTCCAGCTCGCCGACCTCACACAGTGGTGGAATCCCGACTGGACGCTGGAGCGGGCGGGATTCGGTGGTGATGGCGTCGGCGCCATGCCTGGCATCCGCGGCTACACCGCGCTGGATGGCGACACTCTCATCACCTATCCGCGCGATGAAGCCCGCAGCCTGCTGCTGCGCCGCAAACTCAAACTCAGCAATGCTCCCTCGCTGGAGCTTCAGGTCGCCGCCGATCCCGGCAAGGCCTGGGAACTGAACGTCTATGCCGACAACCAGCGCTTGCTTGCCAAGACCATTGAGGGCGGCACCCAAGTTCGCTTTGAAACACTCAAGATCGACCTCCACGACTTCGCCGGACGTGAAACCACGCTGCGGCTGTATCAGCGCGTCCTGCTTCCCGGCCAGTTCAAGGTGCCGGGCGTCGCGTATTGGAAAAGTCCGGTGGTTCGCTGAAGATGCACTCACCTCAAGCAAATGGCTTCGGCTTTAGCCGAATCATGAAAAAGATGCGCTAAAGCCGCCCCCACTTTGCGCCATGTGCCGCCCCCTCATCGTTCTCTGCCTCGTCCTGTGCCTCATTGCGCACTGGCTCATGCGGACGGCTTTGGACTCGAAAGAGACGGAAAAGCCTTCTTCGACGCCTCAAGTCGCCGCCAAGTCTTCCATGAGCGTTTCAGCTCCAACTCCGCTGAAAGCCGAGGAAGCACCCACCGCCCGAAAACCGCGCAAAATCGCCTCGAAGGGCAAAGTGCGGCTCAAACCGGGTGAATCGGCGGTGCTGGGCTATTGGGAGATCGCGGCCGGCATGAACGGCATGGCCATCGTCACGCCGGAGACGACTGCGGCAGGCCAGGTGAAGATGACGGTCGAACTGCTGCACATGCCTGATGCTGCCGTGGCGGATGCGGACGCTCACGATCTGTTTCCCGACCTCTTCGATTTCGAAAACCATAGCGTCATCGGCCCGGAACGGCTGCGCGAGCTGCAAAGCTCTCTGCAAACCATGCGTGGCATCGATATGCTGACCACACCCACCGTGCTCACTCGCCCAGGCCAGCAAGCCAGCATCTCCATCGGCAACCCGAACGAGGCCATGCTCTCCCTCGGCCTGCGAGCCGATCCTGTCGCCGAAGAGGGCAGCTACGATCTCCGGCTTGAGTTGCAGCGTCAGGAATAGCCAAGGGGTTTCGGCTTTGGCCCAAACATTTTCCCTGACCTGCGGCTGAAGCCGCAGCTACCTTCCTAACACCGCTGTCGCATTCCGACCACTCTTTGTCGTGGCGGGCGGGCAGGGGCTGGGATTATCTTCTGACCATGACGCGCCTCGAAAATCTCGTCCTTCTCGTCACCGGCAGCTGCACCGGCATCGGCAAAGCCATCGCCAAGCGCGCGGTTGCCGAGGGTGCGCGGGTCGTCATCCACGGCCTGGAGGCCGACCTTGCCGCGGAGACGGTGGCCGAACTCGGCGCGGAACGCGCGGTCGCCCATGTCGAGGATCTCACCACGCCCGGCTGCCCGGAGCGGCTGGTGGCACTGGCGGTCGAGCGCTTTGGTCGCCTCGATGCCGTGGTGAACAACGCGGCCCTGGTCGCCCAGGGCAACCTGCAGAGCAGCGACCCCGATTTTCTGCGCCGCATGCTCGAGGTGAACACGGTTGCCCCCTACGCCCTGATCCGCGCCGCCCTGCCCGAACTGCGCAAGGTGCGCGGCAGCGTCCTCAACATCGGCAGCGTCAACGCCTACAGCGGCGAACCCAATTTGCTGCCCTACAGCATCAGCAAGGGCGCGCTGATGACCCTGACCCGCAATCTGGGCGACACCCTCAT
This sequence comes from Prosthecobacter sp., assembly GCA_036846165.1. Classification (GTDB taxonomy): domain Bacteria; phylum Verrucomicrobiota; class Verrucomicrobiia; order Verrucomicrobiales; family Verrucomicrobiaceae; genus Prosthecobacter. Next base: position 36,617 of record DAIUCN010000015.1, read on the forward strand.
GCGCGAGGACGGCGTGCGCGTGAACCAGATCAACCCCGGCTGGGTGCTCACCGAGAACGAGGCGAAGCGCAAGCGCGAGCACGGCCTGCGCGACGACTGGTATGCCGATCTGCCGAAGGTGTATGCCCCCGCCGGTCGCATCCTCTGGCCCGAGGAAATTGCCGCCTGCGCCGCCTGGCTGCTGGCCGCCGAATGCGGCCCCATCAGCGGCCAGGTCTTCGACCTTGAACAGCACCCCTTCATCGGCCGCAACCCGCCCAAGGACGAGACCACGATCCCGGTGAAGTGATCCCTTTTCCAGGCACCCATCTTCGATCTTCCACCCCCATGCCCCGCCTCGCCGCCTTCCCGAAAGCCTACATGACCGCCCTCTGCAAGGACGGCACGATGACGGTCTCCGAGTGGATCCAGCTGGCCGCCACGCTCGACGTCCAGGGCCTGGAGTGGTATGCCGGCTTCCTGGAGATGGCCGATGAGGCCAACTGGCCGCGCTTCCGCCGGGAAGTCGAAGCCACCGGCCGGGTCATTCCGATGATGTGCTGCTCGCCCGACTTCACCCATCCAGATGCGGCGTTCCGCGCGCGTGAGATCGCCAAGCAGAAGCGCTGGATCGACATGACCCACGCGCTCGGCGGTTCCTACTGCCGCGTGCTCAGCGGCCAGAGAAGGCCCGAGCTGAGCATCGCCGAGGGCGTGCGGCTTGCCGCCGACTGCATCCGCGCCTGCCTGCCGCAGGCCCAGGAACGCGGCATCACGCTCATCCTCGAAAACCACTACAAGGACGACTTCTGGGACTACCCCGAGTTCGCCCAGAAGATGGACGTTTTCTGCCAGCTCGTCGATGCGGTCGATCACCCGAACTTCGGCGTCAACTACGACCCCTCGAACACCTACCTGGCCGGCGAGGATCCGATCGAACTGCTCAAGCGCGTGTCGCACCGGGTGGTGACCATGCATGCCAGCGATCGCTACCTCGCCGAGGGCACGCTCGAGGACCTGCGCCGCGAGGAGGGCGGCGCCATGGGCTATGCCAAGCGCCTGCGCCACGGCGAGATCGGCAAGGGCCTGAACGATTACGACGCCATCTTCAGCGAGTTGAAGCGGGTCGGCTTCGACGGCTGGATCAGCATTGAGGACGGGGTCGACGGCATCGACCAGCTCGAGCGCAGCGTCGCCTTCCTGAAGCGGAAAATCGACGAGCACTGGGGCTGACCGTCATGCCTGCCTCCGACGAAACCCTGCCGGCGCAGTTGAAGGACTGGTTCAACGAGGCGCGCCACCGCCACCTCGCCCGCGAACTGGCGGAGGTCGCCCCGCGCTTCGACACGGAGGTCTTCCTGCAGCACACCCTCGACGACCTCGAGACACGCAGCCTCATGCAGCGCCTGCAGCAGTGCGCGGTCGCGGTCGACGCCGCCCTGCCCGGGAACTACCGGCAGAAGGTCGGCGTGCTGAAGCAACTGGCGCCGCGGGTCGGCCATGAATTCGTCGCCATCTTCCTGAGCGACTTCGTCGCCCGCTTCGGCACCGACGACTTCGATTTCTCGCTCGAGGCGCTGCGCTTTTTCACCCGCTTCGGTTCCGCCGAGTTTGCCGTGCGACCCTTCATCGCCGCCGAACCCGGGCGCGCCTTCGCCACCCTCATGGAATGGACGCGGGATCCGCATGAAGCGGTGCGCCGGCTCGCCAGCGAAGGCGCCCGGCCGCGCCTGCCCTGGGGTTTGCAACTGCGCGACCTCGTGCGCGATCCGCAGCCCTGTGCCGTGCTGCTGGAGGCGCTCAAGGACGATCCCTCGGCGAGTGTGCGTCGCTCGGTGGCCAATCATCTCAACGACATCAGCAAGGATCATCCCGAGTGGGTGCTGGATCGGCTGCAGACCTGGGACCTGGAGCGCGAATCCCAGGGCTGGATCGCCCGTCATGCCTGTCGCACCCTGATCAAGCGCGGTCACCCGCGCGCCCTGCAGCTGTTCGGCTTTGGCGCAGCGCCCAAGGTCGAGGCGACGCTGTCGCTGCAGCCCGCGCGCCTGCGCCTGGGCGAACGGCTTGGCCTTCATGCCGTCCTGCGTTCGCGCTCCCCGCAACCGCAGCGGTTGGCGGTCGATTACGTGATCCACTACGTCAAGGCGCGCGGGCAGACCTTTGAAAAGGTCTTCAAGTGGACCGTGCTCGACCTGCCGGCGCGCGGTGAGGCGGTGCTCGAGAAACGCCAGCTGCTGCGCGACTTCACCACGCGCAAGCATCATGCCGGCCGGCACCGGGTGGAATTGCAGGTCAACGGCGTGCGGATCGCCGCTGCGGACTTCCTGCTGAAGCTCTGATCGGCGGCTGCGCGATTCAGCGCACGCGCCAGATCTGCACATCATCGATCCACACCGTTGAACCGACCAGGAAGCTGAACCAGCGCTTCATCGGATGCGCGAAGCCTTCCGAGCGATGGTTGGCGATCTTTTTGCCGTCGAGGCTCAGGCGCATTTCGTCGCCCTCGGTCACCAGCACCAGCTCGTGCCACTTGGTGTCGGCCTTGAACGGCACGGCGTGGCTCTTGGTTTTCAGCAGCGCCTCCAGGTCCGCCGGCAGCTTTTCCTGGCGCTCCAGATACCCCTGGCGGCGACCGCGGATCTCCAGGTTCATGACGCCGGTTTTCTGGTCGATCAGCGTCGCGCTGGTGGGCGACAGGATGGCGTAGCAGAGATGGCCGGCATGCACGCCCGGGTTGGTGTCGCGATCGACAAAACCCAGCTGCAGGCCCTCGCCGCGGTTTTCGCCGGGAAAACGGAAGCGCACGATGGCACCGCCGTCGGTGAAGCCGGCCTCATGATGGATGTGGGCGGCGTGACCCGCCTCCTTGGTGGCGCTGGCGATTTTCAGAATGCCGTCGTCGAGGTCGGCCTGCTTGAGCTGCGGCACGCGGTCGGCGGTGGCGCTGTTCCAGCCGTTGCCGATCGCCTTGGCCAGATTGCCGTCCTCCTCGCGCTCGAAGGCGTCGTGGAAGATCTGCGTGCCCTTGGCGCGAAGCCAGGCGGCATCGTCCTGCGGGGCGGCGGTGGCGGTCAGGGCGACGAGGGCCGGGAGGACGGTTAGAGGAACAAGCTTCATGAGGCGGCGAATTTGCAACGCGGAGCGCGCTCAGGCCAGCAGTTCCTTGACGACGTTGCCGAAGACATCGGTGAGGCGGAAATCGCGGCCGGCGTAGCGGTAGGTGAGCGTCTCGTGGTTGAAGCCGAGCAGGTGCAGGATCGTCGCATGCAGGTCGTGCACATGCACCTTGCCGTCGGCGATCGACAGGCCGATGTCGTCGGTGGCGCCGTGGGTGTAGCCGCCGCGCACGCCGCCGCCGGCCATCCAGACCGTGAAACCGTCGGTGTGATGGTCGCGGCCGACCTTCGGTGTCAGCGGCAGTTGGGCCGTGGGCGTGCGGCCCATTTCACCGCCCCAGATGACCAGCGTGTCCTTGAGCATGCCGCGCTCCTTGAGGTCGTCGAGCAGGGCGGCGATGGGCTGGTCGCACTCGCGGGCGAGGCGCTTTTGGTTGTCGTTGACATTTTGATGGCTGTCCCAGGGCTGGCCGGCGCCGTGGTAGATCTGCACGTAGCGGACGCCGCGCTCGGCGAGCCGGCGGGCCATGAGCATCTGCCGCCCCTGCAGGGTGTCGCCGTAGCGTTCGCGCACCTTCTCCGGCTCCTGGCGGATGTCGAAGGCGTCGGTCGCCTCGCTCTGCATGCGGAAGGCGAGCTCGAGCGACTGGATGCGCGCCTCCAGCTGTGGGTCCTCGGGGCGTTCGGCGCGGTGCAGGGCGTTGAGGCGCTGGATGAAACCGAGCTGCTGGCGCTGCTGCCCGGGCAGGAGGAAATCGTTGCGCAGGTTGGCGATGAGGGCCTCGGGATCGGTCTCTGAGGTGTCGACATGGGTGCCCTGGTAGATGCCCGGCAAAAACGCGCTGCGCCAGTTGGCGCTCTGCGCGGTGGGCAGGCCGTTCGGGCACATGACGACAAAACCGGGCAGGCTCTGGTTTTCCGTGCCAAGGCCGTACAGCACCCAGGAACCGACGCTGGGTCGCGGCAGGGTGAAGTTGCCGGTGTTCATCATCATCAGGCCCGGTTCGTGGTTGGGCACGTCGCTGAACATCGAGCGCACCACGCAGAGGTCGTCGGCATGGCGGGCCAGCTGGGGAAACAGCTCGCTGATCTCCACCCCGCTCTGACCGTGTTTTTTGAACTCGAAGGGAGAGGCCAGCGCCGCGCCGCCGAGGCGCTTGTCCTTGGCGAGCTCCTTCTTGCCGGGCAGCGGCTTGCCGTGGAATTTTTTCAGCAGCGGCTTCGGATCAAAGGTGTCGATCTGCGACGGACCGCCATTCATGAACAGGTGGATGACCCGCTTGGCGGTGCCGGGGAACTGCGGCGCGCGCGGCGCCAGCGGCGACAGGTTTTCCGCGGCGGCACGGGTCAGGCCGAGTTCGGTGAGCAGGCCGCCCAGGGCGAGGCTGCCAAGGCCGAAGCCCGCGCGGTTCAGGGCCTGGCGGCGGGTGAGAAAGAGGGGATTCATGGGATCAATCGACGAAAAGAAATTCGTTGGTCATGAGGAGGGCGTGCGCCATCTGCTCGAGCGGTTGCAATTTCGGCGGGGGCGGCGGTTGGAAATCGGCCTGGGCCTGCCAGACGGTTTGCACGCCGGTGGGGGCGTCCTCGGCGCGGACGAGCAGGCGCAGTTCGGGTGCCCAGCGGTAGGCGTCGGTGCTGGGGTTGCGATGGCAGTCGAGGGCGAAGTCGAGGATCTCGCCGCGCCGGACCTGCACGCGGGCGATGTCGGTGCGGGCGGGCGTTTCCTCGACGATCCACTCGCCAAGCAGGCCCTGCCGTGAGGAAACGACGCGGCCGCGGATGCCGTCGCCGCCCTGGCGGGCGAGGGCGAGTTCGCCGGCGATCTCGATCTCGCCGTCATAGGGCGCGGTCCAGCGGCGGATCGAGGCGAGGTGCGGCTTGCGTCCCGGGTGACCGCCGACGGCGCTGAGGCTGAGGTGACCGAGCTCGGGGTGCGGGTAGGTGCGACCGGCCTGGTAGCTCTTTTTCTGCGGCTCGAAGTAGGGCAGCGGCGTGAAGGCCTCGGCGCGCGCGACTTCGGGATCCGGGTTGCCGTAGCCGTACTGCCACGGCCCGGACTCAACCCGCTTCTGCAGGCCGGCGGTGGTCTTCAGGAACTGCGCCGCCGCCGCCGCTTCCTCCGGTTTGGGTCCGCGCAGGAAGACACGGCGGTACAACCAGTCGGTCGCTCCCGCGGCATCGCCGCCGGCCGCCTCGCGGGCCGCCTTGGCCAGGGTGCGCGCCTGGCCGACGATGAAGGGATCGTTCAGCGCAAACAGCGCCTGCTGCGGCACCAGCGTCTCGCTGCGTTCCGGGCTGGCGATGTCGGGCGAGGGGAAATCGAAGGTGGTGAACAGCGGGTCGAGGTTCACGCGGTCAACGTAGCCGTAGATCGTGCGCCGGCCGCTGAAGGGTTCGGCCGAGAGACTGACCGCGCGACCGCCGAGCGCCGGATCGAGTCGGCCGCTGGTGGCGAGCATGGCGTCGCGCATCGCCTCAAAGTCCATGCGCCGGCGGTGGGCACGCCAAAGCAGGGTGTTGTCGGCATCGACATCAGCCGCCTCCGCGCGGTGGACGCTGCTCTGCTGGTAGGTGGCGGAGCGGACGATGTCGCGGATGAGCTGCTTGGTCGAGCCGCCGCGCTGGGTCAGGGCCGAGGCAAGCCAGTCGAGCAGCTCGGGATGCGAAGGCGGTTCGGCCTGCAACCCGAAGTCGCCCGGCGTCTTCACCAGGGCTCGGCCGAGCAGGTGGCGCCAGACATGGTTGGCCCAGACGCGCGGCGTCAGCGGATTGTCGGCCGCGGCGATCTTTTCCGCCAGCTCGAGGCGGCCGCTGCGGTCGGCGGCGAAGGGCGTTTTCTGCGGGTCGAGCACCGACAAAAACCGCCGCTCCACCGGGTCGCCACGCCGGGCGGGATCGCCGCGCACGAAGATGACCGGCTGCACCGGCTTGGCCTTGTCGCGCACCGCCATGGCACGGGCCGGGGCACCGGGGTGGGTGGCCTCGACCTCGGCGATGGCGGTCTCGAGGTCGTTCAATTCGCGGCGACCGGTGCCGAGCAGGCGGTGGGCGGCCTCGACGTCCTTGAGGTTGAAATCGAGCCAGCCGCGGAAGGCGGTGAGCACGGGTTCGGCCTTGGCCTTCTGCGCCTGGGCCAGCACCTTGCCGTAGAGGCGCACCAGCGCGGCGCGATCGGCCGGCGGTTCGGCGCGCAGCGCGGCGAGCACGACCGGCTGCACCGGCGCGGCGCTGCCGGGCACGCGACCGGTTTTCAGCACGGTGGCGAGCACGTCGGCATCGCGCGCCGGGCTGGCGCCTGCCACGCGCGCCAGCGGACCGATGACCGGGTCCTCGCGCCAGCGTTCCTCGCTGCGCAGGGCGCCCCATTGGCGGCTGAGCGGGGTCAGGGCAATCTCCAGCATCTTCTTGCCGGTGATGAGCTTGCGCACGTCGGCGGTCTTCGTGACTTCCATCTGGACGAGGGCGTCGAAGTACAGCTCCGGCTTGGCGAAGACATCGGCCACGGCCTTGTCCTTCAGCCCCTGCACAAAATCCTGCAGGGCCTTCTCCGCCTGCGCCTTGGCGGCTTCGTAGTCCGCGCGCAGCTTTGGATCGGTCGGACCCGAGGTCAGGGCAATCTCCGGCAGATCGGCCCGGTCCTCGCTGCTGGCGAAGACCCCCGACAGCGCGTAGAAATCGGCGGTCGGGATCGGATCGTACTTGTGGTCATGGCAGCGCGCGCAGGCCACGGTCAGGCCCATGAGGCCGCGGGTGACGACGTCGATGCGGTCGTTGATGACCTCGTCGGTGCGGCGACGGAAGCGCGGGCCGACGGTGAGGTAGCCGAGCGCGGCGAGGCGCGGGTCATTGTCGGGGTAGCCGAGCTGATCGGCGGCGAGCTGCTCGCGCAGGAAGACGTCGTAGGGCGTGTCGCTGTTGAAGGCACCCACCACGTAGTCGCGGTAGGTCCAGGCAAAGGGATAGCGCAGGTCGGCCTGCGCCTGGAAATCCTGGGTGTCGGCGTAGCGGGCGAGGTCGAGCCAGAAGCGGCCCCAGCGTTCGCCGAAGTGCGGGGAGGCCAGCAGTTCCTCGGCCTTGGCGGCGACCGCGGCATCGGCATCGCGGGCGAAGGCGGCGGCAAAGGCCTCCAGTTCCGCCGGCGCTGGCGGCAGGCCGGTGAGATCGAAGTGCAATCGGCGCAGCAGCGTGCGGGCATCGGCGCGCGGCGAGGGTTGCAGGCCTTTCTCGCGCAGCTTGGCGGTGATGAAGCCGTCGATGGCAGCCGGTCCCTGCTTCAGGGAGGCGGCGTCCGCCGGCACCACCGGCTGGAAGGCCCAGTGCGTGGTGGCCTTCTGGAAAAACAGTTCCTGGTTGCCCAGTTCGGCGACGCCACCCGCGGCTGTGCCGCTTTTCGCCGGCCACTTCGCGCCCTGGTCGATCCAAGCGCGCAGCACGGCCAGGGTGTTGTCCGGCAGGCGGTCCTCGTCGGGCGGCATCTCCATGTCGGGCTCGAGATGGGCCATGAACAGGAGCAGCGGGCTTTCGGCGCTCTTGCCGGGCACGATGGCGGGTCCGTAGGAGCTGCCGCCGGCGAGGGCCGCCTCGCGCGAATCGAGGCGCAGGCCGCCCTTTTGCTTGTCGGGTCCGTGGCAGGAGACGCAGTGCTCGGCGAGCACGGGATGGACGTCGCCAAAGTACTTCACCGGCTGGCGCGCCGGCTCGGGCAGGGCGGAGGTGTCGAGGGCCGCGCGCTTGGCCGGCGCCGCGGCGGCAGGGATCGCCACGCCCGCGGCAAGCGCGAGACCGGCGACGATGCGGGGGAGAATCGTCATGGCAGGGGGGATGCGGGAGGCGGGGCCTCCCGCTGTCGCTGGTAACGAAGCCGGAGGGGCGGTGTTGCGCGGAAAGCGCGGCACCCGTCCGTCCGGCGGGATTCCCGCAAGCCGCAGTGGACAAGGCGGAAAAATGCAGCCAAGCCTCGGCGCATGAACTTCGATTGGAGCGACAGAATCGTCGTCGTCACCGGCGGTGGCGGCGGCATGGGTCAGGCGGCGGCCAAGCGTTTTGCCGAGGCCGGGGCGAAAACCTTCGTTTTCGGCCGCACCCTGGAATCGCTGGAGGAAACCGCCGCCCTGTCGCCGCGCATTGTGCCGGTCGTCTGCGACGTCGCCGATGCCGCGAGCGTCGCCGCCGCGATGTCGACCGTGCTGGCCGCCGGCACGCCCTTTGCCCTCATCCACACCGCCGGCATCAACACGCCCGACCGTTTCATGGCCCATGCCGATCCGGCGCGCATCGCCAGCGAGGAGAGCTGGCGGCGCGTCATGGACATCAACGTGCTCGGCGTCGTCCACATGATCCAGGCGGTGGCCGGACCGATGGCCGCGGCGGGCGGGGGCCGCATCGTCGTGGTCTCTTCGACCGCGGGGCACGGCTTTGATTCCTATGCCGGCGTGCCCTACACGGCGAGCAAGTGGGCCGTGCACGGCCTGCTCTTCACCGCGCGCATGCAGCTCAACGCCCACGGCGTCGTGCTCTCCGAGTACGCCCCCGGCGAGGCCAACACGCCGATCGTCGACAAGCGCCCCGTACAGCCGGCACCCGAGCATCGCGCGACGATGATTCAGACGGGCGACTGCGCCGAGGCGCTGTTCTTCATCGCCTCGCAGCCGCACAGCATGGGCGTCATCCAACTGCCGGCCTACCAGCCGTTTGGCGGCATGCCGCCGCAGATCCCGGCACCCTGGCTGCAGGGCCTGACCATCGGGCCGAAGTGAGTGCAGCTCTGCCGGGGGCGGACCATGCCTTCGGCACGCAGGTTGTCTGACGGCCAGGGCCGAAACAAAGGCGAATCAGGCGTCTCTCAGACTGGAATCATCTGGAAAAACGGTCGGGCGACAGCAAATCCAGCGGGACAAGGGGTGGCTCGTTCTGGAGAATGCCGGCCACGAGGTGTCCCGTGGCCGGAGCAAGGCTGAGTCCCATCATGGCATGGCCGGTTGCCAGGGTGAGGTTGTCCCACCTCCGGGTTCGGCCCACGTAGGGCATGCCATCGGGTGAGACGGGCCGCAGGCCGCTCCAGGGGCGCACGTCCGCGAAATCGCGCTCCTCGAAGGCCGGAAAATACTCCAGGAAGGAGCGGACGATGCCGCGGATGCGGCGCGTGCAGATGGATTCATTCACTCCGTCCAGTTCCATGGTGCCGCCCACGCGCAGGCCGGCGTTCATTGGCGTGACGGCCAGCCGCGCCTCGGTGCAGATGCTGCACAACTCCGGCAACTGCGGTGGCCGGTTCAGTGTCAGGCTGTAGCCCTTGCCGGCCTGCAGGGGGATCTTCAGTTGCAGTTGCCGGGCCAGAGCGGCCGACCAGACACCCCCGCAAAGAACCACCTCGTCCGCCTCGAGGACACCTGCGGTGGTTTGCAGTGCGCGCAGGGTGCGCCCCTCTGCCGTGAATCCATCCACTCGCGTGTTCCAGAACAGCAACACACCGAGCCGCTCCAGTTCGTGCTCGACGGTCGCGATGAAACGCTCCGGCGACAGATGGCAGTCGAGCGGAAAGTGAACGCTGCCCGTCACCGACAGGGTGACGCCCGGATCAAGCGTGGCGGTGGCCCTGGCGTCGAGCACCTCGGCGGGCAGACCGAGCGTGCGACTCTGTTCCGCCACACGCGCCTCCTCATCGAGCGCCTGCTGGGTCCGGCAGAGCATGAGCAGGCCACGTTTCACCAAGCCAAACTCCAGCCCGATTTCCTCAAAACAGCGCCGGCTCAGCAGCCCGAGCTGCGCCAGCACCGGGGCGGCGGCGGCGACCCGCTCCCGGGTGGCGGCACGCAGAAATTTCCAGCCCCAATCCACCAACTCCAGATCGAGCCGAGGCCGGATGTAAAAAGGTGACTCCGGATTGCCCATCCAGCGCAGGGCCTGAACGGCCATGCCAGGGGCCGCCAACGGGATGAAATGGCTTGGCACAATCATGCCGGCGTTGCCAAACGAGCAACCGTCGCGCTGCCGGGGCTTTTGTTCGACCAGGGTCACCTGCAGGCCTCGACGTGCGCAGTACAACGCGGTGCAGAGGCCGGCCACGCCCGCTCCGATGATGATGATTTTTGGGGTCACGCGTCACGCACCATGCCAGACAGGCGGGGCGAGTCTTGATGGCATCCGCCGTGAAATGCCGGCTTTTGTGTCAAAAGCAACAGCTCAGGAACAGGCGCAGGTGCCACAGCGGCGGGCTTTCAGGTCGGCGAGCTTTTTCTCGATCGCGAGGGAGGCGGGCGTGACGGCAAGACCGCCGAGGGAGGTGCAGCGGTGCTCGCGAGGCATGCGTTCCGCCACGGCTTTGGCGGCATCAATGACTTCGTCGAGCGGGATGAGCGGATCATAGCCGGCGAGGGCCATGTTGGCGCAGGACAGAGCGTTGCCTGCAGCCATGACGTTTTTGCCGAGGCATGGGGCCTCCACACGATTCGCAATGGGATCACAAATGAGGCCGAGCATGCTCTGCAATGCCATGGAGGAGGCGGCAACGGCCTCATCCCGCGTGCCGCCCGCGAGGGTGACCAGCGCCGCGGCGGCCATGCTGGCGGCCGCACCGCCCTCCGCCTGGCAACCGCCCACTTCGGCAGCGAAGGTCCAGCGCGTGGCAATGAACACGCCGATCAATCCTGCGGCAAGCATGGCCTGCGCCATCGTCTCCTCATCCAGCGCCATCGTCTCGGCCATGGCGATCACCGCTCCGGGCAGGGCGGCGCAGGCACCCGCCGTGGGCGCGGCCACGATGACGCCCATGCTGCTTTTCACCTCCATCAGGGCGGTGACATAAAGGATGATGCGGTTCAGGGCACCGCCCTCCAGCAAGCGTCCCGTGTTCATCATCTCGGCAAAGCGTCCGCTTTGATGAGGCAGCACACGGTCCTCGTAACGCGTGCCCGCCATGCCACCGGCAATGGATTTGCGCAGGATGCGGACGATTTCGATCATCCTGTCGATGACTTCGCGCTCGGTGAAGCCGCCACGGGCACGCTCGTACTCGACGGCGAGCCGCCAGAGCGGCGTGCTTTGGGCGCCATCATGCGCCAGCATGTCCGCGCAGCTTGTGAAGGGCAGGCGGATGGCTTTGCGCGAGGGCACCGGCAAAACCGGGCGGACATGCTTGACGGTGTAATGGTTCACGTCATCCCCGGATGCAAAGCGGGATCCCTTGATCTGGATGACCTGCTCCTTTCCGTAGGGATGATAGAGGATCTGATCCGCCTCGACCCGGGTTCGCTGACCCTTGGGAGTCCAAATCAGCGTCTCATGATAGCCGCCATCCATCTTCATCGGGATGGATGCCACGGAAACGACTTCAATCATGCCGCCCCCGGTGGACACCGCTGTCAGGTGGTTTTTCTCCCGCCTGTTCTGCAGGGTCAACCGGTAGGTGTTCGGATGCGGATCCCCGGCATCGACGGTTTCAAAGCGCAGCTTGATCCCAGCTTCAGAGAGGGCCTGCGCAGAGTCCGGCAGGCGCTCATCATCCGCCTCCCAGCCGAGCAGACCGCCAAACAGGCCCATGTCGCTGCCCTGGCTTTCATGCGTGGAGGGCAGCGAACCGGCGCGATCGAACTGGACGAGCACCTCGGTGATCTCCCCGTCCATGAGATCGCGAGCCATCCTGCCGATGCGCAGCGCGGCCGCGCAATGTGAACTGGACGGTCCGCGCATCACGGGGCCGATGACGTCGTTGAAGATGGAAACGGGGGTCACGATGCGGCGAGCGGGTTCATCAGGGGCGGCGCCAGGGCGCGAGACGGTTCAAGGTTTCGGAGCCTGCGGCGGGGTGACGGGCAGCTCCCAAAGTTTCACAAGCAGGTCATGCAGGGTGCGGTCGTGCTGCATCAGCTCGGCGCGGACGAAGGGATAAAAATCATTGCGATAGAACAGGGCTTCCGTGCCTTCGGCGAAGTATTCCCTGGGGTTGGTCAGGCCATAGTGCCGGACCTTGCGGCCGGTGTGGGCCAGCACGCTCTCGTAGTTGCCGGCGGCCCTGGCCTGCTCATGGGCGGCGATGATCTCCGGGTGGTCGAAGCCAAGCACCTGATCGTGGTAGGCATGCGCCAGCTCGTGCAGAATGACAGCCGGGTGCTTGAGCATCTGCTCGCGTGAGAGGAGATCGGCGCCTTGGGGGATGTGGACTTTTTTGTGCAGGCGTGGGTCGTGGCCGTTTTTGGTGAGCCATTCCAGGCCTGGGTGATATTGCTTGGACTTGAGTGTGGGATGGCTGTACTCGATCCAGATTTCCAGTCTGCGCAATTTTTCCAGCGGTCCGGGAGGCACAAGGATGGCGACGCGCTGCAGGTGATTGGCCAGCATTTGGAGGATCCGGGCACCCTGCTCCTGATGCTTGCCCTGCAGCAACGCCGGGTCAACGTGAACGGTCCAGCCTTCAATGTCCTGTGGCACGGGGTCGAAGCGCCACTGCGGACGATCCAGCGCCAGCGCCGGCACGGCCAGCAGCAGGGGAACAAGGCACAAGCTTTTCATTCTCTGCACACATGACATGCGCTGGAGGTCGTGTCTTGAACCGAACCGCCGGACCAAGCGGCAAAAGCCGCACATGCCGGAGGCGCCTGCGAAAACTCGTCGCCCCGGGCTCTCCGCCCCTGCTCCTTCACGAAAAATTTGGCTTGCCCGTGGCCCTGACCCCACGCGATCCTGCTTGATGAAGAGAGGGGCTGCTCCATTTCAGGGCTTGGTTTCCGACGGTGGCATCCTGCTGGTCGATGCACGGCTTTTGGAACAGATTGCCGATCTGATGCATGACACCGCGTTTTTCATCAAGGACGCGGCGGGGCGTTATCTCGTGGTGAACCAGTCGCTGGTGGAGCGGCATGGCCTGCGGGACAAGGCGGCGATGCTGGGCCGCCGCCCCTGCGATGTGTGCCCGGGCGAGTATGGCCGCGTTCCCACGGAGCAGGATGCACAGGTGCTGCGCACCGGCCGTCCCATTCTCGAGCGTCTCGAAATGTTCTGGCGACGGCCGCATCTGCCGGGCTGGGGATTGACGAGCAAGCTGCCCATCCGCGACAGGCACGGGGTTGTCAGTGGTCTCATCGGCATCTCCAAGGATCTTACCGCCCATGTGGGCCGGGAGGAGGTGCCTCCCGCCGTGGCCCTGGCACTGCGCGAGCTGGAGACCTCGTTCGACCAGCGCGTCAGCCCCTCCTCGCTGGCGAAACAAGCCGGCATGAGTCCGGCGCGTTTTGCGCGCAGTGTCAAACGCATTCACGGTGTCAGCCCCATGCAACTGATCACCAAAACGCGCATCACGGCCGGCGCCCGAATGCTTCGGGAGACGGATGCCGCCGTCGCGGAGATCGCGCTGGAGTGCGGCTTTGCGGATCACAGTGCCTTCACGAGGGCGTTCCGCAGTTTGACCGGCATGTCGCCAAGCGAGCACCGCAAGTGGTCCGTCAGGACTGAGGCAGCTTACGGCTGCAGATGACGGACCAGGAATTCCATGCGCAGACGCGATCCGTAGGGTGTCTCCGCAGCACCATGACCGGTACCGGTGATCGGCATGTAGTCGAAGGTCTTGCCGGCCTTTTGCAAGGCATGCACCACCTGGGTGGTGCTGGCGGGATCGACGTTGGTGTCGAGTTCCCCGACGATGAGCAGGAGTTTGCCCTGCAGCTTGTGGGCATCTTCCACATTGCTGCTGCGCACGTAGGCCTCGTCCACCGGCCAGCCCAGCCACTGCTCGTTCCACCAGATCTTGTCCATGCGGTTGTCATGGCAGCCGCAATCGGCGACGGCGACATGATAAAAATCGTGATGATCCAGCAGGGCGCGCATCGCATTCTGACCGCCGGCGCTGCCACCGATGATGCCGACACGGCCCAGGTCCATCCAGGGGCGGGTTTTGGCAGCCTCGGCAATCCAGCGTTTGCGGTCGGGAAAACCGGCGTCCTTGAGATTCTTCCAGCACACGTCATGGAAGGCCTTGCTGCGGTGGTTGGTGCCCATGCCGTCCAGTTTGACGACGATGAAGCCGAGCTCGGCGAGCTGATGCATGCGGATTTGGCGGTCAAAGTCCTTGGGGGCAAAGGCGCTGTGCGGCCCGGCGTAGATGTCCTCCACAACGGGATATTTCCTGGAAGGATCGAAGTGCGAGGGCTTGATGAGGACGCCGTGAATGTCGGTTTTGCCGTCGCGGCCCTTGGCGACAAAACGCTCCGGCAGCGTCCACCCGGCAGCAAGCAGGGCGGACGCGTCGGCTCTTTCAAGCACGGCGACGAGACGCCCCTCCCGGCTGTGCCGCAGTTCGGTGACGGGTGGATGATCCGCGCGCGACCAGGTGGCCAAAAAATATTCGCGGCCGGGCGAAAACTCAACGTGATGGTTGCCATCGCCCTCGGTGAGCTGCGTGAAGCCGCTGCCGTCGAGGTTCACCCGGCAGAGATGCAGATGATAGGGGTCTTCTTTTTCCCGCAGGCCGCTGGCGAGGAACCAGACCTCGCGCCGGGTTTCGTCAACGTGCAAAACCTCGCGCACCGGCCAGGCCCCTGTCGTGACGGGGTTTTTCACCGTGCCGGTTTTGACATCGTAAAGGTAGAGATGGCACCAGCCGTCACGCTCACTCATCCAGAGCAGTTCACCGGATGCGTGCAGCCAGTGACGCCAGTTTTTGCGCGAGTAATGGATGAAGGTCTCGGCGGTTTCCTCGACCACGACGCGCACCGCACCGGTCTCCGCATCCACGGCGAGGATGCGGTAGAGCTGATGGCCGCGCTGGTTGTAATCGAAGTAAAACTCGCGGCTGTCCGGCGCCCACACGGCATCGAGCTTGCCGTCGGCGGTGTACGGATTGTCATACAGCTCGCGCGCCACCCGGAGGGTCTCGCCTCCGGCTTTTTCGATTACCCACTGCGGTTTGGGCAGGGGATCGCCAGGCTTGAGGTAATCCACGATCTTCAGCTTGGGCTGGAGGCTGTCCGCGGGCGAGGATTCGACGATCGTGATCCGGCGTTTGGGCACCGGTTCAAATTCCGTGGAGATCCTGCAGGAACCGTCGGGTGAAGGCAGGCCTCGGCCGGTCTTGGGTCGCACCTCCGCCTGCGCCGGGGCGATGCCCCTGCCGTCGATGAGGAAGGTCTGGACCAGCGGACCCGCCTCGATCACCGCCAGATGCGCGCCCGTGCTGCTGGTGACAAGCCAGACATGCCCCTCAAACGTGTGCTGGTCCCGCTGCTGCCCCGCGCCGATGCCGCCGTAACGAATGTGCTTGCCCTGCTGGCTGATCCAATAAAGTTCGATGTCCTCGCCCAATTGGTTGATCAGCGTGAGGCCGGACTCCTGGCCCGTGCGGCGGGTCGGTCGCAGCTCGAGGGTCATTGCCGAGGTTTTCGCGGCCTCGCCCACCGGCAGCCCCAACTCCTGAAGCGTGGCGGCCGTTGTGCGTTCGCCACGGGTGGTGTCCACCCAGACAAACTCATGGTCGTTGGGACCGGTGCGCACGCGATACCAAAAGCTTTTGCCGTCGGCCAGCCAGTGGGGCTGAACCCGGTCGCGAAAGACCTTGTTTTCGGTGCGCTTGGGAAGGGCGAGCGCATCGTCGAAGCGGTCCTGGGCTGCCCCGGAGGTCATGGAGAGGCAGAGGAGCAGCAAAAGCGGGGCGAGTCTGGTGGCGGGTTGCATGAGGAGGCGGCAGTGACTTTGAAACGACATGAGCCGGATTTCTTGGCGGCTTTCGTGCGGTGACCGATGTTTTCAGGCAAAGACCGCCTGCGCCGGAAACCCTCGAGGCTCTCCGCGGTTCGCTGAAGCAGTGATTTGGGTCACCAACGAGGGCACGGAGAGGCACAGAGACTTCAGCTCTTCAAGCCGGACCCTCGGTGCTCTCTGGGGTGTGCCCGATGCCGTGCCGAAAGGGGTCGTCGGGATCAAAAAGGAGCGTCGTCTCCGCGGTGATGAAGGCGCGACCGGTGACGGTCGGAATGATGCCTGGGTCGCAGGGTTCGTAGCTGCCTTCGAAGACAGTGCCAAGGACGCTTTCCTGGCGCCAGATTTCGCCGGGGGCGAGTTTGCCATCGGCGGCGAGGCAGGCCAGCTTGGCACTGGTGCCGGTGCCGCAGGGAGAGCGGTCGTATTCACCGCCTGGACACAGGACAAAGTTGCGGCTGTGGTTGGCGGGGTCGTGAGGCGGGCCGAACAGTTCAACGTGATCCACCTCCGGGTGGCCGGCGGCATGCACCGCCTCGCGGATGGCGAGGGTTGCCCGGGTGAGCTCCGGCAGGTTTTCCAACTGGAGATCCAGTCCGTGGTCGGCGACCAGAAAGAACCAATTGCCACCCCAGGCGACATCGCCAATGAAACCGCCTGCCTTCACGTCTTTGGCTTGGCGATACGAAGGCACGTTGCGGATGCTGACGCGGCCGTCGTTGTGGAGCAGGGCGGTGACGATGCCGACGGGTGTCTCCACGCGATGCTCCCCCGCTGCCAGGCGGCCGAGGTGCTGCAAGGTTTGAATGACACCGATCATGCCGTGCCCGCACATGCCGAGCAGTCCGGTGTTGTTGAAAAAGGTCACGCCCGCCGCGCAGGACGAGTCCCTGGGCTCGGTGAGCAAGGCACCGACAATCACCTCATGCCCGCGTGGCTCGCAGATGAGGGCCCGGCGCCAGGTTTCCAGCTCTGCGGGCGAGACGCCGCCGAGCACCACGCGCGTGGGTTCGCCGCCGGTATGGGAGTCGATGACGTGGAGACGTCTCATGCCGGGCGCTGCGCCAGAGTCTCGCGAATGATCTTCAGAACCTGCCCGCGCTCGGCTCCGGCGAGGGGCAGGCGTGGCTCGCGCACCCATTCGTTGCCGAGTCCGGTCTCCTGGCAGAGCAGCTTGATGTATTGGACAAAGTGCGGGTGGGTGTCGAGCTTCATCAACGGTTGTGACCAGCGGTAGAGCGCACGGCATTCGTCCCAGCGTCCAGCCTTGGCCAGGTCCCAAAGCCGCTGGTTCTCCTGCGGAACAGCGATGCCGCTGCCGCAAACCCAGCCGTCAATGCCGAGGATGGCGGATTCCAGGAAGAGATCGTCCACACCCGTGAAAAGGCGGTAGCGATCACCGGTCAGGTTGCGCAACTCGGTGATGCGGCGGGTGTTGGCACTGCTTTCCTTGATGGCGACCAGATTGGCGAGGTCGGCAAGGTCCGCGAACATCTCCGGCGTGACGTCGGTGTGATAGCCGACCGGATTGTTGTAAAGCATCCAGGTCAGCGGTGTGGCGGCGGCGAGGGTGCGGAACCAATGCGTCGTCTCGCGCGGGTCAGGCTTGTAGACCATGGGGGGCATGATCATGAAACCGGCGGCACCGAGCACTTCGCAGTCGCGCAGGTAGCGGATGGCGGCCTCGGTGCTCATCTCCGCCACGCCGCAGACCACGGGCACGCGGCCTGCGGCCACCGCCAGGGCGTGTTGGACCACCGCGCGCTTTTCTTCGGGCAGCAGGGACTGGTTTTCCCCGAGCGAGCCGCAGACGATGAGGGCGGCCACACCGGACTCGATGAGCGCTTCCCAATGCTGCGCGCAGGCTTCGAGGTCGAGCGATTGATCCTCGCGCATGTGGGTGACGACGGCCGGGAAGACCCCGGACCAGGAGAGAGGGGCAGACATGGTCTCATGTTGAACCGAGGGCACGGCGACATCTTGATGGCTTTCACGCGGGGCGATTGCCAAATCCGTCAAAGTCGCCGTGATTCCCCATGCGCGGGATCCCATCCGGGCACGCCGTCGAGGAAGCATTTTTCGCCGGGCAGATGCCCTTGAGGGCGGGCCAAGCGCCTGCATCCGGCATTTCAGCGGCTCCACCTGCATCGCTCCCATCCGGCTGGCAGGCCGAACCTAGCCGCCGTTCGTCGCCGCGGAGGGTTGCAACGCGTTCCGCAGAGTCTGCAGCAGGGTTTCCGCCTTGTAAGGCTTCGGCAGATACCCCCAGGCTCCGGCCGCCAGCGCCTTGGCCTTCATGCTCTCGGCGTCCAGGCCGCTGGTGGCGATCACGCGCATGCGGGGCTCCAGCGCCAGCACGGCCCGAATGGCGGCCTCGCCATCCATGACGGGCATCATCATGTCCGTCAGCACCAACGCGATTTCCGTGCGCCGTTCGGCAAACCGTTCCGCCGCCTCGGCGCCATTGGCGGCGGTCAGCACCCGGTAGCCGAAGATTTCGAGGGTGCGCTGGGCAATGAGGCGAAGCGTGTCTTCATCGTCCACCACCAGAATCAGCTCGCCCTGACCGCGGGGCAGCTTGGCGGCGGCAGCGGGGACGGTTGCCACGGGTGCGGCGACAGCTTCGCGCAGCGCCGGCAGATGCAGGCTGAACGTGGAGCCGGCGCCGGGTTCGCTGCGCACGCGCACAAAACCACGATGCCGCTGCAGGATGGCGAGAACCGTGGCCAGGCCAAGGCCGGTGCCCTTGCCGGGCTCCTTGGTGGTGAAAAACGGATCAAACACCTTGGCCATCACCGCGGGCGTCATGCCGGCACCGCTGTCGCTCACCTCCAGCACGACGTAGGGCCCGGGCTCAGCCTGGTAATGCGGCGTGGCATGGAATTCATCGTGCACCCGGTTGTGTGCCGACAGGGTGACCGTGCCGCCCGCAGGCATGGCATCGCGCGCGTTCAGGCAGAGATTGAGCAGCATCTGCTGGAGCTGGCCAGGATCGCCGCGCACCTGCCAGAGGCCCTTCTCAATCTCCAGCCGCCACTGGAGCTCGGCAGGCAGCGTCTCACGCAGGCGTTTCTCCAAACCGACCAGCAATTCGGCCGGCTGCACATCCTGGCTGCGCCCTTCAAAGCCGTCGGCAAAAAACAGCACTTGGCGCACCACGTCAGCCCCGCGCTGGGCGCTGCCGGCGATGGCATCGAGCCACTGCAAGCGACCCGGCTCGCGCTCCTGCAGGCGTAGAATGTCGATCGACAGCAAAATGGGTGTCAGGGCGTTGTTCAGGTCGTGGGCGATACCACCCGCCAGAGTGCCCAGGCTTTCCATGCGCTGGACGCGCAAAAACTGCTGCTCGAGCAGCTTGAACTCGCTGATGTCCTGCATCGTGCCGACGATGCGCTCCAGGCGGCCATCCGCGTCCATCAGCGGGACGGCATGCTCATGCACCCAGCGCACCTCACCATCGGGCCGGCAGATGCGGAACTCGACGTTGGTCTCCTGGCCCTGAAGCTGGCGTTTGAAGGCGCCCTCCGCGGCCGGCAGGTCGTCGGGATGCACCGACTTGAGGTAGGACTGCGGATCGTCCAAAACCTGCTGCAGGGGCAGCCCCCAGATGCGTTCAAACGCCCGGCTGGCATAAAGCAGCCGGTCGTGAACCGCATCGTAGTTGTAGAAGATCTCACCGATGTTCTCCGCGAGTTCGTGAAAACGCCGCGCGCTCTCGCGCAGCACCTCCTCCGACTGCTCGCGCTCCGCCAGACTCTCCCTCAAGCGCTGGTTCTCCGTTCGCAGCAGGCGAAGTTCCTCCTCCAACTCCTGTCGGGGATGAGCGTCAGAATCAGGGAACGAAGAGGAACCGGACACGCGGGGGTAGGCAGCCTTTCAGCTTGGGGGAAATTCCCCCAAAAAGCGAGCGTGTTTTGCCGCGGCGGACCGAGAAAACACCCCGAACTCATTGTTGCGTTTAAAAATTTATCTGACGCGTTCAATTATTTCTCGCCATTCTCGCGATCTTTTCATAGGTTCTTTTCGCAATCAGACCATTGCCATGAAATCCATCCTCACCACCCTGATCGTCTCCGCCCTCGGCCTGTCCGTGCTGGCGGAGCCCGCTCCGAAGAAAACCGCGCCCACCAAGGACGCCGAACCGCCGGCTGCTGCCCGCAAGGCAGTCGAACCGCTGACACCGACCGAAACCACCAAGCTGCTCAAACTGCTCAATGAGGGCGACACCGCCGCGCTGACCAGTCTGCCCGGCATCGGCGAGGGCCGGGCGGCGGCGATCCAAAAAGCACGCCCCTTTGCCGACCCCGCCGAACTCGCCGAGGTCGACGGGGTCGGTCTGGCGACCCTGAACGGCGTGGTTGCCCATGCCAAGGCGGGTTTCCCAGCGGAGACGGTGGCCGAGGCCAAGACAGGCGGCGCGCCCGCCAAAAAGAAGGCTGCGACCGCAGAGACCGGCACTGCGGCCAAGAAAAAGAAAAAGTCGACAGATTGATCCCCGGTTGCGGCGGGCCGTGCTTGACGCGCGGCCCGCTCCTCCCTCAAGGTGGGGCATGACCCCTCGACGCAAGCATCGCTGCCGGATCGTTCTCACCGGCGGCCCCGGCGGCGGCAAGACCACCGCCGCCGACCTCTTCCGCCGCGAGATCGGCGAGCGGGTCATCCTGGTCCCGGAGGCGGCCACCCTCGTCTTCAGCGGCGGTTTCCCACGCGTCCATGAACCGCACGCGGTGCACGCCGCCCAGCGCGCGATCTACCACGTGCAACGCAACCTCGAGGACGTCCAGGCGGCGCGCTACCCCGACCGCGTCCTGCTCTGCGACCGCGGCACGGTCGATGGCGCCGCCTACTGGCCAGGCGAACCCTCCGGCTTCTTTGCCGATCTCGGCACGACCATGCAGGCCGAGCTCGCCCGCTACGATGCCGTCATTTTTTTTGAGAGCGCCGCAGTCGGCGGCATGGCCATCGAGGGCGGCAACCCGACGCGCATCGAAAACCTCGAGGAAGCGGTCGAACTCGACGGCCGCCTGCGCGCCCTCTGGAGCAGGCACCCGCGCTTCTTCCTGGTGCCGCACAACGCCTCCTTCTTCAAAAAGATCTCCTTCGGCCTCGCCGTGCTCGAGGGCGTGGTCAGCAACCTCAACGGCGCCGCCAAGCCTGCCGCTCCGCGCCAGGGCCGCAAGCTCAGGGGTTCTCGGGGTTGAAGTGCGGGCGCAGCAGGCCGTCGCTCCCGCGCGGCCACCAGGCGCCGTCCTCCACCCACTCGCGCAGCGCGCCGATCTCATCGTCGGTGAGCGACACGTCCAACCGCGGCATCAGCTTGGGATGGGTGCCGCCGCGGGCGACCGAACGGATGAGCAGGCTGGCATCGGGCTGGCCCGGCACCAGAAAGGCGCTGCCGTCCGGCCGGCGCTTGAAGGCACCGCCGTCGCGGTGTTCGAGCGACAGCCCCGCGGGCGGGGTCGGACCGCTGTGGCAGCGCAGGCACTGGCGTTCCAGCACCGGCTTCACCTCGGTGAAAAAGTAGCGTCGCTCCTGCGGCTGGGGCGACATCTGGCAGGCGCCCAGGGCGAGTGCGGCGGCGAGGGGAAGCAGTCGGGTCATGGCTTGGTCCAGAGCAACGCCAGAAAGAGCGGGAATTCTTTCCGCGCTCGGTTTTCCGCCTTCGCCTTGGGCCCCGGTTGGCTCTCCTTGTGCGAATGCCATTCCTCCAGGCCCGCCAACTGCAGGCCGGCGCGGAAGCCGGCCGCCGTCAGGGTCTGCAGGCTGCGGTGGAAGCTGATCGTGCTCTCGCTGTCGGCCTTGCCCGGGTGCATCGTGATCGGCACGGCCAGCGTCGTGGTGTAGGCGTCGACCCGGCGGTACTGGATTTTGCGCTCCTCCTCAAAACCCCAGGCCGACTGCCGTGGAATGCGGAAGGCCGGATGGTTCAGCACCCAGAGCAGGCGCCCGCCCGGTCTTAGCACGGCGGCGGCGGCGGCGATCACCTCGTCGAGATGCTCCATGTTCTGCAGGCTGAGGATGGCCGAGCCGGCGTCGAACTCGCCCAAACCGTCGAGTTGGGCGGCATCGCGATCGTAGTAGCGCACCGGCGTCCGGCTCGGGTAGGTGCGCGCGCGGGCAATCAGCGAGGCGGCGGCATCGACCCCGGTGACGCGCACGCCGGCGTCGGCCAGGGCGCGACAGAACACGCCCTGGCCGCAGCCGAGATCGAGGATTTTTTCGCCGCGCGCCGGGCGCAGCAGGCGCAGGGCACCGGGGATGACCACCGCCTGATAGAGTTCCGAGCCGCGCTCACCGAGGATGCGGTCGTACCAGTCGGCCGACTTCTCCCAGGAGGTGCCGCCGCGACTGCGGTCGCCCCGCGGCGGCCCGCCGGGCCGGCCGCCCGGGCGTGGACCACCACGCGGAGGCGTGCGCGAGCCAACCGGTTTGCGGGGACGTTCAGGAGCGGGCATGAGGCCTCACGTATCGCCGCAATGCCGCCCCGGCGCCACGGGAAAAGCGGGGCTTGGGTAGGGCGTCCTGTCTCAGGGTGTCGGCTTGGGAAGGCAAAGGCTTTCGGGCGAAGGTTTCGCACGGAGGGCACGAAGCCCACGGAGTGGCAGGAACGAACGGATGCCTTGGACTCCGTGCCCTCCGCGTCCTCCGTGCGAGCCGTGGATGGGGGATTCCTGAACTCACGCGACGGGCGTTTCCGGATCCGAGATGGCGTTGCCGCAGGACCAGCACGAATCAAAGTGGCCCGGGCTCGTCTCGCCACAGGAGCGGCAGGTGACTTCCTGATCGGCGTTGGGCGGGGTCGCGTTCAGATGCTCGCGAATGATGGCGACCGCCGGCTCGTAATCCGCATCGTTCAAGACGCAAAGGGCCGGGAAATAAAGTGTCTGTCCCTTTATCGAACTCTCCACCAAGGAGGCGGGCGCACGGGCGTGGCGGCGGGGTCGTTCTTGACAAAAATGCCACCGATGGCAAAATGCCATCATGATCAAAACGCAGGTCCAGCTTCCGGATCAACTGTACCATCAGGCCAAGGCCATTGCCGCTCAGCGGCGGGAAATAAAGTGTCTGTCCCTTTATCGAACTCTCCACCAAGGAGGCGGGCGCACGGGCGTGGCGGCGGGGTCGTTCTTGACAAAAATGCCACCGATGGCAAAATGCCATCATGATCAAAACGCAGGTCCAGCTTCCGGATCAACTGTACCATCAGGCCAAGGCCATTGCCGCTCAGCGGGAGTGGTCCTTTGCCGAGGTGGTGCGCCGGGGACTGGAATACATGGCGACCGCCTACCCCGTGCAGCCTGCTCCTGCGGGCTGGGAACTGCCGGTGCTGAAGCGCGAGGCTTTTGCCGCGGAGTTTGACCGACTCGACTTCAAGGCCCTCGCCGAACACGAAGAACTCTGCCGCCTCGGGGAATGATTGGCATCGACACGCATCTGCTGCTGCATTCGCTCAACCCTGGGTCGGCAGGCCATGAAGCCGCGGTGCAGTTCCTGCGCCAGCACTTCGGTGTGCCCTCGGTGCGGGTGGCCCTGACGGACTACGTGCTGGTCGAGTTGTACGTGCACCTGCGCAATCCCGTGGTGATGGCCGAGCCATTGTCGCCCGCCACAGCCAGGGACCTGGTGACTTCCTACTGGAAGATTCCCAACGTCATGCGCATCGAAAACGCGCCTGTCATGGATCAGGTCTGGTCGCTGGCTGGAACCCGCGACTTCGCCCGCCGGCGGATCTTCGACGCCCGGCTCGCCCTCACCCTCCGCCATGCCGGGGTGACCCAGTTCGCCACGACGAATGTGAAGGACTTCCAAGGCTGGGGCTTCGAACGCGTCTGGAACCCGCTGGTCGGGGAATCACGCGTCGTCTCTTGATCGCGTGGTTCCAAACTGGCTTTTGAACCGCTGATAAGACGCTCATGAGACGCTAATAACAGAGATTCCAAGCCAGCTTGCACGGAGTTCACGAAGTCCACGAGTGCAACAAAGTGTCTGTCCCTTTATCTCCGTGCCGCCTCCTGCCTTCGTGAAATTCGTGCCCTTCGTGGTCCCTGCTGCCTCTGCGCCGCTCTCGATCCGGGAATCGACCCTCACTCCGGCCCTGCGCGCCAGCGTCTTGGAGTGCTCCAGTCCTCTGGAGCTTTGGGGAATGCTCCAGGCGTGCGCTTTTTTGAAGGGCGGCGGGGTGAAGCTGAACGGGTTGGCCAAAGCGGCGCAGAAGCGCCGCACTCGGCGCTGCGCGCGGCTGATGCCGCACCCGGCTGTCAAGCGCCAAGCGCCGACAAAAGTTTCGCTGTTAACGCCCTCGAAGGTTGCCGGCGCGGGGCGTGCTTGCTAGGACAGGAGACCCCAACCCCGCGCGTCCGGTCGCGCCCATCCCAAC
>DAIUCN010000016.1:0-59799 GCA_036846165.1 Prosthecobacter sp.
GGTTTACCTCGAAGGCATCGAGGTCATCCGCAACGCCTGGAACGCCTGAATCTTCCTTCCCCCAACCATCCCATGAGCACCGAACCCACCACCACCCGCCGCGATTTCCTCGGCAAAACCGCCGCCACCGCCGGCGCCCTCACCGTCGCCCAGTCCGCCTGGGCCGCCGGCAGCGACCAGATCAAAGTCGGCCTCATCGGCTCCGGCGGCCGCGGCTCCGGCGCCGCCAACCAGGCCCTGAGCACGAAGCAGGAGGGCGTCGTCCTGCACGCCATCTGCGACGCCTTCAAGGAGAAGGCCGACGGCGCGCTCTCCAACCTGCGCACCAAGCACCCGGAAAAGGTTCAGGTCGATGACTCGCGCATCTTCACCGGCCTCGACGGCTACAAGGGCGTCATCGACAGCTGCGACCTGGTCATCCTGACCACCCCGCCCGGCTTCCGCCCCTACCACTTCGAAGCCGCGGTCAACGCCGGCAAGCACATCTTCATGGAGAAGCCGGTGGCCGTCGACAGCCCCGGCGTGCGCAAGGTCCTGGAAATGGCCAAGGTCGCCGACGAGAAGAACCTCAAGGTCGTGGTCGGTCTGCAGCGCCGCTACCAGAACTGCTACCTCGAAGCCCTCAAGCAGGTCAAGGAACAGGGCATCATCGGCGACATCGTCTCCGGCCAGGTGTACTGGAACGGCGGCGGCATCTGGTTCCGCGACAAGCAGCCCGGCCAGTCCGAGCTGATGTACCAGATCAACAACTGGTACTTCTTCACCTGGCTGTGCGGCGACCACATCAACGAGCAGCACATCCACAACATCGACGTCGCCAACTGGTTCATCGGCGGCCATCCGGAATCCGCCCAGGGCATGGGCGGCCGCATGCAGCGCGTCGACAAAAAGTTCGGCCAGATCTACGACCATCACTACGTCGAGTACACCTACGCCAACGGCGTGCGCGTCAACAGCCAGTGCCGCCACCAGTCCGGCGTGTACAACGCCGTGCGCGAGGAGTTCACCGGCACCAAGGGCAAGGTCTACCTCGTCAACAGCGGCGCCTGCTACGCCGTCAACCACAAGGGTGAAACGATCTGGAAATACCGCCCCAGCGGCGGCGAGGATCCGGCGGCGGAAGCCGGCAAGGGCCGCAAGGGCCGTCGCACCAGCGATCCGGATCCGTACCAGACCGAGCACGACATCCTGCAGGCGGCCGTGCGCGACAACACGCCGAAGAACGACGCCTACTACGGCGCCGAATCGACGATGACCGCCATCATGGGCCGCATGGCCACCTACTCCGGCAAGGAAATCAAGTGGGACGAAGCCCTCAACAGCAAGGTCCAGCACATGCCGGCCATCGTCACTGCCGAAACCGAGCCCCCGGCCAAGCCCGACGGCGAGGGCGGCTACCCGATCGCCATCCCCGGCATGCAGGTGCCCGGCGCGGAAGTCCTCTGAAGCGGCCAGCCAAAATGTTTGCGCCACCGGCCTGCCTCACGGCAGGCCGGTTTTTTGCGCCGGCTGCCAGCAGGGCGATCCAAGGCGAATGGCCAATATCCAACAAGGAATCATGAATCACGAAGGACTCCAGACACCGCGACTTGGGCCTTGGACATTCCTTGTTGGACATTCGATCTGCCGGCGGGCAGCAGGGCTGCACGCACTTCTAGGCGCCCGCACGACGCCAACTTGAAACCTTAAACTTTAAACTTGGAACTTCTCCCTCAGACGAGCATGAGGGCCGGGTTTTCCAGCAGCTTGCGCATCTCCGCCAGGAAGGTGGCAGCCACTGCCCCGTCGACGACACGGTGGTCGCCACTCAGGCCGACCCACATGCGCTGGCCGACGACGATCTGCCCCTTGTCATTGACGACCGGCGCCTTGCGGATGCTGCCGATGGCGATGATCGCTGCCTGCGGCGGGTTGATGATGGCGGCGAACTGGTCGATGCCATACGCACCGAGATTCGAGACTGTGATCGTGCCGCCGGCGAAGTCGTCGGGGCTGAGTTTCTTGGTCTTGGCCTTGCCGGCCAGGTCCTTGACCGACTGGCTGATTTCCAGCAGGGTCTTTTTCTCGGCCTGCTTGATGACCGGGGTAACCAAGCCGTCGTCGACGGCGATGGCGACGCTGAGACCGACCGACTTGAACTTGACGATGGCATCGCCGTCCCAGGCGGCGTTGATGGCCGGCTGGGCCTGGGCGGCGCGGATGACCGCCTTGAGGATGAAGTCGTTGACCGTGTACTTGTTGCCGCCGTTCTTGTCGGCCGTGGCGTTCAGGTGGGCGCGGAACTCCATGAGCGGTCCGGCATCGACCTCCATCTGCAGGTAGAAATGCGGGATCTGCGTCTTCGAGGCGAGCAGGCGCTCGGCAATGATGTTGCGCATGCTGCTGGTCGGCACGCGCTCATCCTCGTCGCCATAGACCGGCCGGATCGCCGGTGCGGCTGGACCGCGGGCGGCGGCGGCACCACCGGTCGGGGCGTTTTCGACGTCGGCGCGGACAATGCGTCCGCCCGGGCCGGTGCCGGTCAGGCGCGACAGGTCGACCCCGCGTTCAGCGGCGATCTTGCGGGCCAGCGGGCTGGCCTTGACGCGGGTCTCGGCGCCAGCCACGGCGCGGCGGGTTGGCTGTGGTGCGGTCGGCAGGCGGCTGCCGGGGGCGGCGGCCTTGCGCGCCGGGGCGCCACCGCCCGCCGGCTTGGCTTCGGCGGCGGGCGCCACCGCCACGGCGGCCTGAGCCTTGGCGATGATGTCATCGAGATTGGCGGGCGCTTCCTCGCCTTCCTCCAGCACCACGGCGAGCGGGGCGCCGAGCACGGCCTTGGCGCCGGCCGGAATCAGGATCTTGTGCAGGGTGCCCTCGAAGAAGCAGGGCATTTCCATCGTGGCCTTGTCGGTCTCAACGTCCGCCAGGGACTGGCCGGTGCTGACGCTGTCGCCTTCCTTGACGAGCCATTTCGCGAGGGTTCCCTCGGTCATGGTGTCGCTGAGCTTGGGCATTTCGATGATTTTGGGCATGGCGGAAAGGGGAATGAAATCAGGAAAGGGGCGAATCCAACAATGGCTCAGCAGATGCTGAGGACCTTTTCAATGACAATGTCGGCGGTCGGCAGTTGCAGGGCCTCCAGCGGCGGGCTGTAGATGGCCGGGGCGTCGAGGCTGCAGACGCGCAGGACCGGGGCGTCGAGCTCGTCGAAAAGGCGCTCCTGGATCAGGTAGGCGATCTGGGCGCCAACGCCGCAGAAGGGTTTGCCCTCCTCGACGTAGATGGCGCGGTGCGTCTTGGCCACCGAGTTGAGGATGGTTTCCTCGTCAAGCGGGCGGATGCTGCGCAGGTCGACCACCTCGGCGGAGATGCCGTGCTCCTCCTCCAGGATGCGCGCGGCCTCCAGGCAGGTGAGCACGGCCTTGCCGTGGCAGACGAGGGAGATGTCGCTGCCCTCGCGCTTGACGTCGGCGACGCCGAGCGGGATGACCAGTTCGCCGCCGGGCAACTCGTCGTTCGACGGCACCTCCCACTCCTCGCCGTAAAGCTTGGTGCTCTCCATGAACATGACCGGATCATTGTCGCGGATCGCCGCCTTCATCAGGCCCTTGACGTCGTAAGCCGTGCTCGGCACGACGCATTTCATGCCCGGAAAGCTGGCCATGATGTTCTCCGGCGTGTGGCTGTGGGTGGCGCCGACGCTGGTGCCGCCGTTGGCCGGGCCGCGAACCACGATCGGGCAGTGGATCTTGCCACCGCTCATGTAGCGAACCATGCCGGCGTTGTTGATGATCTGGTCCCAGGCGACGGTGTAAAAGCTCCAGAACATCAGCTCCATCACCGGGCGCACGCCCAGCATTGAGGCACCGACACCCATGCCGATGAAACCGGCCTCGCTGATCGGGGTGTCGACCACGCGCTTGTCGCCCCACTTCTCCCAGAGACCCTGGGTGACCTTGTAGGCACCATTGTACTGCGCCACCTCCTCGCCCATCACCACGACCATGGGGTCGCGGGCCAGTTCTTCGTCCAGGGCTTCGCGCAGGGCATCGCGGTAGGTGATTCGGCGGGGCATTGTCGGGCGTGGTGGGGGCTGAAAATCGAGCCGCATCGTTCGACTTTGCGAGGGGCGGAGTCAAGGGCCGGAAACAGGGCC
Organism: Prosthecobacter sp.; assembly: GCA_036846165.1. GTDB lineage: Bacteria > Verrucomicrobiota > Verrucomicrobiia > Verrucomicrobiales > Verrucomicrobiaceae > Prosthecobacter. Next base: position 4,136 of record DAIUCN010000016.1, read on the forward strand.
GTTGGCGGGTTGCTTTGCCGTTGCGGCCGCCCGGGGCGCCTGCCATGATGGCGGCGTGAAACTCCCCCTCCTGTTGACCTGCTGCGCGCTCACCGCCGTCTGGCCGGTTTCCGGCCAGAACCCTTCCGGCGAGCCGGCTGGCCAGTGGCGGGCGCCCAGCCCGGACGGCCGTCCCTGGAAACACACCGGCACCGGCTTGGTTTTCCCCCAGTATCTGGGCGATTACCGACTGGCGGGCGAATTCGCCTACGCCTCGGGCGGCGGCGTCCTTTTGCGCTATGAAAACATCGAGGACCGCGCCCGGGCCGATGTCTTTCTTTTTCCTGCCGGCGACGCATTGCCGACCGTCGAGGATCAGCAGCGGCGCATCCTGACGGAAATGGACGGTGTGGTGGCCGACACGGAGGCCATGGTCCGCGCCGGCCGCTACAAGAATCTCGACACCGGCGAACTCATCGGCGGCGAACTTGAACTTTGGCAGAAACAGTCCCTGCCGATCGCCACCCGCCAACTCACCGCCACCCGCCTGGGCACGGCCAAGCAGGGCGCCGTCGAGGCCATCGTAAAACTCTGGGTCGGCATCACCGTTGTCGAAAATCACGTCCTGACGATCCGCCACATGCGCCCGGCCGATGCAGGTGCGAGCGGCGAACAATCGATGAAGGACTTCGTCGGCCTGGCCTTCCAGATCATCAAGGACCCGTCCCTGCGCGGCCACCTGCAGGAACTCATCGCCGCGTACCTGAAAAACCCGCTTTCCGAAGACGGCGCGCAGGCGGCCGGCGCCGTGCTCGCCTACCTGAAACAGGCGCCCTACTTTCCCATCAACATCCCCGAGGACCCGGTCGGTGGCTGGCTCGCTCACGCGGACAAACAGGCACCCGGCACCCAGGAACACCTGTTGCGCGCCTTCATGCTCGGCAGCGCCCAGGCCGCCTTCGCCGAGGGCGACGCCTTTGCCTGCCTCGACGCCGGCGCCCGCCAGTTCGCCCGCATCTACCGCGAACTCGCCCGTCAGTTCCCAGCCATCACCCTGCCCGAGGCCGATGCCTTTGTCGCTGCCGCCGAAAAAGGCCTCGGTGCCGAATGGCTGAAAGACCGCTCCTTCCTAACGAAGTAATCCCCCTCATGAAAGCCCTGTTTCCCCTGCTCCTCGCCCTGACCGCCGCCCAGGCCGCACCGCTTGCCCCCCACCTCGACGCCGTGCGCGCGGTCGGTCGCGAAGGCGCCGGCAACGGCCCCGCCGCCGCCGCCTGGCAAGAACTGGCCAAGGCCGATCCCGCCGCCCTGCCGGACATCCTGCGTGGCATGAACGGCGCCAATCCGCTCGCCGAAAACTGGCTGCGCGCCGCCGTCACCGCCGTCGCCGACCGCGGTATCGCCGCCAAAACCCTGCCCGTGCCCGCCCTGCAGGCCTTTCTGATGGACACGAAAAACAGCCCCGGACCGCGCGTCGTCGCCTTCGACCTTCTCCAGCGCGCCAACCCGGAACTGGCCGACCGCCTGACGCCCTCCCTGCTCGAGGATCCGAGCGCTGAACTGCGCCGGCATCCGGTGGCCAAGCTGCTTGAGGCCGGCGACGACGCCCTCGCCCAGGGCAGGAAGGACGCCGCCAAGGCCGCCTTCCAGCAGGCCATGGCCAGCGCCCGCGACGAGGATCAGATCAAGGACCTGGCAAAAAAATTGAAGGACCTCGGCGCGCCGGTCGATCTGCCCCGCCACTTCGGCTTCCTCATGAACTGGAAGCTGCTCGCCCCCTTCGCGAACGTCGAGCGCAAGGGCTTCGACACCGTCTTCCCGCCCGAACAGGGTGTCGATCTCGCTGGCGAGTACGAGGGCAAGGCCGGTGCCAAGGTGAAGTGGCAGGACTTCACCAGCCAGGACGACTACGGCATGATCGACTTCAACAAGCCCTTCACCATGCTCAAGGAGGTGACCGGCTACGCCTACACCGAGTTTAACGCCGCCGAGGCGCGCGAGGCCCAGATCCGCCTCGGCTGCAAGAATGGTTGGAAGGTCTGGTTCAACGGCGAGCTGGTCTTCGCCCGCGACGAGTACCACCGCGGCGCCAAGCTCGACCAGTACAAGCTGCCGGTGAAGCTCAACCAGGGCAAAAACACCATCCTGGTGAAGTGCTGCCAGAACGAGCAGACCGAAACCTGGACCGTCGAATGGCAGTTCCAACTGCGCGTCTGCGACGCCACTGGCACCGCCATCCTGCCGGTGCCGTAAGCGCGGCGCGGAGAGCCGGCCATGGCTTCATGCACCGAAAACCTGGGCCAGGAGCTTTTGCGGCAGCAACTCCAGCTCCCTGGCTGCTACTGGAGGGCTTGGCGCATCGGTCAGATCTTGGCGTGCACTTGGGAGGCTTTGTCATCGGACAAGCCCAGCAGGCTCAAAAAGTGCCCTGGGGCCCCGTGCCTCGCCCCCAGGGTCCACTTACCGGTCCGCTGCATTCGGGGTCAGCAGGGCTTGGCTGCCCTCCTCCCAAGCCAGTCCCCATTGCTTGAGGGCCTGCAAGACCGGGCGCAGGGCCTCGCCCTTGGCAGTCAAATGGTAGGCAAGGTGCTTGCCGCCCTCGGCCGCGGGGCTCTGCACCACCACCCCCGCCTCCACCAAGCGATGCAGCCGGTCACTGAGCACATTCGTCGGGATTGCCTCAGGCGAGGCAACGAAATCCTTGAAGCGGGCGCGCCCCAGCAGCAGGTCGCGTACCACCAGCAGCGTCCAGCGGTCGCCCAGCAGATCCAAGGCACAGGCCACGGGACAGGGCGAACGGCGAACGGCGGCGCGTTTCTTGGGCATGCGCCACCCAAATCCGATTTCACTTGCTTTCCACAAGTAATACGCTTGCTTTTTGCAAGCATATGAAACCGCCTTCTCCCGCCCTGGCACCCCCCGGTGCCGGCCTGCCCTGGCCCGAACTGCAGATCGCACGACTGCGCTTCGCCTGGCGACTCCGGCGCGGCTCGCCGGCTGCCTTCGACGCTGCGTTCGAGCGCGAGCGCGATGCCATCCTGACCTTGGTGCGCCCGCTCGATGAGGCGACCGCGGCGCGTCGGGTGCTCATCCGCCGGCCGCGCGGGCTTGAGGACAGCAGCCGGGATTGGTCGGTCTGGATGACGCTCGATCATCTGCGCATCACGAACACCCGCTTTGCCCAGGCCATCACCCTGCTCCGCACCGGCCGCGTGCCGCCGCAGCCGGCGAGCACGGCCGCCGTCAAACCTGCGCCAGAGGTGGATGCGGGTGTGGTCGCCGCCTTTGAAGCCTCCTGCCAGGCCCTGCTCGAAGCCAGCGCACCGCTGCGCGAAAGCTGCAGCGACACCACCTACGCCCATCCCTGGTTTGGCCCGCTCGATGCCCGCGGCTGGCAGGCGCTCGCCAGTTTTCACCTGGGTCTGCACCGGGTGCAGATCGAGCGCATCCTCGCGGATTTGACGTCAAGGTAAGTGCGTAGGTGGACAGGCAGATCGGCACCCTGCCGGCTGGAGTCCGCGTGCAGGCAGGCCGCGCCGATTCGTCAGGCCGCCTCCCGGCCACTGGCGGCGAATTCAACCAGCGCTGCCTTGAGCTGCACCGGGCTGAAGGTTCTCTTGAGAGTGGCGATCGCCTCGTTCGCCAGCCGATCGCAGCGCTCGTTGCCTTCGTGGCCGGCGTGACCCTTCAACCAATGCCAGCGAACGTGGTGCCGGGAGGCGGCGGCATCCAAGGCTCGCCACAGGTCTTCATTCTTGACCGGCTTCTTCGACTTCGTTCGCCAGCCATTCACCTTCCAGATGGCCAGCCAGGCCGTCACGCCCTTTTTGACGTACTCGGAGTCGGTGAAGAACTCGACCGCGCACGGTTCCTTGAGCGCCTTGAGAGCCTCAATGGCGCCACGCAGCTCCATGCGATTGTTCGTCGTGGCAGGCACGCCGCCACTCATCTCGCGATGATGAGGCCCGTAGGACAAAACCGCCGCCCACCCCCCCGGTCCCGGGTTTCCGTGGCAGCCGCCGTCTGAATGAATGACCACTTTTTTCATCCGTTCCGTGGGCGCTGCGATCCCGGAGGACGATCCGGAAAGCCGCCTGCGTTCGAGGTGGGGTCATTGGCTTTGTGCTGCACGCCGGACTGTTCCGTGAGTTTGTCAGGCCCTTCAAGTCGAGCCTTGCGTTTTGACAAGCACCGCGGCCTCCCCCCAAAGCGGATCAACGGCCAGCGGAATGATGACTACAAGCATGGACTGGCCACCCGCCTTCCGAAATCCGCCTCCTGTCCCTGCGCTTGCGCGGCGACCGAAGCCGGGGCATGAACGGCTGTGCTCACGGATTACCACACCCACACGCCGCTCTGCCGCCATGCCGAGGGCGATCCGGTCGATTACGCCCGCCAGGCGCAGGCCCTCGGCCTGGCCGAGATCGGGCTGTCCGATCACAACCCGATGCCGGAGCCCTTCGACAACTGGCGCATGGATCTGGGCGACCTGCCGCGCTACTTTGAACTGGTCGACGAAGCCCGCGCCGCGCTGCCGGACTTCCCGATCCGCCTCGCGCTCGAGTGCGACTACCTGCAGGGCCGCGAGGCCTGGATCGAAACCACCACGGCGATGGCGGACTGGGACTACCTGATCGGCAGCGTCCACTACATCCACGATGGCATCGCGGTCGATGACCCGCAGTACCTCGCCCGCTGGAGCAGCGCCTCCGACATCGAGGCGATGTGGGCGGCCTACTGGCGGCTGTACGAGAAGATGATCCGCACCAGGCTCTTCGACTTTTACGCCCACCCCGACCTCGCCAAGCGCTTCGGCCTGCGCCCGGCCGGCGACCTGCGGCCCTACTACGAACCGGTCATCCAGGCGCTCGTCGACACCGGCGGCGTGCTCGAGGTCAGCACCGCCGGCCTGCGCAAGGACGTGCGCGAGATCTACCCGGCGCGCGAGATGCTGGAGATGGCCTTCAGCGCCCAGGTTCCCATCGTCATCAACTCCGATGCCCACTGCCCAGGCGACGTCGGCGCCGACTTCCACCTGGCGCTGGAACTGGTGCGCTCGGTCGGCTACCGGCAGACCCTGCGCTTCGAAAAACGCCAACGGCAGGTCGTCGATCTGCCTGCCACCTGGCCCCCCCGCTGACCCATGCTCTGGCAGGCCCGCCATCATCGCCTCAAGTTCCCGCGCCGGCCGCTGGTGATGGGCATCGTCAACCTCAACGACGACTCCTTCTGCGGTGACGGCACGCTCGATCCCGCGCAGGCGCTGGCGCAGGCGGCGCGCATGCTGCGCGACGGCGCCGACATCATCGACATCGGCGCCGAAAGTGCGCGCACCAACCGCGGCCCGATCACCGAGGCAGAAGAGGTGCGCCGCCTGCTCCCCTTCCTCGATGCCTGGCCGGAGCTGATCGCCTCGTTCCCCGCCCCGCCCTGGGACGACACCCAGGTCTGGCCGCCGCTGCTGTCGATCAACACCTGGCGACCCGCCGTCGTCGCGGCCGTGCTGCCGCATGGCGGCGACCTGATCAACGACATCGGTGCCCTGCCCGACGCGACCAACGCCCGCCTCTGCGCCGAGCACGGGGTCTCGCTGCTCCTCATGCACAGCGTCGGCCAGCCGAAGGTGCCGCACACCCACGTCGGCTACGATTCCATCCTCGACACCCTCGACCGCTTCTTCGAGGAGAAGATCGCCCTCTGCCGCGAGGCCGGGCTTGATGCAAGCCGGCTCATCCTCGACCCGGGCATCGACTTCGCCAAGCAGCGCGACGACAACCTCGCCATCTACCGTCACCTCGAGCGCCTGCACCGCTTCGACCGCCCCATCCTGCTGCCGGTCTCGCGCAAAACGGTCATCGGTCAGGTGCTTGACCAGCCCGACGCCACCCAGCGCGACCCGGGCACGATCGCCTGCCTGACCGCCGGCGTGCTGCGCGGCGCGCAGCTGTTCCGCGTCCACCACGTCCGCGCCGCGGCGCTGGCGGTGAAAACGCTGTGGGGCGTCACCGGCGGTTGCACACTGGCGGACGGGCTCACCACAGCCGGTGCCGATTGAGCGCGCACCGGGAAACCCAGCTTCAGCGCGCCGCGGCGTCCTGGACACGGCGACCGAAGCAGAACAGGGTCTTGTCACCGCGCAGGAACAGCTGCCCCTCGCTGAGCGCCGGCGAGGCCATGACTTTTTCACCCAGCTCGCTCTCGGCCAGCAGTTCATAGGTCTTGCCCGGGCGCACCGTGCGCACACTGCCGAAGTCATTGACGAAATAGACCCGGCCCTCGGCGCTGACCAGCGAGGCGTGATGCTCCTTCATCCGCTCCTCCCAGGCGATGGCACCGCTGGCGGCGTCGAAGCAGTGGGCGATGCCGGAGTCGGACACCACCAGGAACCAGCCGTTTTCACAGATCGGCGAGGGCACATAGGCCACGCCCTTGTGGGTGCGCCAGACGATGTGGCTGGCACCGATGTCGCCGACGCCATCCGGGCGCAGGGCGAGGATGTGATGCTCGGGAAAGCCGCCAGTGAGCAGGACCAGGCCGGACTTGGCGTCGAACACCGGCGAGGCGACAAACTGCTCGGTTGGTCCATCCATCATCCACAGCAGGGCGCCCGTGCGCGGGTCGTAGCTGGTGACGCACTTGCTGCCGGAAAGCACCATCTGCGGCCGACCCGCGATCTCGCGGATCAGCGGCGCGCAGTAGCTGCGCGTCTGGTTGGGACGCTCGATCCGCCAGAGTTCGCGGCCGTCGGTGCGCGCGAGGGCAACGATGTATCCCGGGCCGTCGTGGTCGCAGTTGACGATGACCTTGTCCTCAAACAGCACCGGCGACGACGAAAAGCCGTGCTTGCTGGCAAAGACACCCGGTCGCACCTGCCAGACCGGCTTGCCCGCAAAGTCATGGGCGCTGACCACGGCGGTGTCGCCGTCGAGGAAGGCGGTGTACACACGCTCGCCATCGGTGGCCGGCGTGCTCGAGGCATGGCTGTTGAGGCGGTGCTTGCCCTCCATCGGCGACTTCAGCACGCCGGTCTGCCAGAGCAGCCTGCCGGTGGCGCGGTCCAGGCAGAGCAGCAGGCGCTGCTGCGTCTCCGCCTCGGCCGCCACCGTGAACAGGCGGTCGCCCCAGACGATCGGCGAGGCGTGGCCGCTGCCCGGCAGCTCGGTTTTCCAGGTCAGGCTCTCGGCATTCGCCGCCAGTGGGAAACCGTGGTCGAGCGACGTGCCATCGAGGCGCGGCCCCCGCCACTGCGGCCAGTTTTCCGCCGCGAGCGGCAGGGTGGAGGCGAGCAGGCACAGAGCGACGGGAAGCGGGCGCATGACGGGGACACTATCGGCCCGAAAAGGCCGCTTCAATCAGCAACTCAGCCCGGCTTGACCATGCGGGCGAGAAAAAACGTCCGGTTTCGCTCGCTCCCGCGGGCTGCTTCCGGGAAAATCCTGCCCACAACCGCCGTATTCCCCGCCCTGCCCGACATGAAAGCCCTCCTCCGTTCCCTCCTGCTGCCCTGCCTCGCCCTGGCCGCCCCGCTCGCCGCCCAAGTCGAATTCAAGGCCGGTGACTCCGTCGCCATCCTCGGCAATGCCCTGCCCGACCGCGCCCAGCACTTCGGCTGGCTGGAGACCCTGCTCACCCAGGCGAATGCCGACAAGGACCTGACCTTCCGCAACCTCGCCTTCGCCGGCGACGAGGTCCACACCTGGCACCGCATCGACGACTTCGGCACGCGCGATGAATGGCTCACCAAGGTCAAGGCCGACGTCATCTTCGCGTTCTACGGCTTCAACGAATCCTTCAAGGGCTACGAGGGCCTGGAGACCTTCAAGCAGAACCTGGCCAAGTTCCTCGACGAAGCGAAGGCGAAAAACTACAGCGGCAAGGGCGCGCCGCGCCTCGTCCTGTTCTCGCCCTTCGCCCTGCAGAAAACCGCCAACCCCAGCCTGCCACCGGTCGAGGAGCGCAACACGAACCTGCAGAACTACACCGCCGCCATGGCCGAGGTCGCCGCCGCCAAGGGCGCCGCCTTTGTCGACCTGTACGCCCCGACCGCCAAGGGCCTGCCCGAGGGCGCCACGCTCGACGGTCTGTACACGACCAGCGAGGGCGACAAGGTCATCGCCGAGGCCGCCTTCCGCGCGCTCACCGGTGCCGAACCGCCGGCAGCCAACGAAAAACTGCGCGCCGCCATCCGCGAGAAAAACTGGGAGTGGCACCAGCGCTACCGCACGGTCGACGGCTACAACGTCTACGGGGGCCGTTCCGGCCTCGCCTACACCGCCGGCGTCGGCGGCTTCAAGCAGAACGAGAAAAACCCCGAGCCGCCCTACATCTCGAACTACCAGACGATGATGCAGGAGATGGCCCAGCGCGATGTCAAGACGGCCAACCGCGACAAGCGCGTGTGGGCGGTCGCCAAGGGCGGCGATCTGGTGGTGAAGGACGACAACCTGCCGCCGGTGGCGAAGGTGCCGACCAACATGCCCGACCCGAAGGAGGGCAAGGAGTTCAACAAGGTGCCGATGACCGGCATGAAGTTCACGCCCGAGGGCCTGGTCGCCTTCCCCGACGCGAAGGAGGCGATGAAGGACATCCAGACCGAGCCCGGCCTGAAGCTGACCCTGTTTGCCGACGAGAAAAAGTTCCCGGAACTCGTCAACCCGGTGCAGATGGCCTGGGACACCCGCGGCCGCCTGTGGGTCGCCGCCTGGCGCAACTATCCGGAGCGCACGCCGACCAGCACCAAGGGCGACAGCCTGCTCATCTTTGAGGACACCGACGGCGACGGCAGCGCCGACAAGATGACGGAATTTGTCGATGACCTGAACTGCCCGACCGGCTTCAACTTCTACAAGGACGGCGTCATCGTCATGCAGTCGCCCAACCTCGTCTTCATTGAGGATACCGACGGCGACGGCAAGGGCGACAAGCGCACGATCCTGCTCATGGGCCTGTGCGCGGCCGACTCGCACCACGAGACCAACGCCCTCAGCTACGACTGCGGCGGCGCGCTGTACCCGAGCGACGGCGTCTTCCATCGCACCCAGGTCGAGACGCTGTACGGCGTCGTTCGCAACACCAACGGCTGCATCTACCGCTTCGACCCGAACCGCCGCGAGCTCGAACGCTTCACCACCGACGCCACCGTCAACCCGCACGGCAAGATCTGGGATCGCTGGGGCAATGCCTACTTCACGGACGCCACCGGCAACGTCAACACCTTCGCCGAGGCCTCCTCCTGCTACCTGCCGCGCGAGGGCGGCGGCAGCGCGAAGCTGAAGCCGTTCTGGAATCGCCCGGCCCGCCCCAGCCCGGGCAACCACATCATCTCCAGCCGCCACTTCCCCGAAGACTGGCAGAACAACTTCCTCAACACCAACGTCATCAGCTTCCAGGGCATCTGGCGCGTGCCGCTCACCCAGGACGGCGCCGGCATGAAGGGCGAGACCGAGTTCGAACTCGTCAAGGCCGACCCCGCCGTGTACCCGACCTTCCGCCCGAGCGCGGTCAGCGTCGGTCCCGACGGCGGCCTGTACTTCTGCGACTGGTCGAACGCCATCATCGGCCACATGCAGCACCACCTGCGCGACCCGAACCGCGACCAGCAGCACGGCCGCATCTACAAGCTGACCTACGAGGGCCGGCCGCTGCTGCAGCCGAAGAAGATCCACGGCGAAAGCATCGAGAACCTGCTCGAACTGCTCAAGGAGTGGGAGGACAACGTCCGCCAGCGCGCCAAGATCGAACTCGCCAAGCACATCCCCGCCGATGTCGCCGCCGCCGCCAAGGCCTGGGTCGCCAAGCTCGACAAGAGCGACCCCGAGTTCGAGCACCACCGCCTCGAGGCGCTTTGGACCCACCAGTGGGTCGATGTCGTCGATGTCGACCTGCTCAAGCAGGTGCTCGCCTCGCCCGAACCGCGCGCCCGCGCCGCCGCCACCCGCGTGCTCTGCTACTGGCGCGACCGCGTGCCGGACGCCCTCGACCTGCTGAAAACGGCCGTCAACGACGCCGACATGCGCGTGCGCATGCACGCCGTGCGCGCCCTCAGCTTCTACCAGCCGACCGCCGATGCGGAGAAGGCGCTGGAGATCGCCTACGACGCGCTCAAGCACCCGGCCGACGACTACATCAACCACGTCTTCGGCGAATGCCGCAAGGGCCTGCAGTCGGTGCTGAAAACCAAGGTGCTGCCCAAGGATCCGGTCGCCCTCGCCGAATTCATCGCCAAGACGACCGATGCCGATTTGAAGGGTCTGCCCGACGTCGAACCGGTGCTCGTCGAAAAACTCACCCGCCCGCGTCTCGCCGCCGATGTCCGCGCCAAGGCGCTCGAAGAGTTGGTCAAACTCAGCGGCAGGGAAGCTCCACTCATCCTGCACGACATGCTGCAGAAGGTCGATGCCCGCGAGGGCGCCGGCAACACGGCCGAGGAACTCGCCAAGATGGTCTATGGCCAGAACCCCGGGGTCGTCACCCGCTACGCCACCCCGCTGAAAACGCTCGCCCAGGAGGCGCGCAGCCCGGTCGTCCAGCGCGCCGTGCTGGCCATGCTCGTCTTTGCCGCCCGCTCGCCCGACGCGATCTGGGCCGAGAGTCAGGCGAACCCGCGCCAGCTGGAAGCCCTGCTCGCCTCGGTGCCGCTCATCCCGGCCAGCGAGGCCGCCCTGCGCGCGAAGTTCCAGCCGCACCTGACCGCCCTGCTCGGCGACGCCAAAACCGCCGGTGCCGCGCGCCGCGCCGCGCTCGCCGCCCTGCCGCTCACCGGTGCCGAACACGCCAGCGCCAACTTCCAGCTCGCCGCCCGCCACCTCGTCGAAGGCCGGGAACGCAGCGCCGCCGCCCGCGCCCTGCTGAAATTCCCGCGCCCGAACTGGGACAAGGCCCAGGCCAAGCCGGTCGTTGAGGCCGTGCTCGCCCACGCCAAAACCGTACCCGCTGGCGATCGCACCAAAATCGACTACGTCGAGGTCATCGCCGCCGCCAAGGAGATGGCCGCCCTGCTGCCCGAGAGCGAGGCCGCCAAGGCGCTCGAGGACCTGCGCGGCGTCAGCGTCGATGTCTTCATCGTCCGCACCGTGCACGAACAGCTGCGCTTCGACACCACTCGCATCGAGGTCAAGGCCGGCAAACCCTTCGAGGTGGTGTTCGAGAACGACGACGTCATGCCGCACAACTTCGTGCTCGTGCCGCCCGGCAAGCACATGGACATCGGCAACGCCGCCATGACGATGACGCCCGACAAGCTCGACAAGCAGGGCCGCGCCTACCTGCCCGCCGCCTTCGAAAAGCAGATCCTCGCCGCCACCAAGCTGCTCGAGCCCGGCCAGAAGGAAACCCTCAAGCTGCGCGCCCCCGCCCAGCCCGGCGAATACGAGTTCGTCTGCACCTTCCCCGGCCACGCCCTCATCATGTGGGGCGTGCTGAGCGTGAAGTGAGGCTTCCCATTCTCCCCGCACGGTCGCTGCCTCGGAGCGACCGTGCACTCCGCCTCAGAAAAGGAATCGCATCGGATGCCGCAGCCGCTATACTTCAATCATGCCCACCGTCCTGCGGATTGGACCCTACCGGTTCCACTTTTACTCCGATGAAGGCCATTCTCGCTGAAGTCCCCCCCACCGCCGAACCGGTGGCCGTTCGTGCCTGGGCGCAGGATCGCCAGGTTTTCGTCGAGTTGCATGATGGCCGAACCGTCAGCTTCCCCGCCGATCGTTTTCGCCGACTCGCGGCCGCCTCGGACGCCGAACTCAAGGAAGTGCAGGTCGAAGTCAACGGCTACGCCTTGCGCTGGGAGCAGCTCGACGAGGACATCACCGTCCCCGGCATCCTTGCTGGCCGCTTTGAACTCCCCTGCCACTAACCGTTCCTCTTTGTAATCTCTCACCACCCACGACCATGAACCGCCGCCATCTGCTCCCCCTGCTCGCTGTCCTGCCCTTTGCCGCCTGCACACCGCCCGCCGCGGCCGACGCCAAGCCGGGCGCCGGCAAGCACATCGTCCTGCTCGCTGGCGACGAGGAATACCGCAGCGAGGAAGCCCTGCCGGCCCTGGGCCGCATCCTCCAGCGCCAGGGGTTCAAGTGCACGGTCTGCTTCTCGGCCGAGGCCGACGGCACGATCAACCCGGACAAGGGCGACAGCCTGACCAGTCCGGAGGCGCTCGACAGCGCCGACGCCATCGTCATGCTGCTGCGCTTCCGTCGCTGGGACGAAGCCACCCTGGCGAAGTTCGACGCCGCCGTGAAGCGCGGCGTGCCGATCGTCGCCCTGCGCACCAGCACCCACGCCTTCGCCGGCATCCCGGCCGACAGCGCCTTCGCCTCCTGGAACTGGAACAAGGACGGCGGCTGGGGCAAAAAAGTGCTCGGCGAGACCTGGGTCAGCCACTGGGGCCGCCACAAGTTTGAAGCGACCCGCGGCGTCATCGAAACCGCCAACGCCAGCCATGCCATCCTCAACGGGGTCAAAGACGTCTTCGGCACAACCGATGTCTATGAGGCCGCCCCGCCCGCCGATGCCACCGTGCTGATGCGCGGCCAGGTGCTCGCCGGCATGACGCCCGATTCGCCGCCGCTCGCCACCCGCAAGGCCACCAAGGACAAGGTCGAACAGGGCATCAACGACCCGATGATGCCGATCGCCTGGACGCGCGTCGTGAAGAACGATGCCGGCACCGAGAACAAGGTCTTCTGCACCACCATGGGCTCCGCCACCGACCTCACCAACGAGGGCCTGCGCCGCCTCGTCGTCAACGGCCTCTACTGGGGCCTCGGCCTCGACGCCCCGGCCCAGCCCGACCTCGCCCTGCCCGAAGGCTACACCCCCACCGCCTACGGCTTCAAAGGCTACCGCAAAGACCTCAAGGTCGCCGACCACCAGCTCGGCCAGTGAGCGCCCCCGTGGCGGCCAACGCAAGTTGGCCGCCCCACGGGATCTGAAATCTGCGATCTGCAATCGCACAGCCCGCGCGACCCGCGCTCACGGCGAAGGCGTCACCAGTCGGACTTCTGGAAAGTACGTCCGATAGCGCTTGGTGTCCGCCGTGGCCAAGGGGAGATCCAACAACGAGGCATGGGCCCCGATGAAGAAATCCGGCAGCGGCATTTTGGGAGCCGTGGGAGCATCGAGCTGGCGCCGGTTTTCCAAATAGTCGGCATAGGCCTGGGCGCAACGCCAGCTCGTTCGCGCCGGCAGGTCGAGCAGGGTCACCCCCATCTGGTCCAGACGATCCCAGACGGTGTCGGGATGGCAATCGCCGACACAGAGTTCCGCGAGAATCACCGGATTGATCGCAATCCCCTCCCCCAGCAACCCCTGCCGGACGATCCCGGCCGCCCAGGCATGATGCGGCGCACCCGGCGCAAAGGCATCGATCCAGACATTCGTATCGAGCAGCATCACGGCTCGCGGGTTTGCTGCCGGAGTTCCTCCCAGCTCATTTTCGGCGTCAATGCCGCCGCCTTCATCAAGGTCTCAAGCTTGGCGGCACTGGGCTTCGGCCTTGGGGCCGGCATGACCTGGGTGAGTTCGTAGCGCCCCGCCTCTTCCCGCACCACGGCATAGGCCTCCCCGGGCAAGGCCCCCGGCAGGACGATGCGCCGTTTGGCATCGATCGTGGCGACTTTCATGGTGGGATTATCCCACGCGATGACGCGCCCGTCAAGAACACCTGAGGGCCCCCGTAGGCGTGTTGGCCACAACACGGGCTCGGAAATGCGCCGTTCCACGCACCCGATCCCGCCCTTTGGCAAGGGCGCCTACACAGACCCATGGGCTCGCCGCGGGATACCATTTGAAATCTGCAATCTGCGATCTGAAATCGCGCAGCAAGCGCCTTCACAAGCTCGGCACGCTCATCCCGGCAGACTTGGCCAAGGCCGCCTGCCGCTTGTCGAAGGTCAAAAACTCCGAGGCGCCAAGCTCCAGGGCACAGGCGACATGGAGCACATCCAAGGATCGCGTGCCCAGCTTGGCACTCCAACCCGCGCTGAGGCGCTCGGCCTCCAGCGCAAGCTGGGATGGGTCGGGCTCGCGCCGGAGATAGATGCCGGCCGCGAGGTCGGCCAGCATCTGTGCGATCGTCCGGTCCACTTCGGCCCGGGTCAGCTCCTTGCGGAAAACCCGCAACCGCAGGGCGTTGCGAAACTCCAACTCGTGCAACCAGGTCCACAGCAACGGCAGATCCTGCTTCCCCATGCGCCCGGTCGCCGCCCGACTGTTGGCATCCGGGGTCATCAGCGAGATGATGAACCCCGTGTCAGCATAGGCACTCATCGCTCACCCCGCTCCTCGCGCAGTTGCTCGGTCGCCGTCGTCGGCAGCCGCTTGTCGCCCCAGGTCTGCCGCAGCCGGGCGGCGAAATCGGGCCGCGCAGTCTGGGCCGCCTCCGAACCCGTGGGCGGTCCCAGGACCGCCACCAACCGCCGTCGATGGGTGATGCGGACCTGATGACCCTGCTCCACCCAAGCCAGCACGGCCGGGGTGCCATGCCGGAGTTCACGAATGCTGGCCGATTTCATGGTGACACAAAATGTATCACCAAAACCCCAGCAGCAAGCCCCTTCTTCACCCAATCCCTCAGCGCGCCTCCGCGAACCCGTAGGCGTGTTGGCCACAACACGGGCTCGGGAAGCCTCGATCTGAAATCTGCGACCTGCAATCGCGCAGCCAGCGCCTGCACGACCCGGTAGCAGCCAACGCAAGTTGGCCGCCACTCCCCACTCACTACTCTCTACTCTCCACTTCAGGCGCCCTCACCCCAGGCCACCGCGGTCTGGCCCTGCACGCCGAGACCCTCGACGCCCAGCTCGATGACGTCGCCGGGTTTCATGAAGACCGGATCGGGCTTGAAGCCGAGGCCGACGCCGGGAGGCGTGCCGGTGGTGATGATGTCGCCGGGCAGCAGGCTCATGAACTGGCTCAGATAGCTCACCAGCGTCTTCACGCCGAAGATCATCTGCGCGGTGCTGCTGTTCTGGATCGTCTTGCCGTTGAGCTTGAGCCAAAGATTCAGGTTCTGCGGATCCGCAATCTCATCGCGGGTGGCCAGGAAGGGCCCGAGCGGTGCAAAGGTGTCGCAGCTCTTGCCCTTGACCCACTGACCGCCGCGCTCGAGCTGCCATTCACGCTCGCTGTAGTCGTTGTGCACGCAGTAGCCGGCCACATGGTTCAGGGCCTCGTCCTCGCTGACGTAGCTGGCCTTTTGGCCGATCACGAAGGCCAGCTCGACCTCCCAGTCGGTCTTCTTCGAGTTCTTCGGGATGACCACGGGATCGTTCGGACCGCAGAGCGCGGAGGTGGCCTTGAAAAACACGATGGGTTCCGCCGGAATCGGCATGCCGCTCTCCTTGGCGTGATCGACGTAGTTCAGGCCGATGCAGATGATCTTGCTCGGACGCGCCACGCAGGGCCCGAGGCGCACGCTGGGGTCCACGGTCGGCGCCGAGGCGGCGTTCGCCTTGGCCCAGTCGGCCAGGCGCTGCAGGCCGTCGCCGCCAAAAAAGGCCTCATCGTAGTCGCTGCCAAACGCGCTCGCGTCGATGCGACGGCCGTCGTCGAGCTGCAGGCCGGGTTTTTCTTCTCCAGGGTTGCCAAAGCGGATCAATTTCATGGTCTTCTGTTACGCGGTTCGCGGTTCCTTGTTCTCAGTTCTCAGTTCTCATTGGCCATTGGCCCTTCGTCATTGGCCCTTCTTCTCGTCTCCTTCAGCATTCGCATAGCGACCAATGATCGGGTACTGCTCGAGTTCAGCGACCGTGCCGGTGACGGGATAGCTTTCGCGGCCCACCCAGTACACGGCCGCGGCGGCGATGTCCTCGGGCATCAGCAGGCGGCCCATCGGCACGACCGAGGCCGGCAGGCGCTCCGGCCAGCCTTCGCCGAGGCCGTCGCCGAGTTTGACCTGGTACTCGTTGTCAGAGAGCGTCCAGCCGACGTTGAGCTGGTTGACGCGCACGCGGTCCGGGCCGAGCGAGTCGGCCAGGTTGCGCGTCATCGTCATGAGCGCGCCCTTCGACATCGAGTAGGCGAGCATGTTGGCCTGGCCGCAGTGCGCGAGCACCGAGCCGATGTTGAGCACGACCCCGGTGTTTTTCTTCAGCTCCGGCAGCAGCGCGCGAATGAGCAGCATCGGCGCGCGGGCATTCACCGCCATCATGCGATCGAAGAAGGCCGCGTCGGTGGTGTCGATCCGGCCGCGGATCGTCAGCGCAGCGTTGTTCACCAGGGCATCGACCCGGCCAAAGGCCGCCAAGGCGTCGGCCGCGAGCTTTTCGGGGTAGGCGGCGTCTTCGAGGCTGCCCTGGCAGAACGCCGCCTTGTCGGCACCGAGATCCTGGCGCAGCGCCTCGCCGCGGACGGCATCCCGGCCGTGCAGGATGACGCGCGCGCCCTCCTGGATGAAGCGACGCGCCATGTGCTCGCCGATGCCTGTGGTGCTGCCGGTGATGAGGATGACCTGGTCTTGAAGTCGCATGGAAAAAGAAAGGTTGGAACCCCTTTCTATGGCGAGCCCCGGCCACCGCTCAAGGCCGCACCTGCCGGAAAGTTGCCTCAGCCAACGCACTCCTGCGCTTCAGCGCGCCGGCCTGGGGTCTGCCACGCCGGCGCGGAACAACGAATCCCACGGATTCCAGAACGCGAGGCAAGAACGGATCTGATTCAGGCGAGGCGGCGCCAGGGGACCTTGGAGGGGCCGGCCGGGATACGATTTGTCAGGCAGTTGCACACCGACCCCATTTCCCCGAGGAGCTGCGCGACGAACTGGGGTCATTTGTTTGGTTGATGAGGCAAAAAATTTAGCCTTCCAGGAAATTCTTGTGTGGCGACCTTCTCAATAAATCCTTCCTTCACTTCTTCGACATCTTCTGCGTGGACCAGCTTCCACCACGCTCTTGCAAGAAAGCTAAAGCGTGTCTGCGGATCGCCGCTGGTGAACGAAGAATTCAAACTCACTGCTTCGTCCGTCAGCCACAAATTTTGAATTGCCAGCTTGATCGGGTATTCACGGGGTTCGATCTCCACCAGCATGCCGCCGTCATTTCCACTGTAAAATCTGATCACCCATTTGTGTCCATTGGTTCGATCCAAAGAGATTGCATACCACCGTTGGAGGCTGAAGTGCACAGCAAATACTCGTTCATCACGTTTGGATTTCCATTTGCAGCGATGTTCATCAACGGAAAACATCGCTGAACAAGAGACTGGCTCGCCACCAAATGACAAGACATGTGGAGACCCCCAATAACGCCAATTAATGTCTGAAAAGTGTGCCGCTCCAGTCCTCCCGTCTTCGATGGTAAACTCCTCATCCCAGGCTGTTCGTTTAAAAAACACACAAAGAAGCAGCCCAACAATACAGAGGGCGAGCATGCTGAGTATCCACCGCTTTTTCATGCTATTGAGCTACTTCTTGTCCTTCTTCTCATATCCACCTGACACATTAATCTTTGCCCCTGGTGCCACATTGAAGACGTTGTTCATGTGACTCTTGAAAGCTTCCTGGGGATTATCTGCCGAGAAGAAAGCAGAGAAAACACCCTCTGTAGCTTTACATGCCTCGGCGACTCCGGGAATGTTCTTTTTCATGGCATCAAGATTACGCTCTTGACCTCTACGCACTAATGGACTCGATAGAATGCCTGGCATCTTTTTATTTAAGCTAAGCCTCCGGCGGGGGTAGGTTTCGACTCCGAGCGCTTGAGATCAGTGCTCTACCGTTGCGATTGATGCACTTCAACTATCGATCCATCTCGAGCGACTCTGACGTGACGCAATGAGCCTCTGTTGACGAATGAGACCGCAACCATTCCAGAGAACGCATCGTCAGCAGTAAACTCAACCAAGGTTTTGTGCGGGTCATTCTGAAGATCGGATATGGTTCGCTTCTGATCATGCGTCGCCAAGTTTTCCTGGGTTACGGCAAAACGCTTGGCATACAGATATCTCGGTTCTTTTCCATCCTCAGCTTCAACTATGTAGGCCAAGTATTCGCCGACTCCAGCAAACGGAACGATGAACTTCCGGGTGATACTCTGTTCTTTTCGTGGACCAAAATCGGTTGCATACCCCCACTCAGGCAAAGGCAAACCTTCTTTGGAGAGTTTGAAAAGATGTAGTTCCAATGCATCCGCTTCACTTGATTTACTTTCCAGCTTGAAAACGAATGGCGCAGAGGTTCCGGGCATTTTGGTATGCACTACTTCCCTGGGGTTTCTGATCTCGACTTCATGACTGCCATCATGCCATGTGGGTTCCATGCCGCCTGCGAGGGACAGGATGCAGCGGCCCATGATTTCATCTGGAAGTTGATAGCGGTGGAGAGCCTTATTTTCACCAGCTTCAGGAGTGCCCTTGATGGTGTAAACACCCTTGGTTGCTACACACAAAAGCTGTAGCGGCGGCGAAATGTATTGATCTGGGTTGGCCAGATCCAAGGACCAGTCCACAACTAGCTCGGATGAGTGCGCCAACGAAGCGCAAAGCATTACAGTTAAAATCACCAGCTTCATTTATCGTTTGACCTTGAACTTGAACGACTGGCCAGACTTGGGGATGTTGGGAACCTTTGTCGGCAGACTCGCTTTTGGATTCGGATCAACGATGTTGGGTAGGCCCGAGTTGCCGATAGTTGGACTACTCGAGTTCATGTGTTGAGCCATTGGCGTGTCGAGGAAATCATTGTAGTAGGGCAAGGTGGGTTGATTATTCCACGCGCGATGATGATCATCCGCAGCCGCCTCAAAAATCACCGTTATTTCCTGACAGGCGCAGCACTGATCTTTGCCACATTTGTCGGCAAGAGAGTTGCCCTCCTTGAGAGCGGCCTGCCAGCTCTCGTTTACATATGCGGCATAGTCGTCAATGAAGGGGCCATGTCCGCCATTAGAATAGTTTCTACCGGCTAATCCTCCAGGTGCAGTATCGGTTCCGCTTGTTGAGTAGCCAACTGCTCCGGCTGGGCTTCCCTTTACACCAGGAATCAAAAAGCGGGCACCTGCTGCTGGCGCGTATTCACAGGACAAGAGGGAAAGTCGCCCGTAGAATGAAGGGTATCCAATAATACCAGCTTCATGCAGCCCAGCAGACCAACCTGCCGCAGTAGCCATAGCATCAACGCTTCGTTCATACTCCGTGTGATAGGTGTGAGCGCCACCTGGCCCATGCATCTGCCGCAACCTGACTATGCAGTTCGGTGGCTTTGCCGGCATAGTAGTTTCTGCAAGACCTAGCACATCCACTTTGTTCACCGGATCATTCCCAACCATCCCATAAAGATTGATCCCCCCACGTTCCCCGATTGGGTCCTTCGAGGTCCAGCGTCCTGTTTCAGGCTGATAGTATCTGAAGCCGTAGTACAACAGCCCGGTCTCCGCGTCCTCGTACTTGGTGCTGAAGCCGACAGGCGGACGGTGCAGCCATTTTTCCTCGATGCCGAGCGTCCGGTACTTTTGGTGGCGGGCCACTCGCACGGGGTCCTCCACCAGCAGTTTGCCATACGGATCGTATTCCAACCGCCACAGCGGCAGGGTGTACCCCTGTTCGTTCTCCACCCAGCCCATGACGTTGCCATTGCCGTCATACCACGGAGCCAGTTGCCGGTGGCTCTCCGCGCGCCCGGGGGTATGCTCCACCACCCACAGCAGCCCGCCCACACCGCCGGCCCCCTCCAGGCTGCCACTGAGGTCCAGACCCCAGAGGTAACCCCGCCGCAGGTGCCAGGGGCCGTTTTCCTCCCCCCGCACAAACTCCGCCAGCAGCGTCCATCCATCCCAGAGGAACAGGGTTTCCTCGTTGTAAAGCCAATTGCCGTAGTCAGTCATCCAACAACCACGCGAGCGCTTGCCGATCCGCCGCCCGAGTGCATCATAGGTGAAAAGGATTTCATGGCGAATATAGCGCTGGCTACCGTCAGGTTGGAATCGAGTTTCGATATTAACCATCATTCTTGGACGGTTTTCCGCGTCCCAAATGAGCTCCCATCCGCTCGTGTACCCGACTCTGTTGTCATCTTCGTCATAGACTCCATGGGTTTGGTTGTGGAATTCCATGTTGCCCTCTCTGTTCACCCTAAAACCCAGATAATTGTATCTCGGGGTGCGCTTCGCTTTGACAAGCGGAGGCGGCTCTGGCAGGTCAGGGCGACTGGCTTCGATGATCGCTTGTTCTAATTCCCAATTTTGAGTGGAGTGAAGGTAGCGCCAAAACTCTCCCTCTCGCTCCACCACCTGGCCATTGACTTTCACCAGTGCCTGGGGATGCGCGCGCCCGCGCATCCAGCTTTTGAGAGTTCCGGCGCTCACCGGATCCTCATTGCGAGGTCTCATCCCCCATCCGCCGTATGGCAAATCGTTTGCATCGAGGAACTCATGAATCAAATGCTCGCCCTCCGGCGTGTCGGTGGTCGCCCGGTTGCCGCTGTCGTCATAGGCATAGCCGTGCGTCCAGTCCGGACGCAGGCTACCGTCGCCACGGCGGCGCTCCACCTGTTCCAGTTCGCCGCGAGCCGTGTAGGCGTAGTGCAGGGTGGTGCCGTCCTGACGAGTCTCGGTCTGGCGACGTCCGGCGGCGTCGAAGCTGTACTCGTGGCTGCCATAAAGCGTGGCACCGCGCTGCCACTCCAGCTTTTCCAGACGCCCAGCCCCGTCATGGGTGAAGACACCGGTCAACGGTTGGGCACTCCCGGCGATGGGACGCTCCAGCCGCTCCACCCGACGGGTGCCGGACAGCCAGTGGTAGCTGGCGCTGACCTGGGGTGGCTGGTTCACGAGGCCGAAACTAGCCTGATTCAGCCGGGAATGCGAGTCGTAATCGTATTTTACCACGCGCTGCTCGCCCGCGAAGGACCATTCCACCTCAGCGAGTCGCCCGGCCCCATCCACCCGTCGCGTGAGCACCAGCCCGTCCCACCAGCCGCCGCTGACGGTTTCCACCACGGTGCCGTCCGCCTGATAATTAAAACTGTGCGTGCCTGCGCTGTCCGTGCGTGTCTGGACACGGCCGGAACGGTCGTGGTTGAGGCTGATGTTCTGAGTTGTCCAAGCTCCGTACTGGAGCCCGCTCAACCTGCCGGCTGCATCATAGCTGTAAACCACAGGTTCTATCCCGTTCCCCGTGAACTTCCTTTGGAGACTGCCATCCGGATGGTACTCATACCCTGTGGGGTGCTCACCCATGCCAAAAGTGCGGCTAGCGAGTCTGCCTTGGCTGACAGCGAACGTGCGGCGCGACACGCTTCCCGTCAGTTCCTGGGAAGCCATGAGAGCAGGCATGTTCGGCCCAGCCCAGGCGGCAGGGTCGCGCGTCAGAAATGTGTCGAGGTGTTTGACCTGGCCGAGGCCGTCATAAATCCAGCGCAGTGGCTGCGCGCCAGTCCCCCACTGGCTGGTGATCTGGCCTCTGGCATTGTAGGCGTAATAGACGCGCGCACCGCCTGGCTGCTCCACCCAGTGCAGACGCCCGGCGTTCGGCGTCTCCGCGTTTGCAGGGTAGTAGCCGAGGCTGGTGGTGCCAGCGTTGGATTCCACAGTCAGCACGCGCCCCGGCGCATCATACTTGCTGTCCAGCCACAGCAGAACCCCCGACGCGGACCCTCGGCACCGTCGCGAAGTAAAGGTCTGTACTCCCTTCGGAAACTTCGTACCCTTCGTGGTTCCAAGACGGAGTCAGGGGTCGCGGCTCAACGCCTTGTAGATGGCGGTGCTGATGGCGGCAGGATCTCCGAAGCCGCAGTTGGTCATGATCACCAGGCCGTGCCGCTTGCCGGGGTAGAGCACCAGCCGGCTGGTGGCCTCCTCCTGCTTGCCGCCGTGATAAACCCTCAGGCCGTTCGGTTCATCCACCATGAACCCCAGACCGCGCAGGGTGAGGGTGCCGTCGCGGAGCTTCTGCCGGGTCCACATGGTTTTTTCCGTGGCCTCATCCAGCAGCCGGTGATTCAACACCGCCTGCGCCCAGCGGGCGAAATCGCGGATGTTGGATTTGTAGCCGCCGGCCCCGTGCTTCCAGTAATGCGCCACCTCACCGGCACGCACTACCTTCCCGGCCTCATCCCTGACATAACCCGCCGCCCAATGCGGCTGATCCTGGAACTCCAGATCGAGCTGCAGGCTGGTCAGGTTGAGCGGTTTGGCGATGCGCTCCTCGATCTGCCGGTGATGCGGCTGTCCTCCCGCGCGCTGAACAACGGCGCTGGCGAGGATGTAGGCATAGGAGGAATACAGCTCGTTTTCCCCCGGCGCGAAAGTCAGCGGTGTGAGGTTGAAGGTGTCGAGCGCCAGCACGGGATCCAAAAAAGGCTGCGCCTGCGGGTAGTCGCGCCGGGTGGGCACGACCTCGCCGTAATGCGGGATGCCACTCTGATGACAAAGCAGGTGGCGCATCGTGATGACCCCCGCTTTGGCGGGAAACTCGGGCACATACTGCCGCACATCCGCGTCCAAATCGAGCCTGCCCTGCGCCACCAGCTGCATGGCCGCCATGGCGCTGAGCGGTTTGGAATTCGATGCCCAGTTGAAGACGGTTTCCTCGGTCACGGGCAGGTTCTTCTCGCGGTCAGCGAGCCCGTAGCTCCGCAGATCCACGATCTCGCCCCCGCGCAGCACGCCGACGGCAACACCGACCACCCCCTGCCGCGCCATCTCCGCCCGCACGGCGGCATCGAGCCGGACCGCTGTCGGCTCGTCCAGCGCTGCCACTGCGAATCCCTCCAGGCAGGCCCAGGCGACCCCCAACAGCAGCACCGTCGCCTGACGGAAACTCAGATACCAACGGCAGACCAACAGGCAGGGCGAAAGCGTCATCATGGCGGCTCATTCGTCACGCACCCCCGATCACAAATCTTGCGATCGAGTGCTGAACGCCTGGCATGTTGATTCGTGCAGTCAGTGCCCGCGGCTACAGCTGAAGGCGATCCAGGAAGGCCTGCACCTCCTGGGTGGCGGGGTCGTCTTTGAGGCCGAGGTCGGCGTTCAGCTTGACATGATCGGTGCCGCGGGCACCGAAGCGGCGGACGGCGACACCGGCCTGCTGGAGGCCCTGTTCGAGGCGGACGGCCTGGGCGCTGATGTCGGGATGGTCGGCGACGTGCAGGATCAGGAACGGCGGGATGCCCTTGCCGGCGGCGAGGTGGGTGACGGCGGAGAAGGCGCGATGCTTCTCCGGGCTGTGCATGAACTTCTCCCGGTGGCCAAACTTCGCCGGGGGCAGCCCGTGCACGCGCCGGCGCGTCTCCGCGGTCTCAATGATGGCCGGGATGTCGTAGGTGTCGCCATCGACCGGCAGGCAGCCGATCAGGGCGTCGAACGCCACGCCCTCGGCCTGCAGCCAGCGCGCATCCGTGCACAGCAGCGCCGCGAGCTGGGCGCCGGCGGAGTGACCGCCAACGAGGATCTTCTGCGGGTCGCCACCGAACTCGGCGATGTGCCGGTGCACCCAGCCGAGCGCCTTGGCGACATCTGCCACCAGCGTTTCCATGTCGACCTCGGGCAGCAGGCGGTAATTCGTCGAGACAAAGACGCAGCCGCGCTCGGTGAACAGGCGCGGCTTGTCCTGCACGCTGGACTTGTCCCCGGTCTGCCAGCCGCCGCCATGGATCCAGAACACCACGGGGCGCTTGGCCTTGCCGCCGGGCGAGTAGACATCGAGCACGTGGCGGGCATGGCCCTTTTCGACGTAGGGCAGGTCGCGGCGCACCTCCTGGGCATGGGCGGCAACGGCGAACAGGGCGGCGGCAAGCAGGACTTTCATGCCGGTAAAGCGCCGCGAACCGGGTGCTTCCTTCCGGATTTGTCGTGGCCTCG
This sequence comes from Prosthecobacter sp., assembly GCA_036846165.1. Taxonomy (GTDB): domain Bacteria; phylum Verrucomicrobiota; class Verrucomicrobiia; order Verrucomicrobiales; family Verrucomicrobiaceae; genus Prosthecobacter. Next base: position 27,907 of record DAIUCN010000016.1, read on the forward strand.
GTGTTTTCCTGGAGGCGTCTGCCTGGGTTCGCAGAGAGCTCACGGAGCTCACGGAGTCTCTGACTTCCCCTTCTTCTCCGTGCCCTCCGCGTCCTCCGTGCGAAACCGGGTCCGCGGCTTGGTCTTGATTGGCTCCAGAGGCGGACAGGCTGCAAAGCAAAGTCCGTGCTACCTTCGTGGTTCCCAAACCAGCTGTTGAACCGCTGATGGGACGCTGATGGGACGCTAATGGCTGAGCCCCAAGCCAGCTCGCACGGAGCTCACAGAGCCCGCGGAGTCTCTGATTTCCCTTTCTTCTCCGTGTCCTCTGCGTCCTCCGTGCGAAACCGGGTTTCAAGAAGCGGGGCTGAAACGGACGGACCCGCGGCGCAAAGCGCGTGTCCGTGCTTTGTTCGCGCCATTCGTGAGCTTCGTGGTCCAAAACAAGCTTGGGAACCGCTGATGGGACGCTCATAGGACGCTGATGCCAGAGGTTCCTTCTCTGCGTCTTCTGCTTGTCTCTGCGGTGCCCAAGGCTTGGAAAGGAAAGACCGCCAGGGGTGGAAGGTCATGGATGAAACCCCGCTCGCGAGGCCGTAGTCCTGCCCTGCCGCACGCCATGAAATCGCTCGCCACCGCCCTCCTCCTCGGCCTCGCCGGTCTCACCGCCGCGGCGCCGCTGTCGCTCACCCTGCAGACGCGCTCACCGGCCGGCAAGGTCACGCGCCGGGCCTCGCCCTGGCCGGCCGAACGCACGGCGGTCATCGTCTGTGACATGTGGGACCTGCACCACTGTCGCAACGCCGTGGTCCGTGCCGGCGAGATGGCACCGCGGATGAACGCCTTTTTGGAAAAGGCGCGCGAGGCCGGCGCGCTCATCATCCATGCGCCGAGCAGTTGCATGGCCGCCTACGAAGGCACACCGGCGCGGGAGCGCGCCAAGGCAGCCCCGCCCGCGGCCACCCTGCCCGACCAGATCGACGACTGGTGCCGGCAGATTCCCTCGGAAGAACTGGCGGTGTATCCGATCGACCAAAGCGACGGCGGCGAGGACGACGATCCCGCCGAACACGCCGCCTGGGCCAAGGAACTCGCCGCCAAGGGCCTGAATCCGCGCCAGCCCTGGACCCGGCAGATGGAGGTCCTGCGCATCGATGACGCGCGCGACGCCGTCAGCGATCGCGGCTCGGAAATCTGGAACCTGCTGGAGGCGCGCGGCATCGACCGCGTCCTCCTGCTCGGTGTGCACACCAACATGTGCGTGGCCGGTCGCCCCTTCGGCCTGCGTCAGATGGCTCGCAACGGCAAGCAGGTCGCCCTGGTGCGCGATCTGACCGACACGATGTACAACCCGCAGCGCTGGCCCTTCGTCAGCCATGTTGAAGGCACGGCGCGCTTCCTCGCCCACGTCGAAAAGCGGATCTGCCCGACGATCACCTCGGACCAGCTGCTCGGCGGCCAGCCCTTCGCCTTCAGCGAGGCCACCGCCGGGCCAAAGCGTCTGCGCATCCTGCTGCTCGGCGACAGCACCACGGAGGCGAGCATCCCGAAAAAGCTGTCGCCCGAGGAGCCGCAGCTGGAGGACATGCTGCGCATCCGCCTCGCCGCCGAGCCCGTCCTGCCGCCCACCGACGTCCTCAACCTTGGGCTGAGCGGCGAGTTCATCCGTCGCCTGCTCGACTCGGGTCGCTACGACCGCGACGTCGCCAAACTGCCCGACGCCGACTTCATCTTCATCCGCTACGGCCTCAACGACCGGGCCCGGCGCGAAGATTTCAAGGCCAACTTCCCCAAGGATTTTCAGGAGCTGATCGAGCGCCTGCGCCGCGATCATCCGCAGGCCCTGCTCATCCCGACCACGGTCATTCCCTATGGCGATGCCGCCGGCAACCTGGAGATCAACGCCCTCGTCCGCCAAGTGGCGGAGGCGGCGAAGCTGCCGCTGTTCGATCTCTACCCGGACTACCTGGCCGCGCTGGAGAAGGGCCCGGACATGCTGAACTACCGTCGCTACCCACTGGCCAAGATCCCCGAAGCGCTGCGCGCGCTGGCCACCCCCTGGGTGCAGCCGGAGACCGAACCGAAAGTGGTGGTGCCCGATCACCGGCTCGACGCCTGGTTCGGCCACCTGCCCGGCTGGTTCGGCGACCGCCATCCGAACCTCGCCGGCTACCATGTGATTGCCGAAGCGACGGCGCGCTGGCTGACACCGGTGCTGCGCGAGCGAGTGGCGAAGTAGCGCTCACCGCCCCAGCGCCTGCAGCAGGGCGAGGGCGCGCGATTCGAAGAGCTGCTGCCATTCCGGCGCGACGAGCACATCGCAGTCCTCCTGGGCGTAGCCCGTGTTGTTCCTCTGGGCGGCGGTGGCGGTGTAAAAAAGGTAGCCGTTGGTATAACCGGAAACGTGGGTGTTGGGATCGCCGGCCGCGCGCTTGACGTTGAGGCCGATCTCGACCGTGAGTTCCGAGGGAAAGCTGACGAGTTTGAACTCGTCGACTCGCAGGCCGCCGAGTTCGGCCTCGAGCGGGGCGCTGCCCGCCGCCTCGGTTTCCGCAAGATGCTTCTTCAGCAGGGCGCGGTTGGCGTTGAGCCGAGCGAGCTGTTCCATGACACCGACGTTGTGCAGGTAGGCCTCGACCGCCGCGCGGTTGTCGGCATCCATCTGGCGCAGGGGCTCCGGATCGCGCAGGTAGGCGGCGCCGTGGTGCGAGGGGGTGTCCGGCCAGAGCCGGTGCTGGAGCAGCAGCGGCAGGAAGGCCTTGAAGTGGAGCGTGCTGGAGCGCAGCGAAGCGACCAGGCGCTGCTGCTCGGCCTCGAGGCGGGCGAGGCGGGCGGTGAAATCGGCGGCGCGCGGCAGGGCGACGATCTCACGCTGCACCCGCAGGTCCGCCTGCGGTCGCGTCTCGATGCCGCGCAGGCCGGCGAGCACGCTGGCGCCGAGCATCGCGCCGAGCGGTTCGGCATCGGCGAGCCGGCCCGCCTCCTTGTAATGGCGCGGATTGATGTCGCCGCCGCAGCCCTGCAGGAAAAAGGCCGTGGCGCCGGTGGCCTGCTCGATGACCTTCGAGGCAAAGCCGGGGAAATCGGCGCTGCTGCCCTTCGAGGGCGGGTTCAGGATCGGGTGACAGGCGAAGTGATAGACCACCGCCAGCGGCGTGCCGTCGAGTCGATCCAAGCGCAGCAGACCGACCTGCGGATCGATGGGGCCGACCGCCGCCACGTCCTCATCGCGCGGCATCGCGTAGGCGCGGCGCATGTCGGCCTGGGTACCGTCCTTGAGCTGCATGCGGCGGTTTTCGCTGATGCGGTTTTCGACCGCGTTGCCGGCGCCGGCGCGCACGGGTTCGAGCCTGCCGGCGGCTTCCTTCACCACCTGCACGACGAGTTGCTGGAGGTCGGTGCGGATGATGCCGTGGCAGTGGCTGGCATTGACGAGCAACTGCTCCGGCTTCAGACCGATCTCGCGCTGCAAGTCGGCGCGGACATTGGCGAGGAAGCGATTGCCGATGCGGCCGATGCCCCCGACCGCGACCGCATCCACGGTGACCAGCACGGCGGTGGTGTCGCCACGCTTGAGCACGAGCGCCTTGGCGAAGCAGGGATCATTCATCGGCACCGTGCGATCGCTGATGTCGACCACGGCCGTGCCGGCGAGCAGGTCCTCGGCATCCGCGCGCGGCAGAAGGGTGAAGCCAAGGCAGAGGAAGGCGAGAACAGCTTTCATGGCGGAGGAGCCTCAGGGTTCGGGGCGCAGTTGGTAGAGCGCGGAGCGCGGCGGCAGGGCAAAGCGGAGGGGGCTGCCGGTCTCCGGGGCGATTTCAACTCCGCCCTCGCGGACCAGCACGACGCGCTTGGTGCCGACAGGCGGGGTCACTTCCAAACTCAACGGCTGCGCGTACAGGGCGGGATCGGTGCCAACCTCAAGCTTGAAGGTCAGGCGCCCCGCCGCCGCATCCTGCTGGCGCAGGCGCGCGGACGCGAGGGCGGTTTGATACTGGTGGATCTCACTCATGCCGGCGATCCAGAGCTTGTCCTGCCGCTGGCGAACGTGGTCGAGCGCGGCGCGGAAGTTCGCCTCGCTGGCGGCAAGGCCCTCGCCGATGGAGTGGTAATGGACCCGGCACCAGAGGCCGCGCTCGAGGTGTCGCTCCAGCGCCACGCGCAGGGCCTCGACGCGCCCGCCGTAGACATCGTCCATGCCGAGCGAGCCGCTGGAGGCGTCGAAGAGCTGATGGCGATCGAGGTAATGGCGCAGCGTGCGGGTCGTCTGCCAGCGGGTGCCGCCGCCGAGGTTGAGCGCCAGCAGCGGGCTGCCCCCGGGCAGCAGCCGGCGGATCGCGGCGGCGGCATCGCCGATCTCGCGGTCCATGTCCGCGTCGTCGCGCGCGCCGCGGTGGTGGGCCGAGTGATTGGCGAGTTCGATCGCGCCCGACTGCACCGCCGCCGCCCACTCGGCCTGGCGGGTTTCGAAGGGGAAGTTCTGCCGGCTGCCCGGTTCCTTGGGGCCGGGATTGACCATGAAGCTGCCCTTGAAGCCGTACTCGCGCAGGATCGGGATCACCGTATCGAGGTGGCTCGGGTGCGAATCATCGAAGCGCAGGCTGAGGGCCGCCTGTTTGCCCTGCGGCCAGGGCGCCAGTCGCACCTGCAGGCCGTTGGCCTGCAGACGGCGTTCGCCTTCCGGCGTGGCCCGCGGCCAGCCGCCGGGGGGTTCGACCGCCCGCACGACGCAGGTCTCGACGCCGGCCGGCAGGGGGATGCGCAGTTTTTCCCACTCGATGCCGGAGCGCTCAACGAGCAGGGCCTGGCCGGTCACATCGCGCACCTCAACGTCGTTGGCCGGCCAAACCTCGCGTCCCGTTTTCGGCAGTTCGACGAGCAGGGCCAATGCCTGCGCGGGATCACGTTGTTCCAGCTGAATGCGCAGTTCGAAAGGCGCGGCGCGGGTCACCCGCAGGGCTGCCCGCGCCGTGGCAGGATCCAGAGAAATCCGAACACCGCCGAGATCGGCGGACTGGGCACTCGCCCAGGCACAGGAAAGCCAAGCCAAGGCCCAGACAGGCAGGTGGGAAGTCATGCCCCTTATCTACAGCCGCGCACGGCCGATTCTTGTCACGGGCTGGTGTTGACCGCGCGAACGAGGTCGAGCAGGCCGGCGCGGATCTTCGGTTCGGCCTCGACCTCGAGGAAGCTGGAGCGGGCGGGCCAGGTTTCGTACCCGCCGAGCGCATGCTGTTCGGGCGTCGGCAGGTAACCGCCGTAGCCGTTGGCGAGTTCGATGAGGAAGGTCGCCTCAGGACTGCCGCTTTTCACGGCCAGCCCGGTCTCGGCAAAGACCTCGCAGGGGGCGGCGGCGATGGTCAGTCCGCCGATGCGGAAGGCCTGCAGCGCGATCGGCACACGGTCGGGATAGGCCGCCAGCCCGAGCGTTTCGCGGGCATAGATGACCGGTCGCGAAGGCTTGGCCACCTTCGCCTCCGGACTGGCGAGCACGGACCGCGCCCAGTCGAGCTGGGCGGCGTCGGGCTTGCGCACCGCCAGCGGCAGCTCCACGAGCTGGGCGGCGAGGCCGAGGTCGTCGCGATGCCCGGCCTTGCCGATGATCTCCGCCGCCGCCTCGGCGAGGGCACCGGCCACCTCGCGCATGCGCTCGTAGCCACGCGCAGTCGGAGTCTTGGCCTGCAAGTCGACGCCATTGACGTCGCCACTGGCGCCGTTGGCGAGCATGCCGACAAAGGGCGGATCCTGATCCGCGGCACCGAGCCGGGTGCGGATCAACTCGGCGAACACGCCGAAGTAATCCGCGCTGACATGACCGGTCGGTACGCCGCCGATGTAATGCAGGCCGTAGTTGGCGAGGACCGCGAGCGGGCGGCCATCGGCGTGCTGCACCGACAAGACAAAGAACTCCGGATCGACCGGCCCCGCGGGTTTTTCCGCCTCGTTGCGGGCCGGACCGAACTGCACGCGCTCCCCGCGGCGACCGAAGGGATTCGCGCGCGGGCTGTCGGTCCTGACGAACCAGCGGCGGTTGAAGACAAACTCCGGCTTGGCAACGCTGCCCCAGGCGACCTTGGCCGGGGCGAGCTGGTGAACGGCGCGGCGCACGCCGTCGGCGATGCGACGGGCGAGAAAGTGATGGTAGGCGTCGTTGGCGGGACCGAAGCCGACGTTCAGGGCGCGCGGTGCGCTGTGGGTGTGGGTGGCGGCGATGAGCACGTTCGCCGGCGGCAGACCGAGGCTCGGCTCGAGCAGCGCCTTGGCTTCGGCGACGATTTCCGGCGCGATCATGGTGAGGTCGCAGATCACCAAGGCGAGGCGGGTGCGGCCGTCGTCGAGCACGAGGCAGCGCGCGTGCAGTTCGTCATGCACGTGCTTGGCCGGGCCGATCTTCATGATCGTGCCGTCGAGCACGACCCCCATGTCTGGCGTGATGTTGCTGGTGGCCGCGCCGGCGCGCAGGGCGGCGGCGGCCGCGGGGGCGACTGTGAGAAGCAGGAGAGCGGCAAAGAGGCACTTCATGTGCGGTTCAGCGTTGGGGTTTCGGCACTGCGGGCACGTCGCGGCTCATCGCCTCGTGGGCGGCGAGCAGGCGGCGCACGACCTCGGGGTGCGCGGCGGCGACGTCGCGCTGCTCGCCCGGGTCGTTGGCGAGGTCGAAGAGCTGCATCGCGGCTGGTTCGACGCCGGTCGTCAGGCCGGGTGGCGACTCCAGATTGTACTGCTCGTACGGCGCCAGCAGGGTGACGCCGTCCGGCGCGCGCGGATCGGGCCAGCGACCGTCCGGGCCGGCCTTGAAGCGCATGCCGCCGGCCGGCCGCACATGCAGCTTCCAGCGCGCGTCGCGTACGCAACCCAGGTGTGGGCCCTGGTGGCCGAAGAGGAACGCATGCGGTGAAGCGGCCTCGCCGCGCAGCAGGGGCAGCAGGTCGCGACCGTCGAGCACGCGCGCATCCGGCAAGGCCGCGCCGGTGGCCTTCACGGCGGTGGCAAAGAGGTCCATGGTGATGCCCAAACCATCGCTCACCCGGCCCGCCGGGATTTGCCCCGGCCAGCGCGCGATCATCGGCACGCGGTAACCGCCCTCCCACTGCGAGGCCTTCATGCCGCGCAGACCGCCGGTGCTGCCACCGAACCAGGGGCCGTTGTCGCTGGTGAACACGACCAGCGTGTTGTCGGCCACCCCGGCCTGCGCGAGCGCGTCGAGCACACGACCGACCGCGGCATCGAGTTCGAGCATGACATCGCCATACAAGCCGGCACCGCTTTGCCGGTAGTGGGTCTCCGAGGCGGCCAGCGGCTTGTGCGGCATGGGATCGGCGTAGAGCAGGAAAAACGGCCGGGCGGCGCTGCGCCGGATGAAATCGGCCGCCCGCTTGGAGAGTCGCTCGGTCAGGGTGGCCTGCACGACCGGATACTCGACGACCTTCGATCCCTCCAGCAAGTGCGCCGGGCGCATGTCGTTCGAGTACGGGATGCCCAGATACTCGTCGAAGCCGCGGTCAGTGGGCAGCGACCCGGCGTGATGGCCGAGGTGCCACTTGCCGAAGAGGGCGGTCGCGTAACCCGCGGTCTTGAGCACCTGGGCGAGCGTCACTTCACTCGCCGGCAGCGCCACGGCATCGGCCTCGGGCGTGGCATCGGGTGCCGGGTTGGCGGTCATGCCGCAGCGGAAGGGGTAGCGACCCGTGAGCAGGGCGGCACGGGTCGGCGCGCAGAAGGGCGCCGGCGTGTTGAACTGGGTCAGGCGCACGCCTTCGCTCGCCAGGCGATCGATCCGCGGCGTGCGGAACTTGGGATGCCCGTAGCAACCGAGATCGCCATAGCCGAGGTCATCGGCGAGGATGAAGACAACATTGGGCGGCTGGGCGACCGCGGGCAGCAGCAGGAGCAGGAAGGCGGCAAGCAGACGGAGCATCTGCAGACAACGAGGCCTGCAGGCGGCTTATCGCAGTTCAAGCGATGCCCTGTCTCAGGCGTTTGCCGCGGCCGGTGCACGCAGGGCCAGGCCGAGGGCGAACAGACCGGCCGCGGCGGAAGCCGTCCACCACCACGGCAGCGGGCACTGCAGGCCGAGGCTGATCCAGACCGGCGAGGCCACCAGGAAGGCGCGGCTGAGCAGGCGCACGAGCGGCTGGTAGCGCTCGGGGTCGCGGGCGAGAAAGCCGAGCACGAGACCGAGCAGGACCGAGGCGCTGGCGGCATCGGCCGTCATGAAGATGGAGAGTGGATCGAGGCGCGGCTGGCCGTAGCCGACGAACCAGGAGAATTTTTCCAGGGCCTGCCCCGGCAGCAGGACACCGGGCAGGCCGGTGAACATGACGAGGGCGGCGAGGCGCAGGGCGAGGGTTTGGCGGGCGAAGGCGGCGGCGGGTTTCATGGGCGTCTGGCGGGGCGGTTGGGGTTGGAGAGCCATTGGAAGAGCAGGACGATGAGCAGGAGCAGGATGAGCATGCTCCAGGTGCCGTAGCGACGGCTGAGGCCGTAGGCTTCGAGCAGGCGGTAGACCGCCCAGACACCCCCGCAGAGCGCCGCCAGGAAGGGCACGGCCCAGGGGTTGGCGAAGTTGAGCGTCCAGCCGAGGCCGGCGATGCGCTTGGGTACGGCGATGCGCGGATCCTCGCGGCAGAAGTAGATGAACCAAAGGTGCCAGTTCTTCGGATCGTCGGTGAAGCGCGAGAGATCGTTTTTGCCCGGCGCGCCGCTGCCACCCGCCGCCTGCACCTGGGTGCGAAATTCCGCGGCGGTGGCGAAGCGCAGCTCCGGGGTTTTTTCCAGGGCGCGCAGGACAATCTCGTCGATGCGCACATCGACCCGCACCCGCCGCGAGGGCGGCACCACCGGCCCGTGCGGTCGCTCGCCGGTGAGCATTTCGTAGAGCACGACGCCGAGCGAGTAGAGGTCGGAACGGTGGTCCGCCCGGCCGTCGGCCTGTTCGGGCGCGGCGTAGTCGGGCGTGCCAAAGGGCAGCGAGGCCCCGGCCGGGGCCGGGCCATGATCGGAGTCCGCCTCGGCCGCGCGGTGCAGCATCTTGGCGATGCCGAAGTCGGCGATCTTCACCGTGCCGGCCTTGTCGAGCAGCAGGTTCTCCGGCTTGATGTCGCGATGGACGATGCCGCGGTTGTGGGCGCACTGCAGGGCGTCGCAGAGCGGCGGGATCAGGTCGAGCGCCTGCGCCGGGCTGAGTCGCCCGCCCTGCAGCACCTGGCGCAGGTTGAGGCCGTCGACGAACTCCATGAGCAGGTAATAATAGCCGCCGGCGCGACCGAAGTCGTGCACCCCGACGATGTTCGGATGGTTGAGGGCGGCCAGCGCATGGGCCTCGGTTTCGAAGCGGGCGGCGAAGGCCGGATCCTCCGCGCGTTCCGGCGCGAGCAGCTTGAGAGCGACCAGGCGGTTGAGCGATTTCTGCCGCGCCTTGTACACCACGCCCATGCCGCCGCGCCCCAGGCATTCCAGGATGTTGAGCTGGGGGAAAAACGGGGCCAGGGCCTCGGGCGACAGGATGGCCGGTGCCGGACCGTCTTGCGGCAGGGTGTCGACCGTGAAGTTGAGTGCGCCGAGGCGACGGGCGCTCAACCCCTCCACCAGGGGGTCGTCGGAGGGCGCGGGATCAGAGGGGGTCATGCAAGGGAGATAAGCAGGCGGCCGCGGTTGTGGCGAAAGTGACGCGAAAAAAGTTTCAGCCGGCCCCGAGGGCGGCCACCACCGCGCGCAGTTCATCGTCGATCTCGGCCGGGTCATCGACGGTGGCGGCGACCTCCTCGCGGAAGAGATCGCGGAAGCGCTTGCGCAGCCGGTGCACGGCACTGCGCGCGGACACGGGCGTCAGGCCGAGAGCGGCCCCGAGGGCGGCGTAATCGAGTTCGCCGCGCTCGGCGGTGAGGCAAGGCTTGAGTTGCTCGTACTCGGCGAGCCTGCCCGCCGCGGCATGCTCGGCGCGCAGCCGGCGCATGACGGCCTCGAGCAGGGCCAGCGCCCACTGCCGATCAAACAACACCTCGCCGGGAAGCGCCGCCGGATCGGCGAGCGGCAGGCGTTCCAGCTCCTGGGGATCGAGGGCGAACACCGCGCCGCCGCCACGCTTCTGCGCGCGTTCGTGATCCCATGCGTTGGCCAAAAACCGTTTCAGGGCCATGAGCAGGAAGGAGCGGAAACGACCGCGGGCGGGATCGGCGGCCTCGAGCCAGTGCTTCTCCAGCAGGCGGGCAAAGAAAGCCTGGGTCAGGTCCTGGGCGTCCTGGGGCGCATGGCCGCGCTGGCGAATGTAGGCGTAGAGGGGCGGCCAGTACTGGCGGCAGAGCGCCTCCAGCGAGGCGGCGGCCGGTGCCGTGCCGCGCGCCTGCAGCACCAGCGACCAGTGCGTGGTCAGGAACGGCCCGCGACGGGTGACGGAGGGATCGGGCATGCAACCTCATCCTAAGCGCGCCCACAGGCTTGTGGCAAAAAAAGCGCGCGCTGCCGTCCTTCACCGGGCCAGCGTCCAGGCCACCGCGTTGACCAGCAGGCGACGCGCGTCGGGGATCTGCAGATCCTCGGGCGCGCCCAGGCTGGTGTAGAAGATGCGCGCGCGCTTCGGGCCATACGCGCGCGTCCAAGCGACCGGCTGCGGCGGTGAGGTGGCGCCCTCGCCAGCCGTGCCGATGAGCAGCGGCACGGCGTCGCTGGCAAGTGGCAGCACGCGGTAGAGCGACTGGTACCCGCGCAGCCTGGCGGGATCGACACCGGCGAGCAGCGGGCTGGCGGTCGCCCCCGGCGCGGTGGCGACCGTGTAGGGCAGGCCCTGGGTTTCGTAGCCGGTGTTTTCGCCACCGAGCACCTCGCGGGTGAATTCGGGCCAGATCGTCAGGCCGGGATCGACGACGTCCTTCGGGCGCGGAATGAAGGCATGGTTGGCGGTGCGGATGCCGAGCAGCGGCCGGCCAGCATTCAGGTGCGCGCGCACGGCGGCCATCTGCTCTTCCGGCAGGAAGCGCCGGCGCGAAAACAGGACGAGCAGGTCCGCGTCGCGCAGCGCCTCGACAAGGCCGGCGAAGTGGTGCTTCACCGGCTTGTCGCCCTCGACCAGCGTCACGCGGTGGCCGAGCGGCCGCAGCTCGCGCTCGGCGAAGCTGCGCATTGAATTGACCGCATCGTAGTTGTCCGGCTCCTCGACCGCCATGATGACGATGTGGGCCGCGGGCGCGGCGACGGCGAAGCCAAAGACCAGGGCGAGCAGCAGGCGTGACAGCATGGCAGAGGAGAAGGCAGAAATTCGTGACGGAGAGATGGCAGAACCCAAAGGGTCGTCAGCCAAACAGCGCCTGCACCGGCCGGCCACGGTCGGTGATCGGCACGGGGCGATCGCCGTCGTAGAGTTCCTTGGCCGGATCGATGCCGAGGCTGGCGAGCACGGTGGCGAAGAGGTCGGGCACCGAGACCGGGTTTTCGACCGGCGTCTTCGACAGGTCATCGGTGACGCCGTAGGCGCCGCAGTGCTTCAGGCCACCGCCGGCGAGCACGACGCTAAAGGCGCTGCCCTGGTGGCCGCGGCCACCGCCGCCATCGAAGTCGGAGGGCCGGCCGAACTCGGTGTTGACGACAATGAGCGTCTTGTCGAGCAGGCCGTGGGCCTGCAGGTCGGTGATGAGGGTGCTCATCGCCTGGTCGAGGTCCTGGATGAGCACGTGCTGCTTGAGTTGGCCCTGATTGTGGGTGTCCCAGCCGGTGCCATTGACGAAGTTGAGGTTGTGCGAGACCTCGATGAAGCGCACGCCGCGCTGGATGAGGCGGCGCGCCAGCAGGCAGCGCTGGCCGAACTCACTGCCGTAGGCGTTGCGCAGCTCGCCCTTCTCGGATTTCAGGTCGAAGACCTCCATGAACTTCGGGCCGGCGAGCTGCAGGCTCTCCGCCAGCGTGCTGTCGTACTGCTCGAGGATCGGACTGCCACGCAGTTCCTTCGCGCTCGTGCGCATCGTCGCCAGCAGCTGCTCGCGCCGGTTCTGGCGCGGGTCGAGCACGTGCTCGGGCCGCTTCAAGCCGGCCGGGCCGGCCTCGGTGTCGAGCAGGTAGAGGAAACCGGCCTTGGCGCCGAGGAAACCCGGGCCGCGCGAGAAGTTCGGATAGCCGATGAGCACATAGGCCGGCACGCCCTCGGCCGCCGCACCGCGCTCATGGGCGATGATCGAGCCGAGCGAGGGATACACCGTCGTGCCGCTGACATGGCGACCCGTGTGCATGCGGTTCGAGGCGGCGGCATGCTCGTCGATGACGTCGTGATTCACCGTGCGCACCGCGGTGATGTGCTCCATCAACTTGGCGCAGCGCGACAGGTGTTCGCACACCTTCACGCCGGGCATGCTGGTGTCGATGCTCGGGTAGTAGCTGCCGGCCTTCTTCGCCTTGGCATCGCCGAGTGCCTTCGGATCCCAGGTGTCGACCTGCGCCGCGCCGCCGCCGAGCCAGATGTGGATGACGTGCTCGGCCCTGCCCTTGGGGAAGTGCGCCACATGACCCGCCTCCTTGGCGAGCAGGACCGGGTCGAGGTGCGCCGCCGCACCGGCGGCAGCGAGCTTGAGAAGGGAACGACGTTTCATGGGGACAGAGTCAAGGGGAATCGAAAGGAGCGGTCACGGCAGGTGCACGAACTCGGGAGAGTTGAGCACGGCCCAGAGGACGTCCTCCAGGCGCTCGCGCCATTCGGGGCGCAGGGCGGTGGTGGGCGGCTCGCCTTCGCGGGCGCGCTTTTCCAGCTCGATCTTGATGCTGTTGGCGCCGGCGGAGAGGTGGTTCGACCAGGCGACATACTTCAGCGGCGGGCGCTCCACCGGCGGCGGGCGCTGGGCCTCGGGCAGGATGCGGTCGCGGAAGCCGGGGCCGAGCAGTTCGCTGAAGCGCGCGCGCTCGGCCGCGGTCGGCGGCCGGGTGAGCAGGCGCAGGAAGACCTGCTCGAGGAGTTCCGCTTCGCTCAAGGTCGCGTCGAGCGCGAGCGCGGTGAGGCCGCTTGCGTCGTCGAGGGTGGTGACCCAGCGGCCGAGCGAGCCGTTGGCGAGGATGGCCGGCTGGCGCACGTTCGGATCGGTCTCGCGCACGCTCTTCGGCTCCTGCCGGCTCGGTCGCCAGCCGAAGTTTTCCAGCACGTCGACAATGGCCTGGGCCTTGGGGATGGCGAGGCTGGGGCGGTCGCGCTCGTTCGAGAGCGAGGTGAATTCCCAGGCACGGCGCGGGTGGCCGAGGCTGATCATGGCGCTCTCCGACTGGGTGCCGTCGTTGTCCATGGTCAGTTCCTCGGCATCGAGGTCCTTGCCGACCGCGGCGAACAGGGAGTCGACGATCTGTTCGGCGGTCATGCGCCGGGGCAGGGGCGCGGCGAAGTCGGGCTGGGCGCCCTTGGCCAGCGGCCGGGCCTGGCGCTGGTAGGCCTCGGAGTTGAGGATGCGGCGCTGCAGGTGGCGGAAGTCGTAACCGTGGGCGACAAAATCACGGGCCAGCCAGGCGAGCAGCTCGGGGTGGGTCGGCTTCGACGCCTCCCAGTCGTCGACCGGCTCGACAAAGCCGCGGCCGAGCAGCTGTTTCCAGACGCGGTTGACGAGGACTTGGGCGAAGCGCTCGTTCTGCGGCGAGGTGATCAGGGCGGCGAGCTGGGCGCGACTGTCGTCGCCGGCGGCCGGCGCGGCGGCGCGGGCGGCGGGCAGCAGTGTTTTCTCGAAGAGTTTCGGCCAGGCCGGCACCACGGTTTCGCCGGGCTTGAGGGTGATCTCGATGAGCGGCTTGCGGCCGGCAAAGGTGCTCATCGGCACCGAGGACGTTTCCGGCAGGGTGATCGGCTTGCGTTCGAGCATGGCGGCCATCTCGAAGAGGTCGCGCTGCTTCGACTGGTGGTAGGGCGAGTCATGGCAGCGGGCGCAGGTCATTTCCTGGCCGAGGAAGGCGGTGCTGAGGATGTGCGCCTTGGCGGCCATGGGCACGTCGTTTTCCGCGGCGAGCGAGAAGCCGGCCGGACCACCGGCGAGCACGCCGCCCTCCATGAGGATCAGCTCGGTGACGAAGCGATCCATCGGCAGGTTGTCGCTGAGCGCCTCGTGGATCCAGAAGCGGAAGGGGCCGGAGTTGTTGAGGCTGGGCTTGAGGATGTTCGGGTTTTCCGCCAGCACATCCTGCCAGTAGGCCGTCCAGTGATCGGCAAAACGCGGATCGGCGAGCAGACGGTCGATGGCGCGCGTGCGGCGCTGGGGCGAGTCCTCGGCGAGGAAGGCGGTGATTTCCGCGGCGCTGGGCACGACGCCCACCGTGTCGAGGGTGACCCGGCGCAAAAAGGCGAGGTCATCGGTGAGCGCTGCCGGCTCGATCTTCGGGCCTGCCGCCGCGTAAGAGGCCCCCTGAGCGATCCAGTCGCTGAGCAACTGCCGCTGGGCCTCGGGCAATGGATCCCCCTTCGGCGGCATGAGGTCGTCGCCGGCCTGCGGATGGATGACGGCGAGCAGGCGACTTTCCTGGGGTTTGCCGGGCACGATGGCGGGCTCCCCGGAGTCGCCGCCCTGCTGGGCGGCAGCGAGGCTGTTGAGGCGCAGGCCGCCCTTGGCCTTCTCCTCATGGCAGCGGTAGCAGTTGTCCGCGAGGATCGGCTGGATCTGGGTGGCGAAGTCGATGCCGCCGGTGGCACCGGCGCCCGGCGCGTTCGCCTTCGCCCAGGCGTCCGCGAGCAAGGCGTCGATGCCTGCAGGTGCCGGCGGCGTGGCGACAACCGCCCGGGCTTCGGCATGGCGCTGCGCCCAGTAGGCGTCCTGGGCGGCGCGCAGGGCGAGGCGACGGCGCTGGTCGAGCTGCTGGTAGTACGCCTGGCGTTCCTTGCGGTAGTCGTTCCAGCCGACATCCGTCAGCGGCACCACGCGTTCAGAGGGCGACAGCAGGGCAAAGGAGCCGTCGGCCCGACGCAGGCTGAGACTGGTCTCGCCAAGGGTGGGTCGCACGCGGCCGTTGCCGGCGAGCATTTCGAGCACCAGTACCTGGGGCTTGCCGGTGCCATCGATCTCGATCCGCTGCTCGCGGTCGCCCGGGCCGAGCAGGCGCAGCGCGGCGGCGCCTTCCGCCTCGGCATGCTCGACCTCGTTGTGGGCGCCGCCGCCGGTGTGGCCGAAGGCGATCTCAGCGACGACCCTGCCATCGAGCCAGAGTCGTCCCTGGCCGCGCACGCGCAGCAGCAGTTCGTGTTTGCCGGGCGGCAGGGTCACCTGCGCCAGCGCGCGCAGCAGGTGGGGATTGCTGCGCGCGGCGCGCACGCCGGTGGCCGTGTACTTCTGGGCGATCTGGAAGAAGCCGAAGGCGTCCTCCTCATAGACATCCGTGGGCGGCGGGAACTGCCGGGGCCACTTGGCGGCCTTGCCGATGTTTTCGACGATCTCGACGCGCACCTTGTCCCTGGGCAGGCCGTCCTCGGGCAGGACCGGCGTGTAGGGTTCGACCGGATAGCGTGCGGCGATGACCTTTTCGGGCAGCGCCTCGCGATAGAGCCGCACCTCGTCGAGCAGGCCATCGAAGCTGACGCTGGCCTGTCGGTTCATCGAGGTGCCGAGCCAAACCTCATCGTCATCGACCACCGGCGCCTGCTTCGTCGCTCCGCCCATGTCCCAGGCACCGGGCACGGCCTCGCCGTCGAGATAGCCGCGCACCGACTCCGGTTTGCCGAACTGGTAGGTGAAGGCGAGGTGATGCCAGCCGCTGTTGGCGGCGATGCCGGCCGTGGTGGTCCAGCGATGCCAGTCGCCCGCGTGCGTGCCGTCGGCGCGGCTGCGGAAGAGGAAGCTCAGGCGCAGCAGGCCGCCACTGTCCCAGAGGCGCAGGCCCCAGTTCTGATTGTTCGCCTGCTGACCGCGGTTGCCGGTGCGGCCCTTGCCGAGAATGTAGACGTTGCCGCCCTTCGGTGCCGAGGCCGGATTGACCCAGGCCTCAATGGTGATCGTGTCGCCGTTGTCAAAATCGAAGGGGCTGTTGGCACCCGGATCCGTCACGCGGATGAAGCCACCCTTGGCGGCGTCGAGGCGCGCGGCCTGGTTGCCTTCGGCCAGGTGCTTGAACTGCGTGCGCGACGGGCCGTCCTGCAGGAAATGCACACCGCCCTCGGCCTTGCCAAGATCGGGGGCGGCGCCGTCAAAGGTCCATTGCGCCACCGGCTCGGCCGCGGTGAGGATGGAGGTGAGCGCCAGGGCGCAGGTCGGGAAGGCAAACAGGTTCATGACGGGCGACAGGAAGATACGGGCCGCGAGCGTGGGTTCTTCGGCGCCGCCCCCGTTTCACGGGGCCTCACGCAACGCGCGCAGGTGACGGTTCACCGCCTCGCTCAGATGCCCCGCCGCCGCCGCAGTGAAGGGTGAGGTCGCCGTCTCGTAACCGCCGGCAAGGTGTTCCGCCTCGGTCGGCAGGTAACCGAAGGTGCCGTTGGTGTAGCCAATGAAAAAGGTGTCGGCAAACGGTGAGCGCTCGCGGATGGCGTTGGAGATTTCGCAGAACAGTTCCATCGGCGCGCTCCACAGCACCAGATCCTCGCCCACCTGCAGGAAGCGCAGCGGCACGAGCAGAGTCTCCGCGCCATCGGCCTCGACGCGACGGTAGGCGGCCAGTTCCTCGGACCAGCCGAGGCCGGGTCGCTTGGGGGTTGTCACGACGATCTTCGAGCTGCGCAGGCGTAACTCCGCCGGCAGCGGCTGCGCCAGGCGTGCGGCGTCGAGGATGGGCTCGCCGAGCAGAACCTTGAACTGGCTGAGCACGCGCGCCTCGGTTTCGGGGCGGGTGCTGTACAACGGCGCGAGGTTGCCGGCGGCACCGTTGAGGTAGAGCATGGGCGCGCCGGTCTGCTCCTCAACATGGGCGGCCACGGCGCCCGGGGCGTCGGCGCTGACCAGCGTGCTGGTGCCGCCGAGCACGGTGGCGTGCATGGCGTAGTTGGCGACCAGGGCCAACGGCGAACCGTCGGGCCGGTCGAAGCGCAGCAGGCCGATGCGCCGGTCGACCGGCCCGCCGGGGTTCATGCCCAGGCGGATGCGGCCATCGGCATCACGGGCGCGGCGGTTGATGTTGGCTTCCGCGTAGCCGCGTCCGACCGAGCCGCGGGCGGCCTGCAGCTTGCCCAGGGCCTCGCGCACGCCGTCGGCCAGCGCCTGCTCGACCCGCTGCGTGTAGGCCGGATCGACGCGGAACTGGAAGCGGTTCGGCATGAGCACGCCCGGCACCCCGGGTGGGCCGACATAGGGCGAGGAATGGGTGTGGGTGATCGACCACCAGACATTTTCGGGCGGCAGTCCGTGCGTGCGCGCCACTTCACCCGTGACCCGGTCGCAGTAGGCGGGCGACAGCGAGCAGAGATCGGAGCTGATCAGCACAAAGCGGGTCGTGCCATCATCGAGGGCCAGGATGCGATGGTGGAGCGGGTCGAGCACCTTCGTGGACATCCGCGGGCTGTAGCCGCGCAGCATCTGCGGTTGATCCGGCGTGATGTCCACCGTGACCGCGGCGGCACGCAACTCCGCCTGCAAGCCGGGCAGTGGCACGGCCAGCAGCAGGAGAAGAGCGAGCACCAGTTTCATGGCCAGAGTACGCGGCCGGGCACGGGCTTGTTCCAAGCGGGCCTCAGCGCGCGCGCTTCCGGAAGACCTGACGGTCGAGCACGCGACCGTCGTCGAGTGCCTTCAGCTCGGAGGTGAGGGTGCCGGCCTCGCGATCCAGCGTCAGCAGTTGATAACTGGCCGCCAGGTCAGAGAAGGCAGCCTGTGGGTCGTGGCCGAAGCTGCCGTTGCCGCGCACCGAGCTGTTGGTGTAGGTCATGCCGTCGACGAGCGTGCGCTCGGCGTGGTAGCACTCGCCAGAGATGGCCAGGGTGCCCTGTTCGAGGACGCGCTTCCAGCCGCCCTCGGCGTGGCGACGCACGGTCATGCTGGTCTCGCCATAGACGGTGATGACAAAGCCGGCCTGGGTGTCCTTCATCGTCTGCTCGTACCACCGGAACTGCTCGGAGTCCTTGTCGAAGGCGTTGCAGGCCTGGTTGGGTTTGCCGAAGTCACCGGTGTGGCTCATGTCGACGCTGATGAAGCGCAGGTCGAAGTCAGGGATGTCCCAGGCCCAGATCCACTCCTTGCCGGGCAGGGCGAAGAACTTGCGATACCCCGTGGCGGCGATGTCGTAGCCCGGCTCCTCCAGGCTGAGGCCATTCGGCCGGATCTTCCGGTCGAGGTTGCCGAGCGAAACCATCAGCGGCGTGCTGCGGAAAAGCTCGGCCTGGGTGTCGATCGCCGTGCTGTGCGACTTCGTCGCTTCCTTGTCGGCCTGGATGGCAAACTGATACTGCATGGCGGTGTCGCCCGCGGAGAGCAGCAGGTGCGGGTCCTCCTTGCGGATGGCATCGAAGTTCACCTTCGCGTCCGCACGCAGGTTGGCGAAGACGGCGATGCGCAGCACTTTCGAGGGATAACCCTTGAAGGTGTGGATCTCCGAAACCTGGTCGCCGCTCTTCACCCGGTAGTGATAGACCACGTCCTTCTGCGGGATCGGGATCTCGACGTGATGCAGCGTGCGGCTGCCGTCGACCTTGACCGTTTCCCCCAGCTGCGGCGAGGTGCCAAATTCGACGATGGAATCGCCCGGGTTCGTGGTTTCCCAGGACAGGACGATCTTGGAATTGTCCGGCGACTGATGGGTCATCCAGAGTCGCTCGACCTTGGCGGAGACGGTCAACGTGAGCAGGGCAAGGGTGGTGGCAGCGAGCAGTCCGGTTTTCATGGCGGGCGACGGGTGGGCAGAGCCTAAACGTCGCTCGCGCGTTATTTTCGTTTCGGAATTTCTCCTGCCAGCTGCAGGACGGGCTGCTTCAGACCGGGTCTTGGAACGTGACAATCTCAAACACGCCAAGCACTCGGTAGTCGGACGCGTTGTTGGTGATGAGGCGTTGGATGCCGGCGCGGTGAAACGTGGCAGCCAGCAGGGTGTCCAGAAGGCGTTTGCGCCCCAGTTGATGGCGGGTCAGCCACGTGAAGAAGTCCGCGACGCTGGCGCCTTCGGGGAAAACGCGGACCACTTCCGCGGCCTGCCACCAGTGTTCGGCGCGGCCGATCGCCTCGGCCAGGGTCAGCGGTTGCGGCATGCGCTTCGGATCGGTGACGATGTGAATGAATTCCGCGAGCGTCTGCGGCGCGAGGGCAAAATCATGGCCCTGCGCGAGCAGGGAGCGCAGCAGGGCATTGGCGCGGTGATGAAACGGATGATCGCGGATCTCGGCAGCGACCAAGAAATCGGTGTCAATCCCGTGCGTCATGCAGCATGTCGTCCAGTAGGTCGTCCTGGGCGGTCAGGGGTTGGATCGGGCCGCCGACACTCACCGGGCGGCGATCGAGCAGGGACGTGCGACGCTGCATGTGCTGCTGTCGATACAGTTCCATGGCCTCGCGAATGAGTTCGGAGGTCTTGCGATCGACCTTTTGGGCAAAGCGCTGAAACTCCGCATAGACCGGTTCAGATACATTGACTGTAATGGTCTTCATGCATTGAGTTTAATGTATAACGACCTTCTGTCAAGACCCCGCGTTCAAGGCTCGGTGCCCGGCACCTCCCCCAGCACCTGCCGGTAGAAGGCCCAGTGCGCCTCGCCGAGGGCGTCGAGCACGAGGTTGGGATCATGCGGGATGCCGGGCAGCTGGCGGTAGCTGTGGGGGATTTGCAGGGCATCGAGATGCTGCTTGAAGTCGCGGTTGAAGCGCAGGGTTTCATCGCGATCGCCGATGACCTGGCGGATGGCCATGCCGGTGCGCAGTTGCTCCGCGTTCTGTTCGGCAAGGCGCCAGGGGCTCTGGGCCTGGTAATAGGCCATGTCGCCGCCATAGACCGTGCCGAGCACGCGATCGCGCCCCTTGGGACCCGCGCGCGGCGCCTCGGTGAAATCGAGCTGCAGCGGCCCGGCCCCGAACAAGGACACGGCCGCGAACATCTGCGGGCGCTTAAAGCCCAGTCGCGCAGCGCCGTAGCCGCCCATGCTGAAGCCTTCGAGCAGCCGGCCCTCGCGCCGGGCCTGCGTGCGAAAGCGGCGGTCGAGGTGCGGGATCAGCTCCTCAAAAAACAGCGTCTCCAGTTTCACCGAACCGTCCTTCCAATCGCACCACATGCCCATCGGTAGGCCATTCGGGAAGACCATCAGCATCGGCGGGATCCGGCCGGCCTGCATGGCGGTGTCGTAGCGCCGCGCCAGCTGCGCCGCCGCCGCCGGCGTGCTGCCACCGCTGCCGTGCAGCCAGTAAAGTACGGGGAAGCGTCGCTCCGGCTCCACCTCGTAGGCTGCCGGCGTGAACACATAACAACTCACCGGCTGCCCCACCACCTGGCTGTCCCAAACGACGCGCTGCAGGCGCGGTGCCTGCACCTCCGGCAGCACCCAGACGGGGCGAGCGGCGGCATCGCTAGGCGATTCAGCTTCACTGACGGCCTTCGCTCCGTCCTGCTGAGGTCGGGAGGGAACCGCAGTCCGGAGCCGGCGCGGATGTCTCTGGAAAAACTCCCACATCAGGTCGTTGGCGGAGACATCCCGGGTCGATTCGCCCAGAGCGGTGACGAGGGGCTGCATGCCCGGCCAGGTGTGTCCACCTCCGACGATTTCGATCAGCACGACTTCGCTTCCCTGCTCGCCGCCGCTCCAAACCCGGCGCGTCACGGTCATGCCGTCATCGGCCCTGTCCGGCATCGTCTCGGTCCTGGGCTCGGGCTGGCAGCCGTTGTGTTTCACCCAGGCTTGAATCGTGTGTTCGACCGAGCGGAAATCCGTCACCCCCCTGCCCCCGGCCGCCCCACGGCCATACCCCCCGTTGAACGGCGCAAACGCATCGGCCGTGCCATGAAAGTGCATCACGGGCACCGGCCGGCTCGCCCTCGGTGCCGGCATCATGAGCGGTCCACCGATCGGCGCGATGGCGGCGATGCGATCGGCGAGTTCCGAGGCGACCTGATGCGCCATGATGCCTCCATTGGACAGGCCGGTCGCAAACACCCGGTCGGCATCCAGGTTCGCGACGGACGCCCAGTCGTCGAGCATCGCCCGGGTGAACCCGACATCATCGACCTGCTCCACCATCGCATGGCCGCAGCACTCGCCGCCATTGAAGCTGAGGCCGCGCTCCGGATCCGGGCCGCTGCCGTAGGGGTAGAGAACCACGAACCCCGCCGCCTCGGCTTTCGCATTCAAGCCGCTCAGCCGCACCATGCTCTCCGGGTTGCCGCCACCGCCATGAAAGGCAATGACCACCGGCATGGGTCGATCCGGATCGTAACTCGCCGGAACGTGCGCCCGATAGCGCCGGACGACATCGCCGACCTTCACCGTCCGCGTGTGATCGCCGGGGGACAGGCGACCGGATTCGGGCTGGGCTGTGGGCGCGGCCTGAGCCGTGGCGAGCCTGCCCCGTCGAAACTCCTCCAAGGAAAGCAGGCCGTCGCGGTCGGCATCCGCCCCCGCGAGCCTGCTTTTCAAGCGGGGAAAGACGTCCAATTCGGCAAGGTTGATCCAGCCATCGCCATTCGCATCCAGCCGTTGAAACCCCTGCAAAACCCCATCCGGAGCCTGCGCGAGAGCAGGTCCTGTGAGGCCGAGGCAAACGATGAGGTGCAGGGGGATGCGGCAGCGGTGCATGCGCCGGATGCAACCCGCGCCGGCGCCGGAAGTCGCTCAGGAAGCACGGCCCAGCCGCTGCACCGGCGACAGGGTCAGCGCCGACGCGAGGCCAGGGCGCGGCGGGCGGAGTCGGCGACGATGACGACCGAGCCGCCCATCATGATGAAGTCCTTGAGAACGAGTCGCCCGGCCGCGGAAAGGTAGGGAAAGCCGTGGTGCCGATCGACATGATAAAACGAGAAGACCGCCGGCGAGACCGGGCAGGGGGCTGGCGCGATCCACCAGCAGCAGCAGGCCCATCCCGCAAAGCAACGCGCCGAGGCCGGAGGCGAAGCCGTAGGTGTTGTGGCCCGATGCCACTCGCGGTTGCGATGCTCTTTGTATTCTTCCGGATGGTGGTAGAAGAAACTCATCAACGGCGAGTTGGCCACAAAGGGCGTGATGCCGGTGTGCTTTTTGCACAGTCGCCCGAAGTAGCCGAAGCCGGCAAAGCCGAGTTGGAAGGCGATTTCCTTGACGCTGAGCGTGCTGAAATGCAGCAGGCGCTTGGCTTCTAGCAGGCTGCGCTCGACAATCCGTGCCGTCGGCGTTTTCAGCAGGTGGCGCTTCGTCAATTTCGCCAACGCGTTGCCGCCAAGCTGCAGGGCGGCGGCGTAGTCGGAGGGTTTGTGCCACTCACGAAACGGCGTCTCGATCACCTGGCGCAACCGCAGCAGCATCGGCTGAGCTGCGGCGGGCCATTCGCCCTCGGTCGCTTTGAGCTCGCGGCGTTTCAGCCGGGTGGCGATGATCAGCAGAATTTTCAGGTGGGCGACCGCCATGTCCTGCCAGCCGGGCTCGCCGGCATGGCGGAAATCCGCCTCCAGCAGATCGAGGTAGCGGGCCACCTGCTGATGCCCCTCGGCGTCGAGCGCCACGTGGGGAACCGAATGGACATTGTTGAAGATGACGCCGTTGCAGGAGACCTCGGCCTTGTGGCGCTCGATGCAGTAGAAATCGCCGTGGAACCGCAGCCTGCGGCCGAGAAAGGATTCACCCTCCGGCAGCAACTCCAGATCCTGGAAGGGCGTGGCGAAAATCAGCGCCGGCGCCAGCAACCGGTGCTGCACCCGGCCATGTCGGCAAAGGCAGCGGCCTTCCGCCAGCCAGAGGATGCTGCACAGCAGCGCGCGCTGCCAGCGGGTCGAACGGTCGAGGGCATCGATCTGCAGCAACAACTCCTCGTCGGCAGTTCTCTGGAAGCGTAATTCAGGCATCGGTCATTCCGGCAGCGGCAGACCTGCTGCCTGCATTCCCTGCTCTGTTCAAGAACGCCGGAGGATCACGGTTTGAACGGCTTTGGGGCCCTCTGCACCGGCGGCAAGGAGCGCCTGCGCCGGCGGATGAACGTCATCGCCGCCCAGCGGCTCGACCTCGGCCCGCTGGTGACGCATCACTACGCGCTCGATGACATCGTCGCCTCCTACGACCTGTTCGCCCACCAGCGCGATGGCGTGCTCAAGATCGCCGTCCTGCCCTGAGCCCTTCAGCACGGACCTTCCCACCCGCGGATCCACAAGCGCGGGTCGTGAGCGCGCCGCGCTTCACGGCACCGTCACCGCATACCGATAATGGAAGCGCGCGTTCGGCGCGGCATCGCCCTGGTCGAGGAAGTCGATGGCCTCCGCGTTGTCAGGGACGTTGTCGGTCCACTTGAAATCGAAGCGCAGCGGCTTGCCTGGCGTGAAGCCGAGCGCCGCGCGTTCGACAGCGAGCTGGAGTTCCCGAGTGCCGACCTGCAGCCTGGCCGTGCCGACTGACTGCCAGGTCTGGCCGTCCCAACGCTCCACGCTGGCTTGGTCCACAGCCATGCGGGTGGCGTTGAGGCGGAAATCGTGGCCGTGACGACCTGTGGCGCCGTTCTGATCGGCATCGATCCAGAGGACCAGCCAATCCGCGTCGGTGGCGGGCGTCAGCGGCTCGCGGGTGGTGATGTGAAAGGAGAGATGCCTTGCATCGTGGGCGACCCGGGCGCGGTCGAGGTCGTTGCGGCCGGTTCGGTCGGTGTAGCGACCCGCCCCCGCCACGCCGTCGTGATCGCGATGGGTGGTGTCGTGCAGGTCATCGAGATAAACGGGCTGCACCTCCGCCCACTGGGTGAAGTCGCCAGGGATGGCCATCGTTTTCGCGGCGGAGGCGGCGGGCACGGGCCGCGCGCCCTTGTAGCGGCGGATGTTGGCGACCATCTGCCAGTAGGTGTTGTCGCCATACCCCCCGCGCATCGGCTCGATGTCGCGATTGAACTCCGGATCGTAGAGATCGACAAAGAAGGTTTCGCCTGGCGGCAGCACGCGCCCCAGGAAGGTCATGGTGCCATCGGAAAGGAAGCGCTGGGCCACCCATTCGTTCCAGCCCGTGAGGAAGATGAACTCGGGGTTGTGCGGCAGCGCGTGCCGCCACTGTTCGTCAAAGTACAGCCCCTCGCCCGGGCGGCAGTCGGCCGGCGCAGGCTGTCGGCTGCCGTGGAAACTGCGGCCCACATTGCTGGTGCTGTGTTGACTGACTCCCACGGGCACGCA
Source organism: Prosthecobacter sp. (assembly GCA_036846165.1). Classification (GTDB taxonomy): domain Bacteria; phylum Verrucomicrobiota; class Verrucomicrobiia; order Verrucomicrobiales; family Verrucomicrobiaceae; genus Prosthecobacter. The sequence continues at coordinate 52,063 of DAIUCN010000016.1, forward strand.
CTCGGCCTGGTTGGGGGCCTCGTGCCAGCCCGGCGTCTGCGGCGCGAAGTCGAGCCAGGGCCACTTGTCCCTGCCGTCGCCAAACCAGGCATGGCCGCGCGTCCAGGCCCAGGAGGTGCGGATCGTGAAGAACGCCTTCACCTCTTCGCTCAGGCCCTCGGTCGGCGTCAGCAGCAGCGGCTTGCCCTTCCAATGAAACCACCCATCGCGATGTTTGCCCGGCTGATAAAACGTCGCCCAGAGATGCTGGACCACGGCCTGGTGCTGGGCGTAGGCAAACAGGGCGATCTTCGGCACGCGCCGGCCCTCGGCCTGCATCTGCTCCAGCACACCGCAGAGGGCCTCGCGCTCGGCGTCGTAGGTGAAGCCGTTGGTGGCGTCGAGGATGAGCACATCGACACCGGCATCGGCGAGCATCTGCACGTGCTTGCGGATCACCCAGGGATCGTCGGGGCGGTAGTAGCCAAAGCGGGGCTCGCTCCAGTAATGCGGCGCCTGCACGGGGCCCCATTCGGGCGCAGCCGGATTCGCCTTCAGGATCTTCGCGATGTCGTTGACCTGCGGATTCCCGAACGCGGCATGCCAGTTGAAGTAGAAGATGCCGACCGTGCGATTCGCTTTCGGCGCACCGACCTCCGCGCTCGTTGGCAGCACGCGGCCGAGGGCGTCCGTGGCCACCCAGGTGTCAGGCTGGGTGTCGCGGGGCTCGTTGGCGCCAAGCGGCGTCAACAGCACGCCTGTGAGGAGGAACAGCAGTGGCTTCATCGTCATGCGTCCGGCACGAAACGTCGGCAGAAGCCGGCTTGCACCGATCCAGCCCCCACCAGCAACTGCCTCAAACGCACGTCGCTGCCGCTGACCTGAAGTCACTTCGTCAGCCGTGCCATCAGCTCGTCCAAGCCCGCGACGATCTTGGTCGAGGCATCGGCCTCGAGGTAGCTCGAGCGCGCGCGCCAGGTTTCGTAACCGCCAAGGGCGTGCTGTTGCGGGGTCGGCAGGTAACCGTGGTAGGCGTTGGCGAGCGAGACGGTGAAGGTCGGCGCGTGGCGCTTTTTCAGGTCGAGACCGATCTCGACAAAGACTTCCGCGGGAATGGCCGAGACGCGCAGGTCGCCGATCCGGAACACCTGCAGCGGCGCCGACACCGTCTCCGGGAAGTCGGCGAGCAGCACCGTCTCGCGGGCATAGACCTGTTCCATCGTCTCCATGCGCGGAAAGAGCTGGGATTGCTGCATGACGACACGCGCGGCTTCCACCTCCGCCGAGGTCGGCAGGCGCACCCCAAGCTCCACCTCCCTCTGCGCGGCAGCCAGTGGCACGCTGCTGCGGTGCTCGACCTGCTTGACCGCCGCGGCCACGGCCTGGGCGACCTCCTCGGCAACGATCTTGATGCGGCCGTAGGGCGGCTGCTTTTCCTGGCCGCCGCGGAAGTCGATGTTGTTGATGTCACCGCTGGCACCATTCGACATCAGGCCGACGAAGGGCGGTTCCGCGTCGCCGGCACCGAGCAGTTCGCCGATGCGTGACGAAAACACGCCAAAGTAATCGGACGAGATGTGACCGGGACCGACGCCGCCGACGTAATGCAGCGAGTAATTGGCGAGCAGGGCGAGCGGCCGGCCGTCGGCCGTTTGCACGCTCAGGAAGGCGACCTCGGGATCGGTGGGGCCGGCGGGTTCGACCAGATTCGGATTCTTGACGCCGGGGTTGGTCTTCACCTGATCGGTCGTCACGCCGAGCGGCGTCGGCGCAATCGTGCCGGGTTGCATCTTCCAACGACGATTGAAGACCTGACCGGGCACGGCGGCGCTGCCATGCCCCAGCTTCGCTGGCACCCGGTTGTGGAGCGCGCGGCGCACGCCATCGGCGATGCGCCGGGCGAGGAAGCGCTGGTACATCGGGTCGGGCTCGCTCTGACCCACCGCCTGGGCGGTGGCACACGAGTGCGAGTGGGTGGCCGACATCATCAGGTTTTCCACCGGCAGGCCGGTGGCCTGCTGCACGAGTTTTTTCGCCGCGTCGAAGACGTCGCGACCAATGACGCAGCTGTCGACGACGACGAAGACGAGCTGGGTTTTGCCATCGTCGAGCGCCAGGCAGCGTGCGTGCAGTTCGTCGTGGATGTAGGCCGCCCTGCCATCCTGGAAACCGCCGTTGATCGAGCTGCCGAGCGGCGGCGTGACGTTGCTGGTGGCGGCACCGGCGTGGAACAGCGGTTCGGCAGCGGGCAGGACGGCGGCGAACCAGCCGGCGGTCAGGAGAACAAGCGGGCGCATCGGAATCCTACGCTGTCCAACCGTGGCTTCCTGCGGCCCTTTGGCAGTGGGTCGATCCACTCACAGCGCCGGAGCCGCCTTGCCGCCGACGCACAGCAGCTCCCTGCCGGTGCGGATGTAGAGGCGGCCTTGGACGATGGCCGGCGTGGCGTTGATTGGTGCCCCCAGCTTGGTGGCGGCCAGCCTTTCAAACTTGGGACCGGCCTTGATGACAATCAGATCGCCCTGCTGACTGCCGCAGTAAATCTTGCCATCGGCGGCAATCGGGCTGCTGAAGAACTTGGCGCTGCCCTGCACGCCTTCGACGCGTTCTTCGTACAGCGTTTTGCCGGTCTTGAACTCGACGCAGCGCAGGATCCCGCCGTCGCCGAGCAGGTACATCAGCTCACCGATGACCAGCGGCGAGGGGGTGTAGGGCAGGCCCTTGGGAATCTCGAAGGGCACCGCCACCGGCTTGCCGCTTTTCAGATCGAGGGCGGCCACCTCATTGACACCGCCGCCGGAACCAAAGGTGCAGAAATAAAAGTCATCGCTGAGCACGCCCGAGCCGAGGCTGCGCTGGCGGTAGCCCGGATTGTGCTGCCAGTTGATGGTGCCGGTTTTCAGGTCGATGCCCATGACGCCGCTGCGGCTGTTGGCGCAGATGACCTCCTTTTTGCCGCCGGAGAGAAGGCGCACCACCGGGGTTGAGTAGGCATTGCTGGTATGAGGGATCGCCAGACGCCAGACCTGCCGGCCGGTGGCCGCGTCGAGTCCGACGATGCAGGCGGTCCATGCCTCGCTTGGATCAGTCACGCCGGCCTCCTCGGGGTTCCATTGGAACTCGCTGCGGACAATCATGATGCCGTCTTCGACAACCGGCGAAATGCCGGTGCCGTGCTCATGGATGTAGTCGGCCACGTGCGCGTTTTTCCACAGCAGCCCGCCGGCGTGGTCGAGGGCCAGCGCCTGGATCTTGTGCCCGCTGCTCCAGTTGATGTAAATCCGCTGCTCATCGATGAAGGCCGAACTGCTGGCGAAGGAGTTGTAGCCCTTGTGCAGCTTGTGCGGCTCAAAGGCTTCCTCATGCCGCCAGAGCTCGCGACCGTCCTTGGCGGCGTGAGCGATGACCGCGCGCTTGTTTTCACCGGTCTCGGCCGTGATGACCAGAAAGTCGCCCCAGAGCACAGGCGAGGACCAGCCCTTGTCGACCGGCACCTTCCAGAGGGTGGTCGTCTCATCGACCGCCACCGGCAGACCCGTATCGGGCGCCAAACCCGTGCCGTTGGGTCCGCGGAAACGATTCCAGTCGTTGGCGGCCTGCAAAGACGCGGCGGCATAGAGACCGAGGGCGAGGACGTGGAGGATGCGGCAATGGAATTTCACGGGGCAGCTTACGGTCCGGCGGGTACGGGTTTTTCCGCGAGCCACTGATTCGTGACAACCGACACCACTTGGCAGGCGCCGCCTGACGGCTACGTTGTCTTCGCTCATGCCCCGTCTTTTGCTCACCGGTCTGCTGCTGATCGCCCCCCTGCTGCAAGCCCACCAAATTCCCAACATCACCCTGGAAGCGATGTTTGCCGCCGATCACAGTTACACCCTGCGTGTCAACCTTGACCCGCGCGTCTTCCTGAGCGCCCAACCGACCGCCCTGCCGCCGGTGGAAGCCGGCTGGTATCTGAATCAATCCGAAATCGAGCGCGCCGAGACCCACCTGCGGGCCACGGAGTACCTGCAAAAAAACCTCGGGCTGCGTTTTGGCTCAACGGAGGTGGCTTGGCCGGCGATCGAAATCACGGCGATCGACGGCAGCACGCTGGAACCCCTCAAGCCCGACACGGCGGAAACCCACCTGCTCGCCATGGCCAAGGGCCGTGCCCCCGGCGCCGCCGACCCGTTCGAACTGGTCTTCGGCGCCGAAGCCAATGTCAGTCTCATCCTGCTCAACAGCGAGGACGGCAAACCGGAGCGGCGGCCGCAGGTGCTGTTTCCCGGCGAATCCAGTCGCCCCTACAAGCGGACCGCCACGCCCGTACTCGCCGCACCCGCTCCGACCCCGCCGCCCGCGCCGGCAACACGCGGCTTCCATCTCGACGACGCCCTGCTGCTGTTCGGTCTGCCTCTGATCCTCCTCACCGTCGCCTGGCGGCTGCGGAAGCGGAGCCGGGAACGTGGCGCGTAGATCATCCCCGATCTCCCATCTTCCATCTGCCATCTTCCAGAAACCCCAGCACGCGCGGCTCATGCCAGCGGCGCAGGCGATGGTCGAGGAAGCCGACATGGCCGCCGTGCTCAGGGGTTTCCAGATGCAACTGCGGGCTGGCCGAGGCAAGCTCGCGGGGAAAAGACGGCGGCGCCAGCAGCGGATCATCGAGCGCGTTGAGCAACAGCGTCGGCACACCGATCGCGGCCAGATGCGGTCGGGCGCTGGCACGGGCGTAGTAGTCGGCCGCATCGCGAAACCCGTGCAGCGGCGCGGTGAAGCGCTCGTCGAACTCGCGGATCGTGCGGATGCCGTCGAGACGCCCCACCGCCTGGGGAAAGCGCCGGGCCTTGGCCTGCGCCTTCGCGAGCAGCGAACGGAGGAAACGGCGCTGGTAGAGGCGGTTGGCCGGTCGGTCGTCGAGCGCGTCGGCGCTGGAGGCGAGATCGACGGGTGCCGACACGGCGACCGCGGCGCGCACGGAGGGATGGGGCGGGGCTTCGCCGAGGTACTTGAGGGTCAGGTTGCCGCCAAGGCTGAAGCCGACCAGAGCCAGGGCCTCGTAGGCTGGCGCCGCATGCTCGATCACCGCACGCAGATCGCCGCTTTCGCCGCTGTGGTAGGAGCGCGGCAGACGGTTCGGCAGGCCGCCGCAACCCCGGTAATTCCAAGCCAGCACATCCCAGCCGGCGTGCCCTGCGGTGGCGGCAAGGCCGCGGATGTAGGCGGCCAGCAAGGAGCCCTCAAGGCCATGGCAGAGGACCAGCAACCGGCGGTGGCCACCGCGCCGCCAGCCGAGGTGGAGAAAGTCGCCATCGACCAACTCCAGAGTGTCCGGGGTGAAGGCCGGCCGGGCCCCGGCCGGCAGCAGGGCACCGAGCAGGGTTTGGACATGACCGCCGCGCAGGAGTCGGGGCGCACGGTAGCTGGAGGGGACCTCGGGCATGGGCGCGCCAGCTTTCAGGCGACGATGCGCGACGTCAAGGCGGACCCGAGGGCCGGGAACGGCCTCACTCCCGGCTGGGCGCGACGCGAATGCGCACGCTTTTCGAGGCGGGCGTCAGGCTGACGTCAGCGTAGCTGTCGATCGGCACCAGCACGTTCGCCTCGGGGAAGTAGGCGGCGCAGCTGCCGGCGGGCAGGTCGTAGGGGACGGCCAGGAAGCGCCTGGCGACACGGCGGCGACCGCCGTGCTCGGCGGTCATGTCGACCGGCTGCAGCGGGCCGATGCCGCGCGCCTTCATGTCCTGCGGATTGAGGAAGACCACGCGACGCTCATTGCCGATGCCGCGGTAGCGGTCGTTCAGGCCATAGACCGTCGTGTTGAACTGGTCGTGGCTGCGGAAGGTCTGCAGGACGAGTTCATCCGCCTCCGCCTGCACGCAGGCGAGCGCGTGGGTGAAAAAGTTGGCGCGGCCGGTGGCCGTGTCCCAGCGGCGCTCGCGGGCGCTGTTGGGCAGCACGAAACCGCCGGGCTGACGCACGCGGTCATTGAAGTTTTCGAAGCCGGGCACCACCCGCTCAATGCGGGCGCGGATGCGGTCGTAGTCGGCCGCCAGTTCCAACCAGGGCACCGTGCTGCGGCCGGCGAGGGTGGCTGCGGCGAGGCGGGCGACGATGACCGGTTCGGAGAGCAGGTGCGGCGAGGCCGGCGCGAGGCGGCCGCGCGAAGCGTGCACGACGCTCATGCTGTTTTCGACGGTCAGGAACTGCTCGACGCCATCGGCATTGAGATCGCGCTCGCTGCGGCCGAGGCAGGGCAGGATGAGGGCGGTGCGACCCGTGACCACATGGCTGCGGTTGAGCTTGGTGCTGACGTGCACGGTCAGGCGGCAGCGGCGCAGGGCGTCGGCCGTGTACTCGGTGTCGGGCGTCGCCTGCAGGAAGTTGCCGCCGAGGGCGAAGAAAACCTTGGCGCGACCCTCGTGCATCGCGTGGATCGCGGCGACGGTGTCGTAGCCGTGGCGGCGCGGCGAGGTGAAGCCGAACTCGCGGTCGAGGCTGGCGAGGAAGGCCTCGGGCATCTTTTCGAAGACGCCCATGGTGCGGTCGCCCTGGACATTGCTGTGGCCGCGCACCGGGCAGAGGCCGGCGCCGGGCCGGCCGATGGCGCCGAGCAGCAGGTGCAGGTTGACGACTTCCTGAATCGTCGCGACGGCGTTCTTGTGCTGGGTGAGGCCCATGGCCCAGCAGGTGATCAGCTGGCGCCTGCCGGAGGCGCAGCGCCGCGCCGCGCGCTCGAGGTCGGCGCGGGCGATGCCGGACAGGCGCTCCAGTTCGGCCCAGTCGAGGCTGGCGAGATGCTCGGCGTAGGCCTCAAAGCCGTGCGTGTGGGCGGCGATGAACTCGCGGTCGTGCAGGCTCTCTGCCAGGATCGTTTTGGCCAGGGCCTTGAGCAGGGCCTGATCGCCGTTGGCACGCACCTGCAGGAACTGGCGTGCCAGCGGCGTCGCCATGCCAAGCATGCCCTTGACCTGCTGCGGGTGCATGAAGCCGGTGAGGCCGGCCTCCTTCATCGGGTTGACCGCGATGACCTCCGCGCCGGCCTCGACCGCGCGCTGCAGCGAGCTGAGCATGCGCGGGTGGTTGGTGCCGGGGTTCTGGCCGATGACCAGGACCGTCTCCGCCGTTTCCAGGTCGCGCAGGCTGACCGTGCCCTTGCCAACGCCGACGCTGGCGTTCAGGGCCGCGCCGCTGCTCTCGTGGCACATGTTCGAGCAGTCGGGCAGGTTGTTGGTGCCGAACTGCCGAACCCAAAGTTGGTACAGGAACGCCGCCTCATTGGTGGCGCGGCCGCTCGTGTAGAAGACCGCCTCGTCGGGCGAGTCGAGTGCGTTCAGCTCGCCGGCAATGAGGGCGAAGGCCTCGTCCCAGGCCAGCGGCTCGTAGTGCTCCGCGCCGGGACGCAGGAGCATCGGATGGGTCAGGCGGCCGGCCTGATCCATTTCGTAATCGCTTAGTTCGGCGATCGCGCGCAGGCTGTGGCGGGCGAAGAAGGCCGGATCGACGCGGCGCTGGGTGGTCTCCGAGGCGATGGCCTTGGCCCCGTTCTCGCAGAACTCGAAGGCGCTGCGATGGTCCTCGGGATCGGGCCAGGCGCAGCTCGGACAGTCAAACCCCTCCCACTGGTTGAGGCTGAGCATGGCCGCCGTGCCGCGCCTCAGGCCGGCATTGCCGTAGACATGCTTCAACGAGCTGGCGACCGCGGGCACACCGGCAGCGGCCTGCTTGGGCGGGTCGAGGTGGATGCCGGTGAAGCGCTCGGGGGGCTGGGCG
>DAIUCN010000017.1:0-58816 GCA_036846165.1 Prosthecobacter sp.
GCGGCTGCTGCGGGGTTTGGCGCGCGAGGAGCGGCTGTATGCGCTGCGCGATTTGCGGGCGGGTGGCGTGGGGTGAGAAGGCGCGGTTAGGCCGGCGGCATCACCCGAGGAATGCGAGCAGGACTTTCGCCAGTGCGTGGCGTCGTGTTCAAAAGGGAAGGGTTGGGGAGTCAGCAGCTCGTGTGGCCATTGCCATGCCGCAGCTTGTTGTTCCTGCTCTGGCCTTGCGAACCATCGTCTCAGCGAATCACCACCGCTGCCACCTCGCCCATGCGCGCATAGACTTCGCGGCCCTCGGCGCCGTGCTCAAGCAGGTCATCGGCAAAGCGCACGCGCCCGCGCTCAAAGAGGGTGATGCAGCAGGAGCCGCCAAAGCGGAAGAAGCCTTTTTCATCGCCCTTGGCCACCGCCGCACCAGGTGATGCTGTGTGCACGACACCACCGACGCAGGTGGCGCCGATTTCCAGCAGCAGCACGTTGCCCAAATGCGGGCTGTCGTGCCGGGTCACCCAGCGCAGGTTTTCCCAAAGGATCGAGGGTCGGTGCAGCAGGGCGATCGGACTGACGGAATAGAGCGGGCCGTTGATCTGCCTTGGCGTGTCCGGCGTGCCGGCGCAGGGGAAATGGAAGCGGTGGTAATCGACCGGGCACAGTCGCGAGATCAGCGCGGCACCACCGGCGAAGGCGCGCGCCAGGCTGGGGTCGTCGAGCAGGGCTGGCAGATCAAAGCGCACACCCTTGACCCAGAAGTCGCTGCAGGCGGCGAGGTCGGGGATGGCAAGGTGACGACCGTCGGCCGGGAACACCACCGTGTCATCGCCGCCGGCGATGGGCCGCGCGTCCGGTTTGAGCTTGCGGTAGAAGAACTCGTTGAAAGTCCGGTAGCTCTCGACGGGTTCGGCGAACTCGTCGGTATCGACGCCAAACTTTTCCAAAAACGGCCCGATCTTGGCTCGGCTGGACGGTTGATCCATGCGCCAGCCGTAAAATCGCGAAAACAGCCGGCGCTTGACCAGCGCGTGCAGGGCGAGACGGCCTGCCGGATGGTCATAGACAAAGCGCAGCGGCCCCTCGCCATAGACCGACTCGGTCTCGAGGCGTTGGGTGGGGCGGCTGTAAAACTGGATCGGGTCGGCCATGGCATGCAGTCTGGCGCGGCGAAGGCTCGACTCAAGGCAAACGCCGCAACGCTTGCAAGAAGCAGTGTCTGCGCCTCTTTCCCTCCTTCACGATCATGACCGACCGCCGCGCCTTCCTGAAACATGCCGCCCTTGCCGGTGGCAGCCTGCTGCTTGCCGACACCCCCGCGCTGGCCGCCACGGCGACCCAGCGCAGGAACAAGCTCTGCTTTTTCACCAAGCACCTGCAGGGTCTCTCCTACGGCGACATCGCCAGTCTCGCCGCCGAGATGGGTGTCGATGGCATCGAGGCGCCAATCCGGCCCAAGGGGCACATCGACCCCGAGCAGGTGCCGGACGAGTTGCCCAAGTTTGTCGAGGCGCTGAAACAGCAGGGCCTGGAGATCACCCTCATGACCTCCGGCATCAACCAGGTCAGCGCCGAGCAGCACACGGAAAAAGTCCTGCGCACCGCCGCCGCCCTCGGCATCAAGCGCTTCCGCATGAACTACTACAAGTACGACCTCAAGCAGCCCATCTGGGAACAACTGCAGGCCGTGCGTCCGCTGGTGCATGACCTCGTCCAGCTCTGCGATGAGTTGGGCATCCAGCCGGTGTTCCAGAATCATTCCGGCAAGGACTACTTCGGCGCGCCGGTGTGGGACATGTACTCGATCATCCGCGACTATCGTCCCGAGCAGATCGGCTTCTGCTTCGACATCCTGCATGCCACCGTCGAGGGTGGCCTGGCTTGGCCGCTGCATGCGGCACTCACCGCCGATCACTGGGGTGCGGTGTACTTCAAGGACTTCCAATGGCAGGGCCGCAAGAGCGAGACTTGCCCGCTTGGCCAGGGCCAGATCAACCCGGACTTCGCCAAGCTGCTGCGCGACCGCGCCTACGCCGGTCCCATCTCCCTGCACCTCGAGTACCTCAAGGGCGACCCCAAGGATCCGGCCACTTTAAAAGAGTTCCGCGCTGCTCATCTGCGCGACGTCAAGGTGCTCTCGGAGTGGATGCAGTGGGGGTGAAGTTCATCCGCCCAGCAAGCTCTCCGTCTGCGCGAGCACGTCGGGGAAGGGGACGTGTTCGAGCAGGCCGAAGCGGTCGTTGCGGGTGAGGCGGGCGCGGGTGGTGGCGGGACTGGTGAGGCCGCAGAGGAAGCGCGCGAGCGCCCGCGGGGCGCGCAGGGCGGCGTGGCGCTCGTCGATCAGTTCGCGGATGGCGGCGACGTCGTCGGTCCCGATGGCCGGGGGTGTCGAGGCGGGGATGTGGCGTGGCGCCTTGTCAGCCGTGCCGGCGGCCCGTTCCGCGCAGCTCGTGCACTGGCCGCAGTCGGTGTCGAGTTCCTCGCCGAAATAGCGCAGCAGCCGGCGCACCAGGCAGCCGCGGTCGGCGGCGAAGTCGAGCACCTCGCCAAGGCGTTCGACATCGCGTCGCTCGCGCTCGCGGAACAGGGTTTCCAGGCGTTCGGCGAGTTCGGCCGGCACGCGTGACGCGGCGTCGGTGCCGAGGCGGAATTTCTGTCGGCTGCCGCTCGGTTTCAGCTCGATCTCGCCGGCCTCCTGCAGCCAGGTCAGGGCGCTGAGCACGCGCTCGCGCGGTTCCTCGAGTTCGGCGGCAACCTCGTCGGCGTTGAGGCTGGTCCAGACGCGTCCCTTTTTGCCACAGGCAAAGAGCTTCTGCAGAAACGCCCGCCGCTCGGGCTTGTGGCCGGCGAGCACGCGTTCGACCGGCTGCAGAAGGCGGTACTGATAGCCGGCATAAAAGCTGCCGAGCGGGCGCAGCACGCCATCGAGCTCGAGGTTCGTCAGCACGGTTTCAATCACCAGTGGCCGGATGTCGGTGGCCTGCGAGAGGTCGTAGAGGGAGAAATCGAACTGCTCGCCCTGGCGCAGCAGGTGGTCGAGCAGTTGCCGCAGCGCCTGCGGCGTGGGCGTGTCGCCATAGGTGAAGTTTTCCAGGACAATGCGGTCGTCGGCGCAGGCGAGCAGTTCGCAGACCGAGGGCAGGCCGTCGCGGCCGGCGCGACCGGTTTCCTGCTGGTAGTTCTCGAGGGTCTTTGGCAGGTTGTAGTGATAGACCGCGCGGATGTCGGCCTTGTCGATGCCCATGCCGAAGGCGATGGTGGCGACGATGACGTCCGTGGTGCCGCTCATGAAGGCGTCCTGGGCCTCGTGGCGATGTTCGTCGGCCAGACCGGCGTGGTAGGCGCGGGCCTTGACGCCCTGCTTTTGCAGGTGGGTGGCGACCTGTTCCGCCGTGTGCTGGAGGGTGACGTAGACGATGGCCGGTCCGGGCTGGTCCTGCAGGCGGCGGGTCAGGATCGACAGTCGCTCGCGGCCGGTGCAGGGGGTGACGCGGTAGCACAGGTTCGGCCGCAGGAAGGAGGTCTGGATGTGATCGGCCGTGTCGATGCCGAAGGCGCGGCGGATGTCACCGGCCACGGCTGGCGTGGCGGTGGCGGTGAGCGCCAGCACCGGGTGGATGCCGAGTTCGCGGGCGACCAGTGCCAAGCGCAGGTATTCCGGTCGGAAGTTGTGGCCCCACTCGGAGATGCAGTGCGCCTCGTCGACCGCCATGAGGGCGATGCGCAGGCGCTTGAGCTGGGCGACGAAACTCTCCTTCACGAGTCGCTCCGGGGCGATGTAGAGCAGTTTCAGTTCGCCGCTCTGCAACTGGGCGAAGACGCGCTGGGTTTCGGCCGGCGACAGGGAGGAATCGAGACGAGCGGCCGCGATGCCGCGCCGGCGCAGGGATTCGACCTGATCCTTCATCAGGGCGATGAGCGGCGAGATGACCAGGGTGACGCCGTCGAGCAGCAGGGCCGGCAGTTGGTAGCAGAGCGACTTGCCGGCGCCGGTGGGGAACAGCGCCAGGGCGCTGCGCCCGGCGAGCAGGGCCTGCATGACCGCCTCCTGGCCCGGCCGGAAATCGGTCAGGCCGAAGCGCGTGCGCAGGGTCTCGTGCAGCTCAGAGTGCATTAGGGTTCACCGATTTCCGGGTGAGGCACCGAGGTGGCCCGTGCCCGTGCTGAGCGAGTGAGGACTTCCTTGCCGGAAGTGGCGGGTTCGAAGGCCATGCCCCTGTAGCGCAGGGGCTGGTAGCCGAGTTCGATCAGGGCAGCAAGCGGTGCTTCCTTGAGGCTTGGTCGCCAGTAGTCGGGTGCGCCGCCGGTATCGTAAAAATAGATCCAGGACTGGTCTGTGCGTGCCCAGCCGGCGCAGAGCAGCACGTGACCGTGCGGGATGTTGAGCAGATCGCCGGGGCGCAGTTCCTGTGCGGAGGACAGTGGCAGACAGACCAAGGGAAGCTGCGTGGTGTCATGCACGCTAGGCAGTTTCAGGCAGCGCGAGACAAACCCAGAGCAGTCCACGCCGGTGGCTTGGGCGCTGACACCGGCATTGTCCAAGCGGCGTTTGACGGGCGAGGAGACATCGCCTGCGGCCAAGCCTGCGGACACAGCGCGGTCGAACGAGCCTGGGTCGTCGAAGCCTCCCCACTTGTAGGGGATGCCCTCGTTGACCTCGCCGGGCAGCCACCACCCGCGCCGTTCGCCATTGGCTTGGTGCCCGATATCGGGCGTGTGCACCTCAATGCCGGCGTTGTCGAGGCCGTGCAGGACATTGCGGGCAAACGGGCGCCATGGGTGACTGGTGTAACTGCGGGCAATGCCCAGCGCCTCGGAGGGCGTGACTTGGGAAGGGGCGGAGGGATCGCCGGGAACGGTTGTTGATTTGGGGGGCGAACTGCAGGCGGAGAGGATGGGCAGCAGCAGGAGCCAGGATTTGCGACGTGACATGCAAAAGGATTGGATTCAAACTGGCCAAGTTGAGGAGGCAATCTGAGTCTGATAAGGCTAGGTTGCCGTCTTGGCAACCACACGCCATTGCTATCCCTCCATGAGATTTCGATGCCGCCGGCTGAGTTGTTTTGCCGAGAAGTGCCTTCTTCTTGGTTGGGGAGTCTTGGCCTTGTCCGGTGCCGCTGCGGAGCGCACGGCACTGGTGGTGGGCAACGCACGTTATGAGGTGGAGGTGGGAGCGTTGCGCAACACGGTCAGCGATGCCCGTGCGGTTGCCAAAACGCTTCGCGACCTCGGTTTTGCTGTGATCGAAAGGACGGAAGTCACCCGAGACACCCTGCTGAGGGCGGTCGCTGAATTCCGTGCGACTCTGGAAGGTGCTGAGGTTGCGTTGTTCTACTTTGCCGGCCATGGCGTGACGGTGGCGGGTTCTAACTACTTGGTGCCGCTGCGTGCCGGCTACTCGCCCGGCGGCGAGGATGAAGTGACGCGGCGGTTGCTCGCTGAAACCCGCCTGTTCAATGTCGAACAGGCTGTAGCCGACATGAAATCGGGGGGCGCTCGCTGCAACCTTGTCATTTTGGATGCTTGCCGGTCGAATGCATTGGCCGGAACCGTGACGACACGCTCCTTTGGCGGTGGTGGAGGGTTGGTGGAAATGTCGCCTCCAGCCGGCTCACTCATTGCGTTCGCCACCGACGCCGGACAGACGGCACAGGATGGCGAGGGCGAGAACGGATTGTACACGGGGGAACTGCTCAAGCACCTGCGCACCCCGGGACTGACCGTCGAGCAGGTCTTTAAGCGCACGCGGGCCGGTGTGATGGAGGCTTCCGGCGGTCGGCAGGTGCCCGCGGAATATTCCCGCTTGGTGGGTGACGATGTCTTTTTGGCGGGCGCACCTTCGGGGACTTCTTTTGGACCGGCATCGCCCGTGCCAGCGGCCATGCTGGTGAGGGCTGAGTCGGCCGAGCCTCCGAGCCGCTCTGAGATGTTGGAGTGGGTGAAGCAGGGCCGTTACGGCGAGGTGGTGCGGGCGGTCGAGGATCAGACTGCAGATCTGGGACCTGGTGATCATGCGCGCGAGCCGCTTGATGCAGTTTTGGAGAGCGTTAAGGAACTCTTGAAAGAGGCCAGTGAGCCGTCGCGGGCTGTTGAAGCCGCGGCTCTGGCGTGCGAGCGCGTACTGGATGCCCTGCCTCGCTGCCTGACTCCGGATGACCCGCGGCGGGTCGAGTTGACGGCGCGGGCGCACAGCCGGCGGGGCGACGCCAGATTGATTCTTGGTTTGCGCGAAGCGGCGCTGGAGGATTATGAGCAGGCCCTCACCCTGCTGCCGCAGGATGCTTACGTGCGCTACAATCGGGCCATGGCTCTGCTGTCGCTCGACCGGCGTGCGGATGCCAAGACCGAGCTTGAGTCCGTGGCGCGCGAGAGTGTCCGCCAGCCGGGAGCTCGGCGACTAGCCCTTCAGGCGTTGGAAAAAATGAAGTGAGGTTTGCTCTGCCGGGCTCAGTCACCGTTCTTACCTCCACCTCTCGCATGCGACCTTCTGAGGGCTTGGGGCGTGTTCTGCCGCAGTGACGTCTTTTGCGTCCGGGGATTGCATGGCGGCGGGGTTTCGGTCAAAGTCGACTTCCCATGCAAAAACTGCTCTCCGATCTTGCCGCCGGAACCGAACTCACCGCCGCCCAGGTGCGCGAGGCGGCCGCCTTTCTCACCGATGAGCACGAGAGCGACGAGACCAAGGCGGCGTTGCTGCGCGCGCTGGCGGACAAGGGCGAGACACCGGGAGAGATCGCCGGTTTCGTCGAAGAATTTCTGCGTCTGGCGGTCGATCCGGGCCTGGATCGCGCCAGGTTGCCGGGGCCGGTGCTGGATGTGGTCGGTACCGGTGGCGACAAGCTGCACCTGTTCAATGTCTCGACCACGGCCATGTTCATCCTCGCCGGCGGCGGTGCCTGTGTCACCAAGCACGGCAACCGCGGCGTCACCAGCAAGGCCGGGGGGGCGGACGTGCTGGAGGCGCTTGGCATCCGCATCGATCTGCCGGTTGAGCGTGTGGCGCGCGGCATCGAGGCGAACGGCCTCGGCTTCTTTTTTGCGCCGCTCTACCATCCCGCCTTCAAGGCGGTGGCCGGAGCGCGGCGCCTGCTCGCTGCCGAGGGGCGTCGCTCCATCTTCAACCTGCTCGGCCCGCTGCTCAATCCGGCGCGGCCCGACCACCAGCTCATTGGCGTCTTTGATCCGTCGCTGACCCGCGCCTTCGGCGAGATCCTGCGCGTGCTGGGCCGCAAACGTGCCTGGGTGGTGCATGGCACGGCGAATGCGAGCGGCATGGACGAGCTGTCGACGCTGGGGCGCAACGCCATCTGCGAACTGCGCGACGGTGGTCTGGCGGAATTTGACGTGGATCCGGCCACGCTCGGCTTTGCGCCGGCGGCTCTGGCGGATTTGACCGGCGGCGACGCCACTGAAAACGCCGCCCTGGTCGAGGGCATTCTGGCGGGCACCGTGCAAGGGGCCAAGCGCGACATCGCCGTGCTCAACGCCGCCGCTGGTTTTGTCATCACCGGTCTGGCTGACGACCTGGCCGGCGGCTGCGCCCTGGCGCAGTCGGTGCTCGATCGCGGCGCGGCCCACGCCAAGATGCGCGCCCTGCGCGACTGGTGCTGAGGGATTTGGCACCAGATCAACCGTGTGTCAGTTTCGTGCCCGATGAATGACCTGGATTTTCGGCACCTAAATGACAGGTGAACGCGGGGGAAACACTTGAGCGGTGCGGTTCGCCCGCGTATCTGCTGGGCTGTCCATGACCGATCTCCTGCGCCACCCCCTCTGGCAAGCCGACTCGCTGGGCACGCCACTGCCGGATGATGCGTTCGGCGTCAGCGTGTCGCTGCCGCTGTGGCGGCATGTCATTGGCTATGAGGAGAAGGACCCCGAGGTCGTGGCCAAGTTTCGCTCGGGGTACCCGCGCTTCTGCTGTCCGCCGGCGATCGGTCGCCTGTTCGAGGCCGCGGAACGGCAGCTGGCCAGCCCGGGCGAGCGCTGCCTGGTGTTTCCGCGCCTGAGCCATGCGCAGCGCTGCCTGGAGTTCATCGCCCGGCAGGGGTTTGCCGGTCGCGCGCTGGCGTGGCAGGAGCTTGGGGTCGCCGTGTTTCCCGCCGACGCCCATGACACGGCCCGGCGTTTCTGGCGCTTCTGTGGCGAGGTCGTCAGCACGCGGCAGGCGGCGCATGCGCTTGGCGAGCGGGTGGATGCTGCGACACCAGACCAGGGGCATGCCGCCAACCAGGTGATCCGCCAGCGCCTGGCCGACCTGTCCGGTCAGCCGGTCGAGGATGTGTTTCTTTTTCCCTCCGGCATGGCAGCCAACTACGCCGTGCATCGGATGCTGACGACCGTCTTCCCCGGGCGGAAGACCGTGCAGCTCGATTTTCCGTATGTCGACGTGCTCAAGCTGCAGCAGATGTTCGGCAGCGGCGCGCATTTCCTGCCGCTCGTGCGCGACAGCGAGTACGACGACCTCTCCTCACTGCTGCAGAGGGAGCCGGTGGCCGGCCTGTTCTGCGAGGCGCCGAGCAATCCGCTGCTGCGCTGCGTCGATTTCCCGCGCCTGCTCGACCTGCGCGCCGCGGCGCAGCCGGGGGTGCCGATCCTCGTCGACGACACCATTGCCACCGTGGCCCATGCCGACGCCTTCCGCGTCGCGGACGTTGTCACCACCAGCCTGACCAAGGCCTTCTCGGGCGTCGGCGATGTCATGGCCGGCAGTGTCATCCTGAAGGCCGCCTCGCCTCATCACGCCGCTTTCGCCGCCTTCCTGCGTGAACAGGCCGACCACGAGCTGTGGCGTGGCGACGCCGTGGCGCTCGAGCACAACTCGCGTGACTTCGCCGAGCGGGCCACGCGCATGAGCGACAACGCCCTGGCGCTGGCGGCGTTTTTGGCCGCGCATCCGCGGGTGGAAAAAGTCTGGCACGCGCGCGAGCAGGGCGGGGCCGGCTACGAGTTCATCCGGCGCGCGGGCGGTGGTTATGGCTGCCTGTTCTCCTTCCTGCTCAAGGACGCCGCCACGGCCAGTCCGGCGGTCTATGACGCCCTGCGGGTCTGCAAGGGGCCGAGTTTGGGCACCCACTTCACCCTGGTCTGCCCCTACACCCTGCTCGCCCATTACGAAGAGCTTGACTGGGCGGAGAGCTGCGGGGTCCCGCGCCACCTGCTGCGGGTGTCCGCCGGCCTGGAGGACACGGCGGATCTCATCGCGCGTTTTGACGAGGCCCTGCGCGCCTGAGTTTTTGCTCCCGTGGCGGGCCGGCAGCCGTTATCTCTGGCTCATGACCGACGTCGTTCTCGCCGCCACCGACCTGCACCGCGCCTACACCCTCGACGGCGCCACGGTGCCGGCCCTGCGAGGGGTCTCGCTCGAACTGGCGGCCGGCGATTTTGTCGCCGTGACCGGCCCCTCCGGCTGTGGCAAGTCGACCCTGCTGCAGCTCTGCGGAGCCATGGATCGCGCCGATGCCGGTACCCTCCGGCTCGACGGTCGCGACATCGCCGCGCTCACCGACACCGAGCTGACCCGCCTGCGCCGCGACCGCATCGGTTTTGTCTTCCAGTTCTTCAACCTGCTGCCGACGCTGTCGCTGCTGGAAAACATCGCCCTGCCATTGCTGCTGGCCCGGCGTCCCGAGCCCGAGGCCTTTGCGGCGGCGCGGGCGCTGGCGGAACGGGTGGGCATCGGCCACCGGCTCGGTCATTTTCCCGCGCAGGTCTCCGGGGGCGAGGCCCAGCGGGCGGCGTTGGCGCGCGCGGTGGTGCATCGACCGGCCCTGCTCATTGCCGACGAACCGACCGGCAGCCTCGACAGCGAGAACGGTCGCACGGTGCTGGAGCTGCTGCGCGAGTTGAACGGCGAATTCGGGGTTGCCATCCTGCTCGCAACCCATGATGCCGGCGTTGCCGCCGCGGCCAAGCGCCAGGTGCGGATGAAGGACGGACGGGTGGCGTGAAAATCGGAAACCGTGAACCGGATGCCCTTGACACATCAGGCCCCTGGCGGCGAGCCCCCCGGACCCGCGGTTCCTCAACCGCGCGCTTCGTTCTTCCAGGGGCGAACATCAGGCCTGTTTTCCCGCCTCATCCTGCGGCCGCTATGCCAGGAGCCGGTGCGTGCCCTGCTCAGCCTGGCCGGGATCGCCCTCGGGGTGGCGGTCATGCTCGGCATCCAACTCGCCAACCGAGGCTCGCTCGGCGGCTTCGCCGCGGCGCTTGACGCGGTTTCCGGCAAGGCGGCCCTGGAGATTCGCTGCCCGCCGCTGGGGATCGATGAAAACCTCCTGGCCGAGCTGACCTGGCTGCGCAAGTTCGGCGTCGCCGCGCCGGTGGTCGAGGCCGATGTGCTGGCGCGTGCCGACGATGGCGAGGAGATGCTGCGGGTGCTCGGGATCGATGTCCTGCGTGATCCGGCGCTGCGCGATTACGCCGTGCAGGACGCACCGGCGGCGGCCGGACTCGACCTCATGCGCTTTCTGGGCCGGCCCAACACCCTGCTGCTCACCCGCGGCTTTGCCGACCGGCATGGCCTGAGCGCGGGCGACCGTCTGACCCTGCTGGTCGGCGACCGCCGAAGCGAGTGCGAGGTGAGCGCCGTGGTGGGCGGCGATTCCGCCCTGGCGGCGCAGTCGCTGGCGGTCATGGACCTCGCCCATGCCCAGCTCCTGCTCGACAAGCCCGGCCGACTTGACCGCCTGGAGTTGCGTTTGCACGATGGGCTCGACGTGGCGCGCGCCGAACGGGAAGTGCGGGAAAGGTTGCCCGCCGGTTTGCAGGTCGATCGGCCGCAGCGGCGCAGCGCGGCCGTGGAGAAGATGCTGGCGGCCTTCCACTTCAACCTGACCATGCTTTCGGGCATTGCTTTGCTGGTCGGGCTGTTTCTGATCCACAACACCGTCTCCGTGGCGGTGATGACGCGCCGCCGCGAGATCGGCCTCTGGCGCACGCTCGGCCTGACACGCGGCCAAGTGCTGCGGCTGTTTCTGGGCGAGGCGGTCCTGCTCGGTTTGGGCGGTGCCCTGCTCGGCGTGCCGCTGGCCAAGGGCCTCGCCGAGGGCGCGGTGGCGCTGACCTCGACGACGGTTGACACGTTGTATGTCGCCACGGCCGCGCGCGTGCCGGCGCTGGAATTCTGGCACTGGCTGGCGGCGATTGGCATTGCCGTGCCGCTGGCCCTGGTGGCCGCCGCCGTGCCGGCGCGCGAGGGTGCGCGGGTGCCGCCGGTCGAGGCGCTGCGCGATGACGTCGCCCTGCGCGGCGAGGCGCGTTCGGCCTGGCGCGGTCGCGCGGCCCTAGCCCTGCTCGCAGCCGTGGCGGGCGGTCTGGCCGCGCTGCAGCCGCCGGTGCTCGGTCTGCCGCTCTGGGGGTATGCCGCCTGTCTCGCCGCCATTGCCGTCATGGCGCTGCTGACGCCGGTACTGCTGCGGGCCTCGGCGACGGCGCTGCGCGGACCCTTGGGGCGCCTCTTCGGCCTTGAAGGCCGGCTCGCCGCCGCGCAGATCCGCGCCTCCACGCCGCGCCTGTCGGTGTCGGTTGCCGCCCTTGCGGTCAGCCTGGCGCTGACGGCCGCCATCGCCATCATGGTGGGCAGTTTTCGCCAGACCGTGCTGCTGTGGATCGATCAGAGCATGGGCGCGGATTTGTATGTGCGGCCTGGCACGCCGGCGCGCAGCCAGGGGGCGCCGACCCTGTCGCAGGCGACGCTCGACACGTTGTCCGGCCATCCCGCCGTGGCGGCGGCCGACGGCTACCGTGCGCTCGACCTGCCCTTCCGCGACCGCGTGGTCAAGCTTGGTACCGGCGATTTCGAGGTGCAGATCGAGCATGGCCGCATGGTGCTGAAGACCCCGGGCGATCCAAAGGACCTGCTGCGGCGCGCCCGCGAGAACCGCGAGATCTTCGTCTCGGAAAGTTTTGCCCTGCGCTTTGGCATGCGCGAAGGTGAGCTGCTGGATTTGCCGACTCCGAAGGGGCTGCAGGCCTTTCGCATCGCCGGGCAGTTCTACGATTACTCCAGCGACAGCGGCACGGTGACGATGGATCAGGTGCTGTTTGAAAAATGGTATGGAGCGAGCCGGCCAACCCATCTGGCGCTCTACCTGAAACCCGGCGCCGACCCCGAGGCGGTGCGTCACGAGATGCTGGCGGCGCTTGATGGACGCGGCTTTGTCTCGGTGTTCACCAATGCCGGCCTGCGCGCCGAGGTGCTGCGCATCTTTGACGCCACCTTTGCGATCACCTGGGCGCTGGAGATCATCGCCATCTTCGTTGCCATGGCTGGCGTGGCGGCGACGCTGCTGACCCTCGTGCTGGAGCGGCGCGCCGAATTGCGTCTCCTGCATCTTGCCGGTGCGGAGGCGGGGCAGCTGCGGCGCACGATCCTGATCGAGTCGGGCCTGCTGGGGGCGGTCAGTCAGGCGCTGGGTCTGGCGGTGGGCCTGCTGCTCTCCCTGCTGCTCATCCATGTCATCAACCCGCAGAGTTTTGGCTGGAGCATCCGCTTTCATGCGCCCTGGGGCTTGCTGGCCGGCGCGACGGTGCTGACCGTGCTTGGCACAATGCTGGCCGGGTTCTGGCCGGCGCGGCGGGCGGTGGCGAAACTTGGCGCCGCGCTGCTGCTGTTTCTGGCCGCACCGTTGGCGGCGCAGGACAAGCCGGTGGAGTGGGCGCCGGCCGAGGCCGGTTATCGTTTTGAGTTCCCGCGCGCTCACGGGTCGCACCCGCAGCACAAGATCGAGTGGTGGTACTTCACCGGCAACCTCGACACGGCGGCGGGGCGTCGCTTCGGCTACCAGCTCACCTTCTTCCGCATCGGTGCCGTGGCGAAGCCCGAGGTCGTGTCGCCCTGGGCCCTGCGCGATGTCTGGATGGCGCACCTGGCGGTCACCGATGTGATGGGGCGCAGCTACCATCATGCCGACCGCCTGAACCGCGCCGGGCCGGGTCTGGCGGGGGCCACGCCGGCGCGGGTGTGGAATGAGGATTGGGACTGCCGGTTCGAGAACGGCGGCATGCAGCTGCGCGCCCGGGATCGCGAGTTTGGCCTCGAACTCGATTTGGCCCCGGGCAAGGCGCCAGTGTTGCACGGGCGCGACGGCCTGAGTCAAAAGGGGCCGACCCCGGGCAATGCCAGTCACTATTACTCCTTCACGCGCCTGCCGACCCGCGGTGTGCTCACGGTGGGCGGCGAACGCCACGAGGTGACGGGCGCGAGCTGGATGGACCATGAGTTCGGCAGCAGCTTTTTGGAGAAGGGCACGGCGGGCTGGGACTGGTTCAGCGCCCAGCTCGATGACGGCAGTGAACTGATGCTGTTTCAACTGCGCGGCGAGGGGGGCGGTGCCACGACTGGCAGCGCCGGCACTTTCATCGGCGCCGACGGCACAGTGCGATCCCTGGAGGCGGGCGATTTCCGGCTCACGCCCGGTCGTACCTGGACGGCGCCGGGCGGGGCGGCCTACCCGATCGCCTGGCGACTGGCTGTGCCGGTTCTCGGTCTCGAACTGGAGTCGGCCGCGGTCCTGCCGCAGCAGGAGTTTCAGGCGGCCGGCACGCCTGGGCTCGGTTATTGGGAGGGGGCGGTGGACTACCGTGGCACGGCCGGCGGCCGACCGGTGGCGGGACGCGGTTACCTGGAAATGACCGGGTATGCCGGTCGTTCGATGAGTGTCTGGTTCGGCGTTGATGAGAAGTAGCCCGTTGCATTTTGTCCCGTTGAGCGTATCCAAAAGCGACCATGAGTTCCCCGGACGAATCCCAGGATCAGCGGCTCCAACAGGCCGAGAAGATCGCCAAACAGCCCGAGCAGTACAAGGTCTGCGAGGGCTGTGGGTCGATCATCGTGGCGCGTGCCATCACCTGTCCGAGCTGCCATGCCTATCTGTTCGACGCCACCCCGGTGCGGGTGGTGGCGCAGGCGCGCGAGCTTGCCCTGCGGGCGCCGCACTCGGTGCTGAGCACGGACCTGAACTGAGCTTGGCCTGTTGGCTGCGACTCAGCGTCCCGGGAAGTGCGGCGCGATCGCCCGCGGTGCCGGCTTGGCCTCGGTGCGCTCGCGCTCCTTGGTGGCGCTGTCTCGGTAGAACAGCACGCCGTTGCGCTTCATGTTGGCGATCAGATCCTTGAGGTCGGTCTTCAACTCCGCGTCGTGCACCAGCGCGCCCAGCAGCCCCTTGCCCGACTGAATCTGGCGGGCGGTGAGGGCAAAGCTGTCGGCGGCCGACTTGACGGATTTGAGGGCGTCCTCGGCCGTGGCCATGACCCGGTCAGCACGGGCGACGGCGGGATCGAGGCGGTCGATCAGCGGACCGATCTTGGCACTGCCCGCCTCGGCGTTCTGCGCGGTGGTCTTGAAGCTGGCGGCGGCCGCGCGCAGGTCGGCGAGCGCGGCCTTGACCTCATCGGCGTTTTCCTCACCAAGCACCTTCTCGTCGACCCGTGCCAGGGTTTGGTGGAGGTGGTGCATGCCCTGCTTGAAGTCCTTGACAGTGTCCTCGGCGAGGGCCTCGCGGTTGATCTTGGCGACCGCCTCGCGCACGTCCTTGAGCGCGGTGCGCAGGTCGTCGAGCACGACATCGACCTTGCGTCCGACCTGTTCCGCCGTGCTCTGCAGGTCGGCCAGGCCACCGGACTTCGCACCCTCGATGACCTCGGCGTGATCGTGCGAGAGGAATTCGGTGCTCTCGCCACTGCCCGGGCGGATTTCGACGAGGGCGTCGCCCATGAGGCCGGCGGAACCGATGGCGAAGATCGAGTCGGCAGGGATGTCGACGTCATCGCGGATTTTCAGGTCGACGAGGATGCCATTGAAGCTGTCGTTCAGCTGCGGGTGGCGGGCGACCTTGCCCACTTTGGAGCCGCCGAGGTAGACGGGCGAGCCTTCTTTGATGCCGGCGGCATTGGGGAAGGCGACGCGCAGGCTGTAGGTGTCGGTGAACCACTCGCGCAGGCCACCGAACTGCAGGATGATGCCACCGAGCATGAGCAGGCCGACGAAGAGGAAGAGGCCGACGAGGATTTCGGTTTTGCGTTCGGATTGCATGGGGGTCAGGCGATGACGCCGGAGCGGCCGGCGATGAAGTTCTGGATTTCGGGTTCGGGCGAGGCGCGCAACTGGGCGGGGGTGCCGTTGAAGCTGACGACGCCGTTTTTGAGCATGACAACACGGTCGGCGATGCGGAAGACGCTGTTCATGTCGTGGGTGATGACGACACTGGTGACGCGGAAGTGCTTTTGCATGCGCTGGATCATGTGGTCGATCACATCGGTGACAATGGGATCGAGGCCGGCGGTGGGCTCGTCGTAGAGGATGCACTCCGGCCGGGTGATGATGGCGCGGGCGATGCCGACGCGCTTGCGCATGCCACCGGAGAGATTGATCGGCATCTTGTCCTTGTGGGCGGCCAGTTCGACCAGCTCCAGCGCCTCGTGGACGCGCTCGGCGATCACCCCGCGGTCGTGCACGCCGGCCTCACGCAGGGGGAAGGCGACGTTCTCGGCGACGGTGAGGCTGGCGAAGAGGGCGGCGTTTTGGAAGAGGTAGCCCATGCGCCGGCGGGCGACGAGCAGTTCGCGCTCGCTCATGGCGCAGAGGTTGACGCCGTCGAGTTCGACGCGGCCGGCATCGGGGTGCAGCAGGCCGATGATGTGCTTGAGCAGCACGCTCTTGCCCTCGCCGCTCGGGCCGATGAGAACGAGGGTTTCGCCGTGGCAGATGTCGAGGTCGACACCCTGCAGGATCTTCTGCGCGCCGAAGCTTTTGCGCAGGCCGGCGACGCGGATGAACGGGGGGCTGGAGGCGAGCTCGGTCATGTCAAAGGGCGTTGCCGAGCGGGAAGAAATAGTTGAGCAGCATCGTCAGGAAAAAATTGACGATGAGCAGGGCGAGCGAGGAGAAGACGACGGCGCGGGTGGTGCCGAGGCCGACGCCGACGGCGCCGTTGGAGGCGCGCAGGCCCTGGTGACAGGAAATGAGCACGATGAGGATGCCGAAGACGAAGCCCTTGCTCATGCCGAAGATGAGGTCGGTATGGTTCGTGTGATCGACGACATGGGTCCAGAACCAGGCGAAGGGGATGTCGAAAACGCCGGTGGCGACGATGGCCGAGGCGCCAAGGCCGAAGACGATCGACTCGGCGATGAGCAGCGGCATCGACAGCAGCATGGCAAAAAAGCGTGGCTGCACGAGGTAGTCGACCGGATGCACGCCCATGACGCGCAGGGCGTCGATCTCCTCGTTCACCTTCATCGTGCCGATTTCGGCGGCCATGGCGGCGCCGACGCGGCCGGTGACCATGAGACCGGCGAGCACCGGCGCCAGTTCACGGCAGAGCGAGACGCTGACGATGCCGCCGATGGTGGTTTCGATGCCGAAATCCTTGAACTTGAAGTAGGACTGGGCGGTGAACACCGCGCCGGTGAAGGCGCCGGTGACGACCACCACCGCCTGCGAGCCGTAGCCGATGGCGACGAGCTGCTCCGCCATCAGGCGCAGGCGCAGGCTGCCGCGAAAGACGGAGTGGCCGAGGTCGGCCACCAACTGTCCCAACTGTCCCAGGTAGGCCAGGAAGTTCAGCAGGGCACGGCCCGGCAGGCCCAGCAGTCCACTTTGCGCGTTCATCGGACAGGCACCATGGCATGCCATGCGGCGATGGCAACCGGTGTCGCGCAGAGCGGCGACACGGACGAAGGGGGGAGGGAGACGGGCTCGGTCATGTCAAAAGACGTTGCCGAGCGGCAGGAAAAAGTTCAGCAGCCGACCCCAAAAGCGCGGCGATGCTGACGCGATCGTGAGTCGACCCTCAAGCCAGTCGAGCCGCCACCTCACGGCCGATGTTCATCAGGCGTTGCTTTTCCTCGGCGCTGAACTCGTAGGCGGTGCGTTTGCCGATGCCGAGCGTGCCACAGAGGCGGTCGCCATCGAGCACGGGCACGGCCAAGCTGCCCTGCACCTGGGTCTGCCTGGCACCCGGCTTGGCGACGCCACTGGTGTCGGTCTGCAGGTTGCAGAGTTCGACCGGCTCCAGTCGCTCCGCCGCGGCACCGGCGATGCCCTTGCCGACCGGGATCGACTGAATCACCGGCATAAGCTGGGGCGGGATGCCGCGGTGGGCGACCAACTTCAAATGGCGGTCGGCCGCATCCAGGCGGTGCAGGGTGCCGGTACAGCAGTCGAACTCGTCGGTGACACGGTCGAGGAAGGCCGACCAGTCCGGGTCGGTGGGGTGAAGGCTGGCGAGGTGCGCGCTCATGGCGGGAAATCGGCTTGGCGTTTGGGCGGCAGAGGAGTAGAGTGGTGCACCATTCCCGGTGTGATGAACGTCCGCGACTCCATTTTTGCCATTTTCTGGCTGCTTTTGGCGGCTGCCGCCCCGGCTGCCAACCCGTCGGTGCAGGCGGTGGTCGGCCGCACCGTCTATCATCCCGACAATTCGCGCTCGGAAACGGTGCGTGACATGAACGTGCGTGAGATGACCGAGACGACCTACAATCCCGCCAATGCGGTGGTCTCCAAAAAGGTCTTTTTGTTGAACGAAAAGGGCGAGCCGGTGCAGGGCAACATCTACGACGGCCGTGGCAACCTCGTCGCCCGCGCCCAGTGCTTCTACGATGAGTTTGGACGCCGGCGCGAGGACCAACTCACCAATCTGAGCGGCGTGGTCTTCCAGCGCATCGTTCACGAGTACGACAAGAACGGCAAAGCACTGACGCCCAAGGTGGTCAATCTCAGCCAGAGTCCGACCCTGCGGCCGGAGGCCATCGATTTCACCCGCGGCGCCGGGCCGGTGGTGCCTGTTTCACCCGAGGCTGGCGCCGTCCCTTCGCGTTTTGCGCCGACGCCAGCCGCACCCACCTCTGCACCAACAGCCGCGCCTAGCAAGGAGGAAGCGGCCAAGGGCGGCTTCTTCAAGCGCCTGTTCAAGAAGAAGGAGTGAGGCCGCCGCCATGGGCGCTGCGCCGGCAGCGTTCGCTGCAGTAGCGCACCTGCTCCCAGTTGCGCGCCCACTTGCGGCGCCAGCGGAAGGGCCGCCCGCAGGCGGCACAGGTCTTCTCCGGCAAATGTTTCTTGCGCACCCCGTGCATGTTTCAGGCGGGGGCATCGGCGCTGACCGCCCAGGCCTGCTCCTGCTCGGCCTCACGCAGCAGCAGGGCGGCTTGGTCGCGCCATTTTTTCACCAGGTACCCGCCCAGCGGCAGGCGCGCCGGCGCATCGCCGGCCAGGATCCGCGCCACGACGGCGCGCGCCGCACGCGCGGGATCGCCAGGTTGGCGACCGTCCATCGTTTCGAGCAGGCGACCAAACTTTGCGGCTGGTCCGCCGGCGTAATCGCCGATGGCGGCGTCGGCGCGCTCCAGGCCGCGGGCGATGAAGCCCGTGCGGAAGGGGCCGGGCACCAGGGTGGTGACGCGGATGCCGAGTGGCGCGAGTTCGAGGCGCAGGCTCTCGGTCATTTTTTCCAGCGCCGCCTTGGCGCCGCCGTAGGCACCGAAGCCGGCGTAGTTCGACACCGCCGCCGCCGCGCCGACCTGAACGATGTGGCCGCGGCGGCGCGCGCGCAGGCCGGGCAGGGCGGCGCGCAGGACGTTGAGCGGTCCGAAGAAGTGGGTTTCGAAGCAGCGGCGCACCTGGGCGTCGCCGCATTCCTCGACGGCGCCCAGCAGGCCATGGCCGGCGTTGTTGACCACGACATCGAGGCCGTCCCAGAGAGCCTCCGCCTCGGCGACGACGCGGGCGACCTCCTCCGGTTCGGTGACATCGAGGGCGAAGACCGCACAGCGTCCGGCCTGCTCGAGGTCGGCGAGCTGGCGGACATCGCGCGCGGTGGCGATGACGCGCTGGCCGGCGTCGAGGGCGGCTTCGGCAAAGGCACGGCCGAGGCCGCTGGAGCAGCCGGTGAGGAACCAGGTTTGCGGGGTCATGGGGAATTGAGGCGCCAGAGGGTGAAGTTGAGGCAGGTGGCGAAGCCGGACCAGGCGAGATACGGCGCCAGCAGACAGGCGGCCGCGCGATCGACCCGGCGAAAGGCGGCAACCGTGGCCAGCAGGGCGGCGAGCAGGAGCAGCAGGAGGATCAGGGCCGGGCCGATGGCGCGCGCACCGAAAAAGACCGGTGTCCAGGCGGCATTGAAAGCGAGCTGAAGACCATACAGCGCCAGGGGTCGTGAGCGCAGACCGGTGCGGCGCCAGACCCGCCAGGCGGCGGTGGCCATGAGCAGGTAGAGCAGGGTCCAGACCGGCCCGAAAACCCAGCCGGGTGGATTCCATGTGGGTTTGTTCAAGCCTGCGTACCAGTCGCCCGGACCGGGAAAGAAGGCGGCCAGCGCCGGTGCGGCAAAGGTCAGGGCCAGCAGGCCGGTGTAAGCGGCGAGGGAGCGGGGGTTCATGCGGGTGAGGCGGCGGGGGTGAGGCGCTCACGCAGCGCGTCCGCCTGCTTTTGGATCGCGGCGCGTTTGTCAGCGTCGAGGCGCGTCAGGTTGCGCAGCTGCATCGTCAGGCGCGGGTTGCCGCGCAGGCGGGGTTCATGGCGCAGCAGGAAGTCCCAGTACAAGGTGGTGAAGGGGCAGGCGCGCGGTCCGGTCGACTGACCGGGATCGCAGCGGCAGTTGGCGCAGTGGTTGCCCATGCGCTGCAGGTACTTGCCGGTGGCAACGTAGGGTTTGCTGGCCATGACACCGCCATCGGCGTACTGCGACATGCCCAGGGTGTTTGGCAGCTCCACCCACTCGACGGCATCGACATAAACGGCGAGGTACCATTCGTGCATCCGGCGCGGATCGACCCCGAGCAGCAAGCCGAACAGGCCAGTCACCATGAGGCGCTGGATGTGGTGGGCATAGCCGAGCCGCAGGGTCTGGCCGAGTGCGTCGCGCAGGCAGGACCACTCGGTGTCGCCGGTCCAGTAGAAGTCCGGCAGCGGTGCTGTGGCGGCGAGGGCGTTGCGCTCGACGTACTCCGGCATGAAGCGCCAGTACACCCCGCGCACGTACTCGCGCCAGCCGAGGATCTGGCGGATGAACCCCTCGACCGCAGCCAGCGGTGCACGGCCGTCGCGCCAGGCCTGTTCGGCGGCGGCGACCACCTCGCGCGGGTTGAGCCGTTTGAGGTTCATTGCCGCACTCAGGCGCGAGTGGTAGAGCCAGGGTTCACCCTCCCAGAGCGCGTCCTGGTAGCGACCAAAATCGGCGAGGCGATGGGCGATGAAATCGTCGAGCGCCTCGCGGGCCTGCTCAACAGTCACCGGCCAGTCGAAGGCGGTGAGGTCGCCGGGGTGATCGGCGAAGCGGCGGTTCACCTCGTCGAGCACACCGTGGGTCAGGGCGTCGGGTTCAAAGCGGCGTGGCGCCGGCAGCAGGCCCGGGCCGTGGCGACCAAAGGATTCCCGGTTGTCGGCATCGTAGTTCCACTGGCCGCCGACGGGTTGATCGCCTTCCATCAGCACGCCGGTGCGTCGCCGCAGTTCGCGGTAGAAGAATTCCATGCGCAGTTGCTTGCGGCCGTGGGCGTGGCGGGCGAAATCGGCGCGGCTGCAGAAAAAATGCCGGTCCTCGCGCACCGTCAGCGGCAGGCCGAGTTTCTCGGCCGCGGCTTCGAAAGCGCGCTGCACCGCCCACTCGCCGGCCTCGACCATGACCAGCTCGCGCGGCTTCAGGGCCTGCACACTGGCGGCGAGTGCGGCGGTGAAGTCGGGGTGCGCGCCCAGCTCATGGTAATCGACCTGCCAGCCGCGGGCCCGCAGTTCCTCGCGGAAGTGCCGCATGGCGGCGAGGAAAACGGCGATGCGCGGTTTGGAACTCCACACCTTGGTGGATTCTTCCACGACCTCGGCCATCCAGACCGCGTCCTGCGCGGGATCGAGGTCATCGAAGGCAGCGGAATGGGCGTCGAGCTGGTCGCCCAGCACCAGGATGAGGCGGCGCATGGAATCAGGGGGTGGGTCGCGGCGGCCGTGGCAGGAAGGGGCTGGTGCGCTGCTGGTAGGCACGGTAGGCCTCGCCGCGGCGTTCGAGCGACAGTTTTTCAGTGAGCGGGATGCCGGTGACGTTGAGGAGGAAGTGCAGCATGGCGAGCGGGGCGACGACGCTCGTCCAGCCCCAGGGCGAGGGCAGGGCCATCAAAAACAGGCCCCACCAGAGCAGGCTCTGGAAGAAGTAGTTGGGGTGCCGGCTCCAGGCCCACAGGCCCTCGTCGCAGACGCCCTGACTGGCGCCAGGTCGACGCTTGAAGCGGGCGAGCTGGGCATCGGCGATGGCCTCGCCGATGAGACCGATGAACCAGAGCGTGAGGCCCGCCCCTTCGAGCGGATGAAAGCCGGGGTGGGTCGCCGACGCAATGAGGCCGACCGGCAGCATGAGCAGCCAGACCAGCAGGCCCTGGGCGAGGAAGAAGCCGAGGAAGGCGCGTGCCTCGCGCCCCTGCCAGCGCGCGCGCAGCACCGCGTAGCGGGCGTCCTCGGCGGGGTGATGGTGGGCGACGCGCCGCCAGAGGTGCAGGCCGAGGCGCAGGCTCCAGGCGGCGACGAGGGCGCCGACCGCCACGCGGCGCGGCAGCCAGCCGGTAGCGGTGAAGGCATGCCAGAGTGCAACCGGCGCGAAGGCGAGGGCCCAGGCGACATCGACAATCGAGTAATTGTTCCAGCGGCGTGCGAGCCACCAGGTGGCGAGGAAGAGAACCAGAAGCAGCAGGGCGGTGGCGAGCATGGCGTTCAGGTGGCGGCGGGTTGCGTGCCGCCGCGCTGGCGCAGGCGGTCGAGGCGGCTGACCAGGGGCAGGGCGCAGGTGTAGAGCAGGCCGAGCAGCACGGGGGCGATCAGCGCCCAGACGGCGATGCCGCCGAAGGCGGTGAGGCCATACTCGCGGAAGAACGGGCCGGGTTCGTCGAAAAAGCGCTCGATCAGGGTCGGCACATGGATGCTGACGTGGGGTCGGTCGAAGAGCCATTCGCCAGCGCGGTAGAAGCCGAGCAGCAGGCTCCACTGCAGCGGGTAGGCGAGGGTCTTGAAGGCCTGCAGCACGGGTTGGTTGAGGCGCAGCGGCACGCCGACGATGAGGGTGAGCAGGGTGTTCGAGCCGAGGATGGGGAACAGGCCGAGGGTCACGCCCCAGGCGATGGCGGCCGCAAGCTTGGGCGGGGTCACGCCCTGGGTGAGCTGCTGCAGCACCGGGCGCACGACCCAGCGGCGCAGCAGGCCCTCGCGCGGCGGCGTTTTCATGCCGGCTTCCTCCGCAGCAGCACGGCCTCGATACCGGCGGTCGCCGGCACGCGGAAGAGCTGGATCAGGGCGTAGACGGCCATGGCGATGTTGCCGAGCAGGAGCACGGCGACCAGCCAGGCGGCGCGCGCCGGCCAGCCGCGCTCCTTGTAGGCGATCCAGCACCAGAAGGTGAGAAAGCCCCAGTAGGCGTCGAACAGGGTGGCGATGAACCAGGGATGCATCCAGACCTCGCGCGGCAGTCGCCAGAGCGCGACCTCGGTGCTGGCCCAGCTCGTCACCGCCAGCATGGAGGCGAGCACGACGAGGAAAAAGACGCGCAGCAGGACGATCATGGCGGTGGCTCACCAGGGACGGTGCAGGGACAGGTTGTTGGGGCGGGTGTACACCGCCTGGACGACGCTGATGTTGCGGGTGGCAAAGGCCGCCTCGCAGTACTTCAGGTAGTAGTTCCACTTGCGGATGAAGGTCTCGTCGAAACCCAGCGCGCGCACCTCGTCGAGCCGGGCCGCGAAGCGCTCCTGCCAGAGCGACAGCGTGCGCGCGTAGCCGGAGCCGAGGTCTTCGAGGCCGTGCAGGAAGAGATCGCCGGCGCGATTGATGGCGCGGTTGATGCGGTCCATGCTGAGCAGCAGCGAGCCCGGGAAGATGTGCTTCTGGATCCAGTCGACCCCGCGACGCAGGGCCTCGTAGCGGCAGTCGGGCACCGTGATCACCTGGAAGGCAAGCAGGCCCTGCGGCTTGAGCAGGCGCTGGCACTGGGCGAAGAAGCCGTCGACATAGGCGTCGCCCACCGCCTCCAGCATTTCGATCGAGGCGATCTTGTCGAACTGCCCCTCGATGTGGCGGTAGTCCTGCAAACGGATCTCGATCAGGTGCTCAAGTCCCTCGCGGCGGACGCGCTCGCGGGCGAAGTCGAATTGTTCCTGGGAGATCGTCACCGCGGTGACCCGGCAGCCGTGCTCGCGTGCGGCGTGGGTGCAGAAGCCGCCCCAGCCGCAGCCGATTTCCAAAACATGATCGCCGGGCTGCAGCTGCAGTTTCCGGCAGAGGGCTTCGTACTTCGAATGCTGGGCCGCCTCCAGGCTTTGCTCCGGATGCTCGAAGCGCGCCGCCGAGTAGGTCATGGTGGCGTCGAGCCAGAGCGAGTAAAAATCGTTCCCGAGATCGTAGTGCTCGGCGATGTTGCGACGGCTCATGCGCACGCTGTTCGGTCGCAGCAGGTGCAGGAGGCGGTCGGTCCAGCGCAGCAGGTTCAGCCCGGGCAGGCGGCTCGACGAGGCCTGGCTGCCCTGCAGGGCGTGCAGGTTGACGATGAACCAGGCGATCACCGCGGCGATGTCGTCCGTGTCCCAGTCGCCCGCCGTGTAGGCCTCGCCCAGGCCGATGTTGCCGTGCAGCACGCAGCGGCGGAAGAAGTCGTCGGGCCGGCGCACGCGCAGCTCCGCCGTGGCCGGCGCGGCGGGATCGCCGAAGTGCTCGGCGTGGCCGTCGGGCAGGACCAGGCGCAGGCCGCCGCAGCGCATCCGGCGCAGCAGGCGGCGGACCAGGCGTTCGTGCAGGCCGGCGCGGTGGGCAACGGCTTCGGCCGGCAGCTCACGGTCGGGAGTGTCGAGGGCGAGGGTCGGATTCATGGAGCGGTGAGGGAGGGATGGGGACGGTGGACGCCGCGCTGCAGATCGGGGCGGTCGCGCTTGCGCAGGAAGGGCAGGCGCATCCGCCAGAGGCGGAAAGCGTGCCAGTGGATGAGGAAAAGCACGCGCAGGGTGAGCAGCGGATGGCGCAGGAAGCAGGAGAGCAGGGCGGCATCGGTCAGTTCGCGCCGCCGGCCGGTGAGGCGGGTGTGCAGGACGCGTTCGCCGCCCTCGCGGTCATCGACGATGAGGTCGAGGTTTTCCCCGGGAAGGCCGAGCTGGAAGTCGAAGCGGACCTCCAGGCCGAAGAAGGGCGAGACATAGAAGTGCTTGGGCGTGTTGAGCCGGAAGCGGCCTTCCTCCAGCCGGTCGAGCACATAGGCCTTCTGCTCGTAAAAGGTGTTGGTCACCTCGGCGACGGCGGCCACGGGGGCGCCGTCGGTGTCGAAGGCGAAGTAGAAGCAGACCGGGTTGAAGATGTGGCCGAGCACGCGCGGGAAAGTGAGCAGGCGCACGCGCTCGATGCGGGCGGTGTCGACACCGGCCTCCTGCAGGGTCAGGAGGACGTTGGCGCGGGCGCTGCCCTGGCCGCGGTCGAGGTGGTCGCGGTCGTGGAAGCCAAACAGGCCGGCGCGGTTGCGCTTGAGCAGGGCGAGGCCGTGGTCGAGGGCGTCGAGCTCGTCGAGGTCGAGCCAGAGGTAAAAAACCCGATGGCGGAACTGATAGACCTTCGGCGCGAGCCGATGGTGCATCACTTCCCCCTCGTAGATGGCCGAGTGCATGTCACCAGGGCTCCTCCCCGAGCAGGTCGCGGCACAGGTTGACGGCGGAAAGCAGGCCGTCCTCATGGAAACCGTAGCGGAACCAGGCCCCGCAGAAATAGGTGGTCTGGTCGCGACCCAGCCGGTTCAGCTCCGGCAGGCGCGCCTGGGTGTTGACCGCGGCCACGTCGAAGAGCGGGTGCTCGTAGGGGATGCGCTTCAGCACGCGGCTTTCGTCGAGGTCATCCGGCGCGTTGATGCTGACAAAGTAATCGGTCTTCTCCGACACGCCCTGCAGCTGGTTCATCCAGTAGTGCGTGCTCGGCCGCAGGGCGCCGTCTTCACGGACTTCGACCCGGTAGTTCCAGGCCGCCCAGCAGCGGCGTTCGCGCGGCATGAAGCGCGTGTCGGTGTGCAGGGTGGCGAGGTTCGGCTGGTAGCGAAAGCGGCCGAGCAGTTCGCATTCGAGCGGGGTTGGATCGGCGAGCAGGGCCAGGCTGGTCGGCGCGTGCGTGGCGAGGATGACCTTGTCGTAGGTTTCGGCGGCCTGGCCGCGCGCCTGGATGAAGACCTTGCCCTCGCGGCGCTCGACCCGCTGCACGGGGGTGTCGAGGCGGATGCGGTCGCGGAAGGGCGCGATCAATTTGCGCACATACTGGCGCGAGCCGTCGACCACCGTCCACCAGGGGTGGCGGGTGTCCATGCCGAGGAAGCCGTGGTTGAACCAAAAGCGCATCAGCGTGCGCGCGGGGAAATCGAGCATTTCCTCCGGCGGTGCCGACCACACCGCCGCGCCCATGGGGATCAGGTAGAGATCGAGGAAGTCCTTGCCGTAGCCGCGGGCGGCGGCGTACTCGCGCAGGGTCATCGAGGCGTAGGCCGGGTCGTCGAGGGCGGCGACCGTCTCCTGATTGAAGCGGTGGATTTTCAGCAGGAAGCGCCAGAAGCGCGGGCTGAGCAGGTTTTTGCGCTGGCCGAAGATCCGGTCGAGGCTGCCGCCGTTCCACTCGTAGCCGGTCGGTTGGTGCGACAGGCTGAACGACATGTCCGTGCGCTTGGTCTCGACGCCGAGGTCGCGGAACAGCCGGCAGAGCAGGGGGTAGGTCTGGTGGTTGAAGACCATGAACCCCGTGTCGATCGGCAGTTCGCGGCCGTCCTCGGGCACCGTCACCGTGTTGCTGTGGCCGCCGACATGGCTGCCCGCCTCGTAGAGGGTGAGGTCGTAGCGGTGTTGGAGCAGGTGCGCACAGCCCAGCCCGGAAATCCCGGTTCCGAGGATGGCGAGGCGTGGCTTGTTCATGGGGGCGAGAGGCTTTGCAGTATTCGACTGCAGCCGCGCTTTGGATTCATGTGCTTGGCATTCCGGCTTTTCCGTTGCTTGTGAGAGCGGGCCGGCCGGTGGCGTTGTCATGGTTCATGACCGCCTCACGCTCCCTGACTCGCGACCTGCTGCACGGTGCCCTCGGCTTTGCCGCCGTCAGCCTGGCCTCGTTTTCGATCTGGGCCTTTGCCGCCGGGGCCTTCCGTCAACTGGGCGGTGAACCGGCCATGTATGCCGCCATCGCCGCGGTTTTCCTCGGCCTGTCCGGCCTCGTGCTCGGGCCGCTGGCCGGCGGGGTGGGCCGCTTCTACAGGGTCTTCCTGCCCGCCTTTGGCGCCTATGCCCTGCTGTGGAGCGTCGCCTGGTTCGCCCTGCCCAACCGCGGCGGCGAGTGGCTGGGGGCCCTGCTCGGCTGTGCCGCGTTCGCGGGTTTGGCGCGCTGGCGGCTCGGCTCGAGGGCCGGCTGGCTGGCCCTGTTCGCCGGCTTTTTTGTCCTGCACACCGCCGGTTACTTTGCCGGCAGCTGGGCGATGTACGATTTCTGGCTGGCCCGCTTCAAGGCCGGCAATCCGGATGGCCTGACCGGACCGCAGGCGGCGGTTTTCGCCAAGCTGTCCTGGGGGCTTTGCTACGGTCTCGGCTTCGGGGCCGGCCTCGGCTGGGTGTTCCACCGCGCTCGCCCGGTCGCCTGAAACAGTTGCTCGCGGCCGATTCCGCGCTTAGATTGCCCGTTCCATGGCCCTCGCAAAGATCACCCAGGTATCCGGCACCGCTGTCCACGTCCCCGGCTCCGACATTGACACCGACCGCATCATTCCCGCCCGTTTCATGAAGTGCGTCACCTTTGACGGACTGGGCGAGTTCGCCTTTTACGACGTGCGCTTCGACAAGGACGGCAAGCCGACCGGTCACCCGCTCGACAATCCGCGCTTCCAGGGCGCCTCGATCCTGCTCTCCGGCAGCAACTTCGGCTGCGGCAGCTCGCGCGAGCACGCCCCGCAGGCCCTCTACCGCTTCGGCTTCCGCGCCATCATCGCCCAGAGCTTCGCCGAGATCTTCTTCGGCAACTGCACGACCCTCGGCATCCCCTGCGTCTGCGCCTCGGCTGAGGACATCGCCCACATTGCCGCCGCCGTCGAGGCCGACCCCAAAATCGAGGTCACTGTCGATGTCGCCAACCAGGAAGTCCGCTTTGGCGACCAAACCGCCAAGGTCAGCCTGCCCGCCACCGCCCACGACGCTCTCACCAGCGGTCGCTGGGATCCGATCGGCGAACTGCTTGAGGCCAAGGACGCCATCCACGGCCGCATGCAGGCCATGGGCTGGGTCTGATGCGTTTTTCAGTTTCCGCGGCGCGCTTTCCGCTCTAGGCTGGAATCCGCCATGAGCCTCATCCCCGAGCACCTGCGTTACCGCGACACCCACGAGTGGGTCGATCCGAGTCTGGAAGTCTCCCCCGTCGGCATCACCGACCACGCCCAGGCCGAGCTGACCGATGTGGTGTTCGTTGATCCGCCCAAGCTCGGGCCGGTGACCGCCGGCCAGCAGGTCTGCGTCATCGAGTCGGTCAAGGCCGCCAGCGACATCTACGCGCCGCTGACCGGCGAAATCGTCGAGATCAACACCGCGCTCGCCGCCGAGCCCGGCCTGATCAACAGCGATCCTTACGGCGCCGGTTGGATCTTCAAGATGAAGCTCGCACCGGGCACCGCCGCTGCCCTCATGGACGCCGCTGCCTATCAGGCGCACCTCGGCTGAGGTCTGGCCGACGTTGCCTCTGGTCGCCCCGGCCGCGATGTGCTAGTTTTGGCGCATGAAAAATGCCGCCCTTGTCCTGCTCGGTCTGACCTCCGCGGGTTCGCTGCTGGCCCTCGCCTGGGTTCTCGGCCGTACGCCGGAGCCGGATCCGCGGCTGGCGGTCCTGGAGACCGAACTGACCGAGGCGAAGCGCACCATCGCCAGCCTGAAGCGCGAGTTGGAGCGTCGCGCCGAGCAACCGCCCCCAGCCCCGCTGGCGGCGGCGCCGGCACCCGCGGCACCGGCCGCCGCCCCCGCGCCGACCGGCCGCGCCGGCCTGCGTGAGATGATGAACGCACCCGGCATGCGCGAGGCGATGGAGCGCCAGCAGGCCCTGCAGATCGACATCGCCTACGCGCGCCTGTTCGACCAACTCCAGCTCAGCCCGCAGGAAAGGGAGCATTTCAAGAAGTTGCTGGTCGAGCGCCAGAAGACGCAGACCGAGCTGAGCCTGAAATTGATGGACGACAAGCTGACCTCCGCGCAGCGGCAGGCGATCGGCGAGCAGATCGACCAGCAGCGCACCGCCTTTGACGACACGATCCGCCAGTTCCTCAATCACGACGACGACTGGCAGTCGTTCCAGCACTGGGAAAAGACCCTGCCCGAGCGCACCCAGTATGAGATGCTCGGCAAGGGGCTGTTTGCCTCGTCGCCGGAGCCGCTCAGCGCGCAGCAGGAGCAGCAGCTCATTGATCTCATGGCCGAGGTGCGTGCCCGACCCGGCAGCGGCGGCAATCTCGCCGGCAAGACCAACCTGGATCCGTCCCTGCTGACCGACGACCTGATCCAGCGCCAGCTCCAGCAGATCGAGGTCAACGGTCGCATCGTCGCCGAACGCGCCGCCGAGTTTCTCAGTCCGGCCCAGCTGCAGACCCTGAAGTCCTACCAGGAACAGACCGCGAGCATGACCAAGACCGGCATCGAGATGTCGAAAATGCTGTTCCCGCAGAAGAAGTAGGTCTCAGCCGGGACGCGCTTTGCCACCACCGGCAGAGTTCCCCCATCCGATCGAGCGGAAGTCATGAGACACTTGGCAGCAGGCGGGGGCAGAGACCCAGCCGTTTCCCAGCCTTAGGCACCGCGAAGCTCACGAAGGGCACGGAAGGGGAGGGAAGTGAGGAGTCCCCGACCTCGTTTTGTCTCCATCGCTCAGGGTTTTTGCTTTGTCAGACGGTCGTAAACCGCTGATTTGACGCTCATGGGACGCTGATCCAGCAAGAATGGCCCACGGCTTGGCCTGCCCAAGTACATGGCTTGGCCACGATCTGAAATCTGTAATTTGAAATTTGCCATCCCGCCCCCGGCGGGCTCTCCTTTTGTCTTGACGGGAATT
This sequence comes from Prosthecobacter sp., assembly GCA_036846165.1. Classification (GTDB taxonomy): domain Bacteria; phylum Verrucomicrobiota; class Verrucomicrobiia; order Verrucomicrobiales; family Verrucomicrobiaceae; genus Prosthecobacter. The sequence goes on from DAIUCN010000017.1 coordinate 29,039, forward strand.
CTCGCGTGGAAGATTTTTTCTATGCGGGAATTTCAGGAACGAAGCGAGCCCATCCGAGCGGCCTTTTGCCGTAAAAAACCGCCTTGTGTCCGAACAGTTCGGACACACCGAGGCTGAATTATACTTAGCCGTCAACAGCACTGATGAGTTTCTACGTCTACACAACACCAGACGGGTTCAACTACAGGCACGAATCCACCTCGGTTACCGTCTTCGATGCTTCGCTGAACCAACTGAGTCCACCCTTCGACACCACCGATGATTGCGACTGCGCCGTGTCACTTTCGACAAACGTCTTTGCAATCGGATACTGGTCCCGCGTCGATCTGGCTCTGTTCGATCTTCGCACCGGCGATCCGAAAAAGACATTTCCATTTTATCGCATTGGACCGTTGGCCACATTTGATCGTGAAGGCGACCATCTATTGTTTAAGAGCGGCAACAAGACGATTCTACTCAATTTATCCACCGCGGACGCTGTTGACGTCAAAGGAATCAACGCACTCGATCGCTTGGTCGTTCGTCTCGCACAAAACGAGGCGATCGTTCCATCGCAGAAGAAGGACGAACTTCTATGTCTCTCACTCGAATCTGGACACGTGACATCTATACCGCTCCGATTCAATGCAACATTGTTCGACCTTAAACGCAGTCCGTGCGGTTCGCGTCTGATTGCCATCGACAAAAAGAAATCGATTCACTGCATTGATACTGAAGACTGGTCGATCATCTGGACCACGTCACTCAAGAAGCAATTGCCGGCCGGACACATGGGCGTTGGCCAATTCTCCGGTGATGGATCGTTATTCGGTGCCGCTGTATCCGGAAGCAACGGGAACTACACGGTGGTCGTTGATGCTGAATCGGGTAAAGTCGTCAACAACTTCCCGACACTTTGCTATGGCTTGCCGCATATCGGCACTACGGTCCGCGACAAATCCACACGCAAAGGCAGTTTCGCCGCCAAGACTCTTGATTTATCATCTGGTGCCGCAGGTTCGTTCATGCTGGACATGAAAGATGGCTAACAAAGTGGTGAACGGGTGCCGCCGATGACGCGGGTTTTGAAATCATAGTATTTTGGCGGCGGTCCCGTTACCGCCGCCGTTGTCTGAAATCGAGAGAATTCAACCCTGTTTCAGGGTGTTGGCGCCCTCGTCGATGAGGTGCCAGAACTGCTTCGACTGGCTGAGGGCGTCGTCCTCGCCGCCGCCGGGCAGGTTGCTGCGGTAGAGGAAGTCGGCGAGGGTGTTCTTGTGCAGGACGCGGTGGACGCGCACGTGGCCTTCGGCGAGGGCGAAGTAGATCCGGTGATCGCCGGCGCGGCAGCGGTACAGCTTTTTGCCGGCGCGGTCGAGCACGCCGAAGCGCTTGGCGAGCAACTCGGGCTCGAGGTCGCCCGGCTGGATGTTCAGGGCCTCAAGCAGCTGGAACTGGATTTGCGTGGGCAGCCGCGACAGCTCGGCGGCGCTGATTTCGTTGAAGACGATCTGGATCACGCGGCATGCTAGGCCGGGTTTGCCGCGGAGCAAGGGCGGCCTATGGGGTCAGCGGTGCAGGTGCAGGGGCACGCCGTGGCGGCGCAGGGATTCAAGGTGGAAGTCAAACCAGGTGGCGCGCCGGCCCTCGATCATCTGCTTCTGGTTGTGGCCGAGGCCCTCGACTTCAAAGTACTCGTGCTTCACCGCCGCCGCGTCCAGAGCGGCATGAAACTCGCGCACGGTGGTCAGATGATCGGGATCGGCGGTGCCGCAGGCGAGCTGGATGCGCAGGTTGGCGCGGATGAATTCCAGGTTCTTCGCGAGGTTGAGGTAGGGATCGTTGGCGCGCAGGCGCTCCGGGTCGTCGCCGAGGTAGGCGTTGGGCAGAAGCTCCGGGGCGGAGACAGGGTAGACATTGCCGCTCTGGTTGAAGAGCGAGCCGAAGAGTTCCGGGTACTTCATCGCCAGATGCGTGGAACCGCGGCCGCCCATGCTGAAGCCCTCGATGCAGCGTGCCTTGCGGTCGGCGATCGTCCGGTAGCTGGCGTCGATGTGCGGGATGAGTTCCCGGATCATCCAGGTTTCGGCGCGGAAACGGCCATCGCCGCTGTCCTGGTACATCGTGGCCCGGCCGCCGTTCGGGAAGACGACGATGAGTTCCGGCAGGCGCCCGGCGAGGATGCCCTCGTGCAGCACGGTGGCGGTGAACAGGGTGCGCGTCTCGTTGCCGCCGGCGCCGTGCAGATGGTAGATCACCGGGTAGCGGCGCTCCGGATGGTGGTCATAGCCGGGTGGCAGATACACGCAAAAGCCGACCTCGCGCCCCATGGAGGCGCTGAGCAGGGTGTGATGGCTGACACCTGTGGGTAGCTCATAGGGCGGCGGGGCCACCCACATCGCGTCGTCATTGCCGGGCTTCGGCTTGGAGGCTTTTCCCTTGGCGGGCTGGGCCAGGGCGGTGTGCGCAAGCAGGAGGGCGATGGGCAGCAGGAAACGAAGGCGGATCATGGCAGAGACGGCAACGAAGGGAGGGGGCGCAACTTGCGGCCGGCCGGGCTGGCCCCCGGGCACAAAAAACCCCGCGCCGCCGGGGGGCAACGCGGGGGATTCTGCAGGCGGACCGATCAGGAGATCGTCGGCAGCTCGAAGCCGCTGGCGTAGTCACCCATGGCGATCTTGTTGGCCTCGTCGGCGAACTCGCCGACGAACTTCTCGGTGGCCGGGTCGAACTCCAGCCAGGGACCGGCGGCGGGCAGGTCCTTGGAGAGATCGATTTGGTTGGCCTCGAGGTTGGCGAAGAAGTCGGCCAGGGTGTCCTGGGCGGCCTTGCTGGCGCTCAGGCGTTCCTTGACCTCGCCGGTGCTCAGCTTCTTGCCGAGGCGATAGGAGACGTTGGCCATGTGGGCGAGGGCGGCGGCGTGATGGCCGTGGGCCACGTGCAGCACGTCCTTGGTGATCTTGCCGGCGCGGACCGACTCAATGAAGTTGAGCATGTGGTCGGGGCCGTCCTGGAAGTTGTCGAACTTCTCGATGGCCTTGCCGTCGTTGTCATAGGCCTTCGACTCGGCGACGAAGCCGCCTTCGCAGTGGATGACGTTGCCGATGCGCGGGGCGGCGGTTTTGCCGTTGATGCGGAAGACCGGTTCGAAGCCCTTGGTCCAGTTCATGTCCTTCATCGGCAGGCCGCGGTTGTCGAACAGCAGCGGCGCGTTGCCGGGGTAGTCGTAATAGGCCATCTGGTTGTTGGCGGTCTGGCCGTCGTCATCGTAGCCCCAGCGGCCGCCGAAGCTCATGACGCGGATCGGCAGGCGGTCCGGGTTGCCGAGCGCCCAGCGGGCGACGTCGAGCTGGTGGGGGCCCTGGTTGCCGATGTCGCCGTTGCCGTAGGCCCACTGCCAGTGCCAGTCGTAGTGGAATTTTTCGCGGTTGATCGGCAGCTCGGTGCGCGGGGCGGACCAGAGTTTGTAATCGACCGTGGCGGGCGGGGCGACCGGGGCGGCGACCTTGCCGATGCTCTGGCGGGCCTTGAAGTTGATGCCGCGACTCATCGTCACCTTGCCGATGTGACCGGCCTTGACCCATTCCATGGCGGCGGCCCAACCGAGGTCGGAGCGGCGCTGCATGCCGTGCTGGGTGACCAGGCCCTTCTTGGCGGCGATGGCGGCGGCTTCGACGAGCTTGCGGCCTTCCCAGATGTTGTGGGAGACCGGCTTCTCGACGTAAACGTGCTTGCCATTGGCGAGGCCGGTGAGGGCGATGAGGGTGTGGCTGTGGTTCGGGGTGGCGATGGTGATGGCGTCGATGTCCGGATCGGCGCAGCACTCGCGGAAGTCCTTGTAGGCCTTCACCTTGATGTCCTTCTTGGCGAGCTCGGCAACCTTCTTGTCGAGCACGTCGCTGTCGACGTCGCAGAGGGCGACGAGGCGGACGCCCTTGATCTTCAGCAGGCTGCTGATGTGGCCGGAGCCGCGGGACTTGAAGCCGATGACCGCGACGCGGACGTCGCCGTTGGCGCCGATGGGTTTGGCCCAGGCGGGCAGGGTGGCGAGACCGGCGGCGCCGGCGAGCGTGCCGCGCAGGAAGGTGCGGCGGCTGGTTTGGGTGGTGTTCATAAGGAAGAGCGGTGGAGGGTTGGGACGCGCGGGTTCGGACCCGTGCGACACGGATTCATCCCAGACTAGCAAAAACGCCACAGAAGGGGCAACCTTTCTTGGCGGTGGGTGCCGAAAAGTGGTGCTTTTGTGCCGCTTGTGCTCATTGCAGCCGGCGCAGGGCCTCGCGGATGAGGCGGTCGGCCGAGGCTGCGGGGTCAAAACCCGGCTGGCGCAGCAGTTCGGCGACCGCCTTCTGGGCCTCGGCCTGTTTGAAGCCGAGGGCGATGAGGCCGAGCACGGCGTCGGAAACGGCCTCCTGGCGCGGGTCATGGGTGCCGCGCGCGGCCTCGGCGGCCTGCCAGGCATCGACGACGCCGACCTTGTCCTTGAGTTCGAGCACGATGCGTTCGGCGGTTTTTTTGCCGACGCCCTTGATGCGCGCCAGGGCGGCGGTGTCGTTGCGGATGACCGCGTCCTTGAAGGCGGGCACCGGCAGGCCGCTGAGCACCGACAGCGCCATTTTCGGGCCGATGCCAGAGACACGATCCATGAGCAGGCGAAAGAGGTCGCGCTCCTCGCCGCTGAAAAAGCCGAACAGAAGATGTTCGTGTTCCGTCACATGGTGATGCGTCAAGAGCGTCACTTCTCCGCCCTGCTGCGGCAACCGGTCAAAGGTCGACAGCGGAATGTTCACCGCATAGCCGACGCCGCCGACGTCGAGCACGGCTTGGTGGGGCATGGCACCGACGATTTTTCCACGCAGAAAGGCGATCATGTCTTGATGAAGGCTGGAGGCATGGTAAGTGCAAGAGGTTTGATGGACCGGCCGACCCTGGGTCGCGCGAAGGGGCAGACGGTCACGGACCGGCTCTGCGGAATTGTCACTGGCATGAACCCCCGTCACCTTCTCTTCCTGCTCTGCGTCGCAATCCTGCCGGCGCAGGAGGCGGCGCCGCGGCGCCTGGAGTTGCTGCTGCTGTTGCCGGAGCCGCGCGTGCTTGGCACGGAGCTGTCGATCCGGCCCGAGGGGGCTCGGCACACGGTTTTTTCGCCCGCTCGTGAGATCCCCGCCACGCCCGGCATCCAGACCTACAGCAAAGAGGAGTTTCAGAAGCTCGGCGTCAGTGTTGACACCTTTGCCGAGCGCGCGCGCAGTGCCGCCGATCGCCTGCTCGCCACGATCCAGCCCGACCTGGTGAAGGATGGCGAGGGCCGGGTTCGCTACGCGGTGTATCGCAGCGATCTGCCGCTCATGGCCTGTCTGGTCGCCGCGCCTTCCCTGCCGATCACCTTTGAGAAACTGTTTGGCACGGAGATCTGGGTAGCCTTGCCCGACCGCCATTCGCTCTTTGTGTTTCCCGCCAATCCCGACGCCCTGGGGGAATTCAGCACCGATCTGGCGGAGCGCTACCGGGCAGACGCCCATGCCGCCAGTCCGGAGATTTTTACCCTCAAGAAGGGTGAGGCTCCCAGGGTCGTCGGCAGTTTCGGCGGTTCCTGAAGCCTCAGGCGGCCGGCAGCCAAAGGGTGAAGGTACTGCCGGTTCCCGGCGTGCTGGTCACCTCAATCGTCCCGCCATGCGCCTCGGCGATCGCTTTGCAGATGGCCAGGCCGAGACCGGCGCCGCCACTGCCCCGGTGGCGGGAGGAATCGGCCCGGTAGAAGCGCTCGAAGAGATGGGGCAGGTGCTCGGCGGCGATGCCGGAACCCTGGTCGGTGACACTCACCCAAACACGCTCTTCCGTCTGACCGCTGGCCAGGGTGACCACGCTGCCCTGGGATGAGTGGCGAATGGCATTGCCAAGAAAGTTCGTCACCACCTGACCCAGACGGTTGGCGTCGCCCAGGCTGGCAGCCGGTTCAAGCCTGCGTTCCAAGGTGAGACCGCGTTCCGCGGCCAGGCTCTCGACAAGGTTGGCGCTGTCGGCTGCCACGGCATCGAGATTGACGGGCTTTTTCTCCAGGCCCGCAGCATCAGCGTCGAACTGGGCCAGTTCGAGCAGGGACTCGATCAGGTCGTTCATGCGTTCGGCGGCACGCCGGCAGCTCTGCAGGGTGTCGCGATAATCCTCGGGTGTGCGTTCGCGCTGCAGGGCCAGTTGGGTCTGCGAGAGCATGACGGTGACCGGTGTGCGCAGCTCGTGGGCGGCATCGGCGGTGAAGCGTGCCTGCTGGTCGAAGGCCTGGCGCAGGCGAGTGAAGGTGGCATTCAGCACGGCGGCGAGGCGGCCGAGTTCGGTTTCGTCGGCGGCAATCTCGATCCTTCGGTCAAGCCGTCCGGCAGATAGGCTGGCGGCAGTCTCGCTGATGGTCTGGATGGGGCGCAGGGCGCGGCCGGTCAGCCAGCCGCCGCCGAGCATGCCCATCAGCCAAATGCAGGCGACCAGGCCGGCCAGTCGCCAGCCGGTGCGACGAACAGCCGTTGCTTCGGCTGCAACGGTGCGACCGGTCAGGACGATTTCGCCGCGCGGTGTGGCCACCGCCAGTTCACGGCCGGGCCGTCCGTCCGCCAAGGTCATGGGAGTTCCGTGCGGAGTCAGCGGCCTGTCAGCTGCCAATTCCGGTCGGGGGCGGCCGGCGGAGCGCGCGTCGCTGGCGCGCAGGACCTCTCCCCGACGCTCCCAGACGACAAACCAACCGCCATTCGCGAGGGCCCAGGTGCGCAGCGCTTGTTCCTGCTGTCCGCGCGGGCCGGAACCTGACCAGACATCCTCGGGCAGGGGGAAAAACTCTTCGAGCGTGGGTTCGCGTGCCGAGCCGGGCGGTCCTTGCGGGCGGCTCACCAGGCCGAGCAGCTCGTTGATGTGCTGTTGCAGTTCGGCGTCGATCCGGCGCAACTCCTGCGCCCACAGCAGGTGCTGTGCCGTGTAGGCAAAGCCGCACAGTACCGCCAGCAGCAGCAGGCCATGCCAGAGCTGCAGTCGCCAGCGGATGGAACGCGGCAGGAGTTTCATGCTTCGATGCAGTAGCCGTGGCCGCGGCGGGTGGTGATGAAGTCGTGACCGAGCTTCTTGCGGATGTTGGAGACGTGAACGTCCAGCAGGTTGCTCAGGCTGCTTTCGTTTTCGTCAAAGAGGTGTTCATAGAGTTCCGTGCGCGAGACCACCCGACCGTGGTGCAGGGCGAGGTGTTCGACCAGTGCGTACTCGCGGGCGGTCAGGGGTACGGTTTCGCCGTCGCGGCTGACGGTGCGTGAGCGCATGTTAAGCCGCACCGGTCCGAGCAGGATCTCGCTGCGTGTTTCACCGGCCGAGCGCCGCTGCAGCGCCCGCAGGCGGGCGGCCAGCTCGCGCAAGTCGAAGGGTTTCGGCAGGTAGTCGTCGGCGCCCAGGTCGAGGCCGCGCACCCGGTCGCTGACCCGGCCGCGCGCGGTCAGCACCAGCACCGGCGTGCGCCGTTTTTCGCGCAGGCGGCGCAGTACCTCAAAGCCGTCGATCACCGGCAGCATGAGGTCGAGCACCACCGCGTCGTAGTCGGTCTCCAGGGCCTTGAACAAGCCTTCCTCACCGTCGGCCGCCTCGTCGACGGCATGGCCCTCCTCGCGCAGCGCCTGCGCCAGGGTCCGCAACAGGTCCGGTTCATCCTCGACAATGAGCAGCCTCATGTGGCGATGAGAATGCCGTGCGCCGCCTTAAGCAAGTGTGAAGAGCTGGCGGGAAGTCGCGCTTGCGTCGTGCGGATGGTGGTGGTTGGCTCGCGCCTTTGATGAGACAGTCCGCGCCCTTTGCCTACCGACCCGACATCGACGGCCTGCGCGGGGTTGCCGTGCTACTGGTGGTGCTGTTCCATGCGCACTTGTCGTGCCGCGGGGGCTTCATCGGGGTCGATGTTTTCTTTGTCATCTCCGGTTACCTGATCACCGGCCTGATGCGTCGAGATCTGGAGGCGGGTGGGTTTCAGATGGTCGATTTTTGGGAACGACGCGCGCGCCGCATCCTGCCGGCCCTGGCGGTGATGGCGCTGCTGACCCTCGCCGCGGGCGCTTGGCTGCTGCTGCCGGAGGATCTGGCGCGGTTGGGGAAATCGGCCATGGCGCAGTCGCTCTTCGTCGCCAACCTGTACTTCTGGCGCGAGGGCGGCGGCTACTTCGCCGGCCCGGCCGAGCAGATGCCGCTGCTGCATCTGTGGTCGCTGGCGGTCGAGGAACAATTCTATCTGCTGATGCCGCCGCTCTGCCTGCTGCTGGCACGGCGTGCAGCACACACGCCCGGCGGTCTGGCGGCAATGGGCCGCCGCGTGTTCGGGGGCTTGGCCCTGGTCAGCCTGCTGGCTTCCGTCTGGTGGGTGCGGCACGACGCTCACAGCGCTTTTTATTGGCTGCCGGCACGGGCTTGGGAACTCCTGCTCGGCTCGCTGCTGGCCTGCTGGCCGGCCGGCCCGGCCGCACCGCACCTGCGGTCGGGGGTGGGGCTTGCCGGTCTTCTGGCCATCCTCATCCCGGGCCTGCTTTACGATGCCGGCACGCCTTTTCCCGGTCTTGCCGCCCTGCCGCCCTGCCTGGGGGCGGCCGCCCTCATTTGGGCGGGTCGTGGCGGTCCGGCGGCGCGTCTGCTCGAGTCGCGACCGCTGCTGCATTTTGGTCGCATCTCCTACTCGCTCTACCTCTGGCACTGGCCGCTGCTCGCCCTGGCCGCTGCCCTCAGTCCGGTCCTGGTCGATGCGGATTCGCGTGTGGTGCGCGTCGGCCTGGTGCTGGTGGCCTGGGGGCTGGCCGTGCTGTCCTGGCGCTGGATCGAGAATCCCGTGCGGGCGCGAGTGATTTTGAAAAGCCGGACGGCGCTGTTTTCGGCCTCCGGTCTTGTTCTGCTCCTGCTGTTGGCGATCGGTGCCTGGTTGAGCGCTCGTCAGGGCCTGCCCGAGCGCCTGCCGGCCGGTGCGGCGCGAATGGCCTCGGCCACAGCGGCGGCTGCAGCCTGGCCGGATGCGGCCGAGACGGTGCTGGCCGGTCGTCCGCCGCACTTTGGCCGGGCGCAGCCCGACGCGCCGGCGCGGGTTTTGCTTTGGGGCGACAGCCATGCCAAGAGCCTGGTGCCGGCGCTGGCGGACGCGTGTGAAGAGGCTGGGGCGGCGGGACTGCTGGTCGCGCACTCGGCCACGGCGCCCGTGCTCGGTTTTCATCGGCGCAGCCGGCATGGGCTGGATGCATCGACCAGCCGTGCCTGGGCGGAGGCGGTGATCGAGACCGTGCGCCGCGAGCGGGTGCCCGACACCGTGCTTGCCGCCTACTGGAGCAAATGCCACGGTCGTGATCCCAAGGAATTTGGCCATGCGCTGACCGACACCGTGCGCCGCTTGCGAGAGGTCGGCACGCGCGTTTGGATCGTGCTCGACGTGCCGGTGCAGGATTTTGCGCCGCCGCGAGCACTCGCCTACCATGCCCTGCATCCCGGCCTGTTTCGCGACCCGCGTGATTTGGCCGTCACGCCGGCGGCACATCGCGAGCACAACGCCGTGATGGAGGCCCTGCGTGCCGAACTCGAGGCCGCGGGCGCCCGCCTGCTCGATCCGGCGAGCCTGCTGTTTGAGAGCGACGGCCGGGCGCGTCTCGCCGTCGACGGCGAGGCGCTGTATGCCGATGGCGATCACCTCACGGAGGCCGGTGCCCGCCTGCTGCGGCCGCTGCTGGCGCCGATCTTCGCGCCATGATCCCGGAGGTCAAAAAAACCGCCGGGCTTCATCTTGGCTCAAGTTTGTCTGTCACAGACTGGGGGCATGAATGCACGCACCTACGCTCTCGTGGCCTGCCTCATTGCCCTGGTGGTCAACGCCCAATTTCCCGGAGGCCCGCCGCCGAGGGGGCCCGGTGGTCCGCCCCCGGGCGGGCGCGGCGGGCCCCCGATGCGTCAGCATCGTGCGAATGAAGCCCAACCGCTCGAGTTGGTGCCGGCGACGCAGCAACCGCCGGGCCGCAACGAAGTCAGCATTGACCGCCGGGGTGCCGATCTGGAAGTGCGCGCCAATGCCCTGCCAGAACATGCGGTCGGCCGGTTCCCCAACCGCGGCAATCCGCATGCGATCGAGGCGCAGCAGTATGAGTTTCGCCTGCCGGCGAATCCGCGGCCGGCGGCGCAGGTCAGCTGGCTGCACCGGCCCGCCGGCGAGGGTGAGCGCGGTCCGCCGAACCTGCCCTTTGGCATCGCCCTCAACGGCGTGCTGTTCGATCCCGGCACGGCCGAGTTCTGGCGTGGCGACCGTTCGCTCGACTGGAATTATGAGGCACTCGGCGGGGCCGTGCCACTCGGGCTGGATGCCAGCCATGCCCACGTCCAACCGGGCGGGGTGTATCACTATCATGGCCTGCCGACCCTGCTGCTCGATCAGCTTGGGCTGGCGCCGGATCAGCATTCGCCGCTGGTGGGTTGGGCGGCCGACGGTTTTCCCATCTATGGCCTGCGCGGCTACAAGGATCCGCAGGACCCGGCTTCCGGGATGAAAACGATGCGTTCGAGCTATGAGCTGAAGCCTGGCGATCGGCCGTCGCCGCCGAAAGGGCCGGGCGGGCGCCACGACGGCGCCTTCATTCAGGACTACGTCCATGTGCCGGGCAGCGGCGACCTCGACGAATGCAATGGCCGGTTCTGCGTGACGCCGGAATTTCCGCAGGGCACCTACGCCTACTTTTTGACCGCTGAATGGCCGGTGATTCCGCGCGGCTTCCGCGGCACGCCGGTGGCGTTGCGCGGACCGCGGCGGTGAGTCGCCAATCCGGGTTCAGCCGAGCGCGGCGGTGGCTTCCTTGCCGTCGAGCACCTTTTTCGTGGGCTCCTTGATGGCGTGGACAATGCCGACCATTTTGAGCAGGCGCAGCACGTAGTAGGTGGGGTCGATCTCCCACCAGAAGAAGCCCTGGCGTGCGCAGTGCGGGTAGTAGTGATGGTTGTTGTGCCAGCCCTCGCCGAGGGTGAGGATGGCGAGGATGAAGGAGTTGCGGCTCGATTCGCCGGTCTCGTAGCGGCGGTTGCCGAGCAGGTGGCAGAAGGAGTTGATGGCGAAGGTTGTGTGGTAAAGGATGACCGTGCTCAGGCAGAAGCCCCAGAGGAAGCCCGGCAGGCCGGCCACCAGGTAGCAGGTGAGCGCCAGCACCACGGGCGGCACGAAATGGTACTTGTTGATCCAGACCAGCTCGGGGTACTTGGTCAGGTCCTTGACGCGCTTGGCGTCATAGTCCTCATAGTCCGGCGCCAGGATCCAGCCGACGTGGGCCCAGTAGAAGCCCTGTTGCTTGACCGAGTGGATGTCGTCCGGCTGGTCGGAGTGCTGGTGATGGTGGCGGTGATGGGCCGCCCACCAGAGCGCGCCCTTCTGGGCCGCCATGCCGCCCAGCCAGGCGAGCACGAACTGGAACCAGCGCGAGGTTTTGAAGGAGCGATGCGAGAAGTAGCGGTGGTAACCGCCGGTGATGCCGAATTTCCTCACCAGGAACAGCCCGGCGCAGAGCACCAGGGACAGCGGGTCAGGTTTGACGAAAAAGGCGAGGATCGCGAGAACGTGGATGCCGAAAAAGAGAATGGCACCGGGGGTCGGTTTGTAGGCGGAACGGGTCACAAAGAAACGGTCAACTGAGGGTCTGTGGGAGCAGGAAGGCCGGCCACAAGACTGCAAAATCGAAAAAAATCAACTGCTGCCTGCAAATGACACAAGATTGGCACAGTTTCCCGCCGGCCCCGTCCGCGGCCAAGTCAAGCATCGTCAACCCCCCGCCAAGAATCGGCAGCGCCGCGGATTTGCACCCCGGCCAGCGTGCGCCATGCTGCGTGTTCCAACCTCCGCCATGAACCTGCTCCGGACCTGCCTCCCCCCCCTGATTGCCTGCCTGGGCGCCTCCGCCGTGGCTGCCGAAGCCACTCTGGAACCGTTGAAATACAATCATCCAGGACTCACCGTTGACCTCGGTGTCGGCCTCTGGGCCTGGCCGCTGCCGATGGATTTCGATGGCGATGGCGACCTCGATCTGGTCGTCAACTGCCCGGACAAGCCCTACAACGGCATCTACTTTTTTGAGAACGCGAGCGGTGACACCGCGAAAAACCCGCTGCCGGTGTTCAAACCCGGGGTCCGCATCAGCAAGGGCGCCCAGAATGTCCGTGTCAGCCAGGTCGACGGCAAACCGGTCGTGCTGACCCCAAACGCCATCCACCCCGATTTTCTCAAGACCGGCATCGACCAGGAGGTCAAGCTTGGGCTGAAAACCAACATCCACCCCAACAAGGTGCGCGCCAACATGTGGCATCAGGTCGACTACGACGGCGACGGCGTGCAGGATCTGGTGGTGGGCGTCGGCGACTGGACCGAGTACGGCTGGGACAACGCCTACGATGCCAACGGCCGCTGGATGCACGGCCCCTTGCGCGGCTACGTCTACGTACTGCGCAACACCGGCAGCAACGCCAAGCCCGTTTATGCCAAGCCGGAAAAGGTTCTGGCCGGCGGTGATCGACCGGTGGAGACCTATGGCTGGCCCTGCCCGAACTTCGCCGACTTCGACGGCGACGGCGATCTGGACCTGCTTTGCGGCGAGTTCCTCGATGGCTTCACCTACTTTGAAAACATCGGCACGCGCCAAAAGCCGAAGTATGCCCTGATGAAACGGGTCAGGAACGAGGCCGGGCAGTTTCTGACCATGGACCTGGAAATGATCACGCCGACGGCGATCGATTGGGACAAGGACGGCGACATTGACCTGATTGTTGGCGACGAAGACGGTCGCGTCGCCTTCGTCGAAAACACCGGCAAGCATGACAATGGGGTGCCGGTCTTCCGCGATCCGCGCTACTTCCAGCAGGAGGCGCACCTCGTGAAGTTTGGCGCCCTGGCCACGCCGGTCGGTTTCGACTGGGACGGCGATGGCGACACCGACATCCTTTGCGGCAACACCGCCGGCTACGTGGCCTTCATTGAGAACCTGAGCGGCCCGGGCGTTGAACTGCCCAAGTGGGCGGCGCCGAAGTACCTGGAAGCCGATGGCAAGGTGATCCGGCCCATGGCGGGTCCGAATGGCTCGATCCAGGGTCCGTGCGAGGCAAAGTGGGGGTACACGACCCAAACCGTGGCTGACTGGGATGGCGACGGCCTGCCCGATCTCGTGCTCAATTCCATCCTTGGCAAAGTCGTCTGGTACAAGAATGTTGGCACGCGCACCGCGCCCAAGCTTGCTGCGGCGCAGCCGGTCGAGGTCGAATGGCAGGGCGAACAACCGCGTCTCGCCTACGGCTGGATGGTGCCGGAAGGCAAGGCCCTGCTCACCCAGTGGCGGACGACGCCGGTGGCGGTCGATTGGAATCGCGACGGCCTGACCGACCTGGTCATGCTTGATCAGGAGGGTTATCTGGCTTTCTTCGAGCGCGCCAAGCAGGATGGCCGATTCATCCTGAAGCACCCCCGGCGCGTGCTTTGCGCGGATCCGCAGGCGCCCAAGGCCGATGCCCAAACCCTCGGCAACCTGGTCGTGCGCAATCCGGTGGCGATGATGCCCGGCGAGCCGCTGCGCCTGAACGCCGGTCTGGCTGGCAAGAGCGGGCGTCGCAAGCTTTGCATCATGGACTGGGATGGCGATGGCCGGCTCGACATCCTGCTCAACTCCGCGAATGCCAACTTCCTGCGCCAGACCGGCTCGGCCGACGGCAAGTGGTTCTTCTCCGACCTAGGCCTGCTCGCCGCCGTCAACATCGAGGGCCACGATGTCAGCCCAACGACGGTCGATTTCAATGGCGACGGCCTGCCCGATTTCGTGGGTGGTGCGGAGGACGGTCACCTCTATTACATGCGCAATCCCAAGGCGAAGTGAGCCCGCGTCGCGGCCAACGTGAGTTGGCCCGAGCGCCATGCCGCTCAGGCCAGGGCCCGGCGTTTGCCGCGCGCCGGTTTCTTGACGGCGGCGCGCTTGGGCGCGATGGCCGGCGTTTCGGCGGCGCGTTCCTCCTTGAGGGCGCGCAGTTCCTTTTCGACCTCGGCGAGGCGGCGCGAGGTGGCATCGAGTTTTTTGGCGACGAGGCGGGCGACAAATTCGAAGAGCGCCGCATGAAAGGCGGGATCCTCCTCGCGCGGGTGCATGTCCTGCAGGAATTTTTGGTCCACGGCCAGGCACAGGGCACGGCCGCCGGCGATGACCGAGGCGACGCGCTTGTCGTGGTTGACGAGGGCGAGCTCGCCGAAGACATCACCGACGCGGGTGATGGCGGCCACCTTTTTGCCGCCGACGCGGACTTCGAGTTCGCCGCTGAGCAGGATGTAGATGCGCGAATCAATGCTGCCTTCGCGAATGATGATGTCGCCGGCATCGCACTGGAGCAGGCTGGAGGAATTCAGCACCTCGTCGAGCTGATCCTCGCTGAAGCTGTTGAGAAAGGGCACCGCGCTGAGTGGCGCAGGCAGCCTGCCTTCCTCATGGATGTAGGCGTATTCTTTCATGGCAATTGATCCCCATTATTTCACGGCTGACCGCCGATGAACAGGGCAATCCCGGTCTGGCAGCGCTTTTTTTGAAAAAATCAGGTGCCAAAACAGCGGTCGCCGGCGTCGCCGAGTCCGGGAACAATGTAAAACCGCTCGTTCAGTCCGGCATCGACCGCAGCGGTGTAGACCGGCACCTCGGGGTGGGCGGCGGTCACGGCGGCCAGTCCGTCGGTACAACTGACGACGCAGACGAAGCGCAGCCGGCGGGCGCCAGCGGCCTTGAGCTGGTTGAGTGCGCAAACGGCGCTGCCGCCGGTAGCCAGCATGGGGTCGAGCAGGAAGACGTCGGCTTCGGCCAGTACCGGCGGCAGCTTCGCGTAGTAGGAGACCGGCTTGGCCGTGGTCTCATCGCGGGCGATGCCCAGATGAGCCACCACAGCTTCGGGCACCAGGGGCAGGACCGCTTCCTCCAAGCCGAGTCCGGCGCGCAGGATGGGGACGAGGACCACGGGGCGGGCGAAGGTGGCGCCCCCTGTCTCGGCGAGCGGGGTCTGCACGCGCACGGCGGCGGTGTCGAGGTCGGCGCTTGCCTGCCAGAACAGGATTTCCGCCAGCCGATGCAGGTGCCAGCGGAAACGCGCCGGCGGCGTGGTGGCGTCGCGCAGGGCGGTCAGGTGAATCCTGGCCAGGGGATGGGAGACGAGGACGGGAGTCATGCCCGCATGCTGCCCGGTTCCGGCATGGCCGGCAACCGCGTTTATTCGCCGTAGATCAGGAAGGGCCGGCGCCGCGCGCGGAAGGCCTCGGTCTCGGCCTGCCAGTGCAGCGGTTGGCCCTCACGCAGGGCCTTGAGCAGGCCGGCATGGTTGAGCAGGGTACCGACTTTGGCGATCTCAAACTTGCCCGGGTAAAGGCGCTGCAGGGTGGCAGCGATGGACAGGCCGGTGCGCACCGGCTCAAGGGCGCGGCGGTCGGTGACGCTCAGGCGCACGCCGGCACAGCGCTGGTCCTTGAAGACGCTGGCGGTCGGGGTGAAACGCACGGGCAGGCAGCGCAGGCCGGGCAGGCCGAGCCGGTTCAGCTCGTGGGCCAGGCGCAGGTCGTCGATGTAGGGCGCGCCGAGGATTTCAAAGGGGGTGTCGGTGCCGCGGCCGACGCTGATCGAAAATTCCAGCAGGCCGATGCCGGGGTAGAGCAGGCCGGCGGTTGGGGTGCGCATGTTGGGCGAGGGATTCTGCCAGGGCAGGCCGGTCTCATCGAAAAGCTGGCCGCGGCGCCAGCCCTCCACTGGAATGACCTGCAGGTCGGCACCGAGGCGGCGTTCGGCGTTCATCATTCGCGCCAGTTCGCCGGTGGTCATGCCGTGGCGCAGGGCGATGGCATGGGTGGCGGTGAAGGTTTCCTGGTCGAGCACGGCCGGTCCTTCGACCGCGCTGCCGCCGACCGGATTGACGCGGTCGAGCACGAAGAAGGGGAGGCCGCGCTTGGCGGCGGCTTCCAGGCAGAGGCGCAGGGTGGAGATGTAGGTGTAGAAGCGGCAGCCAATGTCCTGAATGTCGAACACCAGGGCGTCGAGCTCGCGCAGCTGCGCGTCCGACGGTGCCCGCCGCTCACCATACAGGCTGAACACAGGAAGCCCGCTTTTCGCGTCCTTGCTGTCGCCGATCTTCTCTTGGTCGAGCTCGCCGCGGATGCCGTGTTCGGGACTGAACAGCGCGCGCAGTTGCACCCCCGGTGCCGCCTTGAGCACATCGATCGTGCTCTGGCGCCGGGAGGTGATGCCGGTGGCGTTGGTGATCAGGCCGATCCGCTTGCCGGCCAGGGGCGCAAAGCCGTCGCGCTGGAGCACATCAATGCCGTTGAGCACCGTCGGCACCTCGTCGGGCCGGCGCGGCCGCAGCACCACGGGAGCCTGGCCCCAGTCGATGCCTTTCAGGGCCTTGGCGGCCGCCGTTCCCACCGCCTCGTAGAGGTCGCGCACGCTGCCGCCGCCGTCCGGGTGCAGGCGCGAGCTGAGGAAGACGACGAAACTGCGCGAGTGGGGATCGATCCACAGACTGGTGCCGGTGAAGCCGGTGTGGCCGAAGGAGCCGAGGGGGAAGTGTGCACCGCGCGGGCGGCTGAAGGGGCTGTCGAGATCCCAGCCGAGGCCGCGGCGCTCGAGCACGGTGGCCGGCGTTTGCACCCGTCGTGCGGCCTCGAGACTGGCGGTTTGCAAAACGCGCACGCCGTCGAGTTCGCCGCCTGCCAGCAGCATGCGGGCGAAGCGGGCGAGATCGGCCGCGGTGGTGAACAGCCCGGCGTGACCGGCGACTCCGCCCATGCGCCGCGCGGTGGGGTCGTGCACGACGCCGCGCAGCAGGACGCCGGTTTCATCCTTCTCGGTCGGGGCGGTGCGCGGTTGCCATTCGGCGTGCGGATGGAAGCCGGTGGAATCCATGCCCAGCGGTGCGAAGATTCGCTGCTGCGCGTAGGCGTCGAGCGACCGGCCACTGGCGCGCCGGACGATCTCGCCGAGCAGGATGAAATTCACGTCGCTGTAGCGGAAGCGTGCCTCGGGAGGCGCCTCGGGTAGGCAGGCGAGCGCGCGGCGGAAGCCTTCCTCGTAACCGCTCCAGGCCGGCTCCCTGGGCACGCCGGCGGGCAGGCCCGAGGTGTGGGTCAGCAGGTGACGAAGCAGGATGTCACGACCGCCGGCGAACTCCGGCAGGTGATGGACGACGGGATCGTTGAAACGCAGTTTCCCTTCCTCGGCAAGCGCCAGCACGCAGGGCAGGGTGGCGACGACCTTGGTGAGCGAGGCGGCATCGAAGAGCGTGTCGAGCGTCATCGCCTCGTGCGCCGGCTGCAGGGCGCGCGCTCCCACGATGGTCGTGTGGCTCTGGCCATCGCGCTCCAGCCAGAGCACGGCTCCGGGCGGGGTTCGTTTGGCCGCGGCCTGTTCGAGCAGCGTGTCGAGCACGGTCAAGGCCGCCGGTTCAAAGACTTCCGCCGCGGCGGGTGCGGACAGGAGCAGGACGAAAAGCAGCGGGCGCATGCCGGCAGTGAACCGGCGGGGCGCCGGCGAGTCAACCTTGCAGGCGAGCGGCGAGGCGGGCATGCTGGATCAGGCTCTTTGGCCTGCCGAAAGGCCGATCCTTCATGCTCTTCGACGCCCACAACCATTTGCAGGACCCGCGCCTGGATCCCTGGCGCGCGTCGATGCTCGACGACCTGCCGCGCCACGGCATCGCCGGCATGGTCGTCAACGGCACGCGTGCGGCCGACTGGCCCGCGGTGGCGGCTTTGGCAAGGGCGGACGCGCGCGTGCAGCCGGCCTTTGGTCTGCATCCCTGGCATCTCGAGGGGCGCGGGCCGGACTGGCTGGCGGAGCTGGAAGGCTGGTTGCGACGGTTTCCCGAGGCGGGAGTCGGCGAGTTCGGTCTCGACCGCTGGATGCGGGATCCCGACCTGCCTTCGCAGCGGGAATGTTTTGTCACCCAACTCGATCTTGCCGTGCGCCTGCAGCGGCCGGCGACGATTCATTGCCTGCGCGCCTGGGGCCTGCTGGAGCAACTGCTGCGCGAGTCGCCGCGGCCCGGGCGAGGTTTCCTGCTGCACTCCTATGGTGGCCCGGTCGAGATGGTGCCGATTTTCGTCCGTCTTGGGGCTTACTTTTCGGTGTCGCCCTGGTTCGGCCACCCGGCCAAGGCCGACCGATTGGCGGTGTTTCGTCAGGTGCCATTGGAGCGACTGTTGATTGAGACCGACGCCCCCGACATGGCGCCGCCGGCGGAACTCGACCGCGAATCGCTGCCGCATGGACTCAATGCGCCGGGCAACCTGCGCGTCAGTCTGGAACTGCTCGCCCGCGTGCGCCCCGAACCGCCGGAGGTGCTGGAGGCTCAGCTCGCCGAAAACCACCGGCGCCTGTTTGGCCGCTAGCAGGCTCGGCGTTGGGTGGGGCGGTCTGTCTCAGATCGTCTCACGGTTTGGTGGCGCAGGCCAACCCGGCGCCCTGAAGGCAGGGCACCCCACCTTCAGGGGCGGACTGGCACGCTCAATTAATAACGCAATCAACTTGCGTTATAGAGCAATGCAGGGATCTGTGCCTTCCCATGAAACCCCTGCCTGTCACCGTTCTCTCCGGCTTCCTTGGCGCCGGCAAAACCACCCTGCTCAACCATCTGCTGCGCAACCGCGAGGGCCGGCGCGTGGCGGTCATCGTCAACGACATGAGCGAGGTCAACATCGATGCCCGGCTGGTCGCCCACGGCGGCGCCGAGTTGTCGCGCACCGAGGAAAAGATGATTGAGATGAGCAACGGCTGCATCTGCTGCACCCTGCGCGAGGACCTGCTGCGCGAGGTGGCCCGGCTGGCGAGCGAGGGCCGCTTTGACGCCCTGCTCATTGAGTCGACCGGCGTCTCCGAACCCATGCCGGTGGCCGAGACCTTCACCTTCACGGATGAGTCGGGCCGTTGCCTCAACGACCTGGCCCGGCTCGACACCCTGGTGACCGTGGTGGATGCGCGCAATTTCCTCGAGGACTACCACAGCACCGAGGACCTGCAGGACCGAGGGCTTGCGCTGGGGGAGGAGGATGGTCGCACGCTGGCGCATCTGCTGACCGACCAGATCGAGTTTGCCAACGTCATCCTCATCAACAAGACCGATGCCGTCAGCGCGGAGGAACTGCAGCAGGTGCAGACCATCATCCGGGCGCTCAATCCCAGGGCGCGCGTGCATCTGACGCGCCACAGCGAGGTGCCATTGGCGGCCGTGCTCGACACCGGCCTCTTTGCCCTCAGCGAGGCCGAGCAGAGCGAAGGCTGGCTGGATTCGCTGGCCGGTCACACCCCGGAGACCGAGGAATATGGCATTGGCAGTTGGGTGTTTCGCGCTCGTCGTCCCTTTCATCCGCAACGTTTTCAGGAGCTGCTGCGCGCGCCCTGGCCGGGCGTCATCCGTGCCAAGGGCCTGTTCTGGCTGGCCACGCGCATGGAGCTGGCCGGTTTTGTGTCGCAGGCCGGCGTGCTGCGCGACACCCGCGCCTTCGGCTTTTTTTGGAGCGCGGTCGATGAAGCCGAGTGGCCGGAGGACGAGGTCGCGCAAGCGGAGATTCGCGCCCAGCAGCAGGGGCCGCATGGCGATCGCCGCACCGAACTGGTGCTCATCGGACGCGGGCTCGACACGCCGGCGTTGAGCGCCCTGTTTGAGGCGGCGCTGCTGACCGAGGCCGAGTTCGCCGCCGGGCCACAGGTCTGGGCGAAGCTGGAGGATCCGTTCCCGTCCTGGCTGCCGGACGACTCCGAGCCGGCAGCGGCGGCGTAAGCCCTGCATGCTCGCGCACTTCGCCGTCACCTGCGCCCTCGTCGGCCTGATCTGGACGATCCAGATCGTCCAGTACCCGCTCTTTGACCGGGTCGGTCGCGAGGCCTTCCCAGCGTGGCACGCCGCCTACACGGCGGCCATCACCTGGGTGGTGGCGCCGTTGATGCTGGCGGAACTCGCTTCCGCTCTCTGGCTCCTGGGCGTGGTCGGTCACCGTGAGCCGGCCTTTTTGGTCAGCCTGGCAGCGCTTGCCCTCGTCTGGATGGCCACGGTGTTCGTTCAAGTTCCGTTGCATGGTCGACTGGCACACGGCTTTGATGCCGTGAGCCATCGCCGGCTCGTGCGCTCAAACTGGCTGCGCACTTCTGCCTGGACCCTGCGCGCCTGCCTGCTCCACTCCCTGCTCGCATGAACGATCTTCGCCACCACTCCATCGCCGTGATCGGCGCCGGCCTCGCCGGGATCGCCGCGGCGCGCGGCCTGACCAAGCGCGGGGCGCGCGTGACGATCCTCGAAAAGTCGCGCGGCTGTGGCGGTCGCTGCGCGACCAAACGCTGGCAGGGCCAGGTCATCGATCACGGTGCCCAGTTCTTCATCCTGCGGGATCCGCGTTTCGCCGCGGCGGCGCGTGCCGCCTGTGGCGAGGCATTGCTGCGGCTGCAGGCACCGGTGCTTGATGGCAGCGGCCGCGCCCTGCCGGACGATGGCCGCTGGTTTCATCGCGACGGCAACAGCCGGCTGGTGCGCGCCCTTGCCGAAGGGGTGGAGATTCGCACGGAGGTGACGGTCGCCGAGGCGCGCGGCCTGCTGCGCGTCGAGGGCGGGGCCTTTGACGCCGTGATCAGCACAGCCCCCTGGCCGCAGACGGCGAAGCTGTTCGGTCTGCAGGCCGAAGGCGATGACATTCCCTGCCTCGCCGCCGTGCTTGTCTACCGCGGCGACTGGCTGGGGCGCACACGCGCGGCCTACGCGGTGCGTGATCCCGCGTCGGAGCTGGCTTGGAGCGCCTGCGAAAACCACAAGCCGGGGCGTGTCGCGGCGGGCTGCACGGTCCTGGTGGCCCATGCCGGCGAAGCCTTCAGTCGCACCCATCTGGAGCGCCCCGCGGCCGAGATCCCCGGACTGCTGCGCGGGGCGGTGGAGGCGGTTTGGGGTCTGCCTGCGGATGCCTTTGTTGAAGGGCTCGGTCATCGCTGGCGCTACGCCCGCAGTGAGGGCGGGCTGCAGCTGCCGCCCCTGCCGCCCGGCCTGCATTATGTGGGCGACGCCCTGCGCCGCTCGCGCGTCGAGGACGCCTGGCTGGCCGGCCATCAATTCGCGCAAACCTGGCAGCCGGCCTGAGCCATGCCCCGCTTTGCCCGTCACCTTGGCATCGATTATTCCGGCGCCGCCACGCCGGAAACGGGCCTGACGGGTTTGCGTGTCTACGAAGCGGTACCCGGTGGTGAGCCGGTCGAAATAAGGCCGGCCGACGGGCGTCATTGGAGCCGTCATGGCCTAGCCTTGTGGCTGGAGGCGGAGCTGCGTGCGGGGCCACCGACCCTGGTGGCCATCGATCACGCCTTTGGGCTGCCGCTGGCCTACGTCGAGACGCACGGCCTCGCGCCTGACTGGCGGTCGGTCATGGAGGATTTCGCCCGCCACTGGCCGACGGATCAACCGGGAGCACGGGTCGCCGACCTGCGGCAGGCGGCCGGCGGGTGCCGCCGCAGCGGCGAGGCGCGCTGGCGGCGCTTGTGCGACCGTCGGGCGCGGGCGAAGTCGCCCTTCCACTTTGGCGTGCCTGGCAGCGTCGCCAGCTCGACCCATGCCGGCCTGCCCTGGCTGCGGCAGCTGTGTGGTGCGGTGCCGCGGCTGCACGTCTGGCCCTTCGACGGCTGGCAACCGCCCGAGGGTGTCAGCGTGCTGGCGGAAGGTTATCCCTCGCAGTGGAACCGCGAAGGGGTGCGCGACGGCCGCACGCCGGATCAGCACGATGCCTGGACCTTGGCGAAAGTCCTGTTGGCGGCGGACGCGGAGGGTCGGCTGGACGGCTGGTTTGAGCCAGTCCTGTCAGCGGAGGAGCGCGCTGTGGCGCAGGTGGAAGGCTGGATTCTCGGGCTGGTGTGAAACCGCTCCGGCACCGGTTTTCT
This sequence comes from Prosthecobacter sp., assembly GCA_036846165.1. GTDB lineage: Bacteria > Verrucomicrobiota > Verrucomicrobiia > Verrucomicrobiales > Verrucomicrobiaceae > Prosthecobacter. The sequence goes on from DAIUCN010000017.1 coordinate 50,950, forward strand.
TCGACTGAGCCAACTCAGACGGCCGCGTGGGCGCGCAGATCCTCCAGGTCGACAAATTCCAGGGCGTGCACGTGGGTGGCTTCCAGGACCACGGGTGGGGCGAAACCGGCTTCCAGGGCCTCGGCCCAGCGGGCGACGCAGAGGCACCAGCGGTCGCCGGGTTTCAGGCCGGGGAACTCGTATTCCGGCACCGGTGTGCTGAGATCGTTGCCGCGGGCTTGGCTGAAGGCGAGGAAGTCGGCGGTCATCACCGCGCAGACCGTGTGCAGGCCGCGGTCCTCCGGGCCGGTGCGGCAGTAACCGTCGCGGTAGAAGCCGGTGAGGGGATTTTGGCAGCAGCCCTGCAGGGGGGTGCCGAGGACGTTGGAGGGCATGCAGGAGGAACGTGGCGTGGTCGGCGCGGGTTGGTACAAAAAAGCCCGTGCCGCACGTGGGGCGCGGCACGGGCGAAGGGGGCGGGGTCAGATGAGGCCGAGTTCCTGGACCGCGGCGCGCTCTTCCTTGAGCTCGGTTTCGGTCGCCTCGATCTTGGCGCGGCTGAAGTCGTTGACCGGCACGTCCTGGACGATCTCCCACTTGGCGCCGTCGGTGCGGATCGGGAAGGAGAACATCAGGCCCTTGGCAATGCCGTAACTGCCGTCGCTGCAGACGGCGACGCTGGTCCAGTCGCCGGCCGGGGTTGGGCGGGTCAGGCTGTACACCGTGTCGCAGGCGGCGTTGGCGGCCGAGGCGGCGGAGGACAGGCCGCGCGCCTTGATGATGGCGGCGCCGCGCTGCTGGACCGTGCTGATGAACTCGCCCTTGAGCCAGTCGTGGTCGCTGATGACCTCGGTGGCCGGCTTGCCACCGATCCGGGCATTGAAGAAGTCGGGATACTGGGTGGCGCTGTGGTTGCCCCAGATCGTCATGTTGGTGACCGTGCTGTGGTGGGCGCCGGACTTGGCGGCGAGCTGGCTCTTGGCGCGGTTTTCATCAAGGCGGGTCATGGCGAACCAGCGGTCGGAGGGCACGCCCTTGGCGTTGTTCATGGCGATCAGGCAATTCGTGTTGCAGGGGTTGCCCACGACCAGCACGCGCACGTCACCGGCGGCGTTCTTCTCGATCGCCTTGCCCTGGCCGGTGAAAATGCCGCCGTTGATCTTCAGCAGGTCCTTGCGCTCCATGCCGGGGCCGCGCGGCACCGAGCCGACCAGGATGGCCCAGTTGACGCTCTTGAAGCCCTCGTCGAGGTCAGCGGTCGGGGTGATGCCCTGCAGCAGCGGGAAGGCGCAGTCATCGAGTTCCATGCAAACGCCGTTGAGGGCGCTCAGCGCCTTCTCGTCGTTGCGCTCGATGAGGCGCAGGTGGACCGGCTGGTCCGGGCCGAAGAGGGCGCCGGAGGCGATGCGGAAGAGGAGGGAATAACCAATCTGACCGGCGGCGCCGGTGACTGCAACGGTGATGGGGGCTTTGCTCATGGCGGGGCTGATACCATGGAGAAGCGGCCCCGGCCGGCAAGGAAAATGGCGTGCCCCGGCCAAAATGCCGGGAACGCAAAAAAGCTGTCGTGCCCAGGCTGCTTTAGTATACTCTAAAGAAACATCAGAGACTTTCTGATGCGTCCATTCAGCCTCGTGTCTCCCATGAAAACACCGCTCCTTCTCGTCGGCCTGCTCTTCTCGGTCGCCTCTCCCACCCTGGCCCAGGTTCCTGGGTCGGTCGCCAACGTCATCTTCAATTTCACGCTGAGTTCCAGCAGGGAGGGGACGGTGCTCAAGGATGAAACCACCGGCAAGCCCATCACCGGCAAGGATGAGGAGGGCTTTCCGCTGGGGGGGCCCGCCTTCTACAACTACTGGTTCCTCACCAAGATGGACAAGCAGGAAAACATCCTGAGCGAGGAAAGCCACGAGGAGTACGTCGCCAAAATCGGCACCCGCAAGTACGGCAACAAGGAGTTCCTGACGGACCTGTACAATGCCGGCCTGCTGCCCGAGGATGAGAGCGAATCCGGGATCGCCGGATGGACACTGGTCCAGGTGACCGGCACCTTCGACGACGGTGAGGGGGTTTATACCGGCCCCGACCTGTTCTACGCCGTGCACGCCAAACGCGGTCTTGTCGTGCTGATCAGCGGTGTCGTTTTGGATCGGGACTACGAGGCGCGCAGCGGGTATGCGGAAAATTGGAATTACAAGCGTGTCAACAAGCTGGACTACGTCAAGGAAACCGAAACAAACACCCTGACGAATTCCGGCAACTGGAAGTCTGTCCGCCGCTTTGTGATGGATTTCGACGGCATGCTGGAGCCGGGTGACATTTCAGGGAGCGCCTACCAGTTTCAGGGCATTTACACCAATGCCGAAAAGCTGACCAAGATCCGCACCGGTGATCCGGAGAACCCCGAGGCTCGTGTCTACCAGTGCGGCCCGAGCAAGCTCGACAAGATTTCCGGCACGGGTCCCTACTTTGGTGATGAGGCTTTTGACCGCGAGGTTCTGGAGGGAACTCTCAGCACGGCGGCGGGCAAAGTTTTGCCAGACATCGCCGAGCAGTTCCCGGAAGCCGCAGAGGTCATCTTCTGATGGCAGGCCGGCGATGATTTCGCCGGGTTTGGAGTCCTGCCAGGATGGGGCGTCACTTGGAGCCGACTGGGCACCGGTGACGCCCTTCCTGCGTCGCCACCCAGCCTGGTGGGTGCGACAGTTCAGGCTGGCCTGGTAAAGGCGCGTTGCCGCGTGCGGTGGCACCGGCGACCAGGGCCGTTTTTGCTTGCGCCATTCCCAAGGGAGCGGCAAGTCCGCTCAAGTGAATCCATGAAAAGCCTCCTTGCCCTCGCTGGCGCTCTCCTCGGTCTGGCGGCCACTGCCCTGGCCGATGTGCCCGGGTCCGTTGGCAATGTCAACTTTGCCCTCAAACTGAGCTATCTCCAGGAGGGGTTGCCAAAGAAGGGTCACAGGGGCAGGCTGCTGACAGGGATTGATGCCGGGTCTACCTTCAAGAACGGCTGGTCTTTTTTCACGGAAAGGAACGGTGATTTCCTCACGGAGAGCGGCATCGAAGAGTACGGAGCCAAAACCGGTGTCAGCCGATACGGCAACAGGCAATTCCTGATGGATCTTCTTGAAACGGGCATCCTGCCCGAGCCTGAGAAGGGCATCGGCGGGTGGGCGTTGGTCCGGGTGACCGCAACCTTCGACGTCGATGCGCAGCGCAGCTGGACGGGCAAGGACTGGTTTTACGCAGTCCACGCCAAGCGCAACCGCGTCGTGCTGCTTACCGGAAGCGTGATCATGGAGGACTTGGACTATTACGAGGAGCGCTTCGGCTACGTGGAGGACGAGTATCGCGAATTCAGTTTGATGTATCGCTATGCGACGGATAAACACACGACGAATCTGGAGCAGGTTGGCACATCAAGGTCTGTGCGGCGTTACCAGTTGAACATTCGTGGCCAGGTTCTGGATCCGGAGAGGCGGGAGGAAACCGCGCAGTTTCAATGCATCAAAACACAAGCCTTGAACTTGACCCAGATCAATACCGGCAATCCGAGGAACCCCCTGGTGCGGGTCGTCAAGTTCGGCACCGCCAGGTTTGACAAGCTCACGGGAACGGGGGCTTACGTGGCGGAGAACCATCCCTACTACAAGAGGCTGCGCGAGATCATCGAAGGTTCCATCAGCGTTGCTGGCGGCAGGGTTTTCCCCGACATCTCCGGGCGCTATCCCGAGGCGACACAATACTGAGCAGACAGACGAAGTTTTTCGTCGGGGTTGCCTAGGGCTCCATTTCAGGGCATGAGTGGGAAGCGAAGGCGTGTCCAAAGCATGCCTTTTCCTTCTTGCCATGAATCCTCGCTGGATCCTCGCCGCCGCTGTCGCCTGCGGTCTGTTCATCGTCATCTTCGCCTTTCGCGCAGGCGGCCCAGAACGCGCTCAGCCGCAGGCGCCCTCCTCGCCGCAGCGCGTGGAGTCGGCCAGCCCGTCGGCCTCCCAAAGCTCAGCCGCTGCCAGCACTGCCCCGGTTGCCACGCCGGCGGGCGGGGTTGGCGCGGCGCCCGCACCCGCCCAGGCGGTGCCGCAGATCCTGGAGGCGATCCAGGAGGCGTCGATCTCCTACGACGCCAAGGAACTGCCGAAGATCCAGCCCTACCTCATTCACAGTGATCCCGAGGTGCGCTCGGCAGCCCTCGACGGCGTGCTGGTGCTTGGTGATGCCGCCGGAGCGCCTCTGCTTCGGCAGGCGGCGAGCACGCTCAAGGATCCGCGTGAGGCGGTGAAGTACCTGGAAGCGGCGGATTATCTGGAACTGCCCAGCGGTTCGCTGCTCGCCGGCAAAAAGAAGGCCGGCAGTGCGGCCAAGGACGAGGCCAAAAAGGACGGTCAACCGCCCGCCCGCATACCGTTTCGCCGCAACCGCGACTGAGCTTTTTGCTGGCGCGCGCCAGACGCACCGCCAAGGTGCGTGGCCCATGTCTGATGCCCGCACCGCCCCCCTGCCGGACGATCATCCCGCCCGCCGCGATCTCGCGCCGCTCGGTTATGAGGTGCTGCGCTGGCTCGATGCCCGGAAGTTGCTGCAAACCCGCTGGCGCAAGCAGGCCTTTGTCGCGCCGCTGCAGGCGTTTTTGGACCGCTGGTTGCCGCGTGAGGTCGTCGGGGCGTTGCCGGAGGTTTTCGAACTCGGCCTGTGCGGTGGTTGGCTGAACGCCGCCCCTCTGCCCACCCTGCTGGAGCCGCGCTGGCAGGCCCTGCTGCATCTGCCGGCCCTGCGTGCGTTCTGGATCGCCAGTCTGCGTGCCGCCCACGCCCAACACCTGCAGCAGCACGTGGCCCCGGCCTGGTGCATGGATCCCGCCCCGCTGCCGCCCGGCAGTGTCATCGCTGGCCTCGGCATCGGTTCCTGGGACGAATTGCCCGCCCTGCTCGCCAAGGGCGAATGCTTGACGGAAGTGCCGGTGGGCAGCGACCGCGTTCTGCGCCGTGATCCGGCACCGGAGGCCGAGGCCTTCACCGCCCGTTACCGGCGACGTGAGGACGGCAGAATCGTTCTGGAGCAGGCTTGGTGGAGGGATTAGGCAGCGGTTCACGGAGGTGGGCCGGGCGAGCCGTCGGAGCGTTTCGTCAGTCTGTTGCGGCGTCTCTCCAGAACCGCCACGACCCCAAGCGTCAACAGGGCGCCGAAGCCGGCGAGGGCCATGTCCTTCTGAGCATCCCAGATGTCGCCCTGGGTACCGAGGTAGGTCATGCCGGCGTCGCCGCCGAGCACGCTGGCTGCCAGCCATTCGACCAGTTCATAGAACACCGAGGTCGACAGGACAAAATCAAGGGGCAGCAGGTAACTCCAGAAGCCGCGGGCGCCAAAGAGACCCTGAACGGTTTCGCGGAAGGGCAGGGCGAGCAGCACGCCGTAGAGGAAGTGGGCGAGGCGGTCGAAGTGGTTGCGCTGCCAGCCGAAGATCGCGTTGAAGGAATCGCCGGTGAGCCGCTGCCACCAGGCATCATACGGCACCTCCGAGTAGGTGTAGTGGGCACCGATCTGATGCAGGACCATGAACAGGAAGAGCAGGGTCCAGGCCGGCGTGGAGAACAGGCGGCGACGCCAGGCAGCGCGCGCCACCGGCACGGCGGCGAGCACGAGCAGGTTTTCCAGCACCCAGTCTTGCCGGTGCAGGGGAGCCACCGCCAGCGCTCCCCAGATCAGGAGGAAGGCGATGCCGAGGCTCTTGACCCAGCGTTCCTGTGTCATCTCCCCTTCAACGCTGGCATGGCGGCGGTTCATTCGCCGGCGCCTCCAACGGGTTCCGATACTGCGACATGTCCGGCCGCGGATCGCCTTGCAGTTCCTGGCGGCAGATGAACGATCGACGCTTCATGGCAGGTTGGCGACTCGTCATCGGGGCTTGCCTGCGATATCCATCCCGAGCCTTCAACGTGCGGCAGGGGGTGACGCAATCTCCGACACGAGAACCGAGGTGTTGGGAGACTTGCCGGAGTAGTAGGACAGGTAGTGCCTGTCGCTGATCACCGTGGCGTTGACGTTGCCGGCATCGATGGAGGCCGTGCTGCCCTTCGCCACCGCCTCGGAGGCGGGCCAGAGGAGTGGGTGATCGAAGATGCGGTTGGCATCCACGACCCGGCGCCGCAGGACACCGCCGGCTCCGCGCTGGTAGTAGTAGTTGCTGAGCAGGCCGGTTTGGGTGTCGAGGATCAGGCTGGGGGTGGAGAGCAGTACATCGCTGATGTTGGTGCGGCGGCGCGTCCAGTTCGCGCCAGAGTCCGTGGACACGAGTTGGAACTGCGCTCTCTCGGTGGTGGCTCCGCGCTGCTCCGTGCGCGCAATGGCAAGGATCCTGCCTTGCCCGAGGTAAACGGCGGAGGGTTCGGTTGGCCACTGCGCCAGGCTCAGGCCGGATTCGTGGGTGGTTTGTGTCCAGGTGAGGCCGTTGTCGCGGCTCGTCAGCGTGCCCCACGAGTGGTTGTCATCCTCCCTGTAACCACCGGCGAACCACAGCGCCATGAGGCCGACTTCCGGCACGGTGAAGATGTCGGTGATCTGCACCGGAACCGGCGACAGGACCGGAGTTGCCACCCGGGTGAACGCCACGCCGTCGGTCGTTCGGTAGAGGTCATGCTGCCAGTCCCGGCCGACCCGGCGCACCCAAAGCAGCATGGCACCGGTGGCATCCAGCCCCTTGCCGATGGCGACCTCGCCATAGCCGGGCGAACTGGCGACCACCGTTTCCGGCGTCCAGGTTTTGCCGCAGTCTGTGGAGGTGCGCGCATACAGCACGCGGGCATCCTCGCCCACCGTGTGCCCTGAACCGCGGCTGTACACACAGACCAGCTTGTTGCCGATGGCCTGCAGCATCGGCCAGGAATTGTAACCCTCTGCATCCTCGACGACCTGACCTCTGGCGGGGGAAGGCACCGGTGTCACCTTGACCAGGACCAGGCCTGTTGGCTTGGTGAAGGTGTCGGCGGGATCGCCCGGCTCACGCTGCACCCGCACCCACAGCGGCGCCCCGGGCACGACCTCGTAATAGGATTCCAGGGTGATGGTCCGCGCGTGCAGCGGCGCGGCGGGCAGCACCGTGCGCACGGGGTTGCCCTGGTAATGTCGTTTCGTGAAGGGCGCGCCGTCCAGCACCTGCGACAGGTGGACCCGATAGACGTCCTCCAAGGCGGGGTTCGTGCTCTTGTCGGTCGAGGTCACGACGATTTCGACCTTCACCGCCCGGCAATCGGCGGGAAGCCCCGTCACGATCCCGGCGACCGACTGTCCGACCGTGCCGCCCGACAAGGACCACACCGGGATCTGGACGGAACCACTCGACATGGTCACCAGGGAAGGCTGGCCTGTCGCGATCGACAGGCTGTTCGCACCGAGTCCGACCGAAGTCAATTCCGCGCCGCGGCTGAGAATGGAGAAAGCCGACAGTACGAGGGCTGGAAGAAAAGTCCGCATGAGGAGAGCCTGACCGGCACGGAAACCCTGTCAAGCCAGCGAGAACCTGCGGTCTGTTGGCGATTCCAAGCTCTCAACGAGAAAGAGATCTGGGCTGGGTGGCTACAAGTCTCGTTGGCTGGGACCTTTTGAAAGTTCACCCCGAGGTATTGGCAAACGCAGTGTTGGATGGGGTCTGTTGAGACTGCGGTGGAGAGTGCCTGATTCAGCCTTGGTAACCCGTTGATCCTCAACGTGGAGCGGGTGATGGGAATCGAACCCACGTATCAAGCTTGGGAAGCTCGTGTTCTACCATTGAACTACACCCGCGTGAGGAAAAGGTACCATCGCGCTGGCGGGCGGAATGTCAAGGTGAGGCGGACGACAGGACGACAGGACGACAGGACGACAGGACGACAGGACGACAGGACGACAGGACGAC
>DAIUCN010000018.1:0-58575 GCA_036846165.1 Prosthecobacter sp.
GTCTAGGGGTTGCGAAGGGGTGGGCTCAGCTCTGGAAGAAGGCGCGCATGAGCTGCTTGTCCTCGGCGCGCGACTCGCATTCCTCGCGGCTGATCAGGCCCTTGCTGTACAGGCCGCGCAGGGAGTCATCCATGGTGATCATGCCGACGTTTTTGCCGGTCTGCATGACGCCGTTGAGCATGTAGGTTTTGCCGTCGCGGATGCAGGCGGCCACGGCCGGGGTGTTGACCAGCAGTTCCAGCGCCATGGCGCGGCCGTTGCCGTCGGTCTTGGGAACCAGCTGCTGGGAAATGATGCCGCGCAGTGATTCCGAGACCATGATGCGGATCTGGTCGCGCTGGTCGGAGGGGAAGACATCGAGAACGCGGTCCAGCGTGCGTGCCGAGTTGCCGGTGTGCAGGGTGCCGAGCACCAAGTGGCCGGTTTCGGCGGCGGTGATCGCCAGCGAGATGGTTTCCAGGTCGCGCATTTCCCCGACCATGATGACATCGGGATCCTCGCGCAGGGCGCCGCGCAGGGCGGCGGCGAAGGATTCGGTGTGGCTGCCCACCTCGCGCTGGTTGACGTGGCAGCCCTTGGGTTCGATGACGTACTCGATCGGATCCTCCAGGGTGATGATGTGGTCCTGGCGCTCCTTGTTGATCTCGTCGACCAGGGCGGCCAGCGTGGTGGACTTGCCGCAGCCGACCGGACCGGTGACTAGCACCAGGCCGTTGTGGTAGCGGATCAGCGTGCGCACGGTGTCCGGCAGGCCGAGTTCGTCGACCGAGCGGATGCTGGTGGTGATGATGCGGAAGGTGATGTCAATGCCCAGGCGCTGCTGGACGACGGAGGCGCGGAAGCGGCCGAATTCCGGCGAGTAGGCGAAGTCGACATCGCCCTTGGTTTCCAGCTGCCGGATCTGCGCCTCGGTGAGGAAGCTGTAGGCGAGCCGGCGGGTGTCCTCGGGGGTCAGTGCCGCCGAGTTGTTCCAAATCGGCATCAGATTGCCGTAGCGCCGCCAGATCGGCTGGCTGGCGGTGGCCAGATGCAGGTCGGAGGCGTCATACTGCATGCAGAAGCGCAGATAGTCATCCACATGGCCCAGCACGGGCACGAGATCTTGGGCGGGAGCGGCTTGGTCAGACATGGAGGGGACTGGAATCAGGGCCCGGGGCGGTCGCCCTCGTGCCGTTGGGTCGTTGGGTTGAGAAGGGTTTGGATCAGCTGGAAACCTTGTCTCACAGCCACCTGCCGGGCGACGGCGAGCATGGGTGCGAGAATTTGCGAAATAAGGCTGTTTTTTGTAGCGGATGCGCCGGCGATGTCACGCCTAATCTTGTCCTGCGCCGGGCGCAGCAGACGGCGCGCCAGCAGCAGGCCGGCCGTGGCGGCGCCGGCGGTCCATAGCCAGCGGTGACGCTCCAGGGATCGGCGCAGCAAATGATCCGGTCGCCATTCGTCCGCGGCACCCTGCAGTTGCCCGCCGAGTTCGGCGCGCGCCAGGTCCAGTTCCGCCATCAGCTCGGCCTTGGTTTTCATGGGGCCGGGGTTTCGCCGCGCAGCCAGGCACGGTCCTTGTCAAATTGCCGGAAGGTCTCCTCCAGCACGGCCAGTCGGCGCAGTCGCCGCCGCAGCAGGGCGAGCGCCGCCAGGCCCGCGGCCAGGTGTGCGGCGCCCAGCACGAGGGCAACCTGGGGCCATGGGCGATTGACCGCCCCGGCGAGCCACCAAACGAGGGCGGGCAAGGCGACCAGCCAGCCGGCGAACAGGCAACCGATCGTGGCGAGGGTCAGCAGCAGCAGGGCGGCAAACTGGCCGCCAGCCTCGCGCGCCTCCAACTGCAGCAGGCGTCCGCGCGCCTCGGCATAACGGGCTAGGGCGGCCAGCAGGGCCTTCAAGCGTGAGGGTTGCAAGTCCATGGGCAGTGTCCGGCTCAGCGCTTGAGCAGCAGGCCGACCAGCAGACCGAGGCCAAAGGCGGTCAGCAGCGCCTGGCGCGGCTTTTCACGCGCCAGTTTCTCGGCTTCGGCCATGAATTCCTCACATTGAATCCGGGCCTGGCCGAGGGTTTCCCCGGCGATTTCGCGAAACTCGCCGGCGCGGTCGCCCAATTCCTGCACGTGCTGGCCGGCAGCGGCCTTGATGCGTCCGGCCTGTGCTTCGGCCACGTCGCGCAGTTCGGCAGCCTTCTGGGCGGCAGCGGTGCGCAGTTCCTCAGCCGCGCGCAGGGCGCTGGCCTTGGCCGCCTGCAGCGGGTCGCTGCCGGGAAGGGCGGTGCTGGAGTCATGAGGGAGGGAGGTTTCGTTCATTGAGGTCCTCCTTTTATCGCGAAGTGGCGGACGTGGCGACAAAAAAAGCGGTGCTGCGGCGAATGGCAGAACATCAGGCGACAGACTGCAAAAATTCAAAAAAGCTGCAAAAACATCTTGCCAATGTTTGGTTGTCGGCCAAGTTGCGTGCTCCCCGGCCCAGGCGTTCCTTTGGAGCGCTAGCCCAGCCAGCCGCGCATGCGGCCCTGACTATCGGAGCAGTGAACCGGAAAAACACTGTGCTGACCCTTTCGCAAGGTGGATGCACTGTCTTTTCCGGACTGCCCGACACGGCCCTCAGACCGGAACGAATTCAACAGACCATGCCCACCATCAATCAACTCGTCAGACACGGCCGCAAGGACAAGTCGGTGAAGTCGAAGTCGCCCGCACTCACCAAGTGCCCGCAGCGACGCGGCGTCTGCCTTCAGGTCATGACCCGCACGCCGAAGAAGCCGAACTCCGCTCTTCGTAAGGTCGCCAAGGTGCGCCTGACCAACGGCTTCGAGGTGATCGCCTACATTGGCGGCGAGGGGCACAACCTCCAGGAGCACTCGATCGTTCTGGTTCGCGGCGGTCGCGTGAAGGACCTTCCGGGTGTCCGCTACCACATCGTTCGCGGCACCCTTGACTGCCTGGGTGTCGACAAGCGCCGCCGCGGCCGTTCGAAGTACGGCGCCAAGCGTCCCAAGGCCGGTGCCGCCGCTGCGGCTGCCAAGGGTGGCAAGAAGTAAGTTTCCGTTTCCACACTCCCCTGACCCCATCCCATCATGGCCCGCAGAAAAAGAGTCTACGACAAGCCCGTCCACAAAGACGCCCGCTACGACAGCGAGCTGGTGGCGCACCTGATTGCCCGCGTCATGCAGTGCGGCAAGAAGTCGCTCGCCGAGCGCATCGTGTACGCCGCCATCGACCAGCTCAATGAAAAGGCCGACTCGGTCGACCCGCTGGAGCTGTTCAACCGCGCCATTGAGAACGCGAAGCCGAAGGTTGAGGTCAAGGCCCGCCGCGTCGGTGGCGCCACTTATCAGGTGCCGCTTGAAGTTGCTCCGGCCCGCTCCGAGTCGCTCGCCATGCGCTGGATCGTGGGGTATGCCCGCGGCCGCAAGGGGCAGCCCATGCACCGTGCCCTCGCCAATGAACTGAAGGAAGCCTCCCAGGGGCAGGGCAGTGCCGTGCGCAAGCGCGACGATGTCCACAAGCAGGCCCAGGCCAACCGCGCCTTCGCCCACTTCCGCTTCTAAGATTCCACGCCCTCGCCGCTCCGCTACCTCCTCATTTCCGTCCATGTCGAATCACAATTCCCCCAACCGCGAATTCCCTCTGGAGCGCACCCGCAACATCGGGATCTGCGCCCACATTGACGCGGGCAAGACGACCACGACCGAGCGTATCCTGTTCTACACCGGCATGATCCACAAGATCGGCGAGGTGCACGACGGCGGCGCCACGACGGACTGGATGGAGCAGGAGCAGGAGCGCGGCATCACCATCACCTCGGCTGCCGTCACGACGAAATGGAAGCAGCTCAAGGAGCCGGGCATTTACAAGAGCCGCGAACTCGAGGAGTTCCGCCTCAACATCATTGACACCCCCGGCCACGTGGACTTCACGGCCGAGGTGGAGCGCTCGCTGCGCGTGCTTGACGGAGCCATCTTCGTGCTCTGCGGAGTCGCCGGCGTGCAGCCGCAGTCGGAAACCGTCTACCGCCAGGCGGAGAAATACGGGGTGCCGCGCATCGCCTTCGTCAACAAGATGGACCGCACCGGCGCCAACTTCGAAAACGTCGTCAAGGAAGTGCGCGAGAAGCTCGGCGCTCCCGCCTACCCGATCCTGATTCCGATCGGCGCCGAAGACAACCTTTCCGGCCAGATCGACGTCATCAACAAGAAGGCGATCATCTATTCGGACAGCGACAAGTGGGGTTCCACCTACACCGTGCGCGAACTCGAGGGCGCTGAAATTGAAAAGGCCAACGCGGCTTACGCCGAGCTGCTTGACGCCGTCTGCAGCGCCGACGACGAGCTGGGCATGCTTTTCCTCGAGGAGCAGCCGATCGGCCAGGTGGAGCTGAAGGCCGGCCTGCGCCGCGCCGTCATCGCCAACAAGATCATTCCGATGGCCGGCGGTTCCGCCTTCAAGAACAAGGGCGTGCAGTACCTGATTGATGCCGTCATCGACTACCTGCCCGGCCCGCTCGACATTGCTCCGCAGCAGGGCGAATCCATCGACGACCCCGAGATCAAGATCACGGCCGAGCCGAACGACGGCGGCAAGTTCATCGCCCTCGCCTTCAAGCTCTGGTCCGACAAATTCGGCCGCCTGGTCTTCTTCCGCGTCTATTCCGGCTGCGTCAAGAAGGGCGACACCATCTACAACCCGCGCACCCGCAAGTCCGAGCGCGTCGGCCGCCTGATTCAGATCCAGGCCAACGTGCACAAGGACATCGACGCCTGTTACTCGGGCGACATTGCCGCCCTCGTTGGTGTCAAGGATGTGCGCACCGGCGACACGCTCTGCCACGAGGATCTCGACGTCCAGCTTGAGCCGCCGACCTTCCCCGAGCCGGTCATCTCGATGGCTGTTGAGCCCAAAACCAAGGGTGACCAGGAAAAAATGGCCAACGCCCTCCAGCGCCTTTCGGAAGAAGACCCGACCTTCTTTGTCAAGACCGACGAGGAGACCGGCCAGACCATCATCGCCGGCATGGGCGAGTTGCACCTGGAAATTCTTTGCGACCGCCTCAAGCGCGAGCACAAGGTCGAGACCAACACCGGCAAACCGCAGATCGCCTACCGCGAGACCCTCACCCGCGAGGCCGACGGCGAAGGCAAGCTCGTCAAGCAGTCCGGTGGCCGCGGCCAATACGGCCACGTCGTCCTCAAGATCTTCCCGGCCGAGAAGGGCAAGGGCGTCACCGTCGAAAACAAGGTCGTCGGCGGCACCATCCCGAAGGAGTACATCAACGCCTGCAAATCGGGCTGCATGGAAGCGGTGCTCAACGGCATCATTGCGGGCTACCCGGTGATCGACATGAGCATCGAACTGCTCGACGGTTCCAGCCACGAAGTCGACTCCAACGAAAACGCCTTCAAGATGGCCGCCATCTTCGCCGTCAAGGACGCGCTCAAGAAGGCCAAGTGCATCCTGCTCGAGCCGATCATGGCCGTCGAGTGCTCCACCCCCGAGGACTACCAGGGCGACATCATGGGCGACCTCAACCGTCGCCGCGGCAAGATTCTCGGCATGGAAAACCGCGGCAACACCGCCATCCTGCGCGCCGAAGTGCCCCTGGCGGAAATGTTCGGTTACTCCACCGCCATCCGCACCCTTTCCTCGGGCCGCGCCTCCTACTCCATGCAGCCCTCGCACTTCGAACAGGTGCCGCAGCAGATCGTCGACCAGATCGTCGAGCAGCGCGGCGGCGGCAAGAACTAACCCCCAGCAGAACCTTCAACGTCGGAATCCCGTCATGAACAACCAGCGAATCAGAATCCGCCTGCGCGCCTACGACTACCGCGTGCTTGACAAAAGCACCGCCGACATCGTCGAGACCGCGAAGCGCACCGGCGCCCGCGTGGCCGGCCCCATCCCGCTTCCGACCCGCATCGAGAAGTTCACCGTCAACCGCTCCCCGCACGTCGACAAGAAGTCGATGGACCAGTTCGAGATCCGCACCCACAAGCGCCTGCTTGACATCGTTGATCCGACCTCGCGCACGGTGGACGAGCTGAAGAAGCTCAACCTGCCCTCCGGCGTGGACATCACCATCCGCATCTAGTCCGCGCACCCCGGCTGAACAACGCACACACAGGAGACTCTGAATATGGCTCTAGGACTGATTGGAAAAAAGCTTGGCATGACCAAGGTGTACACCGACAAGGGGATTGCTGTCGCCGTCACCGTCGTTGACGTCAGCGGCAACACCGTGATCCAGGTGAAGCAGGCCTCCGGCAAGGATGGCTACAGCGCGGTACAGGTCGGCTACGGCGACCAGAAGGAATTCCGTGTCAACAAGCCCGCCATGGGCCACTTCAAAAAGCATGGCGTCTCGCCCAAGCGTCACATCAAGGAGTTTCGTCTCACTTCCGACGAGCAACTGCCCGCCGCCGACGCCAAGCTCGACGCCGGCCTGTTCAGCGCCGGCCAGTGGGTCGACGTCATCGGCACCACCAAGGGCAAGGGTTTCCAGGGTGTCATGAAGCGCTGGAACTTCAGCGGTCAGCCGGCCACCCACGGTCACATGATGCACCGCCGGCCCGGCTCGATCGGCTGCCGCCTCACCCCCGGCCTCGTCTGGAAGAACCAGAAGATGCCCGGTCATGACGGTGTCGAGCGCGTCACCACCCAGAATCTCAAGGTCGTCCAGAGCCGCCCCGAAGAGGGCATCCTGCTCATCAGCGGCGCCATCCCCGGCAACAAGGGCAGCATCGTCGTGGTGCGCCCCGCCAAGAAAAAGGCCGCCCCGGCCAAGTAATCCACCAGGAGGTACCGAAACATGCCAGCAACCGTTCTTTCCCCCGAAGGCGCCCGCCAGGCCAGCCTGAACCTGACCGAAGGTCACCAGGGCAAACAGGCCCTGAATGACGTCGTCGTCGCCTACCGCGCCAACCGCCGTCAGGGCAATGCCCACACCAAGAACCGCTCGGAAGTCTCCGGCAGCGGCAAGAAGCTCTGGAAACAGAAGGGCACCGGCAACGCCCGTATGGGCAGCAAGCGTTCGCCGATCTGGAGCGGCGGCGGTGTTGTCTTCGGCCCGCGCACCCGCGACTGGTCCAAGACCACCACGAAGAATGTGCGCAGGCTCGCCCTGCGGGCAGCGCTTACCGCCCGCATCAACGACGGCGCCGTGCTCACTGTTGACAGCTTCACGGTCGCCGACGGCAAGACCAAAAGCTTTGTGTCCGCGATCGCTGCCCTAGCCACGGAAAAGAAGATCCTCATCGTCGGCCAGGCCTTCGATGAAACCACCTTCCGCTCGGCCCGCAACGTCCAGAACGTCCAGCTCATCTCCGCCGACGAGGTCAACGCCGAGCACCTGCTCAACTACGCCCAGGTGATCGTGACCGCGGACGCCCTGCCAACCCTTGCCCGGAGGACTGCCTGATATGAAAGACCCCCATTCCGTGATTCAATCGATCCGCCTCAGCGAGAAGGCGACGCGCCTCGGAGAGACCAATAACGAGTACGTTTTTCTGGTCAACCCGCAGGCCAACAAGCTCGAGATCAAGCGGGCCGTTGAAGCCCACTTTGGCAAGAAGGTCGTGGCCGTCCGCACCGCCAACTTCTTCGGCAAGGCCCGCCGTGAACGCCGTGCCGACGCCGGCCGCACCAACCATTGGAAGAAGGCCGTCGTTCGCCTCAAGGAAGGCGAGTCACTCGACCTCGTTTGAACCCCCCTTTTCGGAAACCTTTAATCAGAAAGACGCAGAGCCATGGCGCTGAAAAATTTCAAGCCCACCACCCCGTCCAACCGGTACAAGGAGTGGAACTCCTTTGAAGAGATCACCAAGAGCGAGCCGCAGCGCAGCTTGACGGTGGCCCTCCGCAAGTCCGGCGGCCGCAACAACACCGGGCGCATCACCTGCCGCCACATCGGCGGCGGCCATGAGCGTCGCTACCGCCTGCTCGACTTCAAGCGAGCCCGTCGCGATGAAGCCGCCAAGGTCATCGGCATCGAGTACGACCCGAATCGCTCCGCCCGCATCGCCCTTGTCGAATACAAGGATGGCGAGCGTGCCTACATCCTCGCCCCCAACAACCTGAAGCTGGGTGCCAGCGTCATGGCGGGTGAGAAGGCTGCGCCGGAAGTTGGCAACGCCCTGCCGCTGCGCAGGATCCCCCTTGGCACAAGCATTCACAACGTCGAGCTGGTCAAGGGTCGTGGCGGTGTTGCCGCCCGCGCCGCAGGCCAGGCTGCCATCCTCTCCAACCGCGAGGGTGAATACGCCCTCGTGAAGATGCCCTCCGGCGAGATTCGCAAGATCCACGCCGAGTGCTACGCCACCATCGGCCAGGTCGGCAATGTCGAGCACATGAATGTCGTCTCGGGCAAGGCCGGCCGCACCCGCTGGCAGGGCACCCGTCCGACCGTGCGCGGCATGTGCATGAACCCGATCGATCACCCGAACGGTGGTGGTGAAGGCCGCTCCAAGTCCGGCGGCGGTCGCCAGCACCTGCTCAGCCCGTGGGGTCATGCCAAGGGCCAGAAGACTCGCAACCCGAAAAAGGCCACCGGCAAGCTGATCGTCCAGGATCGCCGTGCCAAGAAGTAAACCGCTCCCGCAATCCGATCCCAAGCAAGAACTCATATGGCACGCTCTCTCAAGAAAGGCCCCTTCGTCCAGCAGGCCCTCCTCGAAAAGGTGGACAAGCTCAACGATGCAGGCCAGAAGCGCCCGATCAAGACCTGGGCCCGCAGCTCGATGATCACTCCGGATCTCGTTGGGCACACCTTCCTCGTTCACAATGGCAAGGACTTTGTGTCCGTGTACGCGACCGAAAACATGGTCGGTCACCGCCTCGGCGAGTTCGCCCTGACCCGCCTGTTCAAGGGTCACGGTGCCCACACGGTCAAGGCCTCCAAGTAATCGTCCCGAACGCTCCCCCGCACATGTTCCGCCCGCTCGCCATCGCCCTCAAGCCCGCCCTGCTGCTCGTCGCGGCCTGGCTGGCGGCGTTCGGCACGGTGCACGCGCAGTCAGCCTTCGAGTTTCAGGAACTGAACACAACGCTGCAACTGGCGGCGCAGAAAATTCAGTCGCTCGAAACCCAGCTGGCGGCGGCGCAGGGACGAGGTGAAGCCCTCGCCCAGAGTGCTGCCGCCGCCAATCAGGAGGCTGCGGAACTGCGTGATCGCCACGACCGCCTGCGGGGTCTGCTTGAAGGGCTCGGCATCGCCGCTCTGGAGCAGCAGCCGGACGCCGCCCAGGAACGTCTGCTCTCCGCCCTCTCCGACCTGCGAGTCTCCGAGACCTCGCGCAGGCGCCTGGCGGATGCCCTGATGCAGCTTGCCGAGGTGTCGATTGACTTCGCAAAAACCGTGCCATCCCCCGATGCGGCCGCCGAGCAGCGCCTCACCGCCGCTCTTGACAATGCCGAGCAGGTTCTGGTAGCGGCCAGTGCCGCACCTGCGGCCACCGCACAACCCGCCAGCCTTCAGGAGGCGCGCGTGGTCAGCCTCAAGCCCGAACTGGGAGTCGCCGTGCTCTCCGTGGGTGCCCGTGACGGCGTCAAGCCTGGCATGCCCTTTGAAATCTTTCGCGAGGACAAACCCATCGCAAAAATTCTTGTCACCGAGGTGCGCAGCTCTGTCAGCGGCGCCGTCGTGCAGGAACTCGCAAACAAAGCTGATCCCGTGAAAGTCGGGGACAGAGGAAAAGTGGACATCAACCGATCATTCTAAGTTATGGAAGTGCGTTCGATCTACAAATACGCCCGAATCTCGTCGCAGAAGGCCCGTCAAGTGACGCGTGCCATCACGGGCATGCCGGTTTCGCAGGCGCTCAGCGTCTTGGATTTCACCCCCAAGAAGGCCGCCTTGATGGTCGGTAAGGTGCTGCGTTCGGCCGTTGCCAACGCCGAGAACAACCACGAGTTGGACGCCGATGAACTCGTTGTCCGCAGCGCCGTCGCCACCCCTGGTCCGACCATCAAGCGCATCATGCCGCGTGCCCGTGGTTCCGCCGCTCCGATCAAGAAGCGCATGACCCACATCACGGTCGTCCTTGGCGAGAAGGAAGAAGAGAAGCCCGCAGCCGCCAAACCCGCCGCCAAGAAGCGCAAAGCCGCCGCCGAATAATCCACACACCTCTGATTTATGGGACAGAAAGTCAATCCGATCGGTTTCCGCCTCGCCGTCACCAAAGACTGGCGCTCCAAGTGGTATGCTCCTGAAAAGGAATTTGCCGAGGCCCTGCACAGTGACCTCGCCATCCGCAAGTACCTCAAGGACAAGCTCATGCAGGCCGCCGTCGCCCGCATCGTCATTGAACGCGCCTGGAATCAGGTCCGCGTCACCCTGCACACCGCCCGCCCGGGCCTCGTCATCGGCCGCAAGGGCCAGGAGATCGAGGTCATGAGCCAAAAGGTCTCCGAAATGTGCGGCGGCAAGCAGGTCAAGATTGACATCTTCGAGATCAAGCAGCCGGAACTCGACGCCCAGCTCGTTGCCGAGAGCGTTGCCGTCCAGCTCGAGCGCCGCATTTCCTTCCGCCGCGCCATGAAGCGCTCGGTGCAGACCGCCATGGACATGGGCGCCGACGGCATCCGTATCCGCGTTGCCGGCCGTCTCGGTGGCGCTGACATCGCCCGCGCTGAACAGTACCGCCAGGGCAAGGTCCCCCTGCAGACCCTGCGCATCCCGATTGACTACGGCTTTGCCGAAGCCCGCACCGTTTACGGCATCATCGGCGTCAAAGTGTGGCTCAATCGCGGCAATGCTCCCGAGAACAGCCAGCCGCGCAACGATCGTCGCCGCGAGCGCTCGGATCGTGGTGGCGGTGAACGTGGCGGCATCGGCCGTCGCGGCGGTGAGCGCTCCGCGCCCTCCTATTCCTCCCAGGCGTCCGCCCCGGCTCCAGCTCCCGCTGCCCAGGCCTGATCCGCCCCAACTTCAAGACCCCAACTTCGGAAACCTGACCTATGGCTCTTCTTCCCAGTCGTGTTAAACATCGCAAAACCCAGCGCGGCAGCCGCGCAGGCACCGCTTCCCGCGGCAACAAGCTCGATTTCGGCGAGTTCGGCCTGCAGACTCTGGATCGCGGCTGGATCAAGAACAACCAGATCGAGGCCTGCCGTGTCGCCATCAACCGCTTCCTGAAGCGCAAGGGCAAGGTCTTCATCCGCATCTTCCCGCACAAGCCGGTCACCGCCCGTCCGCCGGAAACCCGAATGGGCAAGGGCAAGGGTTCGCCCGAGTTCTGGGTTGCCGTCGTGCTTCCCGGTCACATGCTGTTTGAAATCTCCGGCGTCAACGAGGCCACCGCCAGGGAGGCCTGCCGCCTGGCCGCCAACAAGCTTGGCCTGCGCACACGCTTTGTCTCGCGCGCCGTCGCCATTTAATCCAACCGACCCGTATCCGTTATGAAGATCAAGGAACTCCGTGAGCTTTCCGTCGAGGAACTGGGCGCACGCCGCCGTGAACTGCGCCAGGAAATGCTCAACCTGCGCGTGCAGCAGCAGATCGGCCAGCTGGAAAACCCGGCCCGCCTGCATCTCCTGCGCCGTGAGGTCGCCCGCATCGAAACCATCCTTTCCGAACGCTCCACCGCCGCCCAGGCCGCCTGAGCCGGAGCCATCCCCACCTGTACCCATCCCCCATCATGAGCGAGGCCGTCACCGAAGCAGCAGCAACCCCCCGCGCCCCCGTCCGCAAGGAGCGCGTCGGAGTGGTTGTGTCCGACAAAATGTCCAAGACCATCGTGGTCGAGGTTGAGCGCCGCGTCCCGCATCCGCGCTTCAAGAAGATCATCCGCAAGACTTCCAAGTTCTATGCGCATGACGAGAACGAACAGGCCAAGATCGGCGACCGCGTTCTCATCGTTGAGACCCGTCCGCTGAGCAAGCTCAAGCGCTGGAACCTTCAGGAGATCCTGAAACACTAAGCCAAGAACCTTTCACCCCCTCAAGGAGAACACCGCCATGCTGCAGATGGAATCCTCAATTCCGGTGGCCGACAACACCGGAGCCCGCGTCGCCAAAATGATTGGCGTTCTCGGCAAGAAGAACACCCGCCACGCCTTCGTCGGCGACATCATCACCGCCCACGTCCGTGAGTCGACCCCGACCGCCAGCGTCAAGAAGGGTGAGGTCGTCCGCGCCGTCGTCGTCCGCACCGCGCACCCGATCCGCCGTTCCGACGGCTCCATCCTGCGCTTTGACCGCAACGCCATTGTCATCATCGACAAGGACAACAATCCCAAGGGAACGCGCATCTTCGGCCCCGTGGCCCGCGAACTGCGCGACAAGAACTTCATGAAGATCGTTTCCCTCGCCCCCGAAGTGCTATGAGCCGCATCAAAACCCACGTCAAGAAGGGTGACAATGTCACCGTCATCGCCGGAGCCCACAAGGGCGCCCAGGGCGTCATCCTGGAAGTCCAGCCCGCGAAGGCCCGCGTCCTCATTGAGGGTGTGCGCATGATCAAGAAGACCGTGCGCCCCTCCCAGGAGCGCCCGAACGGCGGCATCCTCGAAAAGGAAGGCCCCATCCACATCTCCAACGTCAAGATCGCCGACGCCAAGCCGAAAACGGCGAAGAAGAAGGTTGCGAAAAAGAAGTAATCCTGCAAATTGCCTCCCCCTCCGTTTCCGTCAGGCAATCGCCGGACCCGCGGTGGAAAGGCGGCACAGCCAAACTGAATCATGGAACCCCAGCTACAGTCCCTCTACAACGACAAACTCCGCGGCCAGCTCAAGCAGCAGCTTGGTCTTGCCAATGTTCACCAAGTCCCCAAACTTGAAAAGATCGTCATCAACTGCGCCGTGGGCTCGCAGGGCGAACGCAAACAGGCCGTCGAGGACGCCGTCAACGAAGTCACGCTCATCACGGGACAAAAGCCTGTCGTGACCCTCAGCAAGAAGGCGATCGCCAATTTCAAGCTGCGTGCGGGTGAAGCCGTCGGTGTCAAGGTCACCCTGCGTGGCCGTCGCATGTATGACTTTCTCATGCGCCTGGTGAAAACCGCCATCCCGCGCATCCGCGACTTCCGCGGTGTCGCCCCGAAAGCCTTCGACGGCCGTGGCAACTACACGCTGGGCATCAACGACCAGTCCATCTTCCCGGAGATCGAGCTCGACAAGATCAAGCGCACGCTGGGCTTCGACATCACCTTCGTCACTTCCACGGGCAATGACGACCATGCCCGCGAGCTTCTGCGCGCGCTCGGCATGCCGTTCCGCGGCAAAACCGCCAACGCCAAGGCCGAGGCCGCCTAATTCCGAAACGCCGACCTTTCGCGCACCATGACCGATCCCATTTCCGATTATCTCACCCGCATCCGCAATGCAGCCTCCGCCGGCCAGCAGGAGGTGTTCGTGCCCTTCTCCAAAATGAAGTCCGAGCTCTCCCGCATCCTGCAGGAAGAGGGCTACATCTGGAGCTACGAGGTGGACACCAGCGCCGCCCACCCACGCCTGAAGCTGAAGCTCAAGTACCAGGGCAAGACCCCGGTCATCCGCCACCTCTCGCGCGTCAGCAAGCCTGGCCTGCGCAAGTATGTCTCGACCGACGAGATTCCCCGCGTGCTCGGCGGCCTCGGCATCGCCATCCTGTCCACCTCTCGCGGCATCATGACCGGCGCCCGCGCCCGCAAGGCCAAGGTCGGCGGCGAACTTCTCGCCCAAATCTGGTAACCCCCACCAAGGATTCATCATCATGTCACGCGTTGGAAAACAACCCATCCCCCTGCCCGACAAGGTCACTGTCAAGATCGGCGACGATCGCAGTGTGCTCGTCGAGGGCCCCAAGGGCAAGCTCACCTGGACCCTGCCCACCGGCATCAATGTTGAGACTGGCACCGGTTCGCTGAGCGTCACCCGCGCCAACGACGACCGTGTCGTCCGCGCCATGCACGGCACCAGCCAGCGACTCATCGGCAACATGGTCGAGGGCGTCAGCAAGGGCTTCCGCAAGGATCTCGAAATCCACGGCGTCGGCTTTCGTGCCGCCGTCAAGGGCAGCGTCATCGACCTCAGTCTTGGCCAGTCGCATGACCGCCTGCACCCCATCCCGGATGGCGTCAAGGTGACGGTCACCGACAACACCAAGATTGCCATCGAGGGCATCGACAAGCAGATGGTTGGCCAGCTTGCCGCCGACATCCGTGCCTATTACCCGCCGGAGCCTTACAAGGCCAAGGGCGTCCGCTACGCCGGCGAGCAGATTCGCCGCAAGGCCGGCAAGAGTGTGAAGTAACAACAGGAGAGACTCATCATGGCTGTCAAGAACCGCAAACTGACCCGCGAGCGCATCCACGCCCGCATTCGCAAGACCCTCCGGGGCACACCCAAGCGTCCCCGTCTCGCTGTCTACTTCTCCAACACCAACGTTTACGCCCAGGTGATCGATGACGAGGCCGGCCGCACGCTGGCTTCCGCCTCGACCAAGGAGAAGGGCTTTGGCGAGTCGCGCGCAAACATTGCCACCGCCACCCGCATTGGCCAGGCCCTCGCCGAGCGCGCGCTGGCCCTGAACATCACCGAAGTGGTCTTCGACCGCGGTGGTTTCATCTACCACGGCAAGGTCAAGGCCCTCGCCGACGCCGCCCGTGAGAAGGGCCTGAAATTCTAATTCCACCGAGCACGCACATTATGGCAGAAGCTACTCTCAGTCCCGCCTTCGGCGAATCCTCCGGCGACTCCCGTCCGGACACCATCGAGAAGGTGGTCCACATCAACCGCTGCGCCAAGGTCGTCAAGGGCGGCCGCCGCTTCAGTTTCTCCGCGCTTGTTGTCGCTGGCGACCAGCAGGGCAGGGTGGGCTGGGGCTTCGGCAAGGCCAACGAGGTGGCGGACGCCATCAAGAAGGCCACGGAAGCCTCGCGCAAGAAGATGAGCCGGGTCCATCTTGACCACGCCACCATTCCGCATGAAGTCGTCGGCGAACACGGCGGCGGTCACATCATGCTCAAGCCTGCGGCTCCTGGCACCGGTATCATTGCCGGTGGCGGCGCCCGTGCCGTTCTTGAAGCCGCCGGCGTCCGCGACGTCATCGGCAAGTCCCTGGGTTCCAGCAACCACGCCAACGTGGTCAAGGCCACGCTCGCCGCCCTCGCCGCCCTGCGGCCCAAGGACGAAATCCTGCGCTCCCGCGGCAAGACCCCCCGCGAACGCCAGGCGCTCTGAGCCATTTTTCCATCCCATTCCCCACTCCATCTCCATGAGACTTCACGACGTTCAACCCCGCCCGGGTGCAAAGAAGCGCCGCAAGCGCATTGGCTGCGGCGAAAGCTCCGGTCACGGCAAGACTTCCTGCAAAGGCCACAAGGGTCAGAAAGCCCGCTCCGGCAAGGGCATTCGCCCAGGCTTTGAAGGTGGCCAGATGCCGCTGCACCGCCGTCTTCCGAAGAAGGGCTTCAGCAATGCCATGTTCCGCGATGTGTTCGAAGTCGTCAATGTCGGCGACCTCAATGCCTTCGAGGATGGCGCCACTGTCAACGAGCAGGCTCTTCGCGAACTGGGCCTCGTCAACCGCAGCTGCGACGCCGTCAAGATTCTTGGCAGCGGCGAACTGACCCGCAAGCTCACCATCCAGGTGGACAAGGTCAGTGCCTCGGCCCGCGAGAAGATCGAAAAAGCCGGCGGCAGTGTCGCCGCCTGAGCCCCCGACAGCCTTCATCACGCCAGCGGGCCGGTCACGGACGAACCTCAGGGTTGTCAGTTGGCCGAGCCCGTTTTCTCTTAGCTCACTCTCATGATCTCCGCCTTTGCCAACGTCTTCAAAGTCCCCGAACTGAGGTCCCGCATCCTCTTCACCCTGGCGATGATCGTCATCGTCCGGGTCGGCACCGCCATCACCCTTCCCGGGGTGGATGCCACGGTGCTGGACGAGTGGGTCAGCAGCCGCACCGCCGACGCCAGCTCCGGCGCGGCCCAGGTGGCGGCGCTGCTCAATGTGTTCAGCGGGGGCGGCCTGGCAAACTGCGCCATCTTTGCCCTGGGCATCATGCCCTACATCAGCGCCTCGATCATGCTGCAGTTGCTCACCGCCGTCGTGCCGCGGCTGAGCAAGCTGGCGCGCGAGGATGGCGGCCGGCAGAAGATCACCCAGTACACCCGCATCGCCACGATCGCCCTCTGCCTGTTCCAGGGGTACCTGCTCGCCAAGTCGCTGCAGAGCCCGGGACAGAACATCTTCCTTGGCGGCCTTCAGGACGTCATCGACCGCCTGCAGCGTCCACTGGTGCCCAATTACGGCTTCTTTGAATTTGTCCTGCCGACCGTGATCACCATCACCGCCGGCACGATGCTCATGATGTGGCTGGGCGAGATGATCACCGAGCGTGGCATCGGCAACGGCATCTCGCTGCTGATCTGCGTCAACATTGTCTCCGACCTGCCCGGCGCCCTCGTCCAGGTGTGGCAGACCTACGTCGGCAATGTCGGCGGCGACATGACCCGTCCGGCCATGCTTGTCATGCTGCTTGCCTTCATGGTCATTGTCATCGCCGGTGTCATTGCCCTGACCCAGGCCACCCGGCGCATCGTGATTCAGTACGCCAAGCGTGTCGTCGGCCGCAAGGTCTACGGCGGCCAGACCCAGTACCTGCCGCTCAAGATCAATTACTCCGGTGTCATGCCGATCATCTTCGCCCAGGCCATCCTGCTCTTCCCGTCGCAGATCATCTCCTCGATGTTTCCCGACGTCGGCTGGATCCAGCGTTTCTCGGAAGCCATCGCTTCCGGCTGGATCTATTACACCGTGTCCGCGGCGCTGATCTTCTTCTTCAGCTACTTCTGGGTCGCCACCATGTTCCAGCCGACCCAGATCTCCGAGGATCTGAAGAAGAGCGGCGGCTACATCCCCGGCATCCGCCCCGGCAAGCCCACCGCCGACTTCCTCGACTTCACGATGAGCCGTCTGACCTTTGCCGGCGCCATCTTCCTCACCCTTCTCTACATCCTTCCCGGAGTCATCAGCGGCGCCATGGGCATCGCCCCGCAGACGGCCCAGTTCTTCGGCGGCACCAGCCTGCTGATTCTGGTGGGCGTCGTGCTCGATGTCATGCGCCAGGTCGAAACCCACCTGCTGCAGAGCCATTACGACGGCTTCCTCAAGAAGGGGCGCATCCGTGGCCGTTTCGATCGCATCCAGCAGACTGGCAAGGTGGCGGATGCCACCACCCTCGTCCGCCTTTGGGTCGCCATCGCCATCATGACCCTGATCGGTGTCGCCTGGTTCATCGCCGGCAAGTAAACCATGCTCGCCGGCAAGATCCCGATCCGCCACGGAGCCCAGCAGCAGGGCATCCGGGTTGCCTGCCAGCTGGCGCGCGACATCCTGCTTGAGACCGCAGCCCAGGTTCGCGCCGGCATCACCACCGGCGAGGTCGACCGTTTCGCCGCCGCCGTCATGAAGGCGCGCGGCTGCAAAAGCGCCTTCCTTGGCTATCGCAAGTTTCCTGGCCACATCTGCATCTCCATCAACGAGGAGGTGGTTCATGGCATCGGCGGACCGCGCATCATTCAGAACGGCGACATCGTCAAAATCGACGTCGGCATCGAATACCAGGGCTGGATCGGTGACAATGCCCTCACTGTGCCGGTTGGTGAGGTCGACCGTGAAACGCTGCGCCTCATGGCCGCCACCGAGGAGTCCCTGCATGTGGCGATCAAGTTCGCCCGCGACGGCTGGATGCTCGGCGACCTCTGTCACTCGGTCGAGAACCATGTCATCCAGTACGGCTTCACCGTCGTGCGCGAATTCGTCGGCCACGGTGTCGGGCGCAAGCTTCATGAAGAGCCGCAGGTTCCGAATTACGGCCAGAAGGGCGCAAGGCCGCGACTGAAGGCCGGCATGACGCTGGCCATCGAGCCGATGATCAACCTAGGCACGGCCAAAACCCGCATCCTCGCCGATGAGTGGACGGTGGTCACCCTGGACCGCAAGCCCAGCGCCCATTATGAGCACGTGGTTCTCGTCACCGAGGGGGAGCCTGAGGTTTTGACACTGCGCAAGCGCATGTTCCCGCGCGGCGTGGAGGATCTCACGCCCTTGCCGGTGAGCGCCTTGGCCTGACGGGGCCAGACAAGACCGCAGTCTTGAATGGGCAACTCGTTGGCTGCCAAGCCCAAGCTGGCTTGCGGGAACTCGAAATAATGCAGGTTTCGGCCACTTTTTTTCTCGATTACGCAATTTCTTTGTGTTCGGATGCGTGAAATCCAGTTCTTCACCCGAACCTTTGCTTCATCGAAAAGCCGCCACAGCCTCATGCCTGAGGCTGTGCGCTTTTTTTTAGAGATTTCAGCCCTCAGCCGCAACACCCCGTATGAATAAAGCCAGTCCTTTCCTGCAGTGGATGCGAGCCCGGTTGCGCCTTCCTGTGACCTTGGTGTTGCTTGCCTTTTTCTTTCCCTGGAGCTTGCGGGTTGGCGGCGCGGATTTTGCCTGGGATGGGGGCACTGGCACTTGGAACACCAGCTCCACGGTTTGGAATACCGGCACGGCTTTCTGGGTCAATGCTGGTGCCAGTACGGCCATCTTTGGCAATGCGCCCTCCGGGGTCATCACGCTCGGCGAGCCGATCACTGCCGGCGGACTTGTCTTCAATCGGGGCGGTTACACGATCACGGGCGGTGTCTTGACCCTTGCTCCAGCCCCTGGCAGGACGTCGCCACTCATCCGGGTGAGCAACTACGGCGCTGTGTCGAATCGTGCGGTCATTGAATCCATCGTGGCAGGTTCCGCGGGGCTCACCAAGGACGGCAATGGCACGCTCGTGCTTGCCAACGGCAGCAACTCCTTCAGCGGCGATCTGGTGATCAATGCGGGCAGTCTTGTGGTCAACAGTGCAGGGGCGCTGGGCACCGGTACGACCGCCATTTCCATCAACGGCGTTGCCAACACCGGCAACCCGGGGTTCAGCGGTGGCAGCCTGATTCTCAATGGCGGGTTGACCGGCATGACCGTGACTCGTGAAATCAGCGTGGCCGGCCGAGGCCCCGGCGCGTCGAACGCCAGCGGCGGCCTGATCAGCATTGGCAACAACACCATTGGTGATTTGGTGCTGGCCAGCAGCAGCACGGAGGGCCGCGTCGTCGCCACCCATGGCACCACCACCATTTCCGGCAACGTCCAGCTCGGCAGCGCAGCGAATCTCTTTCAAGGCAACGGCAACTGGATCGTGCAGGGGGTCGTCTCGGGCTACAATCCCGCCGGTGACACTCTCATTAAATCCGGCAACACAATCGGCAGTTCGCTGGTGCTGCTGAGCGACAGCCCTTTCGCCCAGCCTTTGCGCATTGATTCCGGCACGGTTCGCGTCACCTCGCTTGGCGCACTGGGACTGAACTACGGCACCCAGTCGATCGACCTCAACGGCGGCACCCTGGAAATTCGCAGCGACACCACCGACTTCAGCCAGCGCAACATCCGCAAGCGCGGCAACGGTGGCGGCATCTTCGCAGATCACGCGGTCGGCAGCTACGAGCTGATCAACCAGACCTACAACTTCGGCAAAGTGCTGCTGGATGCCAACGCCACCTTCGTCTTTTCCGGTCGCAACGGCGCGCGCGGCGTCTTTAGCGGCAGCAATGGCACGATCAACTGGACCAATGGCGGCACGGGAGCCATTCAAAACAACAGCAACGGCCTGCTGACCATTGATGCAAGCATCAACCGGCTGAATGAAACCACGGCACGCGTGTTCACTTTCACGGGATCCGGCGACCATCTGCTCACGGGCAACATCCTGCAGACGGGAACCGGTGCGGTCAGTTTGGTGAAGACCGGCTTGGGCTACATGACCTTGCAGGGCACCGCCTCCACGGCCACCGGCACGACGCAAATCAGCCAGGGCACGCTGGCCATCCAGAGTTTTGGCGGCCTGCCTTCCGGCACCTTGCTCATCGGCAATGCCACCACCACGGCTGGTGCCTTGAACTACATTGGCGCGGGGGAAACGACCAACAAGGCCATCACGCTGAATTCGACGACGGCCAATGTTTACATCAATGCCAATGGCAGCGGCCCGCTGGTGCTGACCGGCACCATGAACGGCTCGATCAGTGGCGTCAAAACCCTCGTGCTTGGCGGGGCCAGCGCGGCCGCCAATGAAATCCAATCCGTCATTCCCGACAGCGCCAACGCCCATGCACTGGCCAAGATCGGCCCCGGCACCTGGGTTCTGTCCGGTGCGAACACCTACACCGGCACCACCACGATTGCCGGTGGCACCCTTCGCCTGGTGGACACCTTCGCGGGCACTTCCCGCAATGTGATCCACAACGCCTCCGCCCTCATCTTCAATGCCGAGGGCATCGCGCCCTTCACCAACACCCAGGCGGCCGGGGGCGTCTTTGAATACGTCGGTGCCGCCGGCAGTGCGAGCAGTGAAACCGTGGGCCCGCTGACGGCCACCGCGGGAGGCGGCACCGTGCTTGTCAGCCCCGGGTTGGCGGGAACGGCCGCCCTGGTGTTTGACTCCCTTGGGGCACGCACCGCCGGAGCGACGCTGGATCTGCGCCCCGCAACGGGAGGTTCCATCGGCTTTGTCAACGGACCTGCCGGCGTCAATGGCATCCTTGGCGGTTTTGCCACCTTCAACGGGGTGGATTGGGTCAATGCCGGAACTTCGGCAACGCAGTTCACGAACTACATTCTCGGTTTGCCTGAATCGGGTTCCAGCGCCGCCGGCAACTACCTCAGCTTCGGCAGCGTCACGACCACCGGGCCGCAAACCGTCAATTCCCTCAAGATTGCCGGAAGTCAAACCCTCACGCTTGGCGGCACCCTGACGGTGAGCTCCGACGGTATCCTGTTCAACAACACCACGGGGGCAGCCACCATCACCGGTGCCAGCCTGGGGGCCAGCGGCACGGAAGTGGTGGTCATCACCAATGGCAGTTCCCCGCAGAATGCACTCACCATTGCATCCATCATCAGCGGCGGTGCCGGGTCACTCACCAAATCGGGCACGGGAACCCTGGTGCTCGGTGGAGCCAACGCGTACACTGGCACCGTCACGATCAATGAGGGCACCCTGCGACTGGCGCCGGGGGGCGCGCTGGGCGGCACGAATGTCGGGCTGGTGGTCCGCCAGGGCGCTGTGTTCGACTTGAACGGTGTCAGCGTCGGCACAACGACAGCGGGTGGCGTCAACCTCTTCAACGGCGCCGGCATGATCACCAACAGCGCCGCGAGTGGCACCGCCGTCCTGCGAGTCGGCAGCAACAATTCCGCCGGAGCCTTCACCGGCTTGATCCAGGATGGCGCCAGCGCGGCCATCGCCTTTGTCAAGGCGGGCACTGGCACGGTCTCGCTGACGGGTGCGAACACGTTCACCGGCGGGGTCACTCTTGCTGGCGGTGTTCTCGCGGTGACCTCCCTCGGCAATGGCGGTCAGCCCAGTGGCATCGGGGCCTCGTCCAGCAATGCCGCCAATCTCGTCTTCAACGGCGGTGCGCTCACCTACACCGGTTCGACGGCCGCCATCTACCAGAACACCTCCTCGCCCTCCGTCGCCACCGACCGCCTGTTCACGCTCGCGGGCAACGGCACGATCAACAGTGAAGGCAGTTACGGACAGAATGTACTGGGCCGCACGGCCAACAATGCGGCGGTGGTCTTTACCAACACCTCGGATGTGGTGTTCAGCGGCGCGGGAGTGCGCACGCTGACTCTTGGCGGTGACTCGATCGGCGACAACGTCATGAGCGTCCGCCTGGTGAACAACGGCAGCGACGCCCTGTCCCTGACCAAAGCGGGTGCCGGTTACTGGATTCTCAACCCGGCGACAGCGAACACCTACACGGGAGTCACCACCATCACGGGCGGTGCCCTGGAGTTCGTCCAGGGCTTCGGCGTGTCCAATGCCTCCCACATCACCATGAACGGTGGCGTCGTGCAGACCAGCGGACTCTTCAACCGCACGCTCAATGCCACCCCCGGCACCAGCACGGTCAACGCCACCGGCACCTTTGGCTTCGCTGCCAGCACCGCCCCGCTGGTGGTGGACCTGCAGGCCGTGGGCGGGGGGTCGGCGACGATCAACCTCGGCACGGCGCCCACCACGGGCACCACTCTCGTCCTCAGCTCCAGCACCTCGCTGTTTGAGACCACCCTGGTCAACAACATCAACCTGGGCACCGGCGCGCGGATCATCACCGTCAACAACAACGGCAACACCGGCACCATGATGACCGCCGGCATTTTGACCGGCGTGATCAGCGGCACGGCCCCGGCGGGCACCGCGGCCCTGACCAAAAACGGCGGTGGCGTGCTGATCCTGGGCAACGCCAACACCTACACCGGCAACACGGTGGTCACCGCCGGCAACCTGGTGGTCACGTCGGTCGGCAACAGCGGCAGCGGTGGCGCCAGCTCGCTCGGCGCGAATGGCGGCACCCTGATTTACAACCCCGGGGACGCGGACTTGAACGCCCTCAACTATGTCGGTCCGGGTGAAATCGCCTCCCGTGCCATCACCTTCACGAGCGGCGCCCAGCACACGGCCAACCGGGTGTACCGTATTGACGCCTCCGGCTCCGGCCCCTTGGTTTTGAATGGGGTCTTCACCAACACGGTGACGGAAAACGCAGGTGGACGCATCATCACGATGGAGTTGCGCGGCAACAACACGGATTACAACGAGATGAACATGGTGCTCAGCAACAGCACCGGCACCAACACCCCCGTCCTTGCCGTGACCAAAACCGACGGCGGCGTCTGGGTCCTGAATCCGGCCTCGGCGAACACCTTCACGGGCAACATCAACGTCAACAGCGGCCAGCTTGGGCTCACCTCAAACGGCATTGGCAGCGCGGCGCTGATTTCGATCAGCAATGCCGGCATTTTTGCGCACGGCGGCCCGCTGGCCTTCTCCACGAACATCAACCTGGTGAACAACACCGCGGCGGTCTTTGCCGGCCAGCACAACATCACCGTCAACGGCACCGTGACGGCGGCCGCCGGCAACAACGCCCAGACGATCAGCAACAACCTGGAGAACGGCGCGATCCTCACCATCAACGGCAACTTCATCAACAGCAAGGCGAACGACCAGACGATCAACATTCGAGGTTACGGTGACACGATCTGGAACGGCGTGATTCCCAACGCCGCCGCCAACACCACCGCTTGGAACATTGCCCTGGCTCCGACCGCTTCCTTCACCATGGGCGGTGCTCTGCCAAACACCTACAGTGGCGCGACCACGCTGACCAACGGCATCCTGAAGATCAACAAGCTGGGCTCCCTCGGCACGGGCACCTTTGCCTTCAACGGGGGCTTCCTTGAGTCCATGATCGATCTGACCGGAGCCAGCAAACTGACCAATGCGGTGGCGCTCAACGCCAGCCCGCCGGAAGTGCGCGGCACCAACAGCATCGAGTTTGGCGGCAACACGACCATGGGCGCCAGCCGCACCCTGATCAACAATCTGGACACCGGCAAACAGCTCATTTTCTCCGGCAACATCACCAACACGGCCGCCTCGACGCTGACGATTCATGGCAGTGGCAACACCCTGGTCAGCGGTCTGGTGACCACGGGTAC
Organism: Prosthecobacter sp.; assembly: GCA_036846165.1. Taxonomy (GTDB): domain Bacteria; phylum Verrucomicrobiota; class Verrucomicrobiia; order Verrucomicrobiales; family Verrucomicrobiaceae; genus Prosthecobacter. The sequence goes on from DAIUCN010000018.1 coordinate 23,504, forward strand.
CGGCGCGCAGGGCCTGGCTTACTCCGGCACGGGCACGCTCACCCTCGCCGCCGCCAACAACGCCACTGGAACGCTGACCGCCAATCGTGGCCTCATCGTCCTGAGTGGCGCCAATGGCCGCTGGACCGCCGGCGCGGTGACCTTGAATGCCAATGGCACCCTGCGCCTGGACAACAGCCTGGGCAACAACAACGACCGTTTGAACAATGCTGGCGTCGTGACGTTCGCCGGCGGCAAGCTGGATGTGGTCGTTGGTGCCGCCGGCACCTCCGAAACCCTGGGCGGCCTGACCGTCAACAGCATTCTGGGCTACATCACGATGAACGGCACGAACACCGCGCCGGGCGAATTGAACTTCGGGACCGTCAATTTTGCCAACACGGGATCCTCGCTCGACTTGAGTGCCATCGCCAATCTGGGCACCGACAACAGGGTGAAGTTCAGCGCCATCCAGGTCAGCGGCGCATCCTTCTCCAATCCCATCCTGCCGAGGGTGATGATCAACGGCAATTTTGCCGCCTACGACACCACCAACGGGGTTGTGCCCTTCACTGCCTACAACAATGGCAACGACCTTAACGCGGCGGGCAGCACGGATACCCTGAACCTGACGGCGAACGCGGTTCTGAACAGCAGCCGCACGCTCAATGCCCTTAAAATCAACGGTGGCGGCCTCAATATTTCCAGCAACGGCAACAATGTCCTTCTGCTCACGGCCGCCGCCATCCTCAACACGGGGGGCAACAACACCCTGTCGGTCAGCCAGGTGAACTTCAACAATGGCACGGGTTACCTGCAGGTCGAGTCCGGCACTTCGCTCAACGTCACCTCCGCCCTCATCAATGGCGGCATCCACAAGATCGGTGCCGGTGAACTGGTGCTGTCGAACCTCAATTTTTACAACAGCACCACCAATGTCAGCGGCGGCACGCTGGTCCTCAATGGTGGCCTGAACACCATCTTCCCGGGCGCGCAGATTCTCAACGTTCACATCGGGGCGACCGTCGACCTGAATGGCAACACCCAGTATGTGGGCAACCTCTCCGGCGCCAGTTCGCTGCCCGGCGGGGCCGGTTCGATCATCAGTGGCTCCGGCACGGGCACGCTTGTCACCAACGGTGGCGGCACCTTTGCCGGTCAGATCCTCGGCGGCGTCAACCTGGGCCGCGTCGGCGGCGGCACGCTCACCCTTGCCAGCGTCCAGACTTACACGGGTCCCACCATGCTGCTCGGAGGCACCACCACGCTGGAGAATGATGCCACCCTGCTCGGCACACCGTCGATCGACATCAACTACGCCACCCTTTTCCTGAGCAACAACAGCAGTTTGCAGTCTCAGATCAACAACCGCGTCGGGGACGCCACTCCGATCACCCTGCGCGGCGGCACGCTCAGCTTCACCGGCCGCATCAGCAGTGCCGCCAGCGAGGTGCTCGGGGCCCTGAACGCCATGGAGGGCGCCAACAGCATCAACGTCACTACCGGCGGCGGCACCTTCACCTCGGCGGATCTGACCTTCGCCAGCCTGACCCGCGCACCGGGTGCCACCCTCAATTTCAGCGGCACCAACCTCGGCCAGGCGGGCAACACCTCGCACTTGTATTTCAGCACGCCCCTGACCACCCTTGGCAACGGCATCCTGGGAGCCTGGGCCATTGCCAACTCGACCGACTATGCCGCCTACAACACCGCCAACGGCGTGGGCGTGGTCGGCAACGGCGGCTTTGCAGGCTACGACCCGGGCTTCGGACCTGGCATGACCACCAATCTGAATGCCCTGTTGAACTTGAACAATGTGCTGCCCGGCAGCACGACCACCGCCCTGCTGCGCCTGGGCGGCACGGCCAGGAACGACCTCGGTTTCACGGCTGGAGGCGACGTGCTGAATCTGCAACTGGGGGGCATTTTGCGCCAGAACAACGCCTTTTCCTCCACCTTTGGCACGCCCGGGACGCGGGGCGTGATCACCGCCGGCGGCACGGAAATCAGCGGGGTGCGCGAACTGATCATCTACAGCGCCACGGCCGGCAACCCCACCTTTGGGGGTGGCACGATCAACGCCACCACCAACGTCGTCACCATGACCTCGACTTCGGGGCTGATGCCGGGCATGACGATCACCAACGCCAACTTCCCGGCGGGCACCACGGTCGTCTCGATTGACAGCATCAATCAGGTCACCCTGAGCAACCTGAGCACCAATGGTACCCAGCAGACCAGCCAGACCTTCACTGCCGGCTCCTTCATCAACGGCACCACTACGCTGGGTTCGCCGGTGGTGACGATGAACTCAACCGTGAGTCTTACGCCTGGCATGACCTTCACCGGCACCAACGTTCCGGCCGGGACTTACATTGTGTCGGTGGACAGCGCCACGCAGGTGACCTTGAGCCAGGCTTCCACGGCGAGCGCGGGTAGCATCACCTTCACAGCGGGCGTCGGCAACCTGATCATGAATTCGGTCATCGCCGACAATGGCTTTGGCAATCAGGTGCAGTTGATCAAGTCCGGCGCAGGCGTGCTCAACCTCACCGCCAACAACACCTACACCGGGGGCACGGTCGTCCAGCAGGGCACCCTCAACCTCATGGGCAGCGGTGTGGTGGTCCCGGCGGGGGGCCTCACCATCAATGGCGGCGTGACCGGTACGGGCACCGTCGTGCTGATGAACACGAATGGCGGCCAGATCGACGGCAGCAACGACCTGACCATGAACGGGCGCGCGACACTGACCTACCCGAACGCGACGGCCAACACCCTCAACCGGATCGTCTTCAACAACAATGGCGGTGAAGCGGCGCCCTCCATCAACGTCGGCACCAACAGCACCCTCACGCTGACAAGCTCATCGCCCGTCACCGTCACCAGCTCCAATGCGGCCGTTCTGCCGGTCATCAGCGGCGGCTTCCTGGCGATTGGCGCCGGTGCCAATGCCTTCAACATCGGTGCGCCGACTCTTTTCGGCCAGATCTACACCCACAATCACGCGGCCCTGAACATCAGTTCCGCCATCACGGGCTTCGGTGCCAGCATCGTCAAAACCGGGGACGGACTGCTGCAGCTGAGCGGGCAGGGGACTTTCACCGGCGGCGTGGATGTTCAGCAGGGCGGTCTCATCCTCGGTGCCAGCAGCACCTCGGCCTTCCCCAACGGCCTGGTCTCCGGTCCGCTCGGCACCGGCGCGGTGAATTTCGCCGCGGGGACATCACTGTATGTCGACAACGCAAGCCGGGCGGTCGGCAACGCGATGAGCTTTGCCGGCGACCCGGTCTTCAACAACACGGCGGGCATCAGCCTGGTCACGATGACTCTGAACGGAGCCATGGACTTTGCCACCCTGGCGGGCAGCGGGTTGGTCGCCAACATTCCCACGCCCTACCTCAATGTGATCCTGGCCGGCCCGATCAATGGCATCGGTTCGGTGACTGCTGTCGGCAGCACGGGGCCGAACACGATCAGCAAAACCGGACTCGGCAACATCACGGGCCTGAATTTTACCGGTATTGGCGCGGCCGTGCCGATCCAACTGAGCGGCCTTACCAACGGTGCCTTCGCCATCCTGCATGACGGCGACGGCACCGGTTCATTGCAGGCCATCAACCTTGGCGCGATCACCCACGAACCAGCCAATGGGGTGCTGACGCTGACCGTCGGTCGCGCGGGCTCCGGGCTGTACTTTCCGCAGGCGGTCAACAAGACCATCGTCCCGGCCAGCCTGGTTTCCAGCGCCCTGCCTGGTGGCTTGACCCTGACGGCGAGCAACGGTTACGGCCTGCTTCTCAACGATGCCATCGCCCTCAACACGACCGCCAACTTCACGGTCAGCGGCGCGTCGAATTCCAATGTCGTGCAGGCTCTCAGCCTGGCCGGTGTCTTGAGCGGTGCCAGCAGCGGCATCACCAAGGCCGGCAACGGCACCCTGGTTCTCGCCAATCCGGGCAACAGCTTTGGCGGCGCCTCGGGTCTGATTCAGATCAATCAGGGCGTGGTGGCGGTTTCCGCGGACACCGCCTTGGGCCATGCCTCCAATGTCATCGTGCTCAGCCCGACAGCGGGCACCTCCACCCTGCGGGCCGACGGCAGCTTTGCCACAAGCCGCGTCATCCGCTTTGGCAACACCGCGAACACCCGTGCGATCGAGGTTTCGGTGGGCAACACCCTGACCCTGAACAGCGCCTTCGATTACACGACGGCCGCGGTTCCTGCCGCCGCCCTGGTGAAAAATGACCGTGGCGCCCTCGTGCTCAATGCCGCCAACACGGGCTGGGATGGCGTTTTCACCATCAATCAGGGCATCGTGACGATCAACAATGCCGCCGCCCTTGGCTCGACCACCGGTGCCACGGTGATGGGAGGATTTGTCGGACAGCTCCAGATTGGCGGCGGCTTGACGGTGGCTGAGCCCCTGGAGGTCGTCGGCGGCCAGAACGTCACCTTCGCCGGCGTCGACACGACCGGGATGCTGCGCAGCACCTCTGGCAACAACACCTGGTCCGGCGCCATCCGTCTGACCACCGCAAGCACAACAGACAACCAGCACCGCAGTGCGGTCATTACCGCGGATGCGGGTTCGACCCTCAATCTGACCGGCGGCCTCAGCGCGGTGATGGCGGGTTCGGGCACCGGCCGCAACATGTGGTTCGGATTTGGCGGCGACGGCACCATCAACCTGACCACCACGGCCATGTCCTTCACCGGCGGTGCCGCCAACAACTTCTACCAGCTGAACAAGGTGGGTGCGGGCACCCTGAACATCCAGGTGGCCAACGCCTTCCCCGGCCATGTCGTCTACGTCAACGCGGGCAAACTCTCCCTCAATGGCAGTGGCAGCCTCGGCGCACCCGGCACCGGCGGTGCCGCGGCCTCAAACACCCTCTTTGTCACCCGCACGGCAACGTTGGAACTCGACAACTCGATCAGCAACGTCAACAACCGGCTCGGCACCAGCCGCAACCTCAACCTGCGCGGCGGTGCTGTCAGCCTGTTGGGGAATTCCGGCGCGACGACCACCGAGACGCTTTCCGGCACCTTTGTTCTGGATCAGGGCAATTCGATCCTGACGCTGGATGCGCATGCCAGCCAGCAGTTGAACTTCACGCACGGCCTGGTCACCCGCAACGCGGGCGGCACACTCTTGATTCGTGCCGACAATTTCGGTGCCGCGGCGGGCGCCGGCGTGGCCACCATTCAGGGCAGCGCCGCCACCTACACCTTTGTCGGTCAGCTGGGCGGAACGGGTTCGCCGAACAAATCCATCCTGCCGTGGGCCATCGGCGACACGGACGTGACGGGTCAGGGGGTCGGCTTCGTCACCGCGGATTCGGCTGGCGCCGGTGCCAATGCCGGCACGAACCGCCTGCGTCTGCTGGGCGCCGGCGAGCAGGTCACGGGCATCACCGCTCCGGTCACCCTCAACGCCTTCGAAAACCTCAGCGTGAGCTCGGCGATCTCCGGTGTCAGCACGCCCAACATCCGCAACAACTGGCAGGTCAACTCGCTGCGCCTCGAGGACGGCGGCAGCCTCGCGTTGGACAACCACCTGCGCGCGTTTGTCATTGAAAGTGGCGGCCTGCTCGCCCTCGCCGGCAACGGCGGCATTTCCGGCAGCGGCTATCTCTCCACGGCGGCCAACCGCGAAATGGTGCTGCATGCCGTCGGGGATCTGGACATTGGCGTGCCGCTCGCTGGATTCACCAGCGGCCTGACCAAATCCCGCCCGGGAACCGTGACCCTGGTCGAGGGCAACAGCTACACCGGCGCCACCTACCTCACCAACGGCACGCTGAAACTGGCGCCCGGCGCGACCAACACCCTCTTCTGGAATCAATCCCTGGTGCTGCAGCGCGGCACGCTTGACCTCAATGGCGGCGTTCAGGTCTTCAACAACATCCAAAGCCAGACGTCGGCGGCCCTCAACGCCAACTATGTCTCAACCGCTGGCGGCAGCATCGTCAACACCGGCGCAGGGCAGGCGACACTGGCGGTGACCACGGCCAACGTCAGCACGGATGTCTCGATCCAGGGCAACCTTGCCCTTGTGCGTTCCCAGGCGAATGGCTTCTTTCAGGATTGGAACCTGTACGCTTCCAACACCTACAGTGGTCCGACGATCATCAATGGTGGCCGCATTCAGCTGCTCGGCGGCGGCACGATGACCAACACCTCGGCCGTTGAAATCAGCCATGCCACCCTGCTGATCTCCAACAACAACGCCAACAACATCGACAATCCGCAGATCACCGGGCGCCTGAATCCCTCGGCGCCGATTCTTCTCCGCGGGGGCCTGTTTCAGCCGCGTGGGCGCAACGGCGAGATCGCCACGGACAATTTTGGCGTCGTCACCTTGGCCGAGGGCAACAGCTACATTGATGTCGCCGAGGCCGGCACCGGCATCAACCAATATGACGTGACCCTCGCAGGCCTGCAGCGACAGGCGGGCTCGCGTGCCACGCTGCGGTTCATGAACGTGGACGGTGTCATCGGCAGCCTGGCCCGGGTTTTTGTCACCGCCGCCCCCGTTCTTGACAATCAGATCATCGGTGGCTGGGCGGTCTTCGAGCGCGAGTTTGCCAGCTACAACTCCGCCTTCGGGGTTGGCGGCTTGAACACGGCCGGGTATGCGGGTTATTCGCCCAATCAGCTTAATCTCGCCGTGGCGACGGACAACGTTCGCATCGCTGCGGTGGGAACCACGGCACTTCTGGGCAACAAGGACATCAACACCCTGGCCGTGGTTGTCGCCGGAGCCACGACCCTCGATCTGGGGGGCTTCAGCCTCAACCTGCGTGCCGGTGGCCTGATCGCTTCCAACAGCACGGACAACACCGCCATCAACATCATCAACGGCACCCTGACCGCCGGCAACGGCACGGATCCGGCCGATCTTTATCTGCATGCGCTCGGCTATGTGAATGGCAACACCAGCACGATCAACCGGGATGTCAATGTTGGCGCCGTCATCGCGGACAACGGCGCCGGGGTGGTGACCCTGGTCATCAACGGCGACGACGGTCGCGGCACCGGTCTCGGCGGACTGCTTGGCGGCGAAGCCACCACCCTCAGCGCGAACAACACCTACAGCGGCGGCACCTTCATCAATGCCGGTCGGGTCATTCTCGAAAACCTGAATGCCGACGGCATCACGCGTACGGCCACAGGCACCGGCAATCTGACGATCACGGGGGGGGCAGGCACCAACGGCAACGTCGCCATGGAGCGCTCCGCCTTCGTTCAACTGGGGGCCTCCGGCCAGATCAGCAATGCGGCGACATTGACCCTGAATGGGGGTGCGGTGCTCGACCTGAACGGCTTCAACCAGACGTTGGCCGGACTGGTCATCAACAACACGGGCGGTTATGCCCCCACCCTCAGCTTTGGTCCTGGCGGCGTGCTGACGCTCGATGGCAACGTTGCCGCCACGAGCAGCAACCTCGGTGCGGTGGCCACGATCGGCGGCTTTGTCCGCGGCGCTGGCACGACCAATGCCAGCAACTCCATCACCGTTGGCAGCACCGCCGGTCTGGCAGTGGGCATGACAGTCTCTGGCCCCGGCATCAGCGGCACGGTCACCATCACCGCCATCAACAGCGCCACCACCTTTACCGTTTCCGCGAACGCGAACGCCAGCATCAACGGCACGCATCTGGTCTTCGGCGTGCCCGGCACCCTCCAGTTGGGCGGATCCAACCGTACTTTCACGGTTGCGCCCGTCATGGCCAATGGCGTCTCGCTGGCACCCTTGCTGCCCACACTGAACGTGACGGCGAACGTGATTGGCTCCGCGTCGGAAGGCATTCTCAAGAACGGCGCCGGCATTCTCCAGCTCAGCGGCCAGAGCACCTTCAACGGGGGCGTGAATGTCCAGGCTGGCGGTCTCATGATTGGTGCCAGCAGCTCGCCCACCCTGCCGGGCCTGATCGCTTCAGGCCCGCTCGGTTCCGGCAGTCTGATCCTGGGCGCCGGCACCGCGCTGCTTTCCAGCTCCTCGGCCAACATCGTTGCCAACAATTATGAAATCGGCGGCAGCCTGACGTATCGCGGCAACCAGAACCTGGTCCTTGCGGGCAGCGGTTTGCTGCCCTCGGGCATGACCACGATCACGGTCGAGAACCTTCTGACGACCCTCACCCTCGGCAGCCTGGTGGACGCCAACAGCGTGCTGAGCGGCACGGACAACACCTCCGGCATCATCAAGCAGGGCTTGGGAACGCTGGCCCTCGGCGGGGTCGGCACTTTCCAGGGCGGCGTGGTCGTCAATGCCGGCAATCTCGTGCTCGCGGGGGTGGCGGGCGGCAGCGCCTCGCCGATCCCGGCTGGCAGCACCGCGCTGATCAACAGCAACAACTCCCTGCTCAGCTTCCTCAACAATGGCCCGGGCAGCGGCTCCCTCATCAGCTACGCCAACACGGTCGGGTTGCATTCCTCCCTGAATGGCGCGGGCATCGTTGTCGGCAACAACGGTGGCACCACGGCTGGCAACATCATCGAACTGGCCAATCTGGACATCGCCGGCGGGCAAATCCTCAGCGTCTCCAGCCTGAACAGCTATCAGCTTCGTCTGCTCAACGTCAACAACAGCAACCCGCTCGTTGCCCCGCAGATCAACCCGGCCCTGGGCACCACCGTGTTTGTCTTCAACTACAACGGCCTGAAGCCCGTGAACGTTGGCCTGGGCAGCCTGATCTTCCCGGATCAGCCGTTGATCAACACCACCACCGTCGCGCAGGCGGGTGCCGGCACAATCACCCTCGACGGCCTCTTCCCCGTCGTGCCCAAGGGGGGCGTCATCGCATCGCTGCCGGCCGGCTACAGCGCCGGCGGTCTCTCCGGCTCTTTCACCACCTACAACACGGCGACAGGTCTCGCCATTCTGTCGCCCTTCACCGCGGGTTCGGCGGCCTCCGGTGTGATGTCCGGCGGCCAGGGCCTGGGCGACACCACGTTCCGCAACAGGCCGATTTCGGTGACCAATCCGGCAGGCCCGGCAACCCAGACTCTGGGCGTCTATCAGGGGCTCCTGGAAATCACCGAGGGCGGCACCTACACCTTCCGCACTGCCGTCGATGACCAGTCGCAGCTCTTCATCAACGGCGTGCCGATCATCTCCGTGCTGGCCACAGGCGGCGGTCAGGCCATCACTGAGTCGCAACCGGTCAGCGTCACTCTCGCGCCCGGTTATCACAGCATCGTCTTCAAGAGCATGAACGTGGGCACGGGCGGTGGTTTCCATGTGCTCTACTCTGGACCCGACACCGCCGGCAATGGCATCGCCGGCGGCTTCCAGTCCATTCCCGGCGAGAAGCTTTACTTCAACCAGGGCAACGCGTCGGCCGCCAACAACTACCACTTCGCCGCCCAGTTTGATGCGAGCAACGCCTTTGTCCTGCCGTCCGGTAATCGCGCGACGATCGACACCTTTGGTTCCGTCTTCAACACCGCGGTTCCGTCGCTCACCCTGAACGCCGGCACGCTGTCCACCCCCAGCATCCTCAACGTCGTCAGTGGCACCGGCGGCAGCGTCGGCACCGGTTGGTTCGGCGTCACCGGCACGACGACACTGGGCGGCGGCAACGTCATTGTGAATGTCGGCAATACGGCGACGGCGGCCTCGGGCATGCTGAATCTGATTGGCGGCGTGAATGACAGCGGAGCCGGTCTGCTCAAGACGGGCGGCGGCAGCCTCATCCTTGGCAACAGCACCAACTTCACCGGCACCCTGACGGTCAAGGCTGGAACTGTGGTGCTTGCCGGGGCGGATGCACTGCCGACGGGCGGAACGGTGATTGAAAACACCAGTGTCTCCGTCAACTCCGGGATCACCCAGGGCAGCAACCTCGTGACCCTGGCCAGCACGGCCGGCCGTTCGGTGGGTGAACTCGTGGTCGGCACCGGCCTGGCTCAGGGAGCCTTCATCACGCGCATCGTCAACGGCACGACGATCGAGATTTCAGAGCCCGCCACGGCCACCAACGCCGCCTTGGCGGCAGTGTACTGGACCGGGGGCAGCCTCGATCTCAACGGCACGCTGGAGGTCAACAACAATGTCACGCTCAACGGTATTGGTTCGACCAACCCGACTCTCGGCAACGCCGCGCTCTACCTGTCGACAGCCGGCGGCACGCTCTGGAACAGCAGCGCGAATGCCGCCAGCATGAAAGGCCAGATCCTCATCAACTCCAATGGCGTTGTCATCGGCGGCTATGGTGACATCACCCTTGATGGCACATTGACCTCCAGCGCGGGCAACGGCCTGCAGGTGCGCGGCAGCACCACCCTGACCTTGAATGCCGACAATGCCGCCACCCTTCTGGGAGCCGTCACCATCAACGCCAACAGCCGCTTGAAACTGGGGCATGCGAATGCCCTGGGCAGCGCCGGCGTGGGCACCACGGTCGTCAGCGGCGGTGTCCTTGATTTGAACGGTTTCAGCACGGCCGAGCCTCTCACCCTCGCGGGTACGGGGCGCGCGAACTTCGCCGCGGAAGCCAACACCCTCGCGGCCCTGATCAACAGCAGCACCTCGGCTGCCACCGTCTCCGGAGCTGTCACCTTGTCGGCTGCGGCCAGCATTGGCTCCGGCCGCATCAATGCCCTGAGCGGGGTGTCCGGAGGCGACATCACCCTTTCGGGTGCCGTCACCGGCAATTTCACCCTCACCAAGGTCGGCAACAACACGCTGACCCTCACCAACGCAGGCAATACCTATGACGCCACCACCATCAACCAGGGCAGCATCCTGGTGAACGGCTCCGGCAGACTGGGGGATGCAGGCACGATCACGATCAACACCAGTGGCGTCTCCGGCCTGCTGCCGTTGAGCCAGCTTTTGCTGGACAACAGCGCGAGCGCCAGCTCGACCCGCCTCGGTGGGCGCGATTTGGCCCTGGTTGGCGGCCATCTGAGCCTCACCGGCCATGCTTCCACGGCGGTCAACGAGGCGCTGGCCTCCAATCTCAACATTGCCGTCAACAACACCTACAACCTCATTACCCTGGTCAATGCCGGCGCCAATGTCCGCATCAGCACGGCTGGCACTGGCACCATCGCCCGCTCGGGCAATGCGACCGCGCTCATCCGCGGCACCAATCTGGGGTCGGCCGCGCCTGCCGCGAACAACACGAACATCATGCTTGCCACGGCACCGACCTTCACCGGTCAGACCGCCACCAGCGGCACGAACATGCGCGTTTTGCCCTGGATCGTCGTCGATCCCTCCGCCAGTGGTGATGGCACGGGCAGCGGTGTCACCTTCGCCACCTGGGATGCCACCGCCGGCCTCCGCCCGCTGGCCGGCAGCGAGATGAGTGTCACGGCGCTCAACGGCACGATTGCCGCCAATGCCAACATCAGCATCGTCAACAGCGGCGTCACGGCCGGTGCCACTGCGGCATCCCTGACCAATACGATCATCAATTCCCTGATGCTGGGTCACGCCAGCGGTTTGACCATCAACGCTCTGCGCAATGTCACCCTGGACAGCGGCGGCATCCTTGCCAAGACGACCTCGGTCATCGACGGCGCCGGTTCGATCACGGCCACCGCAGCCAACAACATCGTGATCCACACGATGGGATCCGGCACCACCCTGACGATCAACGTGCCGCTGGGCGGCATGGTGGCGCCCGCCACCACCGGCATGGCCAAGAGCGGCGAGGGCACGCTCATCCTCAACAGCCAGAACAGCTACATTGGCGAGACGCGCATCAATCTCGGCACGCTCAGGCTGGGGGACTCGGCTCCCGAGTTCAATGCCATCCTCTACCGCGCCACAACGGCGCCGGCGCAGAACGCCTACGCGTCCGTGCCCAACGCGAACCTTTTGGTGATCCAGGGCGGCGGCACGCTGGAATTGAACGGCAAGAACCTGACCACGGGTTCGATTGCCACCACCCTGACCCTTCCCGGCAGTGGCGGCATTCTGGTCAACAGCGCCGCCGGCTCGCCCGTGAACCTGCACACGGTGAACACTCAGGACGCGCAGTGGAGCGGCCAGATCAACGGCAATCTGAACTACATCCGCAGTGGCGGCAACAACGTCTTCCTGCGCGACAACAACGCCTTCACCGGCACCACCACCCTGCTGGGCGGTGTCACCCAACTGCTGGATCAGGGCCGCCTTTCCGGTACCACGGCCATCACGATCAACCGGGCGAGCCTCCACTGGGATGACTCCGGCATTCAGGCCCTCTCCAACCGTGTCAACGCCTCCGTGCCCGTCACCCTCAACGCTGGTGGCCTGCGCTACATCAGCCGGGGCGGCACCCAGGGGGTCGCCACCTTTGGCAACCTGACCCTGAACTCCGGAGCCAGTTCGGTCTTTGTGAACATCGGCAATGCCGCCGCCTCGCCTGGCACTGCCACCCTGCAGTTTGGCAGCCTCATCCGCAACGCCACGGCCTCCGTGACCTTCCAGGCTGCCGCCGGAACCGTGGGTGACAACCCCTTCATCAAGTTCAGCACCGCGCCCGCCCTGAGCAACGGCATCATCGGCAGCTGGGCCACCGTGATCGGCACCAATCCCGGCAGCGGCGTGGCCTTTGCCACCTATGATCCCGCGGCCGGCGTTCGTCCCCTTGCCGACTACATGCAAACGGCCAGCTTTGCGGCCTCCGCGGCTTCGGACAACCTGCTGCTGCGCAACCTGGACTATGCTGTCCCGGGCGGCGGTGCGACCGTCAACACCCTGACCTGGAATGGCTTCGGCGCCGCGCGCACGCTTTCCTTCGTCAACGCGGCTGACACGCTGACACTCACGGCCGGCGGCCTCTTGTTCGGCACGGAAAACTTTGCCAGGACCATCGGCAGCGCCTTGCTGCCCGGCAAAATCACCACACTGGCCTCCGAGTTGTTCATCCACAACGGCGAGAACGTCCTGACCCTGTTCCCCGAGATCACCGGCAGCTTCAATGTGGTCATGACCGGGTTGAGCCGCGCCGACCTGGCCCCGGAAATCACGCTTGCCAACGCCAACACCTACACGGGCGCCACCTACGCCAACGGTGTGATCGTCAACCTCGGCAACTTCACCGGTTCCGGCAACGCCATCCCGGGTAACCTGGTCATCTCCGGCGGCACCAGTCAGGCCGGTGATTCCGCGGCCAGCACCCTCTCCAATGTCCGCAACCTGACCCATGAGCAGATTGCCGACAACGCCATCCTCACCATCAACGGTGGCGCGTTGTACCTGACCGAGGGTTTCAACGAAACGATCGGCGAGTTGTTCTTTACCAATGACGGCGGTAGCAACGGCAACGCCGGGCCGCGTGCGGAGTCGGGCACGGGCACCCTGACCCTTGCCTCGGGCAACATCACCGCGACCAACCTGCTGCTGCTCAACTCAGTGCCGAGCGTGGTGGGCAATCTCATTCTCGGGGGCAGCGGCACGATCACCGTGGCGCAGGTGCCCGCCGGCACCGGGGTCACCGTCAACGGCATGACCAACAGCCAGGCCGGTCTCGGCCTCAATGCACGCTTGATTGGCGACACCACGCTTGCCATCACGGGTGGCGGCGTGCTTTCCATGGCCGGCACGGGAACCGGGGCCAACAACCTGAACGTGGCGGCGGCGACAACCCTGATTCTCGCCACCACCTCCAACTACCCCAACACGCGGGTGAACCTCTCCGCCGCCGATGCCGTGCTCGACATGCGCGGCCAGACCAACGTTCAGGTGGGATCGGTCACCGGTTCCGGCGTCATCAAGAATTTCAGTCCCAACGTCGGCGGCACCCTGCTGACCGGTGCGGACAACACGAACGCCACCTTCTCCGGGATCTTCATGAGCGACTACACGACGGGTCTCATCAACGTGACCAAGATCGGCGCGGGCGACTGGAATCTGGCGGGAGACAGCTCCGCCTACCTGAGCGGCACGTTGCAGATCAATCGCGGCAGCGTCACCGTGAATTCCGCGGCCGGCAAACTGGGCTTTGCCACCATCAACCTGACCGAACTGGGAAGCCTGATTCTCGACAACAGCGTCAACAGCGTCAACAACCGCCTGGGCGGCGCCGTGGGCATCAACGGCACGCGCACCTTCAACATGCGCGGCGGTTTGCTGGAATACATCGGCAGCAGTGCGGGCGGCGTCTCCGAAGCCCTGGGCAACCTGACACTGGTCGGGGGACAGAGCGAACTGCGGCTGACGCCGGGCACGGGCAGCACGGTGATGAATGTCACCACCCTGACGGCGGCCAGCAGCACCAACAACGGCGTGCTGTTCATCAAGGCGGTGTCCGGAGTGCTCGGCGGCACCGCCGGCGCGGGTTCCGTCAATGTCGTGGCCACAACGCCCAACCTGATCGGCGGCGGAGGCGCCGCCGGCACCACCACCATGAGCATCCGCCCCAATGTCATCGGCGAGGATGCGAACGGTTCCGGACTTGTCACCCATGTGGCGGGAACGGGCCTGCGCGTGCTGACAGGCGCCGAATATCAGGCTCTGCCACTGGCTGCCAACGGTCTGGCGAATGTCGCCATGGGCATCACGACCAATGGCAGTGGCGTGGTGCAGTTGCTCAGTGTCGACGGTCTGCAGATCGGCCAGACGCTGGCAGCGGCGGTCAATGGCATCGCGATCAACTCGGTCATCACGGCGATTGATCCCGCGGCCAACACGGTCACCTTCAGCAGCAATGCCACCAGTTCGGCCGTTGGTCGCCTCAACCTGGGCGTGCTGGCCACCGCCAACACCCGCACGGGCGGATCCTTCAACTTCTACCAAGCCGCCACCGTCAACAGCCTGACCGTGGATGCGGGTGGTGTCATCAAGGCGGCCGGCGGCGGGCTTTCCTCCGCGCCGTCGGGTCAGTCCTACGGCATTGCCGGCACGCTCAACACGCTGACACTCACCAGTGGCGCGCTGGTCTTGAACAGCGGAGCCGCCAGTGTTCTCGGCGGGGCGCTCAACACGGATGCCACCAACCCGCTGTTCCTTTACACGCTCGGCGCAGGCACGAGTTTGAACATCGGCTCGAGCCTTCTCGGCAGCACCACGCTGGTCAAAGCGGGCGCGGGCACGGTGACCCTCTCCGGGCGCAGTTACCGCACCGGTCTCACAAGCATTCACAACGGCACCCTGGTGCTGGCCGGCGGCGACAACACCCTGCTGGTCGTGCCGACGGCCACGATTCCGACCCTCGCCACCCTCAACCTGAATGCCGGCACGCTGGACCTCAACGGCAACAACCAGGCCTTCTCGGTGATCACACAGAATTCGCTCAACAACACCCCCAACAGCGCGGGCGTGCTGACCAATTCCTCGGCGATTCCGGCGACCCTGTTCACCACGGGCACGGGAGTCTTTTCCGGAACCCTGACCGGCAACCTGAACCTGGACAAGAGCGGCAACACCACCCTGACCCTGGTCAGCTCCGGTCACAGCTACAGCGGCATCACGACGATCCGCGGTGGCAACACCATCCTGCAGGATCAGGCATCCCTGCAGAACACCACGGCCATCCATGTCAATGCCTCGACCCTCACCCTGACCAATTCGGGCCTGGTGGGCATCGGCAACCGCCTCGGCAACGCCCCCGTCACCCTGCGCGGAGCCACGCTGGCGATCAATCCCGGGCAGATGCCGGAATTCGCCGCGACGATGGGGGCAATGACCCTGGAAAGCGGCTTCAACATCCTCGCCTTCAACACGCCCATGCTTGGCGGCAGCTACAATTTGACGGTGCCTTCGCTCACGCGCAACGGCGACGCCGTCTGGCGCGTCAACTCGGCCTCGTTCCAGATCGGTCGCGGCACGGCCCCCGGTGCCGGTGCCGGTCAGAGCCCGCAGCTTGTCTTCACGACCGCCCCCGTCCTTGCCAACAACCTCATCGGCGGCTGGGCCATCTACAACGGCACGGACTTCCTGACCTACCTGTCCACGCCGTCCTCGACCGGCGCCCTCGGCGTTGGCGTGCTGGGTGACACGGGTTCCGGGTTCGCCGCCTACAACACCAACGACACCGATGCCGGCGACCTGCCTGCCACCAACGCGGCTGCCAACATCCGCATGTCGGGCAACGCCAACACCAATGTTCCCAGTGGCGGCCGCGTCTTCAACGCCCTGGCCTGGGCCGCGTCCGCCAACGGCAACAACATCACCTTTGCGACGGCGACCGACACGCTCAATCTCACCAGCGGCGGTCTCATCCACAGCGGCAACTTCACGGGTGCCATCGGTGGCGCCGCGGATTCAGGCCGACTCACCGCCGGCGGTGCCTCGCCCGTCGGACTGCAGTCCCTGTACCTCTACAACAATGAAAGCACCCTGACGATCAACTCTCGTGTCGTGGACAACGGCGCCAGCCCGGTGCGCCTCGTGCTCTCCGGTCCGGCCACCTTCATCCTGACCAACCAGCTTAACAGCTACACGGGCGGCACCGCCACCAACGGCGGCACCGTGACGATCACGCCCACTGCGGCTGGCACGGTCATTCCTGCGGGCGGACTGACGGTGAACAACGGCACGCTCAACTTCGGCACGACCAGCATCGCCCAGTTGATCGACCCGAGCAATGACGTGGTGCTCAACGGCCAGGGCATCCTGACCTTCCCGAACTACACCGGGACCAGTCAGAACTATGTCAACACCCTGAGCAGCGTCACCTTCAACAGCTTCGGCGGCAATGCGACTCCGGCCCTGAACCTGGGCGCTCCGGCGGCGACCAACACCCACAGGCTGGTTCTCACCAGCGCCAACGCCATCTCGGTTGTGAACGACAATTATGCCTTCACGCCGACGGTCAGCGGCACCTACACCAGCGGCACGCAGTTCGCCTCGCTGGAGTTCAGCCACGCGAATCCGGTGATCAACGTTTCCGGCCTGTCGCCGATGGGCCTGATCATCAGCGCCGCCATCACCCCGAATGCCGGCATGACCGGTCCTCTGACCAAGACCGGGGCGAGCTCGTTGGTGCTCAACAATGCCAACAGCACCTGGACCACCGGCTTCAATCTCAATGCCGGCACCCTCATCCTCGACGCAGCGTCGACCGGCACTCCTCCGGCCATCACCAGCGGTCCTCTCGGCACCGGCACGCTGACGATCGCCGGTGGCACCACGCTGCTGGCCGGCACGGCAGCCCGCATCCTTGGCAACGCCATCATCGCCAATGGCAACTTCACCTTCGGCGGCACGGCGGCCACCCACAACCTGACCCTGAACGGCCTGGTCGATTTGAACGGCGCCACCCGTGTCATCACGGTGACCAGCCCGCAGGTCACCGCCACCCTCGGCGGCTCCCTCTCCAATGGCGGTCTCGACAAGGCGGGCGAAGGCACCCTGCTGCTCAACGGCAGCAACAGTTACACGGGTCCCACCCTTGTCAGGGGTGGTCTGTTGCGGCAGGGCGCGAACGGCGCGCTTCCGGCCGGCACCGTGCTGACGGTGCTGGCGGGCGGCACGCTCGACATTGGCACCTTCGATACAGCGCTCGGCTCGCTGGCCGGCGACAGCGCGACCCTCGGTGGTTTGATCACCAGTTCGGCAACCAGCGGCACGCGCACCCTCACGGTGGGCGGCAACCATGCCAATTCCTCCTTCGGTGGCGTCATCTCCAACAACGTGGGTTCCGTCCTGAATCTGCTGAAGGTGGGTGACGGCACGCTGACCTTGGGAGGCCAGAGCAGCTACTTTGGCAGCACGACCCTCACGGGCGGCGGCATCACCAATGCGGGGCATGATGTGATTCCGGCCACGAGTGCCCTCGCGCTGTCGCCCCTGGCTTCCGCCATCTGGAACCTGAATGGCTTCAACAACACCATTGCATCGATCACCCTTGGCGGCGCTGCCGACAGTGTTTCGACGATCCAGACGGGCTCGGGTCTGCTCACCCTGTTGGGCAACGTGACCTATGATGCGGCCCAGGCCCCGGCTGGCGCCTTGATCTCGGGCCGGCTCAGCCTCGGCGGTGGCACCCGCACCTTCAACATCGGCGACAGCACTGCCACCGAGGCGGAGCTGACGATTTCGGCGATCCTTTCCGGCCTGACGGCCGGTGACGGCCTGACGAAATCCGGGACCGGTGTGCTGGTGCTTGGTTCTTCGCTGAACAGTTACTCCGGTCCCACGACCCTCAATGGCGGCACGCTGGTCGTTTCCAAGCTGGCCAATGGGGGGCAGAACAGTGGCATTGGCAGCTCGGGCAGTGGGGCCGCCAATCTTGTCGTCAATGGCGGGGTGCTGCGCTATACCGGGAGCGGTGACAGCACGGATCGCGGGTTCACGGTCGGCACAGGTGGTGCCACGCTGCAGTCGGACGGCACCGGCGCGCTGAACTTGACCAGCACTGCGGCCGTCGTGATGGCCGGCACCAATGCCGCCCGCACACTCACCTTTGCCGGATCCAACGCCGGTTCGAATTCCTTCTTCGGCAGCATCGCTGACAACGGCAGCGGCGTGACCTCCGTGGTCAAAGCTGGCGCGGGCAACTGGGTTTTTGCCGGCACCAGCAGCTACACGGGCACCACGCAGGTTCAGGGGGGCACCCTCCAGGTGGGCTTGGCGGGCGCCGGCCAGACTGGCAGTGGCGACACCACGGTTTCCAGCACGGCCAGCCTGGCTGGCAGTGGCAGCCTTCTCGGCAAGGTCACCCTGGGCAGTGGCGCCTTCCTGAAGCCGGGCGATAACCTTGGAGCTGGCAGGGGCGGTCTGAGCATCAGTGGTGATCTCGTGCTGGCTGCCGGTTCGCAAACCCAGCTGCAGATCAGCGCCCCGACGCTGACGGCGGTGGGCCGCATCCTGGAGCTGCTCGGCCTCGGTGATTACATCGACGCCGCGACGTCCCTCAATTCCTCGGAGCTTGCCGGTTTGAATGTGACGGGGGGAGATCATGACCGACTGACCCTCGGTGGCACCCTTGAGGCCACGGGAGGAGGTGCGCCGGCGCTCTTCCTGGTGCAAAATGCGGGCTACTCGCCCAACGCGGGTGACGTGTTCAATCTGATCGACTGGGTTGGGATTGGCACTTTCAACAGCTTCGATGCCGGCACCAACTTCCGCACCACGGGCGGTGCCGACCTTTTCCTGCCGGACATCGGCCCCAACTTCTCCTGGGATGTCAGTGCCTTCACCAGCCATGGCATTGTCATCGTGGTGCCTGAACCGGGCCGCCTGTTGCTGCTGTTCCTCGGTCTGGCCGGATTGTGCCTGCGCCGCCGCCGTCGCTGATTTTGAGCGCGCGGGTCACGGGCCTTCCCCCTCAGGGAAGGCCCGTTTTTTTGCCGGGGGATTCCCGTGCCTGGGATAAAGATTCCGGCTCTCCCATGGAGGAAAAAAATCATGGACGGCCGTGGCCTTTAGGCTTCAAATGGAAGGTAGCTAAATAATCACGCGAAAAGCCTTGGTATTCACCGGGGCTGGCCGTGTTTTTCCATTTCCCCTATTCAGCCAGCCATCACTCCATGAACAAGGTTCTCTCCCGTAGCACGACCAAGAGCATCCTTTATGCCAGCCTGCTTCCAATCCTGACCCTCGGCGCGTCGGCGCAGACGGCCACCTGGCAGCAGGTGAATGCCGGCATGCACAGCTGGCAGGATCCGTTGAACTGGAACACCGGGGTGGTCCCGAATGGCATCGCTGCCGCAGCCTCCTTCAGCTACAACCCCTTCGGGGCGCAAATCATTGGCCTCGATGAGAATGTCATGCTTGGTACGCTGAGCTTCGGCAACTCGAAAGGTTCCTACACCCTGGCGGGCAGTCTGGCCGACACCCTCATGTTGTACAATGACGCGCTTGGCGCGACGGTCTCCAACCTGGGGGTCGCCAGCAACGTCATCGGGGTCAATCTTGATTTGGTCGATGATTCGCACACCTTTCACATCGCCGATGGTCGTCTCACGCTGGACGGTGTGATTTCGGGCTCGAATGGCTTCATCAAGACAGGCAATGGCTGGCTGGTGCTGCGGCGCACCAACACCTACACGGGCGACTCGATCTTGCAGGGGGGCATCACCCTGGTTTCGCAGCCCAACAACGACAACGCCGTGCTCGGTGCGACGGGTGCCGGCAACGGTACCATCATTCAGGCGGGCGCCACGCTCGCCTTTGTCAACGACGGCACGGACATCAACAGCACCACCACCGGCGGCGCCAGCCTCAACACGGAAGCCGTTTCGGTCGGCGGCACGGGCCATCTCAACCTGGGCGCCATCCGCAACTATGCCGGTCGCGAGCAGAACCAGCTCACCGGAGTCGTCACCGCCACAAGCGACACCCGCTTTCAGTCGCAGGCCGGAACCCTGGCCTTCACGAGCACGGTCAACTTGGGGGGCAACAACCTGCGCATCGGTGGCAGTGGCTTTGTTTCGTTGACCGGTGCCGTGCAGGGGAGCGGCACGATCACGCACTTTGGCATCAGCGGCTTCCGTCTGCAGAACACGACGGGAAGCAACACCTTCTCCGGCGCCATCGTCTCGGAACTGGGTGAACTGCGCGCGGAGAACAGTGACGGCACGACCGGCGTCAATCCCTATTCCAACGTCAGTTCGCTCTCGATCAAGAACGGCCTGATTCAGATGCTTGCCAACGCTTCGGCCCTGACCGTGCAGAACCGCCTGGATGACGACCTGCCGATCACCCTCCAGGCCGGGCGCATCCGCATTGAAAACGCCAGCTTCAACGGCACGAACACCATCCCTTGGGCGGAGACTCTTGGCCCGGTGACCTCGACCCTTGGCCACACTTTCTTCGACTTTCGTGACACCAGCGCCGTCACCGGCACCCGCGTCCTGACCGTGTCCAGTCTGACCCGCTCGAATGACTCCGTGACCTTTCAGCTTTCCGGGGACGGAAACGTGCTTGCCAACATCGGTGCCATCGTTGCCGGCGACGGCTCGGTCGTGCGTTACCGTTTCTTCAACAGCGCCCTCGATGGCGGCGGCAACGTGCCGTTTGTCGGTGGCTGGGCCTACTCCAACAAGGAATTCCTGAAGTACAACGATCAAAATCTTGGCGGACACGGTTATCGGGCGCTGGAGGCGTCCGACTACTTCATCGATCAAGCTGAAGCCACCTGGGATGCCAGCCGGAACGTCAAGATCACCTCGGCCAACCGCAACCTCACACTGAACACGACCGTCAAATCGCTCAACATTCTGTCGACCACGGCCCGCACCCTCGCCGGCAATGCCGGCACCACATTGGTTGTCGACTCGGGCGGCATCATCACCAGTGACGCCACCCACGTGATTTCGGTGCCCACCATCACCGCCGGTGCCGGTGGCAACTACCACCTCTACGACATTGCCTGGAGCACCAATCTCTTCCGTTCCGTGGTCGCCGACAACGGCGCCAACCCGGTCTCCTTCGTCAAGGCGGGCGGTGGCACCACCTCCTTCTATTCCGCGAACACCTACACCGGCACCACCTACATCAATGAGGGCTTCTTCCGTGACGTCATCGGTGCCCGCAACACGATGGCCCTGGGTTCAGGCAACCTGACTTTCGCCGGTTCGCCCACCAACCAGGCGACCTACGAAACCGACCGTCATTTCACCCGCTCGCTCGGCACCGGCGTCGGCCAGGTCCAGTTCCTGAGCGGCACGGGCGTCGGTTTCTCGGCCTTTGGCGCACCGGTCAATGTGGATTTCGGGGGTGCCGCCGACACCCTTGTCTGGGGCTCCACCCACTTCAATCCAGGCATTTTCACGCTCAACGGCGGCAATGCCACCCACGCGGTCACCCTGCTCAACCCGGTCGATTTGAACAACGAGCAGCGCTACATCCGCCTCGATGGTAGCGCATCGGGTGGCAATCGTGCCGCCATCGGCTTGATCACCAACGACATTTACAACGGTGGCATCGTCAAGCGTGGCGGTGGCGTGCTGGTCTTTGACAATGCCAAGACCTACACCCAGGCCACCATCATCAACGAGGGTGAGCTTTGGCTGCGCGGTCAGGGCACGGCAGGTGCCAATGTCGTCGGCAACGACATCGTCATTGGTCAGGCGGCACGTTTGAAACTCGACGGACCATGGAACATCGGCTCTCGGCAACTGGTCTCCATGTTCAACAACGACGACAACAGCGCCTCTGCCATCGCCTTTGGTCCGGGGTATGGCGATGGCAGCGGCATCCGTTTCCACACCTTTCTGAGCGAAACGAATGCCGGTGGCCAGCTCGGCGCCTACGACTTCTACATTCAGAACCAGCAGAGCGGCAACGATCGCCGCAACCGCATTGCAGTGCAGATCAGCGGTCTGCACAATTTCTCCGCGGACGTCATGAACCAGATCGTCAATGTTGCGCCCGACGTCGAGGCCTGGTTCGGTGCGGACACCGGCAACGGTACTTTCACCGGCGCCTCACTGCCGGCCACCGGCCGCACCAAGACAGGCGGCAACAGCTTCTTCCGTCTCGGCAGTGGTGGCGGCACGATCACCCTTGCCAATGGCAACGTTCTTGATGGCGGTTTCCCTCTCGTTGTCGGCGCCGAAGACAACACCGCGCGCACCAACATCGGCGGCGTGGTTTACCTGCCGCAGGCGCAGAACTACACCGGCACCGTCACCCAAACCGTCGGCACTGCGCTGACCGCCGGCAATCTGATCGGTTCCGGCGGGGTTCTGGTGGTCGGTCGCAACGGCGCGCTGAACGGTGCCGACAACAACATCTCGCTGCGCGGTGGTGAAATCCGCTTTGGCTTGGACGCCGCCAATTCCTTCCTGGGGGGCGTCGACAGCCAGTATGCCGCGCGCAATGTCTTCGTCAAAAGTGCCAATGCCGTAGTGCGCACAATTCCGATCACCGGCGGCAGCAACGGCATCCTGCAACTCAATGAGCTGACCATGCGCATGGACGATGCCGACCGCGTGCTGACGGTCAGCACCATCGGCACCCACTACACGCAGACCGTCTTCAACGGCCCTGTGACACTTGAAAACGGTGCCACGGCCCGCAGCGCCTTTTTTGACGTGGGCACCGACAACAGCTTCCAGTCCGGCATCGGCCTGCTTGTTTTCAACAACGTGCTCAGTCAGACCGGCGCAGGCGCCGTCACAGTCCAGAAGCGCAACGGCGGTGTGCTCGTCTTCAAGGCCGACAACACCTACACCGGCCCGACCACGGTTCAGCAGGGGCGCCTGGTTCTGGCCCACACGGGAGCCGCCGGCACGCCGGGTTCGACGATCAACATGAGCAACAACAACGACCGCCGTGCCGATGTCGAGTTCCTGCTCGATGGCGCCGGTCCGTTCACGGTGAACAATGTCATCAACACCAATGGCGGCAACGACGGCTCAACACGCGTCATCCGCGTCGGTTCCCTGGACGGTTCCACCTCCAATCAGGAGGTGCGCCTCACCAGCATCGTCAGCAACGCGGGCGGCGCCGCCACCACTGGCAACGCCGCCTCCGCCCTGTACTTTGATGCAACCCACGGTTACCGCTTGACCGTCACCGGCTCCACCACGCTCACCCGGACCCTCACGGACTTTCGCACTCGCGGCGCGCTGGTCACCCTTGAGGGTGTCGTCAGTGGTGCCGGTGCCCTGCACAAGTATGAGCAGGGCACGCTGGTGCTTGCCGGCAGCAACACCTACACGGGTGCCACCAACATCTACAACGGCTACGTCATTGCCGCCAGCGACACCGCCTTTGGCAACGCCAGCAGCGCGGTGACTTTCAACGGTGGAGCCTTTGCCCAGATTCTTGCCTCCGGTACACGCACGATCAGCCGTGCCATCACCAACAGCGCGACTGCCAGCACGCAAACCGTCGGCGGTCTCGATGCCGGCGCCAAAACCTTCAGCGGCGCAATCACCCTGACCCGCGGCATCAACGTCACCGCGGTGCCTGGCGGCAATGTCAGTTTCACCGGTGTGCTGAGCGGCGCGGGCGGCGTCAACATGGTCGGCACCGGCACCGTCCTGCTCACCAACGCGAACACCTACACCGGTGCCACCACCGTCGCCAATGGCACCCTTGCGGGGCGTGCGCAGGCGAGTGGCAGCCCGTTTGGCAACAACAGCGTTTTCACCATCACCAACGGCGTTCTCCGGCTTGAGAATGCCACGGGCGGCACCACCAACACGTCCACGACCGGTGCTCTCAATGTCAGCAGCGGCAATGCCTCGGTCATTGTCGACAACGGCTCCAGCTCCGGCACGACGCTCACCTTTGGCTCGCTGGCGCGCACCAACAATGCGACCATGGTTCTGCGCGGCGCCACCACCGACCTCGGATTGGCCGGCACTGAAAAGCTCGCCTTCACTTCGGCTCCAGCCGTCGCCAAGGGCACCATCGGCACCTGGGCCGTCATCCAGAGCAGCGGCAACGCCGGGCATTACGCTCGTGCCACCGGTTCCAACATCACCACCGCCACCTACACGGCATCAGGTGTGGATCTCAATACGGCGGCTGGCGCCTCGGATCTGCTCGATCTGGGCGGCGTCGGTGGCAACCTCACGGCCGATCGCACGGCCTACGCCTTCCGCACGAACGCAAGCGTTGCGCTCAATGGCTTCCAACTCAAGCTCGGTGACGCCCCGGCGGGCACCGTGGGACAGGCGGGCATGATCCTCAACAATGGTGCCGACGTGGCCGGTGGTGTCGTCGATGCCGGCACCAACGTTCTCAACATCTATGCGGATGACGCCGCCGTCTCCACCCTTGGTGCGGCCGTCACCAACTTCCGCAACAATGTCGACAACACCCTGACCACGCGGCTGGTGAAATTCGGTCCCGGCACCCTCGAGATCTCCAGTGCCGCGAGCACCTATCAGGGCAACATCCAGGTCAGCCAGGGCACGCTCAGCCTGACCGCACCGAATGTCATCCCAACCTTCGCCAACCTGAACGCCGTCACCGGTTCAACAGTGATCCTCCAGCCGGGGGCCACCGTGCGACTGAACGGCAACAACCAGGAGTTCGGCAATCTCTCCGGTTCCGTGGTCGTCAGTTCGGTGCTCAACACCGCCGGCGTGCTCGACCTCGGCGGCGCCACGCTCACCGTCGGTCGCCAGGGCAGCAGCACGACCTTCTCCGGTCAGCTCGTTGGTGATGCGGGTTCGCGCTTGGTCAAGATCGGCGCCGGGCGCCTGACCCTCGACAACTGGGATGCCAGCCGCCCGAACTCGCTTGGCACGCTGGAAGTGCACCAGGGCGTCGTCCTGTCCTATCACAGCGACAACACCTGGTCGACGCCGAACGGCTTCGCCGGCGGTCTGCCCGCGACGACGCAGGTTTTGCTGCGTGGTGGTGAGTGGGAGGCCTATGTGGTTGGCGACAACACCAGCAACTTCCAGTTCATCCCGATGGGGCATAGCATCACGGCCCGCGATGGCAACGCGATTCTGGACACCAACCGCTGGCAGGGCAGTGCTGCCAACAAGATCCTCGGCTTCGACACCCTGACGGTCGACAAGAATCTGCTCACGATCACCGGCGGCAATGCGATCTATCCGCGCTTTGACGGGGCCTTCACCATGACGGCCAACGCCCGTCTGCAGACGGACGCACCGCTGCTGCTTGGCGGCACCATCAACGGTCACTTCACCCTGACCAAGACCGGTTCCAGCAACCTTGAAATCAACGCTGACAACAGTGCCTGGGCCGGTGGCACGGTCCTCCACGATGGCACGCTGCTCTTTGGCAGCCGCACACCGGAGGTTGCCGAGCGTTACATGGCCGGCACCAACCTGTTCAGCTACAGCGCCACCGCCAACCTCGGTACCGGCGACATCGTCGTCAACCGCAGCACCGCCATCCGTCTCACTGCGCCCTCGAATGTGCTTGTCGCCCAGGGCCAGCGGGTGCAGACCTTCAGCAACCTGCAGAATGCCGGCCTCACCCGTGTCGACCTCGGTGTCGACGCGCCGCTGAGTGACTACGGTCTGCGCTCGACCACCAACGGTGCCTTGACCGTGGGCTTGAATGACGGCTTTTTTGCCACGCCGCTGGACCAGTCGCTGATGGGCAACGGGCGCTGGGCCCTGGGTGCCTGGGCCACCAGCTACTACACCGCGGCCAAGCTTGGCTATGGCATCGACAGCATCTACCGGTTTGCCGGCACGAACGGCGTTTTCAACATTGCCCAGGCCAATGCCCTGTTCGGACCGGCCAGCCTTGAAGTCGGCATGGACATGGTGCCGAACGGCTTCGCCATCAACAACGGCAATGCCCAGGTGCAGCTCTACGGCGACCAAAGCTACACCGGCAACACCCTCATCCGCCGCAATCGCGAGGCCGGCAGCACGCAGAACTTCCTCGCCTTCCACGGGGATCTGGCCTCCCCGGTCATCGACGTGTACGGCCGCCTGATGGCGCGTGGTGCGGGTCGCTTCACCAACGACGCTGGCGCCCAGGTCAACACCGTCAACCTCTACCCGGGTTCGGTGCTTCGCCTCGACTACAACATGGATGTCAACGACTCCATGGTCACTTCCCGCCTCGAAAATTCCAATCTCGGCCTGGCTGCCACGGAGAACAAGTGGGGCGACAGCACGCCGATGCTTCTCGATGGCGCGACCCTCAACATGATTTCCTCCTCGGGACGCGTCAACCGCGAGGCGGTCGGACCGATCACCGTGCGCAACGGTGCGGCGGTGCTGCTTGAACGCAATGGCACCAACGGGCAGATCATCCTGGAGACGCCGAGCATCACCCGCGACGGGCAAGCTACCTTTGCGGTCCGCGAAAACGCCGACGAACTCGGCAGAGTGGACCTGCAGAGCCAGAAGTTCTTCATCGACAACGGCGCCTCGATGCTGGATGCCCAGGGCCTGCTGCCGGTCTGGATGACCAACCCGGTGCGCAACACCTTCCTCACCTACAGCACCAGTCTCGGCGTTCAGAATGCCGCCTTCACGAACACCTTCACCACGGGTGATGCCACCCAGGCGGCCACCTTCCTGAATGGCCTGACCTCCACCAGTGTCGCCACCTTTGCCGGTGGTCAGGGCGACCCGACACTGGCCGGCACGGTCAATGTGCACGCCATCCGCATCGCCGCGACTGCCGACAATGAGACCACCTTCACCGGCGGTCAGATCAACATCCACAGCGGTGGCCTCATCGCCGTGAACAACAACGCCGCCGGTCGCGTCAATCTCAACACCACGAATGTCTATTTCGGCAACGGTACGACGCCGGTCGAGGCGGTGATTTACAGTGCCGCCAACAACATCACCACACGCCTGGGCGGCGTTGTCACCGCGGCCAACCTGACCCTGCATGGCATTGGCAACCTCAACCTCACCAACACGGGCAACGCCATCACCGGCAACATCCAGATCAACAGCGGCAAGCTCTTCCTGGACGGAGCCGGCACCGCGGGCAACAGCAATGTCTCCATCACCCTCGCGGGTGACTGGGTGCAGAACAACGACGGTCAGCAGATGGCCGAACTCTGGCTGCGCACCAACAACAACGCCAATGCCAGCTGGAACAACTCCCTGGTCATCGCCCCGAATGTGCCTTATGCCCGCATCATCGGCGGTCGCTTCACGGGTTCGGCAACCACTGTGGCACTCAACACGGTGCAGGGATCGCTCACCATCCACGGAACGAACACCCTTCAGGGCACCTCGATTGTCATCGGCAGCACCGGCACGGGCAGCAGCGAGAACACCTATGACCTGGCCATCGCGGGCGCGACCACGATCGGCGGCACCGCGCCGGTCGGTTTCCGTGTCGAACAGAGCGGCCGCATCTTTTACCTGACTGGCGCGGTGAGCGGCTCGGCTCCCCTGATCAAGTCGGGCGACGGCATTCTGCGCCTCGAAGCCAACAACACGGGTTGGAGTTCCCCGGTGACCCTGAATCGCGGCGAAATCCGCGGTGTCGGCAACAACACCAACAACTTTTTCGGCACCGGCGACTACACCCTCAACTTCGGCACCCTGCGCATCAGTCAGAGCTTGGGTGCGAATGCCTTTTACTTCAATGCCCCGAATCAGGACATTGTCATCGGCGGAGCCGTCAACATCGTCAATGACCGCAACGGTGGGGCCGGCCGAACGCTGTTCATCGGCGCCGACAATGGCACCAACACGGTGCGCACGGTCAATGGCGCCCACTGGCGCATGACCTCCGATTCCAGCGACAGCGTGGTTTTCGAGAGCAAGATCTTCGTCAACGACGCCGCGGTCTTCTTCACCGACAACGCACCGACCTTCTTCCGCGACACCTTTGAGGGTTCCGGCCGTTTCACCAAGGTGGGTGTGTCGCAGGTTCTCTTCGACAACAACGTCGCCAACTCGAACTGGACCGGCACGATCGACATCCAGGCGGGTTATCTCCGTGTCCAGCAGGCCAACCAGACCCTCGGTGGCACCGGCAGTTCGATCATCTTGCACCCTGCCTCGGGGCTCAGCGTTCGCCGTGTGGAAAACCTGGGCACGGGCGACGGCATCACCCAGCTGCGCACCACCTCGCGCACCAGTGCCACCGTGCTCAGCGGCATGATCCCGGCCGATTTCACCGCGCTGCGCAACCACTACAACAGCCTCACATCCATCGGCACCGGTGTCGGCATTCTCGCCATGAGCGGCACACAGACCTACACCACGGATCCGGACATGGCGAACTTCCGCGACGGCAACTGGTATCTGGGCACCCTGCATGACACGGCGACCCTCAATGTCAACAGCCTTGCTCCCTGGGGGCCTGGCGGCAACAAATTCCTGATTGGCGGTGGCAGCAGCTCTTTCGTCCTCAATCCGGTGACTGCCGGTTCTGCCCAGCTTGCCGGGGCCGGCAACCAGCTGATCCTTGGCATTCCGCAGACCTACTTCGGTTATGCCACCGTGACCATCGGCTCGAATGCCAACAACACGTTCGACGGCGGCACCTTGGTGACCCGCACCCGCAACCTGGACGGCAGCTACCGCGGCATGGCGGTCTCGATCCAGGGCGGTGCTGTTGGCACGGGTACGACCTTCCGCACGCCGCTCGGCACGGGGGCCGTCGATGTCTTCGGGGAGATCCGCGTGGAGGGGGGCTCCGGCACCCTGGCGAACGGTGTGAACACCAACGCGAATGCCTGGACCTTCCACCCCGGCACCCGCATTCGTTTTGACAACGGTACTCCGTTCACCGGCAGTGGCACCACCGGCACCTATGCCACCGGCACGCTCGGTGGCGGTGGCCGCTGGGGCGACAGCGTCGGCATCAACCTGAA
Source organism: Prosthecobacter sp. (assembly GCA_036846165.1). GTDB lineage: Bacteria > Verrucomicrobiota > Verrucomicrobiia > Verrucomicrobiales > Verrucomicrobiaceae > Prosthecobacter. The sequence goes on from DAIUCN010000018.1 coordinate 52,618, forward strand.
TGCCACGGTGCTCGAGCTCTATGGCGACGACTCCGACCACATCGCCAACCGCGAAATCATCGGCGATCTCAACGTCAGCCGGGGTTCCGAGGTGGTCATTCGCCGCCGCGGCGCGTTCTGGGCGGAACTGGTCGCCGGCAACCTGACCCGCGGCACCCACGGCACGCTGATGATCACGACGATGGTCACCGACACCAATACGGCGGGCATCATCGGCACGGGCACCACCAACGCCAATGCCACGCGTTTCCTGATCGCCAACAGCGGCGATCTGGTGAGCAACAACATGGTCGCGCCCTGGATCATCAGCCGCCTGGACAGCCAGTTCCTCAAGTATGATGCCACCAACGGCTTCCAGCTCATCACCGAAGGCTCGGCCCCTGCCAATTACCTGTCGACCAGCACAACGACACTGACTGCCGGCGTGCTTGGCGCCAATGATGGCAGCCGCATCGTCAGCCTGACCGGTTCCAACAACTTCACCCTTGGCGCCAACCTCGACATCCATGCCCTGCGCCTGGAGCGTGACATCAATGTCAGTGCCGACGGCCAGTTCAACCGCATCACCATTCGCAGCGGCGGTCTGACCCAGTTTGGCAACACGCCGACGATCAACCCAGACCTCTACTTCGGGCTCGGCGGCACGGGTGAAGCCCTGATTCATGCTTCCAACAACACCCTGCAGATCAACGGCAAGATCTTCGCCAGCCAGGTGACCAAGTTTGGCACGGCGGTTCTGAACATTCGCAGCGACCAGCCGCAGTTCACCGGCAGCTGGGTCATCAATGGCGGCGGCATCCAGTTCCTCACGCCCGGCTCGGCCAGCTCCGGCGAAGTCATCCTCAATGGCAGCCGCGCCAACGATCGCGACAACACCTTCAGCCTTTCGGAAGTCCGCTACAACTTCAACAGCGGCAGTCCGGATCTGTTCACCTGGAATGGGGGCAAGATCACCGGCTACGATGTCAACCGCATCTACATGCCGACCGCCAGCGACCGCCTGCAGCAGATTCCGGCCGTTGACCTGCGCACGACCAATGCGGTCCCCGGAACGGGGCAGGAGGGTCTCATGATCTTCCTGCTCGATGGTGCGCGCACCACGGTGCGCACGGGCACGGTCACCCTGCACGATCACTACCAGGTCCAGGTCGAGTCCAACACTTACGGCACGGGCTCGACCGCCGGCTTCCAGTTCGGCGCTGGTGATGGCACCGGTGGCCTGAACAACCAGGGGCTCTATGATTTGCGCAAGGTCGGTGACGGCGTGCTGACGCTCGGCAACAACAGCGCTTCCTTCACCGGTGGCCGCAGCATCACCATTGGTGAGGGTGCCGTGCGCGTGCTGCACCCGGGTGCTTTCGGCGGCGCTGGCAACACCGGCAACATTGAACAGGGCGGCGCCCTTGAAATCGCTGTCGCCGGCTGGTCGCCGCTGGCCACGCTGGTCCAGCAGCCCGGATCCATCGAACGCTGGGCGGTCAATGGCGCACGCGCGGGCAACTACAGCCTGCCCTCGGGGGTGCACCTGCAGATCATGGCCAATCAGACCGGCACCCGGACGATCACCCTCGATGGCGGCTCGATCATGGGCTACCTGCCGCGCGACTGGGATCATGTGGCCGTCATCCACCAACTGGGCAGCGGCATCACCCTGCATCTGGCCTCGAACTCCTTCCTGGGCCAGCCCTACGCGAGCAGCAACAACAGCCTCTGGGATCAGTCGCGTCTTTACGACATTGGCAAGATCAATCAGACCAATGCCAGCAACCCCAATGACAGCGGCCTGCGCGGTTCCTATCTGCAGATCCACGGCGCCATCACCGGCCCGGGTGGCCTGACCAAGGTCGGTCAGGACATCATTCTGCTCAATGGCGCCAATACCTATGCCGGCGCGACCGTCGTTGAGAACGGCATCCTGCAAATTGGCCGCAACAACAGCCTGCCCGTCGGCACGGACCTGCGTCTGGAAACCAGCAGCGGCATGTTTGACCTCAATGGCTACAATCAGGAAGTCGCCTCGCTGGCCGGTGATCAGGGCAGCGTCAACAACGGCGCCTTTGCCTTCAACACGTTGACCGTCAACCAGGCCGGAAGCACCACCTACGGCGGCACCCTCGACGGCAACGTCTCCGTGGTGAAAAGCAACAGCGGTGTGCTCACCCTGACCGGTGTCAGTGCCATGCGCGGTGACCTGATCATCAGCGGCGGTTCGGTTGCCCTCAGCGGCTCCGGCTCGGTGAATGAAAGCCGCTGGATCTCGATCGGCGCCGGCCTCAGTCTGGATGTCACCGGTCGCGCAGGCGGCGCCTATGACTACGACGGTCTGGTCAGCGGCGGTGGTGTGGGGGTCCTGCGCGCCGACAACGCCGGTCGTGCCCGAGTTCTGGGTTCGCTCAGCCTGTCCGACAGCGTCGGCACCCATGCCCGCAACGGCACGCTGCGCCCCGGTGGCAGCTCCGGCGGCGCCTACGGCACGGCGGGCGACCTGATCGGTCACCTGCAGGTGACCGGTGATCTCAGCCTCAGCGGCGGCTTGCATGGCTCGACGACAAAGACCGAACGCCTGACCCTGCAGCTTGCTGCGCCGACCTCGACGCTGGCTGCCCTTGGCTGGGACGGTTCCTCCCTGGCTGCCTGGCTGACCGCCAACGCTGCGCAGGTGCTCAACGGCGAGCAGGGGGATCTCAGCGGCCACGATTATGTCAATGTCGGCGGTGCCGTCACCCTCAACGAGCATGGCACGGTGGGGGTGGCTCTCACCAACAGCTACACGCCCGCCTTCGGCGACATCTTCAACCTGCTCGACTGGACGACCATCACCGCGAACACCTTCAATGCCGGCCCGTCCAATCGAGTCGGTGGCGAGACCGGTTATGACTTGAACCTACCGGACCTTTCGGCCTATCAACTGGGCTGGAATACCGACCTGTTCCTGAGTCATGGTGTCCTCGTGGTCGCCCCTGAGCCGGGTCGACTGCTGCTCGTCTTCCTTGGGCTGGCCGGCCTTTGCCTGCGCCGGCGTCGCTGAAGCTGCAGCGCCACCTTTGCGAGCCCTTCTTCGGGAGGGCTCGCCTTGTTCAGGCTTCGGTCACCCAAAAGGCGTTGACGCCAAGTTCGGTGGCCTTGCTGCGGCCGGCCTCGGGGCCCAGAATCATGAGGGCGGTGGCCATGGCATCGGCCCGCGCCGCGCTGGTGTCGACCACGGTGACCGAGACCGCGTTGTGGCACACGGGTTGGCCTGTGCGGGGGTCGATCAGGTGGTTGAGCCGCCGGCCATGGATCTGTCGTTGTTCGCGGTAGCTGCCGCTGGTGGCCGCGCAGGCGTTCTCCAGTGTCAGGCTTTGCAGCGACTCTCCATGTTTCCGCCCTGGGGCCTGAATGCCGATGCGCCAGAACCCGCCGCCTGGAGCCTGTCCCTGTGCCATGACTTCGCCACCGAGTTCGAGCAGGAAATTTTCCAAACCCGCGTGGAGGAGTCGGGGACGCAGTTCGTCGAGGACAAAGCCCTCGACGATGCACGCCACATTGAGTTGCAGGTCGGGCCTTCGCTTGCGCAGGGCGGGCGACTTGTGACGCCATTCAAGGTGGTGCCAGCCGCAGCGGGCGCGCAGTGCGGTGAGTTCGGTTTCAACCGGTGGTTCGGGTGGCGGTGCCCCGGCCCTGTGCGGGCCAAAGCCCCAGGCATGGATCAGTGGCGCGCAGGTGGGGTCAAGCACGCCGTCGGTCTCATTGGCGATCCGGTACAGGCTGTCGATGGCCTGGACAAGTTCGGCAGGGGCATCGAACCAGCCTGTGCCGGAATGGGCATTGAAGCGGCTGAGGGCGGAGTCATTGCGCCAGTGTGAAAATTGCGCTTCACGCTGGTCGAGAAGGTCCTGAATCAGCCTGCGGTGTGTCTCGCCGGCGCCCTCGGCACCAAGGCTCCAGCGGGTGCCCATGCTGTGTCCGCCGATTCGGCCTGGCGAGCGGTCCGAGCAGGCCGCGGCGCAGAGCCCGGCGAGCAGGGCGCGGCGGCTGAGACGCGGAGGGGCGGGGTGTCGGTACATGCGAACGGGCAGCCAGCGGGCGGCCCGTCAACAAGCGCGCGGCGGCGCACAGGTCAAGTGCCGGCTCAGACGACGACGCAGTGGACGCGGCTGATGCCCGGGATGGCCTCCAGTTCGGCGATGACGCCGGCATCTGGGGTGGAGTCGAGCGTCAGCAGGGTCAGGGCAGTACCGCCCTCCTTGTTGCGGCTGAGCGACATGTCCGCGATGTTGACGTTGTTTTTGCCGAGCGCCGTGCTGTAGGCGGCGATCATGCCGGGGCGGTCGATGTTCTCGATCAGCAGCAGCGTGCCCTCGGGGCGCGTCTCGATGTGGCGGCCGTTGACCTTGACGATGCGCGGTTCGCCGGCAAAGAAGGTGCCGGCGATGCTGGCCGACTCGGCGCCGTTGCAGGCCTGCACCTCGATGAGATCGGTGAACTCGCTGGCTTCGGGGACGCGGCTTTCATTGAGGCGGACACCGAGGTTTTCGGCGGTGCCGATGGCGTTGATGTAGTTGACCTGTTCCGGACCGCAGGGGCGCTCAAGGAAACCCTTGAGGATGGCGCGTGAAAGCAGGGAGGTGTCACCGCTGCCGATCTTGCCGCTGTAGCTGATGCTGACCTGGCCGGTGCGCGCCGGGGCGAACTGCGAGAGCAGGCGGCCGAGCAGTTCGCCGAACTTGAGGAAATGGCCCTGTTCGGCCAGCGTCTTGGGATCAACGTTGGGCATGTTGACGGCGTTGACGACCGTGCCGTGCAGGAGGTGCGCGGCGATGACTTCGGCGATCTCAATGCCGACGTTTTCCTGGGCTTCATCGGTGGAGGCGCCAAGGTGGGGCGTGAACACCGTGTTGGGGGCCTGCAGCAGGGGATAATCGGCGGGCGGCGGCTCCACTTCGAAGACGTCCAGCGCCGCGCCGGCGACCCGGCCTTCGACCAGTGCTTGGGCGAGGGCGTTGTCATCGATCAGGCCACCACGGGCGCAGTTGACGATGCGCACGCCCTTCTTGAGCTTGGCGATGCGCGCGGCGTTGAGCATGTGCTTCGTGTCCGGCGTCATCGGCATGTGCATGGTGATGAAGTCGGCTTCCACCAGCGCGTCATCAAGCGTTTCAAACAGCTCGACGCCGAGGCTTTCAGCGCGGTTTTTTGACAGATAGGGGTCGTAGGCGACCACGCGCATGCCGAAGGCCTTGGCGCGTTTGGCGAACTCGGCGCCGATGCGGCCCATGCCGAGAACGGCGAGGGTTTTGCCGTTGACCTCGGTGCCTTGGAAGTTTTTGCGGTCCCATTTGCCGGCGACGATGCTGGCATGCGCCTGCGGCGTTTTGCGCGCGAGCGACATCATGAGGGTGAAGGCTTGCTCGGCGGTGGAGACCGTGTTGCCGCCGGGCGTGTTCATCACCACCACGCCACGCTTGCTGGCAGCGGGCACGTCGATGTTGTCAACGCCGACCCCGGCACGTCCGACGGCCTTGAGGTTCTTCGCCGCCTCGATCACCTTGGAGGTTACCTTGACGCCACTGCGCACGATGATGGCATGGGCATCCCTGGCGGCCTCGGCGAAGTCGGCCTCGGCCTTCAGGCCCAGCTTGACCTCGACGGAGAAGGACGGCTCTGCCTTCAGGAGTTCGATGCCTTTTTCGGCGATGGGATCTGCGACGAGGATCTTGAATTGCTGGGCCATAGGGGTGATCAACGTAGGCGGCTTTCCCGCGCTGGCAAGCGTCATGCTCGCCATGACGGTCCGTGCCGCACGAGGCGCTCACAGGTCGTTCCATGCACCGGCGGTTGTGGCCGGCAAGGCATGCACTTGGCCTCTGCTGTGCACTCCAAGTGCTCGCGCTTGCCTTGTCCTAACCCAGCGCGCCGGCTTTCAAATCGCGCAGCGCATACAGCCGCTCCTCGCGCGCCAAACCCCGCAGCAGCCGC
>DAIUCN010000019.1:0-56578 GCA_036846165.1 Prosthecobacter sp.
CCATGGCCCCAACCCGACCCCTCCACCTGGCCGTCTTTCTGGCGGCCGCCGCCCTCGCAAGTGCCAACGACTGGCCCCTCTGGCGCGGTCCCCTGCAGACTGGCGTCAGTCTCGAACACTACAACGGCCTGGGCAAGCTGGATGAGCAACCAGCCTGGACCTACGAGTCGCGCAGCCGCGGTTGTCCAGTGATCGCCGACGGCAGGATTTTCAGTTTTGGCTACCGGGGGGAGAAGGAGGAACTCGTCGAGCTGCTCACCTGCCTCGATGAAAAGACCGGCAAGAAGCTCTGGGAGATTGAGATCAAGGACTTCATCTCCGACACGGTGTACAACCGTTACGCCATTGGCTCGCCGACCGTCGACTTGGAAACCCGCCGGGTGTACCTGCTGACCGCCTACGGCGTCTTTGGCTGCTGGGACTTTGAAGGCAAGGAACTCTGGCGCCACTCGCTCATGGAGGACATGGGCCGCCTGACCTTCCCGAACTCCAAAGTCGGCTGCCCGGTCATTGAGGGCGACCTCGTCATCATCCGAGGCATCACCGCCAACTGGGGCGCCGACGGACCTGCCGCCGACCGCTTTTACGGCTACGACAAGCTGACCGGTGAGCTGGTCTGGTCGGCCACCCCCGGCGAAATCCCGCCGACCGACTCCTCCTTCTCGACACCCGTCTTCGAGACCCGGGACGGTCGCCGCGTCTTCTATTCCAACACCGGCTGCGGCAACCTGGTCGCCATCAATGCGCGCAACGGCAAAGTACTGTGGCGGTACAAGGCCTGCAAGGTCGGCATCAACGCCACTCCCGTGCTGCATGGTGGCGACAAAATCATCGTCATCCATGGCGATGAAAACGTCGACACCGCCGACAAGGGCCGCATGATCGCCGTCAAGCTCCCGGAAAAATTCACCGACACCCAGATCGTCATGGACCCGACCGTCGACAAAGCGGTCTGGTCCGCCCATGAACTCTGGCGCAACGCCGAATCGGCCGCCTCCAGTTCGCCAATCCTCGTCGGTGACACGCTTTATCAGATCACCGACGGCGGTGCCGTGCTGGCCATCGATGTGCGGACCGGCAAGCAGGTCTGGTCGTCCAAGGTCTCCAACGGCAACACCCACTCCTCGCCCTGCTACGCGGACGGACTGATCTTTGCCCCGCTCATGGAAGGCAAGCTGTTCGTCCTGAAGGCGGACTCCGGTGAGGTGGTGCAAAGCCTCCAACTCAAGGGCAACTGCATTGGCGCCGCCATCGTTTGCAATGGCCGCATTTACGTTCACACCACGGAAAGCCTCTACGCCTTCAGTCTCCAGCACAACGGCATCAAGGTCGATCCCGCCCCGGTGGCCGACATCCCCAAGGCCGGTCCGGTCGCATCCCTGCAGGTCATCCCCGCCGAGTTTGTGGTCGCTCCCGGCGAGAAAGTGGCTTTCCGCCTGCGTTCGGTCGACGCCATGGGCTTCCCGGTCGCCGAGGTGAAAGACGCCTCCTGGGAGACCTTCGTGCCGCCCACCGCCAAGGTGAAGGCAAAGATCGATGACGCCAGCTTCGAGGGCAACACCCTGGTCGCGAAGGCTGACGCCAAGCCAGGCGCCGGCGCCTTCAAGGCCAGTGCCGGCGGCCTGTCCGGCACCGTGCGCGGCCGCGTTCTGCTCAAGCCGCCGTTCAGGGAGGAATTCTCTGGATTCCAACTCACTGAAGAACAGCCTCAGGAAGGCGTGCGCTTTTCCTACCCGCCCCTGCCCTGGATTGGCGCCCGCTTCAAGTTCGACGTGCGCGAGGAGGCCGGCGAAAAAGTCTTCGCCAAAACCTTCGACCGCCTCATCTTCCAGCGCGCCACGGTGTTCATCGGCGACAGCGGCCTGAAAAACTACACGATCCAGGCCGACATCATGACCGACGGCAACCGCCGCGTGAAGTCGGATGTCGGTGTCATCAACCAGCGCTACGCGGTGGTCCTCAAGGGCAATGCCAACGTGCTGGAGATCAGCTCCAACTTTGAGCGACTGACCCGCACCGCGCCCTTCAAGGTCAATGCCGGCACCTGGTACACGATCAAGTCAGCCATCAAGGACAATGGCGATGGCAGCGGCGTGGTACTGGGCAAGGTTTGGGAGCGCGGCCAGCCCGAGCCGGATACCTGGACCCTTGAAGCGCCGGTACCGATGCTGCACAAGCAGGGCTCACCCGGCCTCTTCGGCTTCACGCCGCAGAATCAGAAGCGTGTCTTCATCGACAATGTCAGCGTGACCCCCAACCCCTGAGCCCCGTCCTTTCCCGCACATGAAATCCAAATTGACCCTCACCTGCTCGGTGCTTGCCCTGGCCGGCACCCTCGTCCAAGCCGCCGACTGGCCCACCTGGGGCGGCCGGGCCGACCGCAACATGATCTCCGAGGAAAAAGGCCTGCCGGTCGAGCTCGACCCCGGCAAGAAAAAGCCCGGCAGCGATGAGATCGACCTCAGCACGACCAAAAACGTCGCCTGGGTCGCCAAGCTCGGCTCGCAGACCTATGGCACGCCGAGCATCGCCGCCGGCACGGTCTACGTTGGCACCAACAACGAGTCACCACGCAACCCGAACCACATCGGCGACCGCGGCATCGTCATGGCCTTCGATGAGTACACCGGCGAATTCAAATGGCAGATGGTCTCGCCCAAGCTCGGTGCCGGCAAGGTGTCCGACTGGGAATTCCTCGGCATGTGCTCAACTCCGACCCTCTCCGGCAACCGCGGCTACGTGGTGACCAACCGCTGCGAGATCGTCTGCATCGACACCAACGGCCTGTCCGACGGCAACCAGGGCATGCAGGATGAGGCCAAGTACATGGCCGCCCCCGACAAGGATGGCAAGGTCAACCCGATCGAACCCGGCAAGACCGACGCCGACATCATTTGGGTGTACGACATGCGCAAGGAACTCGGCGTGTTCCCGCACAACATCGCCTCGAGCTACGTGCTCGTTCAGGACGGCAAGGTGTACTGCACCACCTCCAACGGCGTCGACTGGTCGCACACCAACATTCCCGCACCGACCGCGCCGAGCTTTGTCTGCCTCGATGCCGAGACCGGCGAATACGTCGCCGAGATGAACCCCATTGTCAGCGAGCGCGTGCTGCACTGCTCCTGGTCTTCGCCCGCTTACGGTCTGGTCAACGGCAAACCGCAGCTGTTCTTCGCCGGTGGCGACGGCTGGGCCTACGGTCTGGGCACCGCCGACGTGAAGGAAAAGATCGACGACGAGATCAGCGAGCTGCCAATCCTCTGGTCCTATGACGCCAACCCGCCCGAGTACCGCAAGAGCCCCGCCGGTGAGCCGATGAAGTACGCCGAGTACGACGGCCCGAGCGAGTGCATCGCCACGCCGGTCTACCATGATGGCCTGCTCTACATCGAGATCGGCCAGGATCCGGAACACGGCGAAGGCGTCGGCATGATCTCCTGCATCGACCCATCCAAGGCCGAGGGCGACATCACCGGCAAGGCCGTGTGGACCTACAAGGGCATCGAGCGCTCGATCAGCACCCCGGCCATCAAGGACGGCCTGCTCTACACCGCCGACTACACCGGCCGCATCTTCTGCCTCGACGCCAAGACCGGCAAGGAGTACTGGGTGCACGACACCAAGGGGCACATCTGGGCCAATCCACTTGTCGCCGACGGCAAAATCTACCTCGGCAACGAGGAGGGTGAACTCTTCATCCTCGCCGAGGGCAAGGAGAAGAAGCTGCTGGCCGAGATCGAGTTCTCCGCCCCGCTCAAGGGCTCGGCAGTCGCCGCCAACGGCGCCCTCTACATCGCCACCGAAACCCACCTCTACTGCTTCAAGGAAGGCGCCAAGCCCGCGCAGTAAACGCGCAACGGTCGTTTTCCCACCGCGGGCCGGAGTTTCTCCGGCCCGCTTTTTTTGCGTTGCATCCCGCCGCCGCGCATCCGATGGCGTGGCCCATGCCTACGCGTCCCGCCCCGCTGCGCGACCCCGCGACGCTCGCCCACGTGCTGCCGTTCGCGGCCTTCCTGCTGCTGCTGGCGCTGCCCGACCTGCTGCGCATTGACAATCCCGAGCTGCCCTGGCACCGCCGGGCACCGGAACAGTGGATCTATCCGTTGCAAACCCTCGTCTGCGGTGCCCTGCTGCTGGCCGGACGTCGCCACTACCAGCTCGCCCCCTGGCGCGCCATGGGTCCCGCCCTAGCCCTCGGCGTGATCGGCTTCGGCGTCTGGATCCTGCCCGTCGAGATGTTCACCCGCGCTCAGCTCCAGGAACCTCCCGCCTACTGGGCCTGGTTCGGCCTGGTGCCGCGCACCGACGGTTTCAACCCGGCCGACGCACCCGCCGGCTGGCAGGCCGCGGCCGTCATGGCTCGCCTGCTGCGCCTGATCGTCATCGTGCCGCTGGTCGAGGAAATCTTCTGGCGCGGTTTCCTCATGCGCCATCTCAACGCACACGGCCGCTGCTGGCGGCAGGTGCCGTTCGGCAGTCATTCCTGGCCGGCCTACGGCATCGTCACCGCCCTCGTGGTCGTCTGCCACCAGCCGTCCGACTGGGCCGTCGCCCTGCCCTGGGCCAGCCTCGTCTACGCGCTCGCCGTGCGCACCCGCAGCCTCGGCGCCTGCGTGCTCATGCATGCCACGGCCAACGCCCTGCTCGGCCTGTACGTGCTGCGCACCGGCCACTGGGGCCTGTGGTGAGCTGCCTGCCAAGGATTGCCGGAATTTGGAGGTTGCGGGAAAGCGCCCCGCCTCCATTGTTGCGACCCTCCCGAATGTCCTCGCCCGTCCAAGTTGCCGTCCTCGGCGCGAGCGGATACTCCGGCATCGAGCTGCTGAGAATCCTGCTCCGCCATCCCTGCGCCGAACTCGTCGCCGTCACCTCGCGCACGCTTGCCGGACGCACCCTGTCGACGGAGTTTCCGCGCTTCCGCGGCGTCGGCGTCGCCGACCGACTGGCCTTCAGCGAACCTGACATAACCGGCCTCAAGGCCAGCGGCGCGAGCGTCGCCTTCCTGGCGCTGCCGCACGGCGTCTCCGTCGAGTACGCCGGCCCCCTGCTTGAAGCCGGCCTCAAGGTCATCGACCTCAGCGCCGACTTTCGCCTGCGCAGCACCGAGGTGTACCGCGAATTTTACGGCCATGAGCATGCGGCCCCCGCGCTGCTGGATGAGGCGGTCTATGCCCTGCCCGAGTGGCGCGCCGATGCGATCACCGGGGCGCGGCTGATCGCCTGCCCGGGTTGCTACCCGACCAGCATTCTGCTGCCGTTGCTGCCCCTGCTCAAGGCCGGCCTGCTCGCCAATGAGCCACTCGCGGTCGCCAGCATGAGCGGTGCCAGCGGAGCGGGCCGCAATGCCAGCATTCCGCTGCTGTTCTGCGAGGTACAGAACAGCGTTCGCAGCTACAGCGTGCCAACCCATCGGCACCTGAGCGAAATCACCCAGGAACTCAGCCTTGCCGCCGGTCGGCCGGTGCGTCTCGCCTTCGTGCCGCACCTGGTACCGACCTTTGCCGGCATCTGTACCACTACCTTCGCCGCGCCGGCACCCGGCGTCACCGTCGACCAAATCGGCGCGGCTTTGGAAGCCGCCTACGGCCACCAGCCCTTTGTCCGCCTGCTTGGCCGCAACCAGTGCCCCGACACCAAGCAGGTTGTGGGCACGAACTTCATCGACATCGGCTGGGCGCTCGACGAACGCTCGGGCCGCCTGATCCTGATGAGCGCGGAGGACAATCTCGGCAAGGGCGCCTCCGGCCAGGCGGTGCAAAACTTCAACCTCCTCTGTGGTCTTGAGCCGACCACAGGCCTGCTTCACGTATGAGTGCCATGATGGAATGCGACCCGTTCCGCGAAGTGCGGGTTCCCTTCAAAGTCGTCAAGGGCGGTGTCACTGCCGCCCGCGGCTTCCGCGCGGCCGCCATTTCCTGCGGCATCAAGAACCCCGAGGCCACCCGCCTTGACCTCGCCCTGATCGCCTCCGACGTGCCCACCGTCACCGACGCCGTGTACACGACCAACAAGGTGCGCGCCGCCTGCGTGCGTGTCTCGCAGTCACACATCCGCGAGAGCGACACCCGTGCCATCATCGCCAACAGCGGCAACGCCAACGCCTGCACCGGCCCGCAGGGCATCCAGGACGCCAAGGCCATGTGCAAGGCGGCGGCCGAGGCCCTCGGCGTGCGCATGCGCCAGATCCAGGTCTGCTCCACCGGCATCATCGGCATGACCATGCCGATCCAGCGCATCACCCCCCGGGTCGCCGAACTCGCCGCCAAGCTCAGCCCGACCGGCTCCGACGACGCCGCCGCGGCGATCATGACCAGCGACACCCGGGCCAAGTCCTACTCGATCGAGGTGCCCTGCGGCGACGGCTCCTTCCGCATCGGCGGCATCGCCAAGGGCGCCGGCATGATCTGCCCGAACATGGCGACCATGCTCTGCTTCATCACCACGGACGCGAAAATCGGCGCCGACGAACTCAAGCGGGCCATGCGCTGCGCGGTTGACCAGTCCTTCAACTGCATCACCATCGATGGCGACACCAGCACCAACGACACCGTTGTTGTCATGAGCAACGGCCTTGCCGACGCGCCGATCATCCGCAAGGGCAGCGACGAGGCGAAGATCTTCCGCTGCGCCCTGCACAAGGTCATGCTCGAACTCGCCAAGATGATCGTCGGCGACGGCGAGCGCGTCACCAAGTTCGTCGAGATCCGCGTGCGCAACGCCCGCACCCATGCCGACGCCAAGAAGGTGGCGGAAGCCGTCGCCAAGTCCATGCTGGTGAAATGCTCCTGGCACGGCAGTGACCCGAACTGGGGCCGCGTCATCCACGCCGTCGGCTACTCGGGTGCGCGCATCCGCGAGGAACTGATCGACATCTACTTCGGCGGCCTGCTCGCCTGCAAGGGCGGCCTGACCTCGGGCACACCGGTCGGTGAACTGGAGAAAGTGGTGCGCGAACCGCGCTTCTCGGTCACCATCGATCTCAACCTCGGCAATGCCAACCACATCGTCTACACGAGTGACCTGTCCGAGGCCTACGTCGACTTCAACAGCAGCGAGTACTCCGCCGCCGTGCACGCGCGCCGGCAGAAGGGGTTGGTCTGAACTCCCTTCAGCCGGCACTCTCGCGCCGGTAGGCGGCCGGAGATGTGCCCCGGTACTGGCGCATCATCCGGCTCAGGTAGTGGCGGTTCACCAGGCCGCTCTGCTCGGCGATTTCATCAATGCTGGCGTCGCCATGCCGCAGCAGGGCGCAGGCCTGGTCGAGGCGGTAGTCGAGCAACACCCGCATCGGCGGCAGCTTCAATTCCTGCTGGAAGAGGTGGTTCAGGTTGCGCACGCTGAGCCCGGCAAATTTGGCGATCTGGCCGGCGGTCAACTTGAGGGCCAGGTGGGCGCTCATGAAATCCAGCGCGCTGCGCAGCCTTGGATCGAGACGCTGACTCTCCCAGATTGACACGGGCAGGCGCGAAATCGCCTCGACAACCAGTGCCGCCGCCGGCCAGGCGAACAATGCACCGCCCGCCTCGTCGAGGCGAATGAGCGCACGCAGGCTCGCACGCGCGGCAGCCGTCACCGCCAGGGGGTACAATCCGGGGGCGGCGCGGTCGCCGGCAGCGCCCAGATTGAAATGAACGTACCACTTGCTGAAAGGACAACTGTTGCGTCCGCTGAAGGAGGTGTGTGGCGGAATCAAATACAGGTGCCCTGGCAACAGCGCCGTGACAACGCCACCGATCTCCATCTCACCACCCGGCTCAAGCGGCCAGTACAGGCGCCAGTAGGGGTCGCTCAAGCGATGCAGCTCCCAGTGCTGCAGCTCGATCTTGCGCGCAGTCAGCACATCGACGGCACAGCCGGGCAGCGCCACCGTGCGCTCGCCGACCACACGATGGCGAGAGCCGGGCGGCACGAGACTGAGGAGGTCGGACGGGGCTTTCATGGCTTGCCGGATCAGATACAGCATGGCGAGCCACCCGCGCCTGACAAGCCCGGTCCTCAGGGGAAGATGCCGTGGTGGCGGTAGCTCTCGGCGACCAACTCCAGGGCCAGCAAATAAGCCGCTGTGCGCAGGTCGGGCAGATCCCGCTCCTTCCAAAAACGCCGCAGCCTCTGGTAGGAGCGCACCATGCTCTGTTCCAGTGCAGCGATCACCAGTTCCTCCTCGGTCGGACCTTGGATGAGGCGTGCCGACTGCACCGCCGACAAGCGCGCGCCGGTCAGTTCCTCAACCGCCGCCAGCAACTCTCGCTTCACCAATTCCTCATGGCGGGAAATCATGCGATCGAAGCTGACTCCGGCCCGGTTCTTCAGCCACTCGAAGTAGGAGACGGTGACACCGCCGGCATTGAGGTAGAGGTCGGGCAGCATGAAGACGCCGCGCCGCTGCAGGATGTTCTCGGCCTCGAAATCAACCGGGCCGTTGGCGGCCTCGGCGATGATCTTCGCCTGCACCCGCGGGGCATTCTCGGCGGTAAGCTGATTCTCCAGCGCCGCCGGCACCAGGATGTCGCACTCGCGCTCCAGCACGGCCATGCCATCCTCGACGCTCTCGGCGCCCGGGTAGTGCAGCAGGCTGCGATTGGCCTGGCGGTGGCGAAACACGGCCTCGACATCGAGGCCCCCGGGATGGTAAACCGCGCCTTCGCGCTCGATGAGCCCGGTGATGATGGCGCCCCCCTGGTTCTGCAGGTACCAGGCTGCATGATAGCCGACGTTGCCCAGCCCCTGGACAATGACTCGCTTGCCGGCGATGCCGGGACTGAGACCGAGCGGCTTCATGTCCTCGTCAATCTCCAGACAGGTGCGGATGCCGTAGAACACGCCGAGTCCGGTCGCCTGCCGACGACCCGGAATGCCGTGCATGCTCAGCGGCTTGCCGGTGACACAGGCATAGGCATCGCCGCTGTTCACCTTCAGATTCTTGTAGGTGTCGGCAATCCAGCCCATCTCGCGCTCGCCGGTGCCGTAGTCGGGCGCAGGCACGTCGATGTCCGGGCCGATGAAGTTCTTGCGGATCAGTTCGGCAGTGTAGCGGCGAGTGACACGCTCGCGAAAGCCCTCGGAAGCACTGGCCGGATCGATGCGCACCCCACCCTTGGCACCGCCGAAGGGCACGCCGACAACGGCGCATTTGTAGGTCATCAGTGCCGCCAGCGCGATGGTCTCATCCATGGTCACGTGCGGACTGAAGCGAACGCCGCCCTTGGTCGGCTGGCGGTGGTGGCTGTGTTCGGCGCGGAAGGCTTCGATCACGGTGATGCGTCCGTCGTCGGCGCGCACCGGAAAGCGCATGCGGTAGGCCGAGTTGCAACAGCGCACCTGTTCGACCAACCCCTCCTCAAGCTTGGCGTGGGCGGCCGCGCGGTTGAAGTAGTGGGAGACGCTTTCGTGGAAGGAATCGCGTGCCATGCCCCTACATGCCAGCATTCGGGCCCGGGGGCAAGTCCGGGACAGCCCGGCCTTTACTTCCGCGCGCTCCCGTCCTGAGTGCCTCATGCAGTGGCTCATTCGCGGCACCCCCCATGATCTCTCCCGGCACGGCCTGATCATGGGCATCATCAACGTCACCCCGGATTCCTTCTCCGACGGCGGCCGGTTCACCGACATCGGCCGCGCCGTCGAGCACGCCCTGCGCCTGGTCGCCGAGGGGGCCGACATCCTCGACATCGGCGGCGAATCGACGCGCCCCGGCGCGGAACCGGTGGCCGAGGCGGAGGAACTGCGCCGCGTGCTGCCGGTGATCCGCGCCGTGCGCGGCCAGACCCGGGCGCTGATCTCCATCGACACCATGAAGGCCTCCGTCGCACGTGCGGCTCTTGATGCCGGCGCCGACATCCTCAACGATGTCACCGGCCTGCGCGGCGACCCGCTCATGCTGCGCCTGGCGGCCTCCTGTGATGCCGGCCTCGTGGTCATGCACATGACCGGCACCCCCCTCACCATGCAGGCCTGCCCGAGCTACGCCGATGTGGTCACCGAGGTGCGCGGCTACTTCAACGCCCGCCTGGCCATCCTGGAAAAGGCCGGCATCGATCCCCGCCGCGTCGTGCTCGATCCGGGTTTTGGCTTTGGCAAAACGCTCGAACACAACCTCGCCCTCCTGCGCGCCCTGCCCCGCCTCGCCCCGTCCGGACGCCCCCTGCTCGCCGGCATTTCGCGCAAGTCGATGATCAGCGGCCTGCTCGGCAACCCAAACCTGAGCGACCGCGACTGGCCCACGGTGGCGCTCACTTCCTGCTGCCGCGAACTCGGCGCCCGCATCCTGCGCGTCCATGAGGTGCGCGCCAACGCCGAGGCCCTGCGCATGACCGAGGCCGTGCTCGGCGCCTGAACTCAGCCGCGCGCCCCAAACAGCGCGCTGCCCACTCGCACCAGGGTGGCCCCCTCCTCAATGGCCCCTTCGAAATCATGGCTCATGCCCATCGACAGCTCGGGCAGTGGCGCCCCCCCCAGTTGCTCCAATTCGTCGCGCAGGCCGCGGAGGCCGGCAAAGTAAGAACGGCTCTTCACGGGATCGGCGGCGGGCGGCGGGATGCACATCAATCCCTGGATGTAGAGACGGTCGAGCGCGTAAAGTTCCTCAAGCTGCGCCTTCAGTGCCAGCGCTGTGAAGCCGTGCTTGGTGGATTCCTCGGCGACATTCACCTCGAGCAGCACCCGCGGATGCAGGCCGAGGTCGGCGGCAATGCGGTTGATGTCGCGGGCGATGTCGAGCGAGTGCAC
The DNA here is from genome assembly GCA_036846165.1 of Prosthecobacter sp. Taxonomy (GTDB): domain Bacteria; phylum Verrucomicrobiota; class Verrucomicrobiia; order Verrucomicrobiales; family Verrucomicrobiaceae; genus Prosthecobacter. Next base: position 10,726 of record DAIUCN010000019.1, read on the forward strand.
CGATTCGATCATCTCCACCCGCGGGAGCACCTTGCGCACCTTGTTCGACTGCAGCGGACCGATCAGATGCCAGCGCAGCACGGACGGCAGCAGGGGCTGCTTGGCGAGAATCTCCTGCACGCGGTTTTCACCGAACAGGATCTGGCCAGCCGCAAACGCCTCGCGCAACGCCTCGGGCGGCTGGGTTTTGGAGACAGCCACCAGCTCGACCGCATCCGCCGATCGACCCGCGCGCGCAGCTGCCGAGGCCATGCGCGCGCGGATCTGCTCAAGTCGTTCAGCCAGGGTGGACATGGCTCTAGGCTGGCACGTTCCACGGCGAGACGCAACCCGTCAGGCGGGCGCAAGCACGGCGAGCACCTCGTCAAGATGCGCGTCCGGCTTGACCTTCGGCAGCACGGCCTGCACGCGGCCGTCGGTCCCGATGATGAAGGTCGTGCGCTCCATGCCGAAGTAGGTGCGACCATACATGCTTTTCTCCACCCAGGTGCCGTAGGCGTCGGCGACGGCATGATCGGCATCGCTCAACAGCAGAAACGGCAGTTCGTGCTTGCGCGCAAACTTCTCGTGACTGGCGATCGAGTCGGCGCTGACACCGATCACGTGAGCCAGCTTTGACAGCTGCTGCCATCCGTCGCGCAGCGCGCAGGCCTGGCGGGTGCAGCCCGGGGTGTCGTCCTTCGGGTAAAAGTACAGCACCACCGGCCGGCCTCGCAGATCGGCGAGTCGCAGGCGACTGTCCGGGGCCAGGCCCGGACCGGAGACCGGCGCGTCAAAATCGGGGGCAACCTGACCGGGCGACGGCTGTTTGGAAGGGGCGGGATTGGGCTTGGGCATGCTCGAGCATTACGCGGCGAAGAACGCGAGAGATGCGCCTCGAGACGGAGCTTTACCAACGGATCCTTTCCTCCTAGGCTCGGTCATGCCCGCAGCCCCAACGATCTTCGATGCCCTCTGGCCCGAACAACCGGAAGCCCTCGCCGCCCTCGCCGAGACCCGGCAGCTGCAGGCCGGTGAAAGGGTGTTCAAGGAAGGCGATCCCGGCGATGGCCTCTACCTGATCGAGTCGGGTCAGGTGGAGATCTCCGGACAGATGCTCGGTCAGGGGCATCGCGTGTTCTGTCGCCTCGGCCCCGGCGAACTGTTCGGCGAAATGGCCGTCATCGAGAACCACAACCGGTCGGCAAGCGCCGCCGCGACCGAGTCGACCGTGCTGCACTTTCTCGAGCGCGACGCGATGCTCGCCCTCATCCAACGCGCACCGGGACTTGCCATGCGCCTGCTCCAGCTCATCAGCCACCGCCTGCGCGATTTCAACCGCGTCTTCCTTGATGAGATCGTGCAGGCCGAGCGGCTCTCTGTCATCGGCCAGTTCGCTCGCTCGATCATCCATGACCTCAAAAACCCGCTGCAGATCATCAGCCTCAACGCCGAGTTGCTTGCCACCCCCGGCCTTCCCGCCGACCTCACCACCCAGGCTCCCGGCCAAATCCGCGCCCAGGTCGAACGCATCAACGATCTCGTCACGCAGATCCTCGAGTTCACCCAGGGCGGCGCCAGTCGGCCTCAGTCACTCGATTACCGCCAATTCCTGCTCGACACCCTCGCCCAGCTGCAGCCCACGCTCGACCTGAAGCAGATCGAGATGACGATCACCGGCGAACTGCCCGCGATCACCCTTCAGGCCGATCCCCGGCGTCTGCGCCGCGTGCTTGCCAATCTGGCCGGCAATGCCGGCGATGCCATGGAGGGCGGCGGCCACCTGCGTCTGCGCGTCGAGCGGCGTGACCACGAACTGCTCACCGAGCTTCAGGACAACGGCCCCGGCATCGCCGATGCGGTGCTTGAGCGACTTTTTCAACCGTTTGCCACCCATGGCAAAAGCCACGGCACCGGCTTGGGACTGTCGATCTGCCGGCAAATCATCGAAGAACACGGCGGTCACATCTGCGCCCGCAATGCACCAGAGGGGGGCGCTGTCTTTGGATTTACCCTGCCCCTGCCAAGACAAGGCTTGGAACTTTGACAGGGACTCAGGTCCTGCTTGCGCAAACCCAAGCCTTTCCAACTTGGCCATCAGCACGTGCATTGCGTCTTTAGAATCGCAATTTATTCTATTTGAATGGTTTTGCGATGAGGTTGATTACCTGCCACAAAATCTTCCATCTTTTCATTGTTTACCCTACTTTTTTCTTGTATGTTTTCGCATTGTTTTACCGAGGATGCATCATGCAGTCTTCAACCAAGTCACCGATGGCGACCTTGCCCGAGCCCAGAGGACTGAGCTTGCTCGAGGTTTTGGTGACTTTAACCGTGCTGGCCGTTCTCACGGCCCTGACGGGTGGCGCACTGACAACCTTGGCGAGCTGGCGTGGCTTGGGCGCCATCCAGGAGCTTGCCGCAGTCTTGGATGAGGCGCGGGCACAAGCCATGGCGACCCAGCAGGAGGTCTGGGTGGCCTTTGCCACGACCGCCGCAGTTCCCGGGGCCTTTCGTTCCTACGTGCAGTGCGAGATGACCCAGACACCCGATGGTGAAAAACGACTGCGACCGATCGGTGACTGGCGACGTCTGCCACAAGGTCAGGTCTTTTCCCTGAGCCCACCCGCAACCCCGGAGGCTGGCCGAAACTTGCTCCGGGAGGATGGCGCCCTCCGGCCGGTGTGGCTAGCCGGTGTCCCTGTGGAAATGCCCTGCCTCGGCTTTGGCGTTCTGGGCCAGATCGTCCATCCCTCCCTCAACCGTCCTTTGCTGGCACTCGCCGAAGGTGACATCCATCACGGGCTGCCCCTGCAACGACAGGGTCCAGGCCCCGAACCCTGCCGCTGGCTGGCACTTCACCGCCATACCGGCAACGCCCTGCTGCTGCCATGACCCCACCATCCCGTCGCGCCTTCAGTCTCGCTGAGACTCTGATCGCTCTGGCTGTCGCCTCCAGCGCCGTGGTGGCGGTGATCGGCCTGCTCGCCACCGCCTTGAACACGGCATTGGAATGCCGACGCCAGACCGCAGCCGGACTGCTCGCACAACGGCTGGTGACGGCGGTGCAGACCGGCTTACCCTGCCCCGAGATCCTGCTGGTCGACCAGGCTCTGCAACCACTGCTGAGCTGGCACGAGAATGCCGAGGCCACCGAAGCCGCTTATACCGAAGGCTCGCCTCTGCCCGCCGCCGCCCATTTTGCCCGCATTGACCGGCTGCCACCCACCGCAGCCAGGCAGTCGGATGCCGACCTCCTGCGGATCCGGATTGAATCCCCCGCCAACGCGCCGGCCGGCAGACGCCAGGTTCAAACCTATGTCACCCTCGCCCTTCCCTGAACGAGGCCGCGGCGGCACCGGCACGAGCCTGATTGAGCTGCTCGGTGCCCTGACCGCAGCAGCCATGCTGGTGCTCGCCCTGCTGGAAGGCGTCAGTGCCGCTGCTGAAGCCTGGAATCGTCAGATTGCCGGACTCGGCATGGAACGTGAAGCCCGCAGCGCCCTGCGCCTGCTTCTCGACGACTGGCAAAATCTGGCACCACCACCCCGGGTGCAGGCGATGCAACCCGCCTGGCCGAGTTTCCATGTCGAGACGCCCGATCGACCCGGTGCCTCCAGCCGGCTGGCTTTCCTGCGCACCCATCCAGCCCGCCAGACCACGGGATCCCCCCCGGAGGGCGGCGACCTCCAGTTGGTGCTGTACGACGTCATCTTGACTCCCGACGGTGGCGCCACGTCGGCCGCCAGCCGGCAAACCAGCCCCAAACTGGTGCGACGCGTCTTTCCACCGGCAGAAACCTACCAGCGGCTGCGCGCCCACCACGTCGAGTCCAAACCGCTGTTTTCGGATGCCGACTGGCAGGCGCTGCGCGAATCGCCCGATGAGCAGGAATGGCTGGCCCACGATGTGATCCGCTTTCTGGCCATGCCAGCATTGGCCGCGGATCCCAAAACCCCAACGCCCATTCGGTTCACCCATCTCGATCTGACCCTGCGTGTCACTCACCGCGCCATCGCCCGCCTGCTGCGCTCCGAGGCGGACTGGCAGGGGGAAGGCTTGCTGGCGCGATGGCTGCATCAATACACGCCCGACAACCCAAACGACGACCGTGAAGTCCGCACGTACACTCTACGCTTGGCCGCGCCCGTGCCTTGATCCGTCCGGCCAAGGCTTCGCCCTGGTGGCGACATTGCTGCTGCTGGCCACCCTGACGCTCATCGTCACGGGCCTGCTGACACTCTGCCTTCGCGAACGCAGGACCGCACGCACTTACGACGCCATGACCCAGGCCGAACTCGCCATCCAAGCCGGTCTGGCACAGGCCGTCTCGCGGCTGGATATCAGCCTGCGTGATGAAACCAGTGTCATCTTCGCCGCCAACTCAACCGATGGCACGGCGCAGCTGCCCGTGCTGCTCGCAGCCAACTTCGATCCGGCCACCCGGCAGTGGCAGTACCAGCCTCTCGTTTCAGGCTGTCGCGCCCCAGCTCCGAGCGATCGCCTGCAGGCGCCTGCAGCACGCGTCGACAGCGAGGCATGGCCTGCGCCACTGCAGATCCCGAGTGGGGAGGAAATCCTCGCCTTGAACCGCCATGGAGTTGCCAGCCCAGGACAGACGGCACCGCCGCTCTGGTGGGAAACCCTCAAGCTGCAGGAGGGCGATGCCGAAACGCTGTTCGCGCGCTACTGCTTCCACCTTGAAGACCTGCAGGGCAGGCTCAACCTCGGCCATGCCGGCAACCTGGACGGGCCAGAGGAACGCCACCTGCGCGAGGCACCCAACCCGCACGCCGTGCCGGGTCTCAACCTCAAGCGCGCAGGAGCACTCGATCAGGCAGCCCTCTTTACCCTGCTGAATCCCACCGCCGCTGATGACACTTGCGACCTCAGCCGCCATCTCCTGCGCAACCGCCGCCTGCTGCTGTCAGCGGATCTCTGGAAGGAAGTACTGCTTCAGCCCGACGCGAACTGGCCGGGACGACAAGCGTCGCTTGTCCTGGCACGCACCCCCGCCAGCAAGCGGCTGCTGGACCCCGCCTGGCGGGCGCTTGAGGAACAAACCAGCGATCGCCTGGCAGCCTACGATGAAAGGGCTCTCATCCCGCCCGATCCGGCCTTTGCTGCTGTCGCCACGCCCACCGTCAAACTCAACCTCAACCGGTGGCTCGCTTTCCTGGAGCAGTCGCGGCCAGAGGAACGAACCCGCCGGGCACAGCAGGCCGTGGCGGAAATCGCCGGGCACATTCGCCGTCACCTGCCCGTGTTCGCCCGGCGCCGCGGCGGCTACCCGCTGGGTGCCAGCGAGGCCGAACGTGACTTCAACTACCTGCAGTGCCTGGCAGCCGGCATCCTCGACTACGCGGATCGCGACTCCCTTCCCATCCTCATCGAAGGCGTCTGCCGTGGCACGGACGCCCATCCGCTCGTCAGCGAGCAATGGCAGCGCTACCGCTTTGAGCGCACCTACACGGAGGGCAGTGACCGCTTCGTCGAGGTTTCCATCACCACCTACCTCGAACTCTGGAATCTCACGCAACTGCCACTGCAGGGGCACGTTCAGGCTGCTTTTGAATGCCGCGGTCAGATCACCGCCGGCGCCGGCCTCTACCCGATCGATGACCTGCTGGCCGGCACAACCCCTGAGGGGAGCATCTCCTCGGGACAACCCATCGCCGAAAACGGCCAATGGTGGCACGCCAGTCGCCCCATCGACCTCGCACCGGCGGCATTCGCGGTAGTGCGCTTCGAACCGGTCGTTTTCAATCTGCGCTCCGGCCCGGCCAGCCTGCTCACCCGCAGCGCCGACTACACCGGGCCGGACGACGGCCGCGACCGCCAGAGCCGCTACCGCCTGCGTTTTGCCCCCGGCGATCAAACACCGGCACTCGTCGATCAACCGCTGCAGCCGCTCGATCGACCGGCCTGGTTCAATCTCGACACTGGCAGCCGTCGCCAGCGCTTCAACACCACCCTGCCCGGCATGTCCTACTCCGAGGGATTCGGCAGCGGCCGCTACGCCGACAACCTGGGCGACCCGCGCGCCGCCTTTTTCATCGACCATCCGCAAGACCAGGTGAACTATGAGAATGGCTCCAGCCCGGGCTCGCGCAACCTGCGCTACAATGTTGCCGCCGGCGCCTTCCACCGCGAATGCCTGCCACACCTCTGGCCGGATGGAGGGCATAGCACCACGGCACGCAGCGAACGCCTCGGTCGTTTTGACCTCAACCCGGACGAAACACCCGCCCTTCCCGCCGAACCGCACAAACACGTTCAGCATGTTTCCAATCAGGGCCGGCTGTTCAGCCTCAGCGAACTCGGCCACGTCTTCGATCCGATCATGTGGGATGCCAACGGTGGCGGCGAGTATGACACCCCGTCCTTCCGCGCCGCCGCCGACCTGACCTTGACGGCCCGGCCTTCGGCCAAGTTTTGCGGTGGCCACAGCCTGCGCATCGGCCGGCCCGAGCACCTTCGGTTCCGCCCCGCCTACGACAGCCCCACCGCCGGCCGTCCGCCGGACCGCCGTTTCTGCGCCACGGCGCTGCTTGATCTCTTCCACTGCGGCCAGCCCTTCAGCGACGACCCGGCGCGACGCGAGGGCGACTTCGTGCGCATCGACGGCCATCTCAACCTCAACACCGCCACCCGCGACAGCCTGCGTGCCTTGGCCGCCGGACGCCTCGTCATGGATCCGGCTTCCGTTCCGAGCCGGCTCGACCCGCCCTGGCAGAACGAGCAGGCCGACTTGATCGCCGGCGCGATCCTGCACCACCGGCCGTTCCTGTCGCCCGCTGAACTGCCCGAAAGGCTGCTTCGTGACGACGGTGACCCGCTGCTGGGGCGATGCGAGCGCAGCGGCGAACGGCAGGTGGCCCCCGAGTGGAACGACGCGGCTGCGGAGGAGGTGTTCGCGCGCCTCTTCAACGGCGCCACGGTGCGCAGCCGTCACTTCCGAGTCGTCATCACCGGCCAGTGCTGCCGCCTCACCCGCACCGGGGAACTGCGCGTGCTGGCCTCCCGCTCGCGCAGTTGCGACGTCTTTCTCGAGCCCGTGCGCGCTGCCGACGGCTCGATTCTCCGCCATGAAATCCACCTCACTCGCTCGCGCCAGCTTTAACACCACCTGCCTGCTCCTGCTCATCGCCCTGCCGAGTCAGGCCCAGGAAGCAGAACCCGCGAGCCTGCGCTTTGTCAACGCCACCGGAGCCCTGGGAGCCCTGACGGTGCGCCTCAATGGCGAACTGCTGCAGGCTCGCGGCTATCTGAGCGGACAGGCCACAGGCCGGCTCGAACTCGCGGCCGGCACCTGCCTCATCGAACTCCTCCACCCACGGTTTGGCCGCGTCGCTCTACCTCTGGAACTGCAGCCAGGCGATGTCCGGACCGTGGTCGCCGTGATCGAGCCTGCACGCGCCTCAGAGACACCACCGCCACCGCCAAAACTGACCAGTCATGTTCTTGCTCAGCCTCCCCCCGACCCGCTGGTACGACGCCGACTGCGGGTGTGGCAGGCCACGCCTCTGGAGCAACTGGATCTGCACGTGGCCGGTCGCGAACTCCGCTGCCGCCGACACCGGGTCGAATCCTTGAGCCTTGAACAGCCCCAGCCACTGCTGGAGCACGCGGGAGAAGCGCTCGGTCGCCTGCCCTTCGATGAAGCCGGCGATGGCACGCTGATCCTGTTTGCCGACGACGGAGGCCGGCTGCGGCACCTGTTTTTTCTCGATCCCACCGGCACCAGCGAGGCGACCGATGAACGGCGCTGAGACCCGCTCAAAACAAAACGGCTTTCCCGCAAGGGAAAGCCGTTCGCACTCCGAGGGATCGAAAAATCACTTCGACAGGGTGACAGACTTGCCGCTGGTCACCGCCGGTGCCGGCGCTTCCGGAGCCATCACATACTGCGGGCTCTGCGGGAACGGGCGATTCCAGCCGGCGCCGGGCATGCCGCTGATGGTGTACTGATCGTTGGCGCTGCCAACCATGTAATTTTTGGTCGGCACCACGGTGCGCTTGAAGAGGCAGAAGAAGCCGCTGCTCGCCGTATGGACCGTGTTCGCATAAACCTCAACACCCGTGCCAACGGTCTTGCCGGTGGTGCACATGAGACGGCCGGCGGCATTGTTGACGATGCCGGTGTAATTGGTGAGCTGCTCGTTGCCAAGGTCGACGGTGTCATCCGTGATGTCGAGCACCGTGGTGCTGGTCTTCTGGGTCTGCTTGGCGACGATGCCGCTGCCGCGGCGGGTCGTGTCGATGACAGTGCCGGAGTAGCGTCGGGTCTGCTTGCGGCCGAAGTTGCCAAACAAACCGGTGGAGTCGTCGGTCACATCCATCGTGGCAACGGCACTGTTGTCGATCGTGCCATGCACTCCCTGACCGAAGGCCTCGTCGAGCTTCCGTTCGCTTTCGTAGGCCGCATCACGCGACGGGCGCTGAGCCACTTGGCTGGAGGTGCAGGAGGCGAGAACGGGGATCACCACGAGAGCGAGATATTTATTCATAAATGCGAGCCAAGTTTGTCCGGTCGGCCTGCGGATGTCAAAAAAATAATCACCCGCCCAGAATCATTTGCCGATGCAAAAGGAGGCAAAAATGACATCCAACACCTCTTCAACATCAACAGCGCCGACCACCTCCCCGAGCGCCTGCAGGGCTTCACGCAATTCCAGGGCGACAAATTCCGGCGCCAAACCGTCAAGCAGGACGCGGCGGGCTTCAGCGGCGCGTTCGGCGGCCTTCTCAAAGCAGGCGCGATGACGGGCGTTGACAGCCACAGGATGCGCCTCCTGCAAGGGGCCGGCGCGCAGGATGAGCTGGCGGATCGCCTCGCGCAGTTCGTCCAGGCCGGCACCGTCACGACAGGAGACAGCGAGGTTGGCCGGCCCCGGCTGCCAGCCGGCAGCCAGGCCGAGGTCGGCCTTGTTGAGCACGCGCAGGTGCCGGCTTTCAAGCCCGGCAGGCACCCCGACACCGGGCTCGGGCGGTTGGCTGGCGTCGACCACCTCCAGGATGAGATCAGCCCGCTCCATCTCGCGGCGGGTGCGCTCAATGCCAAGCTGCTCTATGGCGTCGCCACTGTCGCGCAGACCGGCAGTATCCACCAGCTTCAGGGGCAGACCGTGAACCTGCACAACCTCCTCGATCGTGTCGCGAGTGGTGCCTGCGGCAGGACTGACGATGGCACGCTCGAAGCCGGACAGCAGGTTGAGCAGGCTCGATTTGCCCGCATTCGGCCTGCCGCAAATCACCGTGCGCGCCCCTTGGCGCAGAATTCGCCCCTGCTCACTGGTGGCGATGAGCCGCCCTGCCCGGGCGATGAAGGAGTCGAGGCGGGCCACCAAGGCCTGCCCTGTCTCGGGGCTGATGTCCTCGTCGGGAAAATCGATGAAGGCTTCGACGTGGGCCAGCACTGGCAACAGATCCTGCTTGAGGACCTCCGCCTCGCGTCCGATGGCACCGCCAAGCTGCTCGTTGGCGGCGCGCAAGGCCAGGGTGCTCTGCGCGTGAATGAGATCCATCACCGCCTCCGCCTGGGTGAGGTCAAGCTTGCCATTCAGATAGGCACGCTGGGTGAATTCCCCCGGTCCGGCCGCGCGGGCGCCCGCGGCGAGCAGGGCGGCAAGCACGGTGCCGCTGACCAGCAGACCGCCGTGTCCCTGGAATTCGACCACATTTTCACCGGTGAAACTTGCCGGAGCCCTGAAGACGAGCACCAGGCCCTCGTCGATCGCTTCCCCCCGCTTGCCCAGGGCCCGCATGCGGCAGGCGGTGCGTGGGGGCAGTTCGGAGACAGGCCGGGGGCCTGACAACACGGCACCGGCGATCTCAAGGGCACGCGGTCCGCTCACGCGAATGACACTCACCGCAGCCTCGGCCGCGGCGGTCGAAAGGGCGGCAATGGTGTCCTGCAGCATGGGCCGCGGCGGCTCCGCCTCAGCGGGCCTTGCCTTCCTCCGACTTGGCGTCCGAGGCCGTACCGAGGGGCGTGATGATCGGGCGATCCTTCATTTCCGGCCAGATCAGGTAGGCATCGCCCTCCTTCACGAAGGAGATGAGGAAAAGCTCCTCGATGCGGTCGGTCAACGTCTCCTGCGAAGTGCGCACGGTGACGTGCACGTAGTTCTTGTCGGCCTCCTCGACCAGGCCGAGCACGTCAATCTTCAGGGTGTCCTGCTTGCGTTTGGTGACTTCCGGGGAGGAGTTCACGCGCTGATGCCAGGCAGTGCGGTCGGTGATGTAGAATTCCTGCGGCGTCAGTTTTTCCAGGTCACGGATCTCCTTGACCCCGAAACGCTCAAGCATCTCCTCCTCGACAGTCATCGTCGGCGCGGTTTTGATGACCGAAATGGTCTCTTTTTGCTTCCGCTCGAGCGAACTGGGCAACAGCATGCTGGCTGCGGTTTTCCAGTCCTGCGCCACCACGCTCTGCAGGTACTTCTTCACCAGGCCGGAGCAGGGATGATCCAGGGGCAGCGGTCCGCTCAACGCGGCGCCGACCATCGAGAGGAAACCGAGGGCCACGGAAAGGCGGAACAGGGAGCGGGAAGAATGCATAGGATGACTTTGACCAGCTTGGAGCCGGAATGTTCGGGCTGAGTTTTTACTCCGCACCCCTCGGCGCGTCAAATGGAGAAAGCGCTGCCACCGTCAGCGGTCTTCAAGATTGTCCTTGACCAGGCTGGCGCCCGCTTCGGCCAGATCGATCCAGGCGGCGCCGGCAGGCAGCCTGCGACCACAGTCGGTCAGGGTGTTGGCGTTCACCAGCACCGCCCGACAGGGGCCGCTGCTCCAGACCGCCGCACCCGACAGACCGCTGAAGCTGTTGCCCGTGATGCTGAGGTGGGACGCCCCCTTCTCAATGAGCACCCCGGTCCCCTCGTCAATCCCCATCCGAGTCTTCGCCTCGGCCGGACGCTTGTCGCCACCGCCGATCCAGGTGTTGCAGAAGTTGTTGCCGCTGATCGCCAGCCGACCGGAGTCCGGACCGACCCTGATGCTGAACTTGTGGGCGATGGTGAAGGTGTTGGCGCTGATCGCGCAGCCATGGGCGTCGCGCAGGTCGATGCCGCCCTCCAAATGATGGGCAATGACGTTGGCACTGAGCGTGATGCCGTAGCAGTCACGATCCAGAATGACCGCCGTGCCCGAGCATTCCTCAATCATGTTGCCACTCAGCACCGAGCCATAAGTGTTCTCGATGACGACGCCGTGGCGGATGTGGTCGTCGATGTTGTTGCCGTTCATGCACAGGTTGAAGGCGTCAACGCAGTGCAGCGCGTCGAGGTTTTCCTCAAAGTGGCAGGCGTTGACAACGATGTCGTGCCCGCCGTTGATGCGCACGCCGGCCGCCTTGTTGTAGGTGAAGATGCAGTCGGCCACACGCGGATCCTCGGTGCAGTTGATCATGTGGATGCCATGGCCGCCGTGGTGGTCGACCGACATGCCCTCGAAGTAAATTTCCTGGATGCCCTCGGCGAAAATGCCATCACCACTCTTTTCCTGGCCGCTGACGCGGAAATCGGCGAGCTGCACCCGCCAAAGCGTGGCCTTCTTGTTGCTGTCCAAATCCGCCGGCCGCAGGATCAGGGCCGGCTGGCCCTCGGTGTTGTCATTGATCAGATGGGTGGCCGCCCCCGCCCCCTCAATCCGCGTCTCCGCCGTTTTCACCCGCAGCGGCTCACGCAGCCGGTATTCCCCCGGCGGAATGCGCACAATGCCACCCGTTGCCGGCAGGGCGTCAATGGCCGTCTGCAGGCTGGGATGCGCGCCGGCATCAACGACCACGGGATGCGGTGCGGCCGACTGGACGGCAAGGGAGGCCGTGCTGTAAAAGGCCAACAAAAGCAGGGAGCGACGTAACGAGATCATCGGGAAGCATACGTTGCCCCGCGTCGCTCATTTCACGCGCCCTGCCGCGCTCGCCTCGCCACGCAGTCGTTCGAGCGCCTGCCGGCGCGCGTCGAAATCCGCACGCGCGACCAGCTCGGCTCCCGCCTCGACCAGGCCTGCCGGGCGCCGTTCCAGCACCTGCAGCAAGTGCCAGCCCAGATCGCTCTCGATCGGAGCTGAAATTTCGCCGGGCGACAGACGGGCCGCCGCCTGCCAGAGCCCCTCGGGAAACCGACCGGCAGCGACCCAGCCGATCTCCCCTGCCCGTTCCTTGCTGCGCGCGTCCTCACTGTGCGCCGCCACCAACGCCTTCCAATCTCCCCCCGCACGCAGCCTTTGCTGCAACCCGGCGATCTCGGCGGCGCGGTCGGTCCGACCCTCGCGATGGCGCGACACAAACAGGTGGGCGACCCGCAGCACCTCGGGCACGGCCTGGGTGCCGGTCGCCGGCGCTGGCAGCGTCGGCAATCGTTGCTCCAGCCAGGCCTCATCGAGCAGATGCTCACGGATGCGGCGTTCAAGTTCACCACCGCCCAGGCCCGCCAAACGCAAACGGCGCAGGCGCTCCTCTTCCGTCGGGAACTGCCGCGCCCAGATCTCCAACTCGCGGGTCACCGCGACATCCACCTCGGCGCGAAAGCGACGATCCTTCAAGCGCTCGGCGCGCAGCCAGCGCTCGAACTCGGACTGCACCCGCAACCCGGGCTCCTCGCGACCGTGGCGCCAGACCAGCCCGGGCAACGGGTCATGCTCGAGCGCCCGCCAGGGCCGCGCCAGCCAGTCGTGCAGGGGCTCACGAAACTCCCAGAGCAGAGCGATCAGCAATAAGGCGGCAATCAGGGCTTTCATGAGGCGATTTCCTTCAATCTGACCAGCCGCGCACGGCCTTCAAGCCGGCGCAGCCCCTCAATTTCGCGGAAAAACGCCTCGAAGTCGCCGTCGTGCCGACGCAGCAGGGCCTCAAAATATGGCAACAATTCATGGTAGCTGGCCACTGTGTTCAGTCGGGCATTGTTGAGCGGCTGAGCCAGCCAGCGCTCCAGCCGCAGCGAACCTCCATGCCTTCGGTCCAGCGCACGCAACTGCGTCTTCAGTCGCTCAAACTCCGCCTGCTTGGCTCGCCGCAATTCCTCCGCTGGCCGTCCCGACCCGATCTTGTACAGCACCGCCAGCCGCTGCCGGGTGGCGAGCACCTCGGCGACAAACTCCCGCTCAACCGACAGCTCTCTCTCAAAGGTCGCCAATTCCCGCTGGCGGCCGCAGGCGCGCAGCCAGCGGCGAGCACCGTCCTGTCCCACCGCGGTCGCCAATGCCTCGTTGAAATCGGTGTCGCCGGGCAGATAAATGCGCTGGTGGGTGAGCTCATGGAAGAGCAATTCCGCAAGCCAGGCGTCATCACGATTCAGAAAGGTGTTCAGCAGCGGGTCGCGCAGCCAGCCGAGTGTCGAATAGGCCTCGACGCCGCCTACAAAAACATCCAAGCCCCGATCACGCCAGCGACCCGCCTCCGCTTGCGCGAGTTCCTCGCGAAAAAAGCCGCGGTACTTCAATTTGCCGATGAGCGGGTACCACCAGGTCTTCGCCTCGACGCTGAATTCCGGTGCCGCGAACACCACCCAGACCGCATGCCGGCGGCCGAGGTCGGCGTAGCGCTCGTACTGCCCGCGCACCGGCAGCGCCAGTTTCTGTCCGGCAAAGGCGAGCTGATCGCGCGCCGTCTCCAGCTTGCGACGCAGCACCGGCGAACAGGCGGGATCAGCCAGCACGACTTCCACCGGCCGGGAGTGGCGCGACATCTCCCCCTGCCCCGCCAGCGCCTGGGCGTAAAAGCGCGCCGTCGAGCAGGACGCGAGTGGCAGCACGGCCACCAGGCCAAGCACGCATCTCCATTTGCCAACGCACATCATCCGCCCACCTTGGACCACATTTCCAACCCCTCAACCGCCATGAGCTTCATTCACGACGACTTCCTGCTCACCAGCCACGCCGCCCGTCGGCTGTACCACGACTTTGCCAAGGACGAGCCGTTGCTCGACTACCACAACCACCTGCCGCCCAAGGACATTGCGGAGGACCGCCAGTTCAAGAACCTGTTCGAGATCTGGCTCGAGGGCGATCACTACAAGTGGCGGGCCATGCGCTGCAACGGCGTGCCGGAACGGCTTGTCACCGGCGCCGCCAGTCCGAAGGAAAAATTCCTCGCCTGGGCGCGCACCGTGCCGCACACCCTGCGCAACCCGCTCTACCACTGGACCCACCTGGAACTGAAGCGCTACTTCGGCATCGACGACCTGCTCAGCGAAAAAACCGCCGAGGCGATCTGGGAGCAGACCGAGGCCGCCCTGGCCCGGCCGGAAATGAGCGCCCGCGGCATCCTGCGCACCCAGAAGGTGCGTGCCCTTTGCACCACCGACGATCCGATCGATGACCTGCGCTGGCATCAGCAGTGCGCCGACGACGGCTTTGAAGTCGGCGTCTACCCGACCTTCCGGCCCGACAAGGCCCTCGCCATTCACCAGCCCGAGACCTGGAACGCCTGGTGCGACCGCCTGAGCGAAGCCAGTGGCATTGAGGTGAACTCCTACGCCAGCCTGCTGGAGGCCCTGACCCGGCGTCACGACTACTTCCACGCCCAGGGGGGCCGCCTGAGCGATCACGGCCTCAACACCTGCCATGCCAGCTTCATCAGCGACGCCGAGGCCGAGAGCCTGTTCGACAAGGCCCGCGCCGGCCACGCCGCCAACCCGCAGGAGCAGGACCGTTTCGCCAGCAATGTCATGCTCCACATCGGCCGTCTCAACGCGGCCCGCGGCTGGACCATGCAGCTCCATCTCGGCCCGGTGCGCAACAACAACAGCCGCCTCGCCCGCCTTGTCGGCGCCGACGTCGGCTGCGACAGCATCGGCGACTTCCCGCAGGCACAGAACCTCAGCCGCTTCCTCGACGCCCTCGAAAGCGAGGATGCCCTGCCCAAGACCGTGCTGTACAACGTCAATCCCGCCGACAACTACGTCTTCGGCACCATGGCCGGCAATTTCGCCGATGGCACCACGCCGGGCAAGGTGCAGTTCGGTTCCGGCTGGTGGTTCGTCGACCAGAAGGAAGGCATGGAATGGCAGATCAACGCCCTCAGCAACCTCGGCCTGCTCAGCCGCTTCATCGGCATGCTCACCGACAGCCGCAGCTTCATGTCCTTCCCGCGCCACGAGTACTTCCGCCGCACGCTCTGCAACCTGCTCGGCAACGACGTCGAAAGCGGCCTCGTGCCCGACGATGACGCGCTGGTCGGACCGATGATCCGCAACATCTGCTACGCCAACGCCAGGGCCTACCTGGGTCTGGAGAAGTCCTGAAGCTCTGCAGACGCCCCCGGCTGAAAGCGGGCTTGAGGGCGCCGAATGTCAGGCAAAGCGCTTGGAGCGAAGGGCGGAGAGGCTTGCTCCCTGCTCCCTCACGCTCCCAGCTCCGCCACGGCGGCATCCAGGGTCGCGCTGTCGCGGATGGAAATGACCCTGGCCTCGCGGTCGATCTTGCCCATCAGACCCGCCAGGGTCGCATCGGGCCCGAGTTCGATGAAGAGCCGGTGACCGGCATCCAGCAGGTGGCGCATGGATTCCACCCAGCGCACGCTGCCAGTCACCTGCGCCGTCAGGGTACGGCGGATGTCCTCGGCATCGCCAACGGGCCGCGCCTCAAAGTTGCACACCACCGGCACGGCCGGCGACTGGATCGCGGCCGCAGCCAACACCTCGGCGAGACGCTCCTGCGCCGAGCGCATGAGGCGGCTGTGATAGGCACCCGCGACCGGCAAAGGAATGGCGCGCTTGATGCCCTTCTCCTTGGCCAGCAAGGCCGCCTTCTCGATGCCCTCGACGCTGCCACTGAGCACGATCTGGCCGGGGGCATTGAGGTTGGCGACATCAACGTCGCATTCCGCCGCCAGGGAGCGCACCACCTCCTCATCGCCGCCAATCATGGCCGCCATCGCGCCGCGTGTCGCTTCGCAGGCCGCCTCCATGAAGCTGCCGCGCTGGAACACGAGGTTCAGACCGGTGGCAAAATCGAAACTGCCCGCCGCCGCATGGGCGGTGAACTCGCCCAGCGAGAGCCCCGCTGCCGCCGTCAGCTGCAGGCCCGGCACCCGCTCGCGCAGAGCCCCCAACAGGGCCAGTCCATGCGCGTAGAGCGCCGGCTGACAGCGACTGGTCTTGGTCAGTTCCTCCATGGGCCCCTCAAACATCACCTGCGAAAGCGGAAAGCCGAGCGCGGCGTCCGCCTGTTCGAACAAACGACGGGCAAACTCACTCGATGAAGCCAGATCCTGGCCCATGCCCACTTTCTGGGCACCCTGACCGGAGAAGAGAAGAACAGCGGAAACGGACATGGGAAAAATGGGGAATGTTGCGGTGCGCGAGGCCCCTGAAAAAGCATGCCCCCGGACAGCGCGCAAGCCTGAGTTTGCTTCTGCTGCCCCCCCTTGGGCGAACAGACCGCGCACCCACAACGGCCAAAACCGCAGTTCCCGGCAATCCCATCCGCCTCAAAAGCACCGGCCCTCGTCAAGCCTCACTCGACATACAGGAAGCGATTGGAGGAGCAGAGAATCTGGCAGAGACTCGCCAGCGCCTCACGCGGCGGATTGGGTGCGGGCACCCCCTTGGCGGGCGGACTCGCCCGGTGGTAGTCCTCCAGAGAACGCGTCTGCGACTCCAGGTAAACCAGGCTCTGCGCGAGATCCGCTGCGGTTGCCGGCCTGCCAAAAAGAAGGCTCCAGGCACGCCCGAGTTGCCCCTTGAGATCGCCGGGGCAATCCTTTTCCAGCCGTTCGGCGAGGCGCCTGGCACTGTCGAGGATGAAGCTGTCATTCATGAGCAGCAGCGACTGCGGGGCGACCGTGGTCTGCGCACGCATCTCGCAATTCGGCACCATGCTGGGCGAATCGAAGGTGTCGAGCACGGTCACCGGCCGGGTGCGGCGCACCTGGACATAGACGGAGCGACGGAAGTCGGCGGCACCACCAGGCTCGACCTTGTGGGTGGTGATGGTGCCCTTGTCGACGCCAACAACGACACGGCCCTGCGGGTCGATGCCGACGCCACTCGGTGGCCCGAAGCGGTCGCTCACCAGCGCACCGCTGGCGGCGAGCAGGGAGTCGCGCAGGGTCTCGGCATCGAGCCGGCGCAGCTTGAAGCGGCCGTAGAGGCGGTTCTCCGGATCCTGGCGCAGGGAGGCCTCGTGGATCGAGGACTGGCGGTAGGCGGAACTGAGCACGATGAGTCGATGCAGGGGCTTGAGCTTCCAGCCGCCGCGCACGAAGCTGTCGGCCAGCCAGTCGAGCAGTTCCGGGTGGCTGGGCAGCTCGCCCTGGCGACCAAAATCACCGGGGGTGTTGACGAGGCCGCGGCCCATGTGATGGAGCCAGAAGCGGTTGACGAGCACGCGTGCGGTGAGCGGGTGCTTGCCGCTGGTCAGCCACTGGGCGTAGGCGAGGCGGCGACCGGTGGAGCCGCTGCTCACCGGCACCGGCTTGAAGGGCTCGATCGACGGACCGGCGAGGATGCCGATCTCACCCGGCTGGACTTCCTGCTTCGGCTGCTCGTGATCGCCGCGGTTGAACAGCTTCGACTTCGGCACCTGACCCTTCACCTCCATGAGGGCCATGAGGAAACCCTCGGTGGGTTTGGTGGCGCGCAGCTGGGTGGCCTCGGCCATCTTGGCATCAACGAGGTCCTGCTTTTTCTGGTCGTAGAGGTTGAGCGAGTAGGTGGCCAGCGCCGAGGGATACTTCTTGATGAGGGCCTTCTGCTCCGGCGTGCGGTCCTTCTCGGCCGTGGCGCGGGCGACCCGGTAGGGCGCGCGCTCGGCCTCGGGCAGCTTGAGGATCTCGACCTCGAAGATCTCATCGAGGAATTTTTTGCTCATGGCCCGGGCCTCGGCCTCGATCTCCTTCGCCTTCGCCTCGATCTCGGCGGCGCGGGCGCGTTCCTCGGGCGAATACATCGAGTAGTGGCGCTGCGCCGGCGCGCGCCAGGCCTCCCAGTGGTAGGCCGGATCGAAAACCGCGCGCAGGCGGTAATAATCCTGCTGGGTGACCGGGTCGTAGCGGTGGTCATGGCACTGCGCACAGGCAACGGTCAGCCCCATGATCGAGGAGGTCATGACCTTGATCTGCTCGGCGATGACCTGGTTGCGGGCGAGCTTGGCGTCATCGACCGTGTCGCCGGTGCCATCCGGCGCGAGGCGCATGAAGGCGGTGGCGATGAGCTGGTCGGTGCGCCGCGGGTCGAGCACCGCCTGCTGGTAATCGCCATGGGTGGCGCCGGCGAGTTCGTCACCAGCGAGCTGTTCCTGAATGAACTCGTCCCAGGGTTTGTCGTCGTTGAGGGCGCGGATGACGTAGTCGCGGTAGCGCCAGGCGTGCGGACGCACGGAATCGGCCTCGGCATAACCGTTGGAGTCGGCGTAACCGGCAACATCGAGCCAGTGGCGTGCCCAGCGCTCGCCGTAGGCCGGCGAGGCAAGCAGGCGTTCAACGAGATTTTCATAGGCCAGCGGCGAGCGATCGGCGACGAAGGCCTCGACTTCCTCCGGAGTCGGCAGCAGGCCGGTCAGGTCGAGTGAGAGGCGACGAATCAGGGTGTGGCGATCGGCCTCGGGGGCGAAGCCCAGACCGGAGTCGCTGAGCCTGGCAAGCAGGAAGGCATCGACCGGCGTGCGCACCTGCGCGGGGTCGGCCTTCGGTACTGCGGGCTGACGCACCGGCTGGAAGGCCCACCAGGCACGGTCCTCCTCGGAAATGACCGCGCCGGGCGCCAGCGTCAGCGGCTCGGGGCGAAGGGTCTTGGCACCCTCGCGGATCCAGCGTTCGAGGATCGCCAGTTCCGCCTCGGACATGGGGCTGCCCTTCTTCGGCATCTCACCGCTGCGGATGATGTGAACCAGCGCGCTCTGTTCGGGTTGGCCGGGCACCAGCAGGCGCTTACCGCTGTCGAGGGTCAGGTCCATGAAGCGCCGCAGGCGCAGATCGACCCCGCCATCCGGCTTTTCCTCCTCGCCATGGCAGTGGGTGCAATGCGCCTTGAGCACGGGTCGCACATCCTTTTCAAAGGACAGCGGCGCAGCGCCAGCAGCCAGAGGCAGCAGCGGAAACAGAAAACGAACGGAACGCAACATGGTCAAACCCTATCTACGTGAGTGCAAGCCGGCTTTTTTGCAGCGATGCACGGAAGGCCTGAAGCACAGGGCGCCGAGTGCGGGGCTTGGAACACGGAGGTCCCGAAACGAGCCGCTGCGGTCTTCGCCCAATGCCCTTTATCTGGGATGGCACCAGCCCTCCGACGCGGAATCCGCCGATCTGAAATCTGAGATTTGCGATGGGTGAAACCCACCGCCTCAGAGCTTGCGCAGCACAACGTTGCGCAGGGCGGCCATGGTGTTGAATGTGGTCAGTGAAAGCGGGGCATAGGCCTCCATCGGACCGGCGCGCAGGCTGATCTTGCGATCCTTGATGTCGATGTCGACCACCTGCTTGTCATCGACCCAGGCGCTGAGGTTGTTCGGGGTGACGCGCAGGCGCACGTTGTACCACTTGTCGTCGTCATACCTCTGGTAACTGCCGGTGGCGTTGTTGGCGGCATCGAGGTCGTCGATGCTGCTGATGCCGGTGACACTGCCACCCCAGCCGCCGAGAATGAGGCTGGCGCAGCGATCGAGCTTGCCGACCGGGAAGGTGAGGCCGCAGAAGAAGTCGACACCCTGCAGCCGCTTGGCCTGCAGGCTGATCTCGTAGTTGGTCAGTGGCAGCTCGGCCGCCTTCTTGTACACCACGCCGCTGAGGCTGTCGCCCTGGGCAATGATCATCTGGCCGCCTTCCAGCGTCACCTCGCCGCTGCCGCCGATGTCGACCGGCTCCCAGTCCTGGAGCGACTTGCCATCGAAGAGCACCCACTGCGTTGGCGCCTCGGCGGCTGGCGCGGCTTTGGCCGGAGTCTCCTGGGCAGGGGCGATTCCGGTCAGGGCGGCGGACAGGACAAGCGTCAGCAGGGGCAGTTTCATGGGGGTTCTGCTTTTCTACCGTGCTGGAACGTCGTGCGTCAGCAAAAAAACACGGTTTTTTCCGGGCCAAAACCGCTGGATGCGTCGCCAGGGCATGCTAAATTACTCATTCGCATGAACTTTCCCCTTCCCCGACTCGCCCTTGGCTTCCTGCTTCTTGTGCTCGCCGCCGGCCTGAGCAGCTGCGCGACACGCAAAACCAGTAAACCCATGTATTCCACCCGCTTCGATCCCAAGGTCGAGGCTGTGAAAAATCCTTCGGCCGTGAAGGTCAAGATCAGCACCCAGGCCCAGCGCATCTATGTGGTCGAGGGCGACCGCGTCCTGCTCTCCAGCCCCTGCTCGGTCGGCACTGCCAAGACCCCGACCCCGGCCGGCCACCACCGCATTCTCAGCAAGACTGCCCAGCGCCGCCGCGTCAGCCAGCCCGGCGCCGGTTACCCAATGACGTATTGGATGTCCTTTTATGCGCCCGCCTACGGCATGCACTGGGGCTGGGTGAAACCCCACCCCTGCACCCATGGCTGCGTGCGTCTGCCGATCCAAACCGCACGCAAGATGTTTGACATGGTTCAGGTCGGCACCCCGGTGCATGTCGCCGCCACCCACCCTGAGGATGCGAACCACGGCAGTCATTTGCCTGTTTTGGACGACTCCACGCTGCCCGACCCGCCGAATTCCTACATGCTCAGCCCTCAGGTCTTCGCCGACGCCGCCCAGGGCAAGATCTACAACTACTGATCCCATGTCCGCCACCCCGTCCCGTCGCGTCAACGTCCGCACGCCGGAGGTCATGGAGCGCGTCCAGGCCGAGGTGGAAACCCACTACCGCAGCCCGCTGGTCGAGGCGGTGCGCGCCCGCGGCAGCGTGCTGTCGCTCGGCAACACCACCGTGCGCCTGGCCCGCGACTTCGGCTTCTGCTACGGCGTCGAGCGCGCCATCGACCTCGCCTACGCCGCGCGCCGCGTCTTCGCCGACCGTCGCGTCTTTCTGCTCGGCGAAATCATCCACAACCCCGAGGTGAACCGCCAGCTCACCGAGATGGGCATCGTCAGCATCCCGGTCGGCCAGCATGAGGCGGCGATCGACGGTTTCAACAGCGACGACGTCGTCATCGTGCCGGCCTTCGGCGCTGAGACGCGGCTCATGAAGCGCATCGCCGAACGCGGCTGCATGGTGGTCGACACGACCTGTGGCGACGTCATGAGCGTCTGGAAGCGCGTGCGCAACTATGCCAAGACCGGCTTCACCTCGATCATCCACGGCAAGGCCGAGCATGAGGAAACCCGCGCCACCTCCTCGCGCGCCCTCGGCGACGACGGCAACGGTCACTACCTCGTCGTGCTGACACTGGCCGATGTCGATTTCGTCTGCGACTACATCCGCCACGGCGGCGACAAGGCGGTCTTTCTCGACCGCTTCAAGGGCGCCAGCGCCCTCTCCGAGGGTTTTGATCCCGACGTGCACCTGCGCCGCATCGGGGTCGCCAACCAGACGACGATGCTGAAGTCCGAGACCGAGGAGATTCAGCGACGCCTGCAGCAGGCCATCCATGACCGTGACGGTGCGAAACTCGGCGCCCAGAACTTCCAGGTCTTCGACACCATCTGCGGCGCCACCCAGGAGCGCCAAGACTCGCTCTTTCTGCTGCTGCGCCAGCCGCTCGACCTGCTGCTTGTGGTCGGCGGTTACAACAGCTCGAACACGACCCACCTTGTTGAGATCGGCGAGCAGCAACTGCCGACCTTCTTCATCCGCACCGCCTCCTGCCTGGCTTCGCTCGAACAAATCGTCCACTTCGACCTGCACCTGAAGCAGGAGACAACGAGTTATTCCGCCAAGCTGGGTTCGCCGGAGCCGGTGGTCATCGGCATCACCGCCGGCGCCTCCTGCCCGAACAACCTGATCGAGGACACCCTGCTGCGCATCTTCCAGCTGCGCGGCGTCAGTGCCGACGAGGTGCGCGCCGCGGTCGGTCTCTAAGCCGGCCTCAGGCGGGCAGCCCGTCGGCTTCGCCGGTTTCAGCCGCCTCCAGCAGCTCGTCGCGATGCGTGAGGTAGGAAGCCAGCACGTCATCGAGCTCCAGGACACTGCCGATCTGGCTGAAGCGCGCACGCAGGAATTTGCCGCCGCGCAGGCTGCGCGTGTAGTGCATGAGCCGGTTGCGCATGGCGCGCATGACCTCGAACTCGCCGCGCGTGCTGCGGGCAATCGCCATCTGGCAGTGCCGGCGCATCAGCTCAAAACGCTGCTCGGCGGTTGCTGGTGCCGGCTGCGAGCCGGTCGCCAGATACTGCTTCGCCTCCTGAAACACCCAGGGGTTGGCCATGGCGGCGCGACCGATCATGATGCCGGCGACGCCGCTCTGGGCGCGGCGCACCTCGACATCGGCGCCGCTGGCGATGTCGCCATTGCCGATCACCGGGATGCGCACCGCCTCGGCCACCCGGGCGATGACTTCCCAGTCGGCCACACCGCTGTAGCCCTGGGCGCGGGTGCGACCGTGCACGGCGATGGCACGGATGCCGCAGTCCTCCAGCCGAAGCGCCACCTCAACCGCGTTGATGTTGGCCGAGTCCCAGCCGATGCGCATCTTGGCGGTCACCGGCACCGGCACGGCCTGGACGATGCCGCGCGCCACCGACTCGAGCAGCGGGCAGTTGCGCAGCAGCGAGGAGCCGCCGTTTTTGGCCACAACCTTGTTGACCGGGCAGCCAAAATTGATGTCGATGAAGTCCGGCTGCTTCCAGTCGAGGATCTTGCGCGCCGCCTCACCCATGCGCTGGCCGTCGGCGCCGAACAGCTGCACGCCGAGCGGGCGCTGCGGCTCGTCAAACTCGGTGTAGTGACGGGTGCGGTCGTCGCGCTGCAGGATGCCCTCGGCACTGACAAACTCCGTGACCATGACATCCGCGCCCAGCTCCTTGCAAAGCGTGCGGAAGGTGAGATCCGTCACCCCCGCCATCGGGGCGAGGTAGAGCGGAAAACGGTCGGGCTGAAGCCAGGGCAGCATTGGCTATACTAACCCCGTCCGACCGCCCCGGCAAGACCCGGTCGCCACTCCGCCTTTGCAAGACAGGCATTTCCGGCCTAGCGTCCGTCTTTCCCGACCGCATGAATGCCCCCGAACTCGCCCGCCGCGTCATCCGCCTGGAGATCGACCAGCTGGAGCGGCTGCATGCCCGGATCGACGAAAGTTTCACCGAAGCCATCGACCGGATGCGGCGCTGCCTGGACGGCCGCGGCAAATTGATCGTGTGCGGCGTCGGCAAAAGCGGCAACATCGGGCGCAAGCTGGCCGCCACCCTCAACAGCACCGGCGCCACCACCGTCTGCCTCGACGTCGGCGACGCCCTGCACGGCGACCTCGGCGTGCTTGATCCCGGCGACCTCGGCATCGTGCTCAGCCACAGCGGCGAGACCGCCGAACTCATCAACCTGCTGCCGCACCTCAAACGCCTTGGCCTGCCGCTCATCGCCCTGACCGGTGACACGCAGTCCACCCTCGCCCGCCACGCCGATGTCGTGCTTGACGTCCACGTCACCCAGGAGGCCTGCCCGCTCAACCTGGCGCCGACCTCCAGCACGACGACGATGCTCGTGCTCTGCGACGCCCTCGCCATGGTGCTGCTCGAGACGCGCGGGTTCCGGCCCGAGGACTTCGCCCGCCTGCATCCCGGCGGCTCGCTCGGTCGCGCCCTGCTTACCCGCGTGGCCGACGTCATGCGCCGGGGCGACCAGCTTGCCCTCATTCCGCCCAGTGCCAGCGTGCAGGATGCCCTGCAGGCGATGACCCGCGCACGCAGCGGTGCGGCGGTGGTGGTTACCCCGGAGGGCGGCCTCGCCGGCGTCTTCACCCATGGCGACTTCGTGCGCGCCTTCCAGAAGCAGCCCGACATCGCCCTGCGGCCGGTGGCCGATTTCATGACCGTGCGCCCGGTCACCCTGCAGGCCGACCGTCTGGCCGCCGAGGTGCTGTCGACCCTGCGCACCAACCGGGTCGATGACATCGTCGTGATCGACACCGAGGGCCGGCCGGTCGGCCTTGTCGACACCCAGGATTTGACCCGTCTCCGCCTCGTCTGAACATGACCGAACCCGTCGAACGCAACCTCGGTGTCCAGCCCCTGGACGCCCTCCTGACCGGGCTCGGCCTGGACAACCACAACCTCGTCGCCGCCAGCCCGCTGCCGCTCACCCACAAGGCCGTGCAGCGCGCGCGCAAGGGACGCCGCCTCACCGTGCACATGCAGCGCCGCATCACCGAGGCCCTCGGCCGCGCCGCCATCGCCGCCGGAAAGGCTCCGGAGACCGCCTGGACCGTCCGCGACCTGTTCACATACTGAGTCTTGCGGCAAAAACCGCGCGCTTGGCACCGAACCTGTTTGCTTGACCCGCCGCGCCGCCCGGCGCACTGACCCCGCATGCTGCCCACTGCCGACACCGCCCCTTCCCCCGTCTTGCCCGGGCCGGAGTGCGTGCCGGATTATCGCCCGCCGGCGGGCGGTTTCGACGAGATGCTGTCGCCCGGGGGTTCGCTGCGTCCGCACTGGCGCGGCTTGGGTCGCTATCTTGCCCAGTGCCCGCCCGGTGAATTGCAAACTCGCGCCGCGGCCATGCAGCGCCTGCTGCGCGATCATGGCGTCACCTACAACGTCTACGACGACGCCCTGGGCACCCGCCGTCCGTGGTCGCTCGACCTGCTGCCCTTCCTCGTCGCCGAAGCCGAATGGCGCGAACTGCGCGCCGGCCTCGATCAACGCGGCCGCCTGCTCAACGCCCTGCTCGCCGATCTCTATGGCCCGCAGAGCGCCCTTACCGCCGGCCTGCTGCCGCCGCGTTTGCTGCATGCCAACCCCGGCTACCTGCGCCCAGCCCTTGGCGTGCTTCCCCCCAACGGTTGCTGGCTGGCCGGCCTCGCCTGCGACCTGGTCCGCGGCGTCGATGGCCGCTGGCAGGTGCTGGGTGACCGCGCCGAACGCCCTGCCGGGCACGGCTACGCCCTGGAAAACCGCGTCATCCTGTCGAACGTCCTTTCCGAGGCCTTCCACAACGCCCGCGTGCGTCGACTGGCCGGACATTTTGACCTGCTGCGCGAGCGCCTGCAGGGGTTGACGCCCAACAATCGCCACGGCCGACCCGGCATCGTTCTGCTGACGCCCGGGCCGCACCACGAGACCTACTACGAGCACGCCTTTCTCGCCCGCCACCTGGGTTTCCCACTTGTCGAGGGTGCCGATCTCACCACACGCGACCGCCACCTGCACCTGAAAACGCTCGAGGGCCTGCACCGGATCGATGTGCTGGTGCGCCATGTCGATGATCGTTGGTGCGACCCCTTGGAGCTGCAGGCCGAATCCCTGCTCGGCGTCGCCGGCCTCACCGAGGCCTGGCGCACCGGCAATGTCGCCCTCGCCAACGGCCTCGGCACGGGCTTGGTCGACACCCCCGCCCTGCACCCCTTCCTGCCGGCCCTCTGCCGGCACCTGCTCGGCGAGGAACTGCGTTTGGCCAGTGTCGACACCCTCTGGTGCGGCCAGCCGGAAGCCCTTGAGCGCGTTCATGCCGACCCCGCCCGCTGGGTGGTCAAACCGGCCTTCGCCCGCGGCGGCCGCGACCCGGTTTTTCTCGCCGACCTTGATGCGGCGACCCAGGCCCGCCAGCTCGAACAGATGCGCGTCGCGCCGCATGAATGGGTCGCTCAAGAAGTACTGGCCCTATCAACCACGCCGACCTGGACAGGCGACCGCCTGGAGCCGCGACCGCTGGTTTGGCGTGCGTTCGCGATTGCCGATGGCGATCGCTATGAGGCCATGCCTGGCGGCCTGGCACGTGTCAGCCCCGAGCCCGGGCGTTGGTTGATCACCCTGCGAAGCGGCGGCATCAGCAAGGACACCTGGGTCATCGCCGACGACGGGTTGGCGGCCTCTGATGCCGTGCGACCGGTCATCCATGCCCCACTGCGCCCGGCGCGACCGCCGAGCGGGGTGCCCAGCCGAGCGGCCGACCACCTCTTTTGGTTCGGCCGCTACGCCGAACGCCTTGAACAGACGACTCGCCTGTTGCGCGCCGTTCTCCAGCGTCTCAATGGTGAAAGCGCCGAGACCGAGCAACGCGAACTGGCCGCCTGTGCTGTGCTTGCGGGCGAACTCGACCTGCCCGCTGGCAGCTTCGAAGCCCAACTGCCGGCCCTGCTCGGTGATGCCGGCCGCGTCGGCAGCGTGACGGATCTCGTGCAGCGACTGCTTTTCAATGCCTCAGCCGCCCGCGACCGCCTGTCGGACGACACCTGGCGACTCGTCCACCGCATCGAGCGCGACGCCCGCCTGCCCGCCGGCCTCTTCCAAGCCGGTGCCGCTCAGGCAATGCTCGACACCCTCATCCTAAATCTCGCCGCGGTCAGCGGCATGCAACAGGAAAACATGACACGCGGTCATGGCTGGAGGTTCATGGAAATCGGCAGGCGCCTCGAGCGTGCCACCAGCCTCGCCAGGCTCGCCCGCACAGCGGCCCGTCTGGCCGCCAGCGACGACACCGTGCTCGTGCCACTGCTTGAGGTTTGCGACAGCAGCATGACCTATCGCCGCCTGCACTTCGCTCGTCCGGCGCTGCTGCCGGTTCTCGACCTGCTCCTGCTCAACGAAAGCAACCCGCGCTCCATCGCCCGGCAATTCGCCGTCATCGGCCATCAGTGCGCCCAGCTGCCGGCCGGCCTGCATCGCGATCTGCCTGCGCCGGAACGCCGCGAGGCCGACGGCCTGCGCTCCGATCTCGCCGCACTCAACCTCGACGCGTTGGCGCGTCGCCCCGAGGAAGCGCCAGCGACCGTCGACGCGTTTTGCAAGCGCTTCATCGACGGTCTGGAGCGGTTGTCCGACCTGCTGACTGAGCATTACTTCAGCCATGCCGCCAGCCGCGGCGAGGGCCGCGGCTGAATCCGGTCGATCACTGCGGCAGCACCTTCACCGCCACCGCGCGCGCGGCTGGCAGGTAGGTCTTCGCCAACGCCTGCAGCTCGGCGATCGTGATGCCCTGAAAATCGCTCAGCAGCGAGCGCGCCCAGTCGAGCCTCTCGGGATGTTCCTGACAGTTGCGCACGACGTTCTGGGCCCAGTACCGGTTGTCGCGGCGCATCTGCTCAAGCTGGCTGAGCAGCGGCTTCTGCGCGCGCTCAAACTCGTCCTCGGTGATGGGGCCATCGGCCAGCGTGGCAGCGATGTCGGTGACCAGCTTGGCCAGCGCGCCGGCCTGCTCGGGCTTGCACTCGATCATCGCGGTCATGTAGCCGTAACCGGTGAAGGTGTCGTTGGCGACGTGGTAACAGGCGGGACTGTAGGTCTCGCCGAGTTCCTCGCGCACCTTGAGGCGCAGGCGGTCATCGAGGATGGAGGCAAGCAAGCTCAGCCGGCGTGTGCGGCGGATGTCAAGCATGTCGCCGGTTGGCCAGTACAGCGCGGCCACCGCCTTCGGGATCTCGGTACTGAAGGGCATATCCATGGTCTGCGGCGCCGGGAAATCGATCTGGCGTTCCTTCGTGAACTCCGGCTTGGCCGCCGCGCGTTCCGGCAGGGCACCGAGAGTCTTGCTCACAGCCTCCAGCGCCGCCGCCGGCTCGAAGTCACCGACGATCGCCACTTCCAGGTAATCTTTCGTCAGCGCCGGCTTCAGCCAGGCCTTCAGCTCGGCAAGGTTGCGCTGGCGCATCACCTCGATCTCCGGATAGCTGAAGCGGAAATCGCCGCCGTGAAGGAAGGACACGACCTTGTCATTCATGATGCCCTCCGCGGTGTGGCGCAGTTGTACGTAGAGTGGCTCCAGGTTTTTCTCGAACTGGCGCTGGGCTTCCTCGCGGTAACCGGGTGCGGTCAGGCAGGCGGTGAGCAGTTGCAGCTGGGCTTCCAGATCCTGCGGCGTGGTGCGACCCGCGAGCAGGAAGGCCTCATCGCCCACGCTGAAGTCCATGCCCACCGTGCGACTGGCAAACAGGCGGCGCAGGTCGTCGGCGCTGTGCGCCTCGAGGCCGCCGGCAATGAAGGTGCTGTTGGCAAAGGCGATCAGGCCCGGCTTGTCGGCCGGGGCGCTGAGCTTGCCACCGCCGAAGTTGAGGGTCACACGCACGCTGCCCTTGTCAAAGGGGGTCGGCTTGAGGTTGACGCGCACGCCGTTGGCCAGCACCGCGCGGGTCACTTCGAGGTCGGCTTCGACCTGCTGCGACACCACCTTGCCGGCCGGGCCGAGGTTGGCATAGGCAAAGGCAATCGTTTCCTCCGCCACCGGTGCCTCCACCGGCTTGGCCTGGCTGGCGTGGTAGGCGGCGAGGATCTGCGCCTCGGCCTCGCCTTCCAGCTTGAGCTTGCCACCGACGAAGATCTGCCGGTCGGCACTGTTCCAGGTCTCGGCGAAGGCGCGGTGGCACTCGTCCTTGTTGAGCGCCGCCAGCACGGCCTCGATGCGGGGGAGGTCTGCGGAGGGATGGGTGAAGACCTGCTTGGCGGCCATGACCTTGACCAGGCCGCTGGCGAGATCGCGCGACTTGCGGGTGTCGGCCTGGGCGGCGCGCAGCTGGGCGTTCTTCAGCAGGCTGGCCTTGGCTTCCTCGAATTCGGCATCGGTGAAGCCATGCTCGACCGCGCGGCGCACCTCGGTCTCGATCAGGGCCAGCGCCGCCTGCCACTGCTCGGGTGCGCACTGCGCCATGGCGCCGATGACCTCGACGAACTGAAGGTACTCGTAACTGTAGGACTCGGCGCCGAGGATGGGCGCGCCCTCGGCCTTCGCGAGCTTGGAAAAGCGCTGATTGAGCATGGCGTCGGCGAGGTCGCGCACCATCTTGTCGCGACGCGTGGCCGCGCTGTCGGGCCGGTTCTTCGCCGGGCGCAGGATCTCCAGCGAGACATCGACCGCCTTCGCCTCCATCTCCGTGTGCAGCTTGGCGATCAGGCCGCGGCCGCTGCTGATCTTGCCCAATGAAGGATCGGCGGCATCGCCGCGCGGGGCCTTGGCGTCGGCGAACTGCCGGCGGATCTCGGCCTCAACGGCCGGCACATCCTTGAAGTCGCCGACGGCGACGATCATGGCACGCTTGGGCGTGTACCAGGTCTCGTAGAAATCGACGAAGCGCGGCCGCTGCATCGTCTTCAGCGTCTCCTCAACGCCGATCGGCAGGCGGTTGGGCAGCAGGGATTCCGGCAGGGCAAACTTGTAGCCGGCAATCATTGTGCGGTACTCGATCGAGTCGCGGCTGAGCTTCTCGCTGAGGATGATGCCGCGCTCGCGATCAATCTCCTTGGCCTCCAGGTTCATGCCATCGAGGTAATCGCGGAACAGCTGCAGCCCCTCCTCGATCAGCTTGGCCTCGACCTTCGGCAGCTCCAGCATGTACACCGTCTCCTTGAAGGAGGTGTGCGCATTGGTGTCGGCACCAAAGCCCATGCCCAGGCGCTGGAAGTACTCGACCATCTCGCCGCCCGGGAAATGGCGGGATCCGTTGAAGGCCATGTGCTCGAGGAAATGCGCCATGCCCTGCTGGTCGTCGGCCTCCATGAGCGAGCCGACATCCATGTAGATGCGCAGGCTGGCGCGACTCGGCGGTTCGTCGTGGGGCAGCACCACGTAGCGCAGTCCGTTGTCCAGGCGGCCAAACACCGCCTTGGGATCGGGCTGGAGATCACTGCCCTCCTGCGGCCACTGGCCGGCAAGCGGACTGACAAGGAGCAGAATGAGGAGGCAAAGGGAACGGAACATGGTGGGTGGGATACGAACGCGGGAGCGGAGTCGGTTCTAGTGACCATCTGGCGCAGGGCGGCGCGGCCGGCAAGGCTTTCCGGCGGGTGGTCAGCGACCGACGGTCTTGAGCCTGGCGGAAGGATGAAGGTCCCAGGTTCCGGACTTGGGCGCGCGTCATTGCTTGTTCGACATTCGATCTTCCCTTCGTCGCTCCGTTCCCATGCTGCCTTCTGATGCAGCGGGGGAGCGCCCGCGCTGCCTCCTGCCCCCTCGCGCTACTTCAATCGCCAGATCGACTGACGGATCACCGCCCGGGGTGCGTCCTTGAGTTTTTCGTACCAAACCGTGAGCAGGCGACCGTCGCCCAGCTCCGCCGTGCTGGGATACCCGAGATCGCCACCGGCGCCGTCCCCGGAGATGATGACCGGTTCGCTCCAGGTGCGACCATGATCGCTGCTGACCCGCGCCTGGTTGCCAAAGGGCGGGCGGCGATGGCCGTAGCTCATCAGCAGGCGCCCGTCGCGCAGGCGCAGCAGGTGCGAGGGCAAACCCCAGACGCCGATCGCATGCGGCACGCTCCAGGTGCGACCGCCGTCGGTCGATTCGGTTTGCAGGGTCTCGCCCTTGTTGCTGGCGTTGTGATTGCGGATCTGCACGATGAGGGTGCCGTCCGCCGCCTCAACGCCGTGCAACTCATGGTAGTCCGCCGTGGCGGTGTCGCCAGGCCGTGTCGGAATCTCCGCCAGCCACCGCCAGGTCTGGCCGTCGTCGCGCGATTCGGCGACGCCGATCTTTTTGTCGCCCGTCCAGAGCTGCTTGCCCGGGTAGAGCAGGCGGCCGTCCTTGAGTTGGATCGGCCCGTGCGGGCTGTTGGCCACGGTCGGAATGCGGTCCGACCAGGTGCGGCCGCCATCGGTCGAGCGGATCACCCATTCGCCGAGTTCCGCCTTGCGTTCGTCGGCGGTGAGGCGGTCGCGCGCGGCCTGCCAGGCGCGCAGGCGCTCGGCGGGCCAGTTGCCCTCCTTCTCGGCCTTGGCAAGGATCGGCTCGTAGGCGAGTGAGGTGAAGGTGGTGACCAGCAGGCTGCCCTTGGCGGTCTCGACGACGCCGCTATCGCGGTCGTCGGTGGCGGAATCGAGCAGGACGCGCGGATAGGTCCAGGTGGCACCCTCATCCTTCGAGGTCATGGCGACGACCTGGCCGAAGGGACAGACGTGGGCCTCGCGGCCACCGGACCAGCTGACCCAGAGTTCGCCGCTGGCACGGCGAGCCACGGTTGACCAGCCGCCGTAGAGTTCGGGCTGCTGGGAGATGACCCGGGTTTCGAGGATTTCGGCTTCGGGAGCGGCGCCCAGGGCGAGGGGCAGCAGGGCGGCAAGGCAGGTGAGGACGGGTCGGGACATCCTCAAGGTAAGGCCGTGCGAGCAGAGGTCTTTCAGGCAAAGAAAAAGCCGGAACGCGGGGGCGTTCCGGCTTTCACAAAGGTTGGAGGTTGACTCAGGAAGCAGCCTTCTGTTCGAGGGCGGCCTTGGCCTGGGCGGCGAGCGCGGCAAAGGCGGCTTCGTCACGGATGGCGAGGTCGGAGAGGACCTTGCGGTCGATCTCGATGCCGGCGTGCTTGAGGCCTTCCATCAGACGGCTGTAGGTGATGCCCACGGCGCGCGCGGCGGCGTTGATGCGCTGGACCCACAGGTTGCGGAAGGTGCGCTTGCGGACCTTGCGGTCGCGGTAGGCGTACAGCATCGCCTTGCGGACGGCGTCCTTGGCGTAGCGGAAGTGGGTGGAACGGAAACCGCGAAAGCCCTTGGCTTTCGCGAGGGTGCGCTTGCGCCGCTTGCGGCTGGCAGGTGCGTTGGTGGCTCTTGGCATGTGTCGTTTTCTGTGAGCAGGCTGTTGTTATGAATTCGATGACCGGCCTCACCTGATCGTAGGAACCCAGAGGGAACCAGACCGGAACATCGTGGCTCCCATCAAGGGAGCCGTGGGGCGACATCAGCGCGAGAACGGAAGGCTCGCGAGGACGTTCGCCTTGTCCACTTCCGCCACGAGGGCGACCTTGCCGAGGTTGCGCTTGCGCTTGCGGCTCTTGTTCTGCAGGATGTGGCGCTTGCCTTGTTTACGGCGCAGCACCTTACCCGTCGCAGTCACTTTGAAGCGTTTGGCGACAGCTTTTCTCGTTTTGGCTAGACCAGAGTTTTTGGACATAGGGGCCGGGAAGATGGCGGCAATCGGGCGGGCAGCAAGTGGTTTTTAGGAAGAACAAAATGAATTTTCCGGGACGCCGGCGTCCCTCGGAGGCCTGCGGACTCCGCCTCCGACGCCCCCTGGGAAGCCCCCGCGCGACGGAGCCGCCGCTTACTTCTTCGCCTTTTTCTTCCTGGCCGGCGCCTCGCCGTAGGGTGGGCCCCAAATCCAGGGCAGGACCTGGGAACCGCGGGCCCAAGCCTCCCATTGGCCAGCCATGGCGCGCACGCGCCCGGGTTCCCTTGCGGCCAAATCGTGCTGTTCGGTGCGGTCGGCCTCCATGTCGTAGAGTTCCCAGGGGCCCTGCGCCCCCTTGGCGACCAGTTTCCAGCGACCGTCGCGGACGGCGCGGTTGCCCTCGTGCTCCCAGAAGATCGGCCGGCCGCGGCGCAGTTCGCCGCCTTGGAAGGCGGGGCGCAGGCTGACTCCTTGCAGCGGCAGGATGGTTTCACCAGCAAACTGGCTCGGATAGCTGGCGCCGGCCAGATCGACGCAGGTGGCCATGAGGTCGATCAGGTGGGCCGGCTGCGATTCCAGTGCGCCGCGGCGGTCGGCGGGAATGCCGGCCGGCCAGTGGGCAATGAGCGGGGTGCTGATGCCGCCCTCATGCACCCAGTGCTTGTATTCGCGGAAGGGCGTGTTGCTGACATTGGCCCAGGCCTCGCCATAGCCGTGGTAGGTGTCGGCCGCGCCAGGCAGCACCCCGTAACCCTGGCGCATGGGAAAGCCATCGCGCGTCTGCCTGGGGATCATGTCGGGCTGCAGAAAATCGTCGGCCAGAGGCGGCAGCGAGGGCGTGGCGGCGCGCAGGCGCGGCTGCTCGTGGTCCGGGCGACGTCCCATCGGTTCGGCACAGCCGCCGTTGTCCTGGCAGAACAGGATGAGGGTGTTTTCGAACTGCCCGGTCTTTCTCAGCTGTTCGACCAGGCGGCCGATGCCCTGGTCCATGCAGTCCACCATGGCGGCATACACTTCCATGCAGCGGATCTCGAATTCGCGATCCTTGACCTCCGACCAGCTCCCGCCGGCCTGGGGCGCGGTTTGCCATCTGGGATCGATCAGGCCGAGCCGCTTCAACTTCTCGACGCGCGCCGCGCGCACGGCGTCGTAGCCGGCATCGTAGCGCCCCTTGTACTTGGCGATGTCCTTCGCCTTCGCATGCATCGGCCAGTGGGCCGCCGTGTGGGCGATGTAGAGAAAGAAGGGCTTGCCGGCATGATCGCGCGCGTGCTCGCCGACAAAGCGGGTCGCATGATCGTTGATGGCGTCGGTGTAATAAAATTCCTCCGGCCGGTACTCCGGATCGGCAAAGGGCGAGATCAGGGTGTTGTCGCGGGTCAGTGAATTCGGATCGAAAAAGCTGCCGGCGCCATGAATGGTGCCGTAAAAACGGTCAAACCCGCGCTGCAGGGGCCAGTTCGCCTTGTCGGCCTCGCCCGCCGGTTTGACCTTCTGGGTGACATGCCATTTGCCGGTCGCGTACGTGCGGTAACCGGCGGGCTTGAGGGCTTCGGCGATCGTGACCGCCCGGCGACTGAGCTCGCCGCGGTAACCGTCGAGGCCGCGATCGTCCATCATGTGGCCGATGCCCGCCTGATGCGGGTACAGGCCGGTGAGCAGGGAGGCCCGGGTCGGGCAGCAGCGGGCGGTGTTGTAGAACTGGGTGAAGCGCAGGCCGCCACCCGCGAGCGCATCGAGGTTCGGCGTCTCGATCTCGCCGCCGTAGCAGCCGAGGTCCGACCAGCCCATGTCATCGGACAGGATCAGAATGACATTGGGCGCGGCGGGCGGCGCCGCGAGCAGGGGCGCGGCGAGAAGCAGGGCGGCAGTGAGCAGGCATTTCATGGTTGGCCGGTGAAAACGCCGTTGCCGTCGGCAACGATCGGAAAAAACTCCACCTGCGCCTATCCGGGGCACACCCGCCGCCGGGAGGCGCCCACGCCGCCCAAGGCTCAGGCCAGTGCCTGGGAATCATACACGGTCACACGCTCAAAGAACACCTTGCAGGTGTCGACGAAGCGCTGGTGGTCGGGGCAGCCCTTCTGGTAAAAATCGTGGTCGGCCATCGTCTTGAACTTCAGGCTGAGCGAGTAGCTGAAGCTGTGGTCGGTGACCGGGCGCGGCTCGGTCGGCGCCGGTTTGCCGCAGAAGCCGGATTCCAGGTAGGCAATGCGGGTGAGGGCGGTCAGTTCCTCCTCGAACAGGCGGATCTGCTCGGCGCTGAGGCCGGGTTTGAGCCAGAAATAGACGTTGTGCAGCATAGGCCGCCCAGCTTGGCGGGCAGGCCCGTCCTGGCAAGCGGAGTCTGTCACTTCGCCTTGGCCGTCGGTGCCTCGACCCGGCGAAACTCGGTCGCCCGCCCCAGCACATAATAAAAGCCAAAAACGCTCGCAAGCAGCAGCAGGAAGGCAACCATGGCCCGAAACCCGGGAATCCAGGGCGGATGAAGGCGGCGGCGGGACATGCCCCACCGTGGCGCGGCCCGGCGCGGCCGCAAGATGCAATGCGCGGCGACAAAATCCGGACGGCGCCGTCCTTGGCTTGACTCGCCGCCCGGCTTCCGTCAATTCTCTCCCCTACCCCATGCCCGCCATTCCCATCCTGATGCCGCAGTTGGGCGAGTCCATCGCCGAGGCAACCGTCATCCGCATCCTGGTTGAACCGGGCCAGGAGGTTGAGGCCGGCGCCGAACTCTTTGAGGTGGAAACCAACAAGGCCACGATGGCGGTCACCTCCCCCTGTGCCGGCCGCATCATCCAGATCGGCGCGCAAGTGCAGCAGAGTTACGCCGTCGGCTCCAACCTCGCCGTCTTCGAGATCAGCCCCGGGGATGCCGATTCGCTCGGCTTCCAGGACAGCCCGCCCCCGCCCCCGCCCGCCGAAACGGAACGCACGGCCACCGCGACGGGCGAGTCCGTACACTTCCACTTCAGCGACGAGGACAACATCACCGACTACCAGCCGCGGGTCGAACCCGTGGTCGGCGGCCTGCCCGTGCCTGCCGGTGCCACCGGCGCCAGTTACATCTCGCCGCGCATGCGCGCCCGCATGAACGAACTCGGCCTGAACGCCTCCGACCTGGCCGGCATCGCCGGCACCGGCGCCGGCGGCCGTGTCACCGTCGAGGACTTTGAAAACTTCCTGCGCAGCCTGGAACAACACCGCCTGACCCCCGCCTCCCCCATGCGCATCGCCGTGGCCGACTCCATGCGCCGCAGTTGGAGCCGGCCGCTGGCCACCGTCGGCAGCCCGGTCCTGCTCGACGCCGTGCTCGCCCACCGTCGCAAGGCCGATCCCAAACCCGGCCCCGCCCTCTACGCCCTGCGTGCGCTGGCACTGGCCCTCGCCGAAAACACCGCCTTCGCCGGCCGCCTCATCGGCAGTCGCATCGTCCATCCACGCGCGATCGACATCGGTTTCGCGGTTGAGGTCGACGATGGCGTGCTGGTGCCGGTGCTGCGCGAGGTCGACAAAACCCCGCTGGCGAGCCTGGTGCCGACCTACAACAAGCTGGTCGAACAGGCGCGCGCGCGGCGCCTGCCCACGGACGCCAGCCGTCCAGGCATCGCCACGGTGACCAACTTCGGCACCTTCGGCATTGTCTGGGCCACGCCCATCCCGCTGCCCGAGCAGAACCTTGTGCTCGGTCTCGGTGCCGGCAGCAAGGTGCCGCGCTGGAGCGACGAGGTGAACCAGTTCATCCCGGTCACCGAGGCTGAACTGACGCTGAGCTTCGACCACCGCATCCTCGACGGCGGCGGCGCCGGCCGCCTGCTCGCGCGTGTGGCGCAACTGCTGCAGCAGCCGGAAAAACTCTGACCGGCGGGCGCAGGTTTCCCCCGGTCGGGCGCCCGGCAGGACCGGGCACCGCCATGACACTCACTGCTTGGCCAGGCTGAGGATCTGGTAATTTTTGGCATAGGTGCCAAGCGCCTCGGTGGCGGCCTCCTTGGTCAGGCCGTCCTGGCGCGAAACGATGATGAGCTTCTGCGCCTCCGGCGTTTCACCGGCCTTGATGTCGACGCTGACCACATCGGGCAGCTTCTGAGTGAGCGCGGCGGTGACATGGCTCTTGCAGGAGACACAGACGACGCCGGTGATCTTGCCTTCATAGGTGACCGGCTTGGAGTCGGCCGCGGCGGCAAGGGCGGCGATGGCGAGGGACAGGGTGGCGATGAGGGTTTTCATGCGATGAATATTGAAGGGATAGGATGATACGAAAAACGCCGGGACGCGGACGAATCCTGCATCCCGGCGTGAATCAGGCGGAGGGCTTACTTGCTCTCCAGCTGCTCACCCTGCTTCTTCCAGCCGCTGATGCCGGCGGAGAGGTGCTTGACGTTGGTGTAGCCGAGGTCGGCGGCCTTCTGGGCAGCCTTCTTGTAGGCGCTGCAGGAGGGGCCACCGCAGTAGGCCACCACGAGGGTGTCCTTGTCGGAGGGCAGAGCCGAAGCCAGATTGTCGGCCGAGGACGCGAAGTCGACGGCGCCCGGGATGTGGCCCTTGGCGTACGAGCCGGAGCCGTTGACGTCGATGACGACGACCTTCTTCTCGGCGATCGCCTTCTTCAGGTCGGCGATGCTGATGTCCGGGAACTCCGCAGCCATGGCCGAGGCGGCAAACATGGAGAGGGCGAGTGCGATCAGTTTTTTCATGATGTGGTTTGGATGGGTGGGTTGTGTGGGACGCCCCGGCCGGCGGTGTGACCGGCCGGAACGGGAATGAGACGCGGCGATCCAGGCAAATATTCCCGGACCGGTGGCGACGGATGATAAAACGTCGCAAAGCGGCGCTTCGTTGGAAAAATCAGCGCCACCACGAAGGCAGCCCCGGCAGGGTCTGCTTCAGGATGGCACGGATGGCCAGCCGCTCGGCCGGCTCCAGGTGCCGGTAGGTCGGGTTCTGCTCGCGCAGGCCCTCGGCCATGCGGAAGTACACCCGCTCCTTGAGCACGGCCGGCAGCTTCTGCCAGGAATCGGTGTACAGCATGTAGCTGCAGCGGTGTTTGAAGAGCCGGGTCTTCAGATCAAAATCCTTGAGCGCCAGCCCGCCCGCCGCCTCCCGACGGTTGCGCTGGAAATCACGGACGAAATCGGCATCGCCCTCAATGCCGCGCTCCGGCAGCCTGGCCTCGTCGACAAACAGGATGTAGCGAGCCAACTCCTCAGCCAGCTCCTCGAACTCCGGCTTGACCCGCATCGGCAGGCCGCCGCGCCCCTCAGCCAGCCACTGGCGCATGAGGTAGGCGGCATGAAACACCCGATTTTCGAAACCGAGCTGATGCTCGTGCACCAGGTGCGGCAGGATGTCGCTGGTCGGCCGCAGGTGCAGCCCCAGGTCCGACATCTGCCCGGGTTCGACCTTTTGCTTCTCGATCCCCCGCCCCGGCACGCTCGTGCCCATGAGATTGGCGTGATGCGCGCGCAGGTGATGGCCGCCGGTCAGGTGCCAGCCGCCGAAACGATTCTCGAGCGGGATGTGGTGACCCTGCTCGTCATGGCGGTAGGTCTCCAGGCTGGCGCCACTCGCCATCGGCAGGAGCGACTCGGCAATCAGCCCCGGCACACGTCGGGTGGCCGTGCCAGCGTGGCAGTTGAAGCATTTCTCCGAGCGCGTGATCGGCGGCACGCCACCGCCGGGGCGGAGTTTTTCAAAGATGTAAAACATCGCCCCCATCTCCGGGTCCATCGAGATGATCTCGACCTTGCCTCCCGGCACCCAGCCGATGTAGGTGTCCTCATTGAAATAGAGCGCGCGCGGATTGCGCGGATTGATGATCTCGCTCTGCAGTGAACTGGCCGAGAACACCAGCAGCTGCGAGGATTCCGGCACGTCCAGCGCCTTCAGGATCGAGGCCAGAAAGGCCTTGTCATCCGTGGTGTCGAGCGTCACCCGCCCTGCCTCCACCTGCCGGCGCAGCGCCGCAAAGCGGTCCTTCGGTTCATGCTCCAGGTAGCGGTGCGGCGCCTCGCGGAACACCACCTTCGTCTCCAGCGCCGGCAGGGCGAGGGGAACGAGCGGCAGCAAAGGCAGGAAAAATCGCATCAGCATGCCCACTCAAACGCCCGCCAGCAGCCGGTTGTTGAGTTTTTTCACACCCGTCTTGGGCAATCCGCACTCCAAAATCGCCGCTCAGATCCC
This sequence comes from Prosthecobacter sp., assembly GCA_036846165.1. Lineage (GTDB taxonomy): Bacteria > Verrucomicrobiota > Verrucomicrobiia > Verrucomicrobiales > Verrucomicrobiaceae > Prosthecobacter. The sequence continues at coordinate 48,770 of DAIUCN010000019.1, forward strand.
CGGCTCACTGTACGTCGTTGCGCATGGAGGCGTGACGGAGCTTGCCGGCCTCGTCAGTGAAGAAGACCACCAGCTGATCGGCCGGAAACTTGAAATTGAGCAGACAGACCGCCTGTCCCTGGTAGTGAACCTCCGGGAAGGCACCCATCGTCGGCGTGATCGGCACTCGCACCGCCTCGGCGGTGCGGGCGCTGGCCGCCGTGCCGGAGACGGACAGCGGCAATGTGTCGAGTGGTGTCAGCTGGACCAGGGTCAGCGCTGGCCGATCGGGTTCGGGCGGACTGACCGGTGACTGATCCACATGCCAGGCAAGACGTTCTCCTGGCTCCGGTTTGGCCTTGGTGTTCCGCTCGGGTTTCTCGGTCCGGTAGGCGATGACCGTGCTGATCTGTCCGGTCTGGATGCTCACCTCGAGGCTTTTCTTGCCGAGCGAGGCATGTTCCAGCTCGATCGTGTAAGCGGCGGGAGGGAGGCCGACGGCGCCGGTGGCCTCGCCCGGCTTGAAGCCATCCGGCGAGGCTTCCGTGCCGTCGATGCGAACCTGCAGCTCCCCAGGCAGCCCGAGGGCATTGACCAGACGAATGAAACCCATGTCCGGCGGCACTTCCGGAACCGGGGGGGGCTCTGTTGACACCGCAGCCTCTTGGGCCGAGATGGCCGCCGGCAGTGGCAGCAGGAGGCAGAGCAGCAATGGGATGAAATGGCGGTGACGGGGAGCGAAAGAGGCGGGCATGACGGTCTGGCAGCAAGGGGAATTCAGGGGGTGGCGGCGACCGTCCAAGTCGGCGTGGCGACCGGCAGGCGCAGACGCATGGTGAAGGTGCGCACCTCGGCATCGTCGAGATCGTTCTCCGGAGTGCCATTGGTGAGTGCGACGGCACGCACGCCTTCGCCACGCCAGTCGGGCAGGCTTTTCAGCAGCCGGCCGGTCTGGCGGTTGGTGAGGCGCAAGCGCACTTCCACCCACGCGGGCAGTTTTTCCAAAGGCCAGAGAGCCGGCACGGCCGCCGTGGGATCAAGCCGCTCCATGGCCCGGCAGTCAAAACGAATGACATCATGAGCCAGAACGGCGTTGCGCGCGCGAGCCCGGCTTTCGGCATCGCCGGGTTCCCGGGCGCTTTCGAGCGCGGCCCAGTCCGCCTCGAACACCATGGGCTGGCCCTGCAGGCGGTGCGACTCGAGGCGGCGGTAGGTTTCGGCGGCGGAGAGTTCGCGACGAACCAGCTTCTGACTGACGGCATCAGGCTCCAGACCACTGGCGCCGCCGTCGGGTGTCAGGGCCAGTCCGTAGAGCACAAGGCGCAGGTCGCCGCGACCCGTGTCGCGGCCGCGCTGGCTGGCTTTGACCGTGCGTAGGAAGGCCAGGCGTGTGGTGGAAACCGATTCCTCCGTGCCGGTTTGCAGCAGGAATCGCAGTGGCGGCCGCCCAGCGACGGCAGCCGGTTCATCGGCAAGCGGCCCGGCTTCCGGGATGGCGGCGATTGAATTCAGATCGTCGGCCAGAAGCCGCAAGGCGGCGCGACCCTCACGCTGGCTGGAGAACTGCTTTTCCTGCCGGGTCCAGGAATCGAGGGAGGAAACCATCATCTGCAACAGGGCCGTGGTCAGGATGAAGGCCACCGCCATGGTGACGAGCAACTCAACCAGGGAGAAGCCCGGTCGCGAACCGGACAGAAACGCGGCAAGGGACGGGGGGCGCATGGGCAGCATCACTTCGGACTCAACAGGGCATAGCGCCGGACCTTGCGGTTGCCTTCCGGCGCCGAAGCGGGCGATTCCACACGGATGATCACCCGGTCGAGCAGCGGATCCTGCGGATCAGACAGGCGGTCGACCCGGGCAAAGGCCGCGGCGGCGAAAGTCAGACTGCCACTGCGGTAGGCCTCGGCCACCTCCGGGCCATCATAGCGGCTGTGCTGAAGCACCTTCATGCTGTCATCGACCAGCAGGATGAGCGGTTGGGCAGCCTCCCCGCCGGATGCTGCCGCCGCCAGCGGCGCTGCGGGGGGCGCTGCGGGGGGCGCTGCCGTGTCCGGGTCGCGAACTTCGCCGGCGAGCTGGCGCAGCAGCACACCGGCGACCGTTTCGTCCTTGGATTCGCGGGCGGCATCCAGCGTGCCGGTCAGCAGACCCAGCACGGTGAGCAGACTGGTCGCCGTGATGGCAACGGAAAGCATGCATTCGGCGAGGGTGAAGCCGGTGGCGGAAAAAAGCCGTGGGGGAGTGGTGAGATGAGGGGTCATGGAAGAATCATCGGGGAGCCCGAATTGCGGCGCAGGGCAATCCAGCGGCATTGGCCGGGCAGGTGCACCTGGCCCGAACGGGTGCGCGGGTTGCCGGAAACGGCCCAGCCTTCCGCGACGGCGAGCAGCAGGGACTCGTCGGCTTCGGCACCGGATTCCGGAAACACCACTTCACCGAGGGAACCGAAGCCCAGGCAGGGCAGTTCCACATTGGCGGCGGCGCCGGGAAAACGGACCGGCCGGGTGATGTTCGGCAGCGACAGCAGATTCGTGCCGGCGCCGGGCGAGGCCGTTGGCGCAAGGGTGAAGACAAAGCCTTCCGGCAAGTGATACCAGTCGGAGACGGGACGGACATCGTCCGGCGACTCCGTCGAGGGATCCTCGGCGCAAATGATGGCGGAACGGTAGGCCTTGCCAGAAACGCCGATGTCGGTTTTCGCAAAGGCGATGACAACGCCGGCTTCGCCACGCAGAGCGCGGGCGCGCGCCAGGTCACAGAGCGCGGCCACCTGGTGCACGGCCGTCATGCCCTGCGTGCCGTTCATCGCACCCGTGCCGCTGAGGATCAGTCCGAGCAGCAGGGCAAGCACCCCGATCACGACCAGGATTTCAGTCAGCGAAAAGCCGTCGCAGCGGATCCGGTGAAGACCGCGCGGGCGATCTTGACGGACATGGACAGAGGTGACGAACATCAAAAAAAGGTGGCGAGGTTCTCGTGCGAATAACAAGTCCCGACACGGCCCGGCGACAAACGCTGACGTGTGCCAATTTTGTGAGACAAGGGACGTCTCAAAGCGGGCGCGAGTAGGTGATCTCAATGACCTGACGCTGCAGGCTGCCGTCGGCATTGCGCACCGGCCGAACAAAAAGATGGTAAAGACGCGAGCGGGTTGCCACCACCCGGGTCGCCCCGCTGCGGTCGACCTTGACGGCCTGTCCGTGCACAATCACGCGGAAATGACGGCTGCGCACGCTGCTGTTGTTCCAAAGGCGGGCAAACAACTCCTCGGCGGCGGCGTCGTTCCACTCCGGGCGCACGCGACGGTCCTCGGAAGGCTCGCGACGCGTGTAGCCGAAGACCGGTTGTCCAGCCTCAAGGGGCAGCAACTCGGGGTCCGCTTCAAGGCCGGCAGCGAGCTCATCGGGCAGCACGGCCTTGTCGGCGACCTCGGCCGGTGTGAGGTAGGGGCGGTTGCGGATGATGGCTTCAGCCATGACATCAGCCTGCAACGCCGCGCGGCGGCTTGATGCCGGCAACATCAGCGCCGGCCGGTTCTCCGCGGGGTCGGCCCCTTCGCTGTCCGATTTGAGCCGCGGATCGGCGAGCAGGCGGCCGGCAATGAGGGCGCGCAGCGTGTCGCGCGTGGCCGTGTTGACATTGACATGGCCGTCGATGCGTACCAGCGGCCCCTGGATGCGCTCCGCCGTCGTTGCATTGGCATCGCCGCAGTGAAACAGGTCAAGCAGAGCCGAAGCGGCCAGGCCGCGGTGGGTCGGCCGGCCCGCGTCCGCCACCTCGCGGTAATCCGGGCGGAAGAGGCTGTGCTCGACGCGACCGATGCGCAGGCTGTTTCCGCCACAGAAACGCTTGTGCGCGTCGAACTCGGCCACCGAGGCCTCCAGCTTGACGACGTCGGGCTTGAGGTCGGCGTGCTCGGAGTAAAGCACCTCCTCATCACGCCAACCCCGCCCGTTCGGATCCCACATGATGGGATCGAACACATGCCCCAGCTCAGTTGGGCTGAAATAGCGACCGGCATTGGACAGCCGCTGCACGTACTTCTGCCGTTCTGCCAGGTTGTTGCCCGGATGCGCCGGCGGCCGCATCGTGATGTCATCCGGGTTGCGGTCATACGAGCCGATGCGGGTCGGGCACGGCAGGCTGTTGTGCCCGCCGTCGGGCCAGAGAAAGGTGCGCACCTCGCCCGCCATGCGGTCAAAACGGCGGAAGTTGCGTCCCCAGGGACTGGAGCCATCGTCGTAGTCAATGACCTCCTGATGATAATCAATGAAGTACGCGGCGCGGGTGTCGCCGACATTGAAGGCCCAGTCCTTGTCGCGCAGGCGGTAGGAAAGGCCCGGCTGATTGACATTGAAGCGCTGGCGCACACTCAGACTGGTGCTCATCTGGTAGCGCTCCAGCGGTGCAAACGGCAGGTCCACCACCGTGAAGCCGCTGGCGCCGGCCGGCCGGAAGGCAAGCCGGTAACGGCTTTCGCGGTCATCGTTGCCGTTGGCCGGCTGTCCGTAGTACTGCACGCCGGTGACGTTGCCGACGGCGCCGCCATCAAGCTTGAAAACAACCGGCTGAAAGGCCAGAACAACGATTTCATTGGGCTGCAGAGTCACCGTCTGCGGGGTGAACCAGCGCCCCTGCAGTCCGGAGATCGACTGCGGTTCACCGGACTCGGCCTTGTCAAGCGAGGTCATCACCGGATAACTGCGCAGGCCGACCACCAGTCGGCCGCGGTACTCGAAGCTGCAGGCCACCTCGCCGGTGACAACCTGGTTGCTCGGGTTCCAGAGTTCGACGTAGTCCGTCAGCGAGCATTCCACCTCGCGTCCAAGAAATCGCTCGAAGCGGTGGCGCTGCCAGTATTCATTGACCAGCGGATAGGCGTCGCTGCCACGGAACTCGATGTTGGCCTCCGCCGCTTCATCCCCCGCCCCGCCGCCGGCCACATTCACGGAAGGCAGCCCGTCCCTGTCGGCGTAATCGATCATGCCGGCGGCGAGCGACTTGAGGTAGGCCATCTGATGCTCCTCGCGACGACTGATGTCCGAACGCCGCGGCAGTGGGTAGCCGCCGGCGCGCTTGCGAAACTCCGGCAGATGCCGGTCGATGTGCGCTGCCATGGTTTCCACGGTGGCGACCATCTTGTCGGGATCGGTGTCACCGCGGTCACCACCGGTCTCGGCCAGCAGGCGGTTGAGATTGAGCTTGCGTTCGCCGCCAAAGGCAAAGCCGGGAGCGTGTGGCACCAGGGCCAGTTCATCGTAGGCGGGCAGATAACCCGTGGTGTTTTCCTCCAAGGCCCGCAGGGCGGGCTCCTCCAGAGAGCCATTGGGAAGACGCGCGGCTTGAACGCCCAAGCGGGCGGCATCGAGGCCCTCCCATCCGGTCAGGGTGTCCGGTGCGATCAGCAGCTCACGCCACATCTCGGGACTGAAGACAAGGCGCTTGGACGCAACCGAGGTCAGGCGCTGATGCAGCAAATTGAGGCTCCGTGGCACCTGCCCTTCGCTCACGGGCTCCAAATCCGGTCGCAACAGGGTCCAGACTGAAGACGGATGCCGGCGCCATCGACCCTCGGGATCGATGAGCAAGCCCGGCACGACCGGTTGCACACCCAGTTCAGCCGGCTCGACCGGCGGCGCCGGCCGCGTCGGCAGGCGGGTCGTCGGATCATGAAAACCGGCATTGGCCAGATTCAATTGGCCCTGCAGATCCTCGACATGGAAACTGTAGCGGGCGACCAGTTTCTCCTCCTCCTTCGCGCCGCCTTCAGCCGCTTCACCGGCAGCGTCAGCGCCGGCCTCCGCCCCGGCGGGTAGACTGACCTGCATCCAAAATTTGGGCACGCGCGCCAGCCAGGGCGCAGCGCTGGGCAAACGGCGCGCCTCCAACTCATCCGCCTCAACGGCGGGTCCCACCGAAACATCCGTCGCCGGCAACTGCTCAAAGCCCGGCGGTGGCAACTTCAATCGATCCGAGGCGGGAGGCCTGGCCACGCCCGAGGCCAGCGGCTGACTGATCCACTGCTTCGCCTCCGCATCGTAGTTCGCCACCAGCAACATCTCGCGCGGCCGCTGCTTGTCATCCCGCGCTGGTGTCAGCGGTGCTGAGAAGACCACGCCCAGTTCGTCGGCAAGCGCACGCTGCAGGAGGGCACCGGCGTGATCCAGCCCGGACTGCACGGCGAGATCGGCCTGATCGACCGCCTCATAACTGGACGAGGTTTGGACTTCGCGGGCAACGATGCCATAGAGACCCAGCACCAGGATGGTGACCGCAGCCAGCAGGGTGAGTGTCACCACCAGGGTGAAGGCCGGCGCCGCCGCAGGCACCGGTCGTGCGGCAAACAGGGGGGAATTGGAAGCGAGGCGCATGAGGTCTTACTTTTCCAAAAGCAACGATGCTGTGCGGAACTGCCCCTTCTTGCCGGTCACCGGCACCTGGATGAGACCGATGCCAACCGTCGCCTCCGGAGACAGACCTGGCAGCAGCACGCCACTGAGCGGTGCCTTGCCGGCAAGATGTGTGTCGCGAGCCGGCAGGGTGAGCACGCCGGTCACACCGCCATCCGCCTTGTTGATCTTGCCACTCCAGGGCACAAAACCGGTCGCCGGTTCCGCTACTGTCAGGGCGAAGTTGGCGGCAAGGCGCAGGGCCGTCGGCAGGCTGACCATCGCGCCCTCCGCGTTGCTCAGGACTTCGCTTTCGATCTCGATCGACAGGAGCGATTCCGGCAGATCGAGCTGGGTTGCCAGCTCCGTGGCGGTTTTCACCGGATGAAAGGGCTGAGCGTGACCGGTGAGGGCCAAAGGCTCGGCAAAACCCTCCGCGTAGCTGCGTTCCTTCTCATCAGCAGCCTTGAACCATTGCATGCCCGGGAGCAGCGACTCGGCGACCGGCGCTGGCTGACCGACGTCGGGCATCGGCAACACCCCACCCAGGTAGGACTGCTTGTTCTTGTAGGGCTGCACCCAAACCAGCGCCTGGCCATTGACACCGAGGTTGGCGGCCATGGCAAAAGCTTGGGCATCACCCAACTGCCCTTTGAAGGCGACCACGCCACGATTGCTGACCGAACCCTTGGCCCAGCCGAAGCCGGCCGGGTAGTCGATGCCATTCTGAACCCCCGGATCCAGCGCCAGGGTCAGCCTGCGCGCCGTCGGCGGACTGCCTGCCAGGGTTGTCAGTCGGTGACCGCGCAGCACTCCCTCACCCACACCGGCCGTGAGCCGGCCATCCACCAGGGCAGTGGCCGTGTCCAGATTCAGTTCCACCACCGCCTCCGGCGCCGCCCCCGCCGCCTTAAACACCAGGCGCAGTTCCGCCCGGCTGCGACCCGGCACCAGTTCAAAGCTGCCGGCACCCGAGCGCCGACCCGCGCCAAGCAGTTCTAGAGATCCCGACCAGAGGCTGGGCCGTGTGACGCTGACACGCAGGATGCCAAGCGGCTGTCCCTCTGGAGTCTCCACCAAGGCCTCATAGCCTGCGAGCAGGCGCGGCGGGAAGGCCTCGACCGCCAGCGGCAGATTGATCGCGCGAACAACCATTCCGCTCTCCAGCACCAGCAACTGCAGATCATACAGGCCCGGAACCCCTCCCAGCAAACCCATGAGACGGCCGCTGACTGGATCGAATCTCAAGCCTGCCGGCGGCTTGCCGAGCAGTCGCACGGTGCGGCCGTCGCCGGCCAGTGCCGCGAGATTCAGGTCGACACGATCGCCAACACGCAGCCCCGCGGCGGGATCAGCGCCCAGCAGCAGTTCCTCGTAGTCCGACAAGCCATCACCGTCGCTGTCGAGGCCGAGCACCGGCGGCACCGTGTCACTGCGC
>DAIUCN010000020.1:0-55792 GCA_036846165.1 Prosthecobacter sp.
GGCTACTGCCCCCGCACACCAAGGCTACTGTCCCCGTCCACCAAGGCTTGTCTGTCCATGCACCAAGCTCAGCCCCCGCACGAATCCGCCCGTTTTCCGGGCTTTTCAGGCGATCTACCGCCCAAAACCGCCGTTTCCCCGGTCATTCAACGCCATTCCCAACCCTTTTCGTGAGTTTAGCCCCCTGGGGCCGCTTTTCGACGCCGCACGCACGCGCCGCAAACCTCGCGTCAACCTGCTCGCTCAAGGGTCCAGCGCATGGCCACCGTTCAAAGTGGCGAGTGGTCTTCGACACACTCGCGCTCCGTCAGACCTTTATAACCGGAGCGCGCGCATGGCGTAGCCTGCTCGTTCTGAGCCGCGCGCCAGCGCCTTTGGACTGCGTGCAGCCCTGCTGGCGCTTCACCCGCGGCGAAGCCGCCTCTTCTCCCCGCAGCAGGGCTGCGCCCCCACCAAAGCGGCAGGAGCCTGCCGCAATCCAAGGCGCTGCGCGCGGTCGGGGACTTGGCCCATGCGCGGGGTCACTGCCCCCGCCTACAGCAGGCTCTCCGCTTCTCCCCCTCAGCATCAGCGTCCCATCAGCGTCAAATCAGCGGTTCACCACCGGATGGGACCACCGAGAACGACGCACGCCAAGCCGCCAAGGGATGAACAGCGGCCTTCTTGGCGCCTTCGCGCCTTGGCGTGAGACCCTCTGTCGGCCTGCCACCCCAGCCTAGCCACGGCGCCGACGCAGCAGCGCCCTACCCTGCCCTCGCGGGCATTTCCGATCTCCAATTTCAGATTCCAGAGGTCGTCTGCCTTTGCGATCCTTGTGTTCCTTTGCGGCCAACACCGGTTCCCGTTTGTGCCGTTCAAACCTGAGGAATATCCAATATCCAACAAGGAACTCTGAATGACGAAGGGCTCCGGGTCCGGACTTGGGCATTGATCATTCCTTGTTCGACATTCGATATTCCCTTCTTCGGCTCGTTCCCGCCCCTTTCCGTCTGTTCCGTAGGCCCACCTCTGGCGCCACCCTTCACGACCCCGATAACGCGGGCTTTGGACAGCGTATTCCTGCCTGCTCCCATGCGCTGCCTTCTGCCTGCAAGTCTCCTGCTCCTCCCGGCCCTGCTGCCGGCGGCGGATTATGTGCGCGACATCAAGCCGCTGCTGCAGGAGCGCTGCTACGCCTGCCACGGGGCGCTCAAGCAGAAGGCCGGCCTGCGCATGGACACGGTCGCCCTCATGCGCCAGGGCGGCGATGCGGGCGACCTGCTCGCCGAAAACGGCGCCCTGCTGCTGGAGCGGGTCAGCACCCACGACCTCGATGAGCGCATGCCGCCCGAGGGCGAGGGCGCGGCGCTGACGCAGGAACAGATCGACCTGCTCAAGGCCTGGATCGCCGCCGGTGCGCCGGGTCCGGCCGATGAACAACCCGAGCCCGACCCGAACTCGCACTGGGCCTACCAGCGCCCCGAGGATCGCGGTGCCACGATCGATGCGCTGCTCGATCAGAAACTCGCCATGCGCGGCCTGAAAGCGCAAGCACCGGCCGCGCCGGAAACGTGGCTGCGGCGCGTTTTCCTCGATCTCACCGGGCTGCCGCCTTCCCCGCAGGCCATCCGCGAATTTCTGGCCACGCAAACGCCCCCGGCCTCTGCCGCCGGCTCCGATGCCACGGCGACCGCGCGCGCCCAGGTGGTCGACCGACTGCTCGCCTCGCCCCAGTACGGCGAACGCTGGGGTCGGCACTTCATGGACGTCTGGCGTTACTCGGACTGGTACGGCCTCGGCAACCAGCTGCGCAACAGCCAGAAGCATCTGTGGCACTGGCGCGACTGGATTGTTGAATCGCTCAACACCGACAAGGGGTATGACACGATGATCCTGCAGATGCTCGCGGCCGATGAACTCGCGCCCGAGGACCGCGCCAACCTGCGTGCCACCGGCTTTCTCGCGCGCAGCTACTACCTCTTCAACCGCACCACCTGGCTCGACGACACGCTGGAGCACACCAACCGCGCCTTTCTCGGCCTGACGATGCAGTGCGTGAAATGCCACGACCACAAGTACGACCCCATCGATCACGCCGAGTACTACCGGATGCGCGCGGTGTTTGAACCGCTGCACGTGCGCCTCGATCCGCAGCCCGGGGTGACCGACCTCGAAAAGGACGGCCTGCCGCGCGTCTTCGACCTCCACCTCGACCGCCCGACCTGGCGCCATGTGCGCGGCGATGACAAGAACGAGGACAAGTCGCGCCCGCTCGAACCCGGCGTGCCCAAGGCGCTGAAGGGCGCGGCCTTCGCCGTGCAACCGGTGGCGCTGCCGCCGACCAGCACGCGCCCGCTGCTGCTGCCCTTTGTCCTGCAGGATCAACTGCGCGTCGCCGAGGCGGAAATCCAGGCCGCGAAACAGCAGCTTGCCAAGCTGGAAGCAACAACGACTGCCAAGCCTGAAGGGACAAAGACAGCCCCGGTCGCCTTTGCGCCCCTGACCGACGACTTCCATGCCGAGTCACCTGGACGTTACGACCAGCTCGCCGGCGACTGGCGTTGGAGCGAGGGCCGGCTGCGCCAGTTGGAGACCGGCATGAAGCGGCGCCAGCTTGAGCTACGCCAGCCGCACCCGCGCGACTTCACCGCCACCGCCCGCTTCACCATCACCGGCGGCGACAAGTGGAAATCGGTCGGTCTCGCCTTTGACGGTGTCGGCAACGATGACACGCTCGTTTATGCCAGCGCCGTCGAGGGGGGCAGCAAGGTGCAGGTGTCGCTCAGCCGCGGCGGCAAGACGAGTTATCCCGCCGGCGCCGCCAAGGCCCTGCCGATCCGCACCGGCCAGCCTTACGAACTGGAGCTGCGCGTGCGCGGCGACCTGCTCAACGTCCGGCTCGACGGTCAACTGATTGTCACCCACCGGCTGAGCGACCGCCCGATCGAGGGTCGCCTGCGCCTCGCCGCCTTCGATGCCGCCGCCGACTTCCATGCCCTGCACGTGGCCGCTCTCGCCCCCGAGGTGCCGATGCAGCCGGCCGGCCAGGCGCCGCAGCTCGCCACTGCCGATCCACGGCGGCTCGCCCGCCTCCGTCTGGCTCTCGCCGAGACCCGCCCCGTCTGGTTGCGCGCCGTGCATGCCGCCGAGAGCCGGCCGACCGACCAGGCCCTCGCCCGCGCCGCAGCCAGCGCCGATGCGCGCCGCCGGCTGGCCCAGGCCGAGGTCGACCTGTTTCAGGCCGAGCACAGCGCCGATCTCCAGGACGCCAAAAAGAAAGCGGCCGCCGGGAAGAAACTCCAGGAGGCACGCGCCGCGCTGGCGGAGGCCCGCAAGAAGGTCGCGGAGCCTGGCGACACCTACAGCCTGGTGCGCGCCAGCTTGAAGGCCCAGGAAGGTCCGGATGAAGCCGGCAACGCCGAGGTGCAGCGCTTCCCGGAAACCAGCAGCGGTCGTCGCCTGGCGCTGGCGCGCTGGATCGCCGACGAGGCCAACCCGCTGACCGCGCGCGTGCTGGTCAACCATGTCTGGCTGCGCCACTTCGGCACGCCGCTGGTGGCCGATGTCAGCGACTTCGGTCGGCGCAGCCCGGCGCCGCTGCATCAGGATGTGCTCGACACCCTGGCCGTGCGTTTCATGAAGAACGGCTGGAGCCTGAAGTGGCTGCACCGCGAACTCGTGCTGAGTGCGACCTACGCCCGCCTGTCCTCGAACGCCGGCGCCGATGCCCAAACGCTGGCCGCCGATCCCGACAACCTCCACTACTGGCGCATGAACGCCCGTCGCCTGGAAGCGCAGGCGGTGCGCGACAGCCTGCTGCAGGTCAGCGGCCGACTTGATCCCAGCCTCGGCGGTCCCACCCTCGATCCGGTCAAGCTCGAGACCACCGCCCGCCGCTCGCTCTATTTCAACCAGACCGCCAACGAGCAAAACCTCTTCCTCGGAGTCTTCGACAACGCCAGCGTGCTTGAATGCTACCGGCGCGAGGAAAGCGTCGCTCCGCAGCAGGCACTGGCCCTGGTGAACAGTCGCCTGTCGCACGACTGCGCCACCGCCCTGGCCGAGCGCCTCAAGGGGCACGACGACCGCGACTTCATCCGCGACGGTTTCCTCGCCGTGCTGGGTCGCCACGCCAGCGCCGAGGAGACCGCCGCCTGCCTGGCATCGCTCGCCCAGCTCAGCCGCCCGCTCGTCCTGCAGGCCCTGTTCAATCACAACGACTTCGTCACCGTGCGCTGAAGCCGCTCAGGAGGGATCCTCATCCTCCTCCAGGTGGAAGGCGTGCAGCAGCCGGTGCGCCACCGGCGCCAGCACGATGCCCATGACGCCAATGAAGACCAGGCCGCAGAACAGGGCGTAGGCACTGGCAAAGAGCTTGCCGGCATCGCTGCGCATCTCGCTCACCGGCCCCATGCCACCGAGGATCATCGAGGCATTCTCCAACGCGTCCAGCCAGGACAAATCCTCGAAGGAGTGATAGCCCAGCACGCCGATGCCGAGCGCCACGGCCACCACCAGCGTGGCGATGACACCATGGCGGAACAATCGGCCGGCAAAGGCCCAACGGGAAGCAAGCGGACGACCCCTGGACTCGAACATGCGACAACGAAACACGCGGGCACTCGGGACGCAAGCGACGCGTCGGCGCCACCTTGCCCAAGCCCTCGTTCTGGCGAACGAGCCCACGGTCGCCCGGGATCTTCACCACCGCTGAAGCATTGGCCTCGGCCAGCGCGTATTGTGCGCGAGCCCGCTTCATGTTCCCCGACCTCCTCCAGCGCCGACCGTTCCTCACCGGCCTGTCCGGCATCGCCCTGCAGGCGCTGCTGGCGCGCGAGGCCGGGGCCGCGGGTGGCGGGCGACCGCCCGACGGCCTGCCCATGCATGCGCCGAAGGCGAAGCGGGTCATCTGGCTGTTCATGCGCGGCGGCGTCAGCCACATGGAGAGCTTTGACCCGAAACCGGCGCTCAACCGCTACGCCGGCAAGTCGATCCCCGAAACGCCCTTCAAGGACGTCCAGGATCCGGAAAAGCTCAAAAAGGTGCGCGTCGTCGTCGTCAACGACGCCAACGGCCAGCAGCGCAACGTCATCTACCCGCTGCAGATCGGTTACCAGAAGTACGGCCAGTGCGGGGTCGAGATCAGCGACTGGTTTCCGCACATCGGCTCCTGCGCCGATGAGATTGCCTTCATCCGCAGCCTGTGGACGACCGATGACAATCACGGCGCCCAAGTGCAGTTCCACAGCGGTCGCCACATGCTCGAACCGCGCGCCCCCACCCTCGGCGCCTGGGTGAACTGGGGGCTGGGCAGCCTGACCGACAATCTGCCGTCCTTCGTCAGCATGGGCCCGCGCTTCTTCGACACGCGCGACGGCCATTACCTCGGCCCGGCCCACGACGCGGTGAAACTCAGCGTCGATCCGCAGAACCCGCTCGCCTTCGCCACCTCCGAGGGCGGCATTGCCCGCCCGCAGCAGGCCGCGCAGTTTGACCTCGTCCAGCGCCTCAACCGGCTCGCCGCCGCCGAGCACCCCGGCGATGCCATGCTCGCCGCGCGCCTGCGCAGTTACACCCTCGCCTACCGGATGCAGACCGCCGTGCCGGAAACCCTCGACCTCGCCGATGAAAGCGAGGAGACGAAGCGTCTCTATGGCCTCGACGAGAAGGTCACCGAACCCTTTGCCCGCCAGTTGCTGGTCGCCCGCCGTCTCGCCGAACGCGGCGTGCGCTTCATCCAGATCCTCCATGGCGATGGCGCCGCCGGTGCCTGGGATTCCCACTCCGGGCTGAAAAAGAACCATTCCGCGCTGGCCGCGCAGGTCGACAAGCCGATCGCCGGCCTGCTCAAGGATCTCAAGCAGCGCGGCCTGCTCGACGACACCCTCGTGGTGTTCGGCACCGAGTTCGGCCGCACCCCCGGCTCGCAGGGCGCCGACGGCCGCGACCACCATCCCTTCGGCTTCAGCGTCTGGATGGCCGGCGGCGGCATCAAGGGCGGCACGATCCACGGCGCCACCGATGAACTCGGTTTCCACGCGGTGGAACACCCGCATTACGTCACCGACATTCACGCCACCGTCCTGCACCAGCTCGGCCTGAACCCGCACCGGATGGAGGTGCCGGGTCGCAAGCGCCTGGAGCGCGACTTCGGCAAGGTGATCCGCGAAATCCTTGCCTGACAGACGGCTCAGCCCCGCGCCTGCCCGCCGCGCCAGAAGCTGCCCTTGGCGCGCGGTTCCAATTCCAGCTCCAGCTGCACCTCGCCCTGGTTCGGGTCGTAGAGATCGCGACGGCGGACCAGGCGACCCGAGTCGGCATGGATGAGGTGACGCAGGTGATCGAGCAGGCGCGGCAGCTTGGCGTGTTTGGAACTGTTCATGGAAACACATGTTTAATAAACATTGAAACACTGTTCAAGTGAACTTTTTGAAAATCGATCGCGGCCAGCTGCCTGCAATCCGGGTTTGACCTCGTCGCCGCCCCGCGGTGAATGCGTCATGTCCGCCTCGCCCCGCACCCGTCTGACCATTCCGGAGTACGCCATGGCCCTGGCCCACGTCGCCAGCCTGCGCTCCGAGGATCCCTACCGCAAGGTCGGCGCGGTGGCGATCGACTTCGACAACCGGGTCATCGGCACCGCCTACAACGGCCTGGCGCCCGGCTACGATGCCGCCCAGGAGTTTTGGGCCGACCGCGATGAGCGCCGCAAGTACATGCTGCATGCCGAGGTCAACCTCTGCAGCCTGTTCACCCGCGGCAACGTGCGCCTGGTCGCCTGCACGACCAAGCCCTGCACGAGCTGCATGCAGATGCTCTGCGCCTACGGGGTGAAGGAGGTGTACTACCGCGACGACTATCCCGAGTCCGAGGCCGACGCCATTGCCCAGCGCTATGGCATCGCCCTCGTCAACCTGACCGACTACCCGCAGATCGTCTCCGGCCTGGACGTCGGCGCCTGAGGATCGCTTCAGCCGAGCGACTTGCCGACGACGGCCATCGTATCGCGCTGACGCTGCTCGACGAAGGCCCGCGCCTTCGCCGCCTTGGCCTTGGCCGTCGCCGGATCCTTGGCGATGGCGAGCACGGCCGGTACGATACCGGCCAGCTGCGCTTCCTGATCGAGATCGAACAGCCATTCGTCGAGGCCGATGTCGCGCCACATGAAACCCTTGCTGGTCTGCTCGGCCCAGCGACAGACAATCGCCGGGATGCCGTTGCCGATGCACATGATCGGGCTGTGCATCTCGTTGCCGAACAGGCCGGCGCTGCGCACGTAGGTGCTCAGGGCCTCGCCCGTCAGCCAGTAGTCGGGACGCCAGACGACCTTCTGCTTCACATCCTCCGGCAGCGGGTCATGGAGCAGTTCCTTGCCAACCGCCATCTGGGTGCGGTCCTCGGGACAGACCAGCACCTTCAGGTCGGTCTGGCGCACGACCTCGATGATGGCCTGGCGCAGCTGCGCGTGGTCGTGCTCCTTGAGTTCCTCGTTGCGCGCGTGCTTGACCGGATCCATCGCCGCCTTCTTTTCCGGAATCGTCCAGTACGGCGTGTAGCGCAGGCGCGGGATGCAGCAGAGGAACTTGCCCTCTTCCAATCCGTGCTTCTCCAAAAAGGCCAGCGCCTTGGCATCCTCGCGCAGGTCGGTGGCAAAGGCGCCATCAGGACCGAACTCGAGAATCGGACAGGTGCAGCCCAGCTCGCGGGCGAGGCCGAGCGAAACGGAATCGCGGAAGAAGACAAAGCGCGCCTGGTTGAAGACGTCGAGTGTCTTCGCCAGCGCCGCCTCAGGCGCGTCCTTGGTTGAGGTCGAGCCGCGCGAGGCGAAGGTGATGCCGTAGATGCCGTAGGGTTTGCCAGTCGCTTCGCGCCAGCGCAGGACATCGCTCTGCGCCACCAAGGACGGACCCGAACCGTGCAGCAGGAAGTCGCACTCGGTGAAGGCCGTTTCGATCTCGGCCTTCGACTTCAGCAGGCGCACCTTCGGAAACCGCGCCTGCAGCAGCGCATCGACGCCGTTGTCGATCTTGCTCGGCCACAGCCAGACCTCGACCTCGGGCAGGTGCTTTTCCAGCAGGGCAAGCACGCCCGGCGTGTGGGCGATGTCGCCGATGTTGACGGTCTGCCAGGACGAACGCAGCACGAGGCGCGGCGCGCGGCCCTCGCGGGCGGCGACGGACGACAGGCTGGCGGCGAGTGCGGAAGCGAGAAAATGACGACGGTTCATGGCGCCGTTGACATCCCACAAACCCGCACCCGATGCAACCCAGCTGTCACTTCACCGGCGCCGCCTTTTGCTTCTGGTCGGCGAGCTGCTTCTCCAGGGTCTCGGCCTTTTTCTGCAACTGCTGCACCTCCTGCCAAAGCTTCTTCAACTCGGCCGGCGCCGGTTCCTCGCTCTGCAGGGCGCGCACCGAGGCGGACGCCGCTTCACGGACGGGATCGGCATAGGGCCCCCCCCCGGCAAGCATCGGTTCCAGCACGGCCAACGCACGCGGGTCGCGCAGGGTGCCGAGCGACTTCGCCGCCGCCACCCGCAGCTCCTGCTTGGGATGCGTCAGGTGCTCGACGAGGAAGGCGCGCACCTCGCTGCGATCGGCCGCCTTGCGCGACAGAAAGGCGAGCGTGTCGAGCGCGGCGGCCTGATCGCGCGTGCGCCAGGCCAACGGCTGCGCACGCAGATCGGCGAGCAGCAGCGGCACGGCACTGGCCTCGTCCTGGGCGCGCCAGGCGGCCGCCACCGCCGCCGCGAGCTGATGACCGAAGCTCGGCCGACGAAACACTTCCTGCAAAGTCTTCGCCACGTCGGCGTCGCCGGGTCGGGCACCCCAACTGCGAACGATGCTGGCGAGAATCTCCGGATTCTTTTCCACCTGCGCCTGCTGCCACAACGCCGCCTGCGCTTCGGGATGCGGCACCGCCGCCAGGGCCTCGACCACCGCCTTGCGCGCCCGCGCATCGTCCTGGCCCTGCAGCCCCGCGATCAGGGCGGCGCGCGCCTCCAGAGTCGCCACCTTGGCCAGCACGACGGCCGCCTCGGCGCGCACGCCATGAAAGCCGTCCTCGCGCAGGCGCTTCGCCAGTTTGGCGACACTGCCCGCATCCTTCTTGTCGCCGAGCGCGCGCACGGCGAGCAGACGCCCGATGACGTCGGCCTGCAACTGCCGGTCAAGCTGATCGCCCGGAGGGGTGAACCGGATCGGCGCCAGCAGGGTGTAGTCGGGATCGACGCGGACGAACTCGGGCGCCGACGGCAGGCTGACATAAAACGTTTCCTCCGCCTTGCCGACCTCCAGCGTCACCCGCCGAGGCGCGGCCTCGCCCTTGACCGTGAAGGCCACCGGCAGCGGCACCTGAAACAGCCGCACCTGCTCGCTCACTTTCTGGGTCTGTTTCACCGTCAGCTTCGCCAGCTTGGCGCCGCCATCCCAGGCATAGCTCACGTCGATTTCGGGCCAGCCGCCGTGGTACAACCATTGATCGAAGAAGGCGTCGAGCGACAGCCCACTGACCTCGGCCAGCGCGTCGTGCAGGTCGTCGGTACCGACGATGCCGTTTTGATGGCGCTCCAAGTACAGGCGGATGCCCTTGCGAAACAGCTCCGGCCCAAGCTGGCTGCGCAGCATGTGCAGGATCCAGGCGCCCTTGGGATAGACCCGGGTGTCGAACTGCTGCATCGGGTCGCCATAATCGCGCCAGACGGTTGGCCGGCTGTCCTTGGCGCGAAACACCTCCTCGGCCTCGCGCCAGAGGGCGAACTTCATCGCTTCCTCACCGCTCTTTTCGCCCTCGTAAAGCACGGTGTAGTAGCTGGCAAACCCCTCGTTCAGCCACAGGTGCGACCAGTCGCGGCAGGTCACCAAGTCGCCAAACCACTGGTGGGCGGTCTCATGGGCGTCGAGCCGGTGCAGGGTGCGCAGGGTCTCCGACGAACGATCGAACAGCAGGCCGGCGGCGTTGAAGGTGCAGCTCGTGTTCTCCATGCCTCCGGCGAGGAAGTCGAGGCAGAACACCTGGTGGTACTTGTCCCAGGGAAAGGCCAGGCCGATCTCGCGCTCGTAAAAGCCGAGGATGGCGCGCGTGTCGGCAAAGGCCGCCTCGGCCGTGTCCTTGAGCGAGGGCGGCACCAGCAGGGCCAGCGGCAGATCGCCGGCCCGGTCCTCGAGCTTGTGGAAGTAGCCCGCCGCCAGGGCAACCAGGTAATTCACGTGCGGCTTGTCCTGACGCCAGTGCCAGCGTACCCGCCCGCCGACCGATTCCTTGCCGAGCAAGACGCCGTTGGAAACCACCTCCATGCCCTCCGGCACCTCGCAGAGCACCTCGCTGCTGAAACGCTCGTTCGGATAGTCGTAGCAGGGAAACCAGAAGCGGTGCAGGTCGGCCTCACCCTGGGTCCACAATTGCGTGTCACCCGTTGCATAGCCCATCTCGGGCGTGCGAAAGTACAGCCCGCGCTCCGGGGCCACGGTCCAGCTGACACGCACCTTCAAGGCCACCCCCGGCGCGACCGGTTCGGCCAACTGCAGCACCAGCTTGTCTGCACCGGCCTGCCAATCGGCCAGGGCCGCGCCCTCGAGCACGACCTCGCTGATGCGCAGATCGACCGCATCCAGCTCGAACTTCGTCAGCGGCAGACCGACCGGGGTGAAATCCATGGCCATGCGACCCGCCACCGTACGCGCGGCAAAATCAGGGGTCACCTCCAAGCGCAGGTGCTGGATGTCGACCCGGCGATCGCGGGCATACTTGCGACCCGGCAGCAACTGGGTCACCGGCGGCAGCAGGTGCTTGGCGCAGTGCTCGCAGTGGTGCAGGCCCTCCGCGGCAGCGACCGAGATCAGGGCGAAAAACAACAGAGATCGACGCAACATGGCCGCAGCATGCGCGGAGCGCCGGCCGACTGGCAAGCGCGAACTGCGGTCGCCCGCCGATTCCGCGGAAACGGCGGGCGCAGCGGCTCAGACCACGACGTTGACCAGCTTGCCGGGCACGACGATGACCTTTTTCACCGGCTTGCCTTCCATGAACTCCTGGACGCGGGCGCTGGCGAGGGCGATCGCCTCGATCTCCTCCTTGCTCGCCGCGACCGGCACGCGCGCCTTGTCGCGCAGCTTGCCGTTGACCTGGAAGACGATCTCCACCTCGTCCTCAATGAGGGCGGCGGGATCGAAGGCCGGCCAGGCGGCGTCGCTGAGGAAACCCGGGGTCGCCAGATGCGGGAAACGGGCGCGGATCTGGGCATTCAGCTCCTCGGCCAGGTGCGGCGCAAACGGACTGAGCACGCGCAGGAAGGTGGCCACGGCAGCGGCCGGCTTCACCTCGGCCCCGGTGAAGGCGTTGGTGCAGACCATCATCTGGCTGATCGCGGTGTTGAAGCTGAGCTTTTCGATGTCCTCGCCGCACTTCTTGATCGTCTCATGCAGCACCTTGGTCAGGGCCTTGTCGGCCGGCACGTCCTGCAGGGCCTTCGACGGACTCCAGACGCCCTCGTCATCGACCTCCATGACGAGTCGCCAGACGCGGGCGAGGAAGCGGTACACGCCCTCGACGCCCTTCATGCTCCAGGGTTTCACCTGCTCGAGCGGCCCCATGAACATCTCATACAGGCGCAGGGCATCGGCGCCATACTCGCGCACGACGTCGTCGGGATTGACGACGTTGCCGCGCGACTTCGACATCTTCTGGCCGTCCTCGCCGAGGATCAGGCCCTGGTTGACGAGGCGCTGGAAGGGTTCGGGCGTGCTCACCTGACCGAGGTCGTACAGCACCTTGTGCCAGAAGCGCGCATACAGCAGGTGCAGCACGGCGTGCTCGGTGCCGCCCACATACAGGTCCACCCCTCCGGGGCGGCGTTCGCGGTTCTCTGTTCCCTGTTCGCTGTTGTTTCCAGACGTTGAAGAACCGAGAACCGAACCCGTCATCCAGTAACGCTCGGCGTCGACGCCGACAAAGCGCTCGCTGTTCCGCGCATCGCAGTAGCGCAGGTAGTACCAGCAGGAGCCGGCCCACTGCGGCATGGTGTTCAACTCACGGGTCGCCGTGGCGGAATAGCGCACCCAGTCGGTCGCCTTCGACAGCGGCGGTTCGGGCGTGCCGGTCGGCCGGAAATCCTCGAGGTCCGGCGGCAGCAGCGGCAGTTCGCCTTCCGACAGGCCGCGGTGATGGCCGTCCTCCCAGACGATCGGGAAGGGTTCACCCCAGTAGCGCTGGCGACTGAACAGCCAGTCGCGCAGCTTGAAATTCACGGTGCCCTTGCCGAGGCCTTTTTCTTCGAGCCAGGCGGTGATGCGGTGCTTCGCGTCAGGAGTGGTCAAGCCGTCAAGGAAGCCGCTATTGATCGCGACACCGTCGTCCGTGTACCCCTGCCAGTCCTTGCCTTCCGGCGGCTGCACCACCTGCTTCACCGGCAGGCCAAACTTCTGCGCGAACTCAAAGTCGCGCTCGTCATGGGCCGGCACGGCCATGATGGCGCCGGTGCCGTAGCCCATGAGCACGTAATCGGCGATCCAGATCGGGATGCGCTCCTGGTTGACCGGATTGATGGCGTAGGAACCGGTGAACACCCCGGACTTGTCCTTGGCCAGCTCCGTGCGCTCGAGATCGCTCTTGCGCGACGTCTTCTCGCGATAGGCCTCAATCTCGGCCGCCTGTTCCTCGGTGGCCAGCACGTCGACCAGCGGATGCTCCGGCGCCAGCACCATGTAGGTCGCCCCGAACAGGGTGTCCGGCCTTGTGGTGAAGACGGTGATGTCAGGGTTTGAAATTTGAGATTTGAGATCTGCAATCGCAAAGCGTACCTCCGCGCCCTCGCTGCGGCCGATCCAGTTGCGCTGCAGCAGCTTGATGCTCTCCGGCCAGTCGAGGCCGTCCAGTTCATCGATGAGGCGCTGGGCGTAGGCGGTGATGCGCAGCATCCACTGGCGCATGGGGCGACGCTCGACCGGGTGGCCGCCGACCTCGCTCTTGCCGTCGATGACCTCCTCGTTCGCCAGCACGGTGCCGAGCGCCGGGCACCAGTTCACCGGCGCCTCGCTGACGTAGGCCAGGCGACGCGCGTCGATCTCGGCGCGGCTGAGCCCCTGGGCCTCCAGCTCGCTGACCGGGTGCGCCCTGCCATCGTCGCCGACGTAGCTGTTGTACAGCTTCAGGAAGATCCACTGCGTCCATTTGAAGTAGCCGGGATCGGTGGTGTTGACCTCGCGGCTCCAGTCGTAGGCAAAGCCGAGGCTCTTCAGCTGCTTGGTGAAATTGGCGATGTTCGCCTCGGTGGTGACCCGCGGGTGCGTGCCGGTCTTGATGGCATACTGCTCGGCCGGCAGGCCGAAGGCGTCCCAGCCCATCGGGTGCAGGACGTTGAAGCCGCTCATCTTCTTGAAGCGACCAATGATGTCGGTGGCCGTGTAGCCCTCGGGGTGACCGACGTGCAGGCCCTGGCCGCTCGGGTACGGGAACATGTCGAGCACGTAGTACTTCGGCTTCGAGGCATCGAAGTCGGGATCGCCGGGGTTGGGCGTGCGGAAGGCGTTCTGCGCCTCCCATTCGCCCTGCCACTTCGGCTCGAACTCGGAAAAAGGAAAGGCTTTGCGCGGCTCGCTGGACATAAGGGGTCGCCAAGAAGGCACGCGCGGCGCGTTGCGCAACCCTGGAGATTGGGCGGGGTCGGGGCGGAAAAAACCTCTGGCATCCGGCCCGCGACCGTTCTATCTGGACTTGGCCACGGCCGTGCCGTGCGCCCAAATCCCAGGCTATGTCATCTCTCCAGGCCATCCGCGACGCCCTGAAGCAGTCGCCCGACAACGTCTCGCTGCTCCTGCTCCACGGCCACGCCTGCCTGGACCAGCTCCAGCTCGACGAGGCACGCAGTGCCTTCGAGCGTGTGTTGTCGCTGGATCCCGGTCATGCCGACGCCCAGATCGGGGTGGCGCGGGTGCTGTTCCTGCAGGGCGACGCCTCCGGGGCCGCCGTGCGTGCCGAACGCGTCCTGCTCCAGGAACCCGACCACGCCCAGGCCCACCTGCTGCTCTGCCGGGTCTACCTGAGCGAGAACGACCGCGCCAAGGCCATCGAACACTTTGACCGCGCCGCCCAGCTCGACGGCAGCGTCGCCGATCCCGCCCTCGAGAAGGAACTCGGCCGCAGCGCCCGCGAGGCCCGTCGCGCCTCCCCCGCCCCGTCCCTGCCGGAACTGCCCGGCCTGGCCGACTTCAGTGATGATGCGGAAGGCGGCGCTGAGGCCTACGAGGATCCCTTCGATGAACCGCCCTATGACTGGCGTCCCGAGACCTTTTATGCGCCCGGCGATCCCCAGCGCTTCGGCACCAGCTTTGCCGATGTCGGCGGCATGGAGGCGCTGAAGGAGGAAATCCGCCTGAAGATCACCTACCCACTGCAGTTCCCGGACCTGTACAAGGCCTACGGCCGCGGCACCGGTGGCGGCATCCTCATCTATGGCCCGCCCGGCTGCGGCAAGACCCTCATGCTGCGCGCAGTCGCCGGCGAGGTGCCCTGCAATTACCTGTCGGTCGGCCTGCATGAGATCTTCGATCCCTACTTCGGCAGCACCGAGCGCAACCTGCACCAGATCTTCGAGACCGCCCGCGCCAACGCGCCCTGCGTGCTGGTGTTCGACGACCTCGACTCGCTCGCCCAGGACCGCCGCCACGTGCGCGAAAGCCAGATGCGCAACCTGGTGAACCAGTTCCTCCATGAAATGGACGGCCTGCGCGACAACCCGCGCGTGCTGGTCATCGGTGCCACCAACCAGCCCTGGCAGATCGACCCCGCCTTCCGTCGCCCGGGCCGCTTCGACCAGGCCATCTTCGTGCCGCCGCCCGATGCCGCCGCCCGTGCCGAGATCATCTCCCTGCAGGCCCGCGGCAAACCGATCTCGAACCTCGACGTGCCGGCCCTGGTCGCCGCCACCGAAGGCTTCTCCGGCGCCGACCTCGAATGGGTGTTCAGTCGCGCCGCCGAAATGACCCTCTCCGCCGCCATCCACAGCGGCCAGGCCGTGCCGATCCCGATGGACCTGCTGCTCAACGTCGCCCGCGGTCACGCGCCGACAACTCAGTCCTGGTTCGAGGGCGCCCGCAGCCACGCCACCCAGGCGGCCCCCGACGGCTACTTCAACGAGGTGCGCAAGTTCCTCGGCGTGCCCTCGTCGAAGGAGCGGTAAGAGGTGGGGCGGGCTGTCCCAACCCGCCGTGCGACACCCGGGACGCACCGCGCCGCTTCCGAATCACCCGCCTGCACGCTGCCACGCCAAACCATGCGGCATCGATGACTGGCCGCACAATTTTTGTGCAAGGTCACTGCTCGGCCCCTCGTTTCGGCGCGTGAAAATCCTCCCCCGCCCATGAATCCCACCTCCTCCCCCTTCGGTCGCCGCCAGTTCCTCAGTGGCGCCGCCCAGAGCTTTCTCGGCGTCACCGCCCTGCAGACCTTCGGTGGCCGGGCCCTCGCGGCCGGCAAGGACGCCAGCACGGCGCGGCAGGCGGCCACCGCCCGCAATGTCATTTACCTGTACATGAACGGCGGCATGAGCCACCTCGACACCTGGGATCCGAAGCCGGCCAGCTCGGGGGTCATGGGCCTGACCCAGACCGTCAAGACCCGGGTCGACGGCATCCAGCTCAGCGACAACCTGCCGCTGCTGGCGCGCCAGGCCGACAAGCTCGCCATCATCCGCTCGATGAGCTCGACCCAGGGCGCGCACGAGCAGGGCAACTACTTCATGCACACGAGCTACACCCTGCGCAGCTCGATCCGCCACCCCTCGCTGGGGGCCTGGCTGCAGAAGTTCCAGGACCGTGGCAACCCCACCCTGCCCGGCAGTGTCATGATCGGCAACGACAGCCGTCACCCCGGCGCCGGCTTCTTCGAGTCGCGCTTTGCGCCGCTCATGCTCAACAACCCCGAGGCCGGCCTGGCCAACGTGCGCCGCAACGACTGGTTCACCGAGGAGCGTTTCAACAGCCGGCTCGACATCGCCAAGCAGCTCGACCGCAAGTTCGCCGAGACTTACGACGTCAAGAACGTGCGCGCCTACAGCGACATGTACGACGACGCGGTGAAGATGATGAAGAGCGAGGAGTTGAAGGCCTTCGATCTCGCCTCCGAATCCGATGCCTTGCGCGAAAAGTATGGAAAGGACCGCTTTGGCCAAGGCTGCCTGCTGGCCCGTCGCCTGGTCGAGCACGGCGTGCGCTTCGTCGAGGTCAGCTTCGGCAGCTGGGACACCCACAACGCCAACTTCACCCGCGTGCCCGAGCTCTGCGAGGAGCTCGACACCGCCATGAGCACCCTGCTCAGCGACCTCGAAAGCCGCGGCCTGCTGCAGGAGACGCTGGTCGTGCTCGCCACCGAGTTCGGTCGCACGCCGGAGATCAATGTCAACGACGGCCGCGATCACCACCCGGCCGCCTTCAGCTGCGTGCTCGCCGGCGGCGGCATCCGCGGCGGCCAGGTCCATGGTGCCACCGATGAGAAGGGCGCCAAGATCACCGACAGCCCGGTCGACGTGCCCGACATCAACGCCACCATCGGCTATGCCCTCGGCCTGCCGCTCGATCAGGTGCTGTTCTCGCCCTCGAAGCGGCCCTTCACCCTGGCCGACAAGGGCAAGCCGCTGACGAACCTCTTTGGCTGAGTTCGCCTGCGCGCCCTCACGACAAGCGGCACGGAGCGATCCGTGCCGCTTTTTGCTGGCCTACTGCAGCACGCGCGCCGTCGGCTGTTCCACCCAGCCCGCGGGTCGCTGGCCGCGCCCCTCGCGTCCTTCATCGCCCAACTCTTCCCGCGCCGCCTCGGCCAGGGCCAGCAGGCGCTGCACCACTGCCGGTTCCTGGGCCGACACCTCCTGCTGCTCGGCGACGTCGTCGCGGACGTTGTAGAGTTCCAGCTTCGACGGCCCGGCCTTGCCCTTGCCCCCGGCGCGTTTGGCCGCCAGTGGCAGGTAGAGCTTCCACGGCCCGCTGCGCACGGCCTGCAACTGGTCCATGTGGTAATAAAAGAACCCCTTGGCATCGGTCGGCGACTTGGCGCCCGGCTCGGCCAGGAGCAGCGCACGAATGTCATGACCATCGATGGGCGGCTTCGGCAGCGGCGCGCCGGCCAGGGCGGCGAAGGTGGGCAGCAGATCGAGCATCGAGGCCAGCTCGCGGCACTCGCTGCCGGCGGGGATGCGCCCCGACCAGCGGGCGATGCAGGGCATGCGCATCGCGCCCTCGCTGGTGTTGTAGCCCCAGCCCTTGTACGGCAGGTTGCTGCCCTGCGGCGGGTTGCGCTGCGGTGCGCCGTTGTCGGAGGTCCAGACCACCAGCGTTTTGTCATCAAGTCCAAGCCGCTTCAGCGCCGCGAGGATCTCGCCCATCGACCAATCCAGTTCTTCAACGCTGTCGCCCCAGTCGCCATTCGCCGACTTGCCCTTGAAGGCCGGACTGGCGTAGGCATGGGCCGTGCTGCCGGGCATGGCATGCGGCAAGTAGAGGAAAAACGGCCGGTCGCGATTCGCCTCGATGTAGCGGATCGCCTCCTCGGTGTAGCGCTTCGTCAGGTAATCGCGATCCACCGGGGCCTCGACGACCTTTTCACCGCGCATCAGCGGCAGTTCGGGCCAGACCTCGGGGTTCTTGTCCTTGGTCATGTCATCGCTGTAGGGAATGCCGAAGTAGGCATCAAAACCCTGGCGCGTCGGCAGGAACTCCGGCTGATCGCCAAGGTGCCACTTGCCGATGATGGCGGTCGCGTAACCGGCGTTTTTCAGGACCTCGGCCACCGTCGTCTCGGCGGGGTTCAGGCCCTTGGGAGCGACCGGTTGCAGGACAAAGGTGTTCTTGTCGCTGACATGCAGGTTGAGCCGGCGCGGGTAGCAGCCGGTCATCGCGGCAGCCCGGCTCGGCGTGCAAACGCCACTGGCCGAATAGAAGCTCGTCAGCTTCATGCCCTCGGCCGCCATGCGATCGAGGTGCGGCGTGCGATGCTTCGTCAGCGGATTGAAGCAGGCGACATCGCCATTGCCGAGGTTGTCGCAGTAGACAAAAAGGACGTTCGGTTTGTCGGCCGCGAGGGCGGTGGCAAGCGGGAGAATCAGAAGCAGCAGCGCGCGCATGGCTAGGTGAACCGTTCAGGATTCGCCTTCTTTCAGCACCGGCTTGCTGGCATCGACGAAGAGGGCGAAGACGCCGGCGAGCACGAAGGCGACGGCGCAGAGCCAGACGCCTTCATGGAAGTCGCGGTTGGTGTCGTAGGCGGCGAGCACGGCGGTGAACAGGATCGGCTGGATGCCGGCGCCGAAGTTGCCCCACATGTTCGACCAGCCAAAGAGCTGGGCCTGATGCCTGCCGCTGATGTCCTGCATCGTCGTCCACATGGCCGGCAGGCCGATGTCGGCAAAGAAGGCGACCAGGCCGAAGGCGATGGCCATGCCCCAGCCGGTATCGGTCCACAGCGCCAGCAGGTAGCAGCCGGCGGCGGCGAACTTGGTGACCGACATCGGCAGCATGCGCCCGAGGCGACGCCCGTGACGGCGTGTGAGGGCGTCGGTCAGCCAGCCGCCGAAGGGCAGCGCGGCGATGCCGATCGTGAGGGCGCCGGTGGTGATCAGGCCGGTCAGGCCGTCGTTGAGTCCCTTGACGAGTTTCAGGTAGTCGGGCAGCGACAGGATCAGGAAGGCCCAGCCGATGTTGGTGAAAAATTGCACGGCATTGGCCAGCCAGAGGTTGCCGCTCGCGCAGGCGGCGCGGAACGGAAAGCGGCGCGGCGGCTGGCGCAGCGGCTGGAAGTCGCCCCGGCCCTCGGCGAGCAGGGCGATCTCGGCGTCGTTGCAGCGCGGGTGCAGGCGCGGGTGATCGCGGAACACCGCCCAATAGGCGCCGGCCACCGCCACACCGACCGCGCCATAGAGCCAGCCCGCCCAGCGCCAGTCGCCGGCCTGCAGGATGACGTAGGCGGTCAGGCCCGGGGCCACGGCACCGCCGACGCGGCCGCCCCAGGAGATCAGGCTGCTGGCGAAGCCGCGCGCCTCAATGTGCGCCCATTTGGTCAGCAGGCCGCTGCTGGCCGGGTAATAACCGGCCTCCGCCAGGCCGCAGCCGAGCCGCGCCAGCAGAAGCGTGGTGAAGCCCCAGGAAAAGCTGGTGGCGGCGGTGAAGATCGACCAGGTGGCAATGTAGATCGTGATGAGCATGCGCGTGCCAAAGCGGTCGCTCAACCAGCCCGCCGGCACCTGGGCGAGCGCGTAGGCCCAGAAGAAGGCGCCCTTGATCCAGTCGATCTGGCCCGGTGACAGCTCAATGCTGCGCTGAAAGGAATCCGAACTGAGGATGTTCGCCAGGCAAATGCGGTCCAGGTACATCAAAAACGCCACCGCTGTCGCTGTGGCGAGGATCTGGTGGCGGACTCGGGAAGGAGCTTCGGGCATCGAACGACTACGCGAAACCGGGCCCCGGCATTGCGCAGACTGGGACGGAATTCGCCATCGCTGAAGCGGTCACCCGAGGCGGCGGCAGGATCGGCATTCCCCGGCGTGGAGAGGTCACCGCGAATGACACGGACCCGCCTGCTTCAGAACGCCCTGGATCACAAGGCTGTCCCACAGCCAGGACAAGCCACAAGGTGATGTGAAAACCGAGTGCTTCGCCTCAGCCCCCACTGCCCCATCAAGCAGAGCGGGCGCCTGTAAACCAGGCGCCCGCCGCGGTAAACTGCCGATCGACTCAGGCGAGTTCGGCGAGCTTGGCCTTGATGGCGTCGAAGTTCGGCAGGTCGCCGGGGCTTTCGAGGACTTCGGCGTACTGGATGACGCCGGCCTTGTCGACGATAAAGGCGGAGCGCTTGGGCACGCCACCCATGATGAGGTTCTTGGCCGGCAGGAAGCTGTCGTAGGCGACGCCGTAGGCGGCGGCGACCTTGTGATCGTAGTCGCTGAGCAGCTGCAGGGTGATGTTTTCCTTCTCGGCCCAGGCTTTTTGGGCAAAAGGATTGTCACCGCTGATGCCGACGACGCGGGCGTTGAGCTGGGTGAAGGCGTTGATGCTGCTGGAGATCTCGCAGAACTCCTTGGTGCAGACGCCGGTGAAGGCCATGGGCACGAAGAGCAGCAGCAGGTTGGTGGAGCCGATCTGCTCGGACAGCTTGAACAGCTCGGGGCCATTGGCGCCGAGGGTGGTGACGGTGAAATCAGGGGCGGAAGAACCGACGGTGAGGGCCATGGGGATGCGTGGGGTTGAAGGTGATTCTGGACAAACACGCCAGGGCGGCGCGCGACCGCATCAAAGGGCGGGCGGCGCCCCGGGTCAAGTCAGGCTTCTCCGGCGAGTCGGCGAAAGAGTTTTTCCAGGCTGTCGGGATGACGACAGGCCAGAGCGGATTCGGCGAGCAGGCGGGCGACTTCAAGGCGCGAGACTTTGACGCCACGCTGCAGTTCCTCCCAGGAGGCGGTGCGCAGCAGGGCGAGGGTGCGCGCGGCAAGCAATAGCGGCAGGGCGGTGGCGTAGCGCAACTTGCCGTCGGCGACATGGCGCACGTATTGAAGTCCGGCGTCGAGGTGGAGTCGGCAGGCGGCCGCCCAGTGTCGCCAAGCGTCCCGCAGGGCGGTCTCGTCAAGCCGGCCTTCGCGGACGATGCCGGGCAGGTAGCCGCGACCGTCGCGCAGGTCTTCGCCGATGTCGCGCAGGATGTTGACGAGTTGCAGGCCGCGACCGAAGTCGCTCCCCCAGAGTTTCATCTGTTCGAGCGGGACGGCGGGATCGAGGGCACCGGGTTTTTCGGTGGCGCAGAGGCCGGTCCAGAATTCACCGACGCAGCCAGCCACCCGCCAGGCATAGTCATCGAGTTCGACGTCGCTGGCAAGGCAGCGCAGGCGGCCATCGCCCGGGAAACGCCCGAGGTCGAGTTTTTGACCTTCGATGATGTGCTGAAGCACCTCGCGAATGGCACGCAGCGGCACTTCGCGCATGGTCGCCAGCCAGGCGAGGCCCTCGCTGAAGTGCTCCATGAGGCGACGCTCCGCCTCGTCCGACTGGTGCGCCACAAAGGCGTCGCGGACCCGTCGCGCCAGCCCGGGGGTGGGCAGACCTTTGACGGCCTGATCGAACTGCGCCAGGCAGTCGAGGCGCAAACCGACCGGTACCGCGGCGGTGTCGGCGATCGTGTCGGCCGTGCGCGCCAGCAGGTAGGCGAGCGAGATCGGCTCGCGCAGTTCAGCGGGCAGGGCCTTGAGGGTGAGGTAAAAGGAACGCGAGACCGAGGCGAGCAACTGCCCGCCCAGCTCGCGTTCGTGGCGGGATTCGTCAGACATGGACAACAATCTTGCCGAAGTGGGCGCCACTGGCCAGGCGCTGAAAGGCAGCCGGAGCTTCGTCGAAGGCGAATTCGGAGTCGATGACGGGACGCAGGCCGGCGGCCTCGATGGCGGTGTTC
The DNA here is from genome assembly GCA_036846165.1 of Prosthecobacter sp. Taxonomy (GTDB): domain Bacteria; phylum Verrucomicrobiota; class Verrucomicrobiia; order Verrucomicrobiales; family Verrucomicrobiaceae; genus Prosthecobacter. The sequence continues at coordinate 21,400 of DAIUCN010000020.1, forward strand.
ATCTGCGCGAACATGGCGCACGAGCCGACATAGACGCCATCGAGGCGGATGCCCTTGCGCAGCAGGCCGACCGTGCGGACCTCGCCGGCCGTGCCGGTGAGCACGCCGATAAGGGCGATGTGACCGCCAAAGCGGACGGCGTTGATCGAGCGGTTGAGGGTCTCCGGCCCGCCGATTTCGACGACCTTGTCGACGCCGCGACCGCCGGTCCGGGCGAGCGCCCAGGCATCCCAGGCGGGATCTTCCTTGTAATTGTGCACCGCTTCAGCGCCGAGCGCGCGCAGGCGTTCCGCCTTGGCGTCGCTGCTGGTGATGGCCAGCACGCGGGCGCCGGCGAGGCGGGCGAACTGCAGGGCGAAGACCGAGACGCCGCCGCTGCCGAGGATGAGCACCGTTTCACCCGCCTGCAAACCGCCGCGCACGTGCAGGGCATCCCAGGCGGTAACGGCAGCACACGGCAGGGTGGCTGCCTCAGCGAAGGAGAGATGGGCCGGGATCGGCAGCAGACAGGACGCGGGCAGGCAGGCCTGCTCGCGCAGCAGGCCATCGACGGCGCCACCGAGGGCACCGGCGGCGTGTTCCGGGGTGAAACCGCCATCAAGCCAGCCCGGCATGAAGGGCACAACGACGCGGTCCCCCGCCCGCCAATCGGTCACGCCCGGCCCCACCTCCAGCACCTCGCCGGCACCGTCCGAGCACGGGATGCGCGGCACGGGACCAGTGATGCCGTGCAGGCCGGCGACGTTCATCCAGTCGCGGTAGTTGAGCGACACCGCACGCAGGCGCAGGCGCACCTCGCCGGGGCCGGGTCGGGGTTCGGACAGGTCGACACAACGCAGGCTGTCGAGGCCATCCGTGCCGGTGATTTGAAAGGTTTTCACGCGGCGAGCATGACGCAGTTCGACCGCAGCGGCAAGCCTGCAGCCGGTCGGTCCGGCATTCTTTACGCAGAAAGCCTTTACTCCCGGCCGTGGCCCGCTTCATTGACCTTTCCTATGAAGAAAATCGGCATTGGCATCATCGGCGGCGGCCTCATGGGCCGGGAAATGGCGAGCGCCTTCGGACGCTGGTGCGCGCTTACCGACGTCAGCGTGCAGCCGGAACTCGTCGCCGTGGCCGATCTGGTCGAACCGGTGCGCGAGTGGTTCCGCCAGATCCCGTCCTGCACCCAGCTCACCGCCGACTACCATGAGCTGCTGAAGAACCCGGCCGTCGATGTGGTCTATGTGGCCGTGCCGCACAACCTGCACGAGAAAATCTACACGGACGTTCTCGAAGCCGGCAAGGATCTGTTTGCTGAAAAACCCTTTGGCATGGACCTCGATTCCTCACGGCGCATCCTAGAAGCCTGCCACCGCACCGGCCGTTTCGTCCGCTGCTCCTCGGAGTTTCCCTTCTTCCCCGGCGCCCAGCGCGCCCTCACCGCCGCCACCTCCGGCAAGCTCGGCCGCGTACTCGAGGTCGTTTCCGGCTTCCATCACAGCAGCGACCTCGACGCCAGCAAGCCAGCCAACTGGAAGCGCTTTTCACGCACCTGCGGCGAGATCGGCGTCCTCGGTGACCTTGGCATGCACGCCTGCCACATCCCGCTGCGCCTCGGCTGGCGTCCCACCCACCTGTTTGCCCAACTGCAGAAAGGCTATCCTGAGCGCCCCGACGGCAAGGGCGGCATGGCGGCCTGCGACACCTGGGACAATGCCCAGTTGCACTGCTGGACTTCGATCCAGGGCCAGGAAACCCCGCTGCGACTGGAGATGAAGCGGCTCGCCCCCGGCGAGACCAACACCTGGTTCCTGGAAATTCTCGGCACCGAGGGTGGTGTGCGTTACTCGACCAAGGAACCCAAGACCCTCTGGCTGTTTGAGGGCGGCAAGGAGCAGTACTGGAAGAAGACCGACCTCGGTTTCGGCATGCCCTTCAAGGCGGTCACCGGCGGCATCTTCGAACCTGGCTTCCCCGACGTCATTCAGCAGATGTGGGCCGCTTTCCTGATGGAACGCGAGGGCCAGCTCGACGGCCGTTTCGGCTGTGCCACTCCAGAGGAAGCGGTGGCCACGCAGGAGATCTTTGCTGCCGCCCTGGCCAGCCAGGCCTGCCAAAGCGTGGTGGCCCTCTGACTCACATCTGGGTCGACGATCCCAAACCCCGTGAGTTCACCCCACGGGGTTGACTCTAGTCAGGCACGAGAACTTTTCATAACTTATTTGTAACGATTCAATCGTTATTATTGATGGAAAGGATCTTGACTGTCCAGTGCTTGATGTAGCATTTTCAACCGAGCCGGCTCGTTTATGTTTCGTTATGTATTCGTTATGTATTCGTTACAGAAATCAAAATTAGCACTTCATTCTTGGCTGATTGTAACGTTTAATGAGTTTTGTTTTATGCCTAGCGCGTTGACTCTAAATGAACGTTCATAACGTGTTTTTACATTTAGGTTATTTATTTTCAACTTTTTATGACGATGTATTACCAAAACAAGTTCTCGGAGCTCGCCTGAACCGGTCAGCTGCCGCAAGACAGGCGGCAGGGCTTGTGGCACGAGAACCCTCGAAAGTCTTTTCCGACTCACCCTTCGTGCCACCTTTTTCCAGGCTTCCGCAGGTCCACCCATGGCGAAGTCCGCCCACCCCTCAAGACGCTGACACCTCGAAGTAGTCGTCCTCGGCGATGTCGGGGATGCCAACGACGAGCACGCGCATCTGCCCGCGCGCGCCGTGAACAACGCCGGGCGGAATGTGGATCAGCGAACCTTTCGCCACAGGATGCACCACACCGTCGAGCACGACATCGCCGGTGCCGTCGAGCACGTAATAGAGCTCGGTCGAGCGCTTGTGGTAGTGAGGCTTGGCACCGTCGATGTCCACCGCGTGCGCCCAGGCCACCGGGTCCAGGGCAACGTCCTCCCGGCTGATGAGGCGGTCGCGCCAGCCGCAGACGCTGCGCTCGCGCGGGGTGTGACCTTCATGACGGATGAGCAACGGGCCTGACATGTGCCAAGCACAGCCCTTCCCGATCCGCCGTCAACGACTTCTTTGCGCCGGCGCGTGCCGGGAAATTCGCATTGCAAAGCCGGGGTTTCGGATGGACCGCAGGTCATCCCCCAGGTCCAACCAGCTTCGGAACACGCGACGCGCCTGACCTTCCGCAACGAGGTCTGGCGTTCCCTGCCCTCGGGGGTGCTGGAGACGCTGTCGGGCACCTTCGGCATGCTGATCGCGGTGCGGGTCTTCCAGATGGATGACCTGGCGAAGTCGATCTTCCTCAGCTCGACCAGCGGTGGCCTGATGACGAGCCTGTTCGTGGTGCCGCTGCTGCTGCGCGCCCGCGCCACCCTGGCGGCGACGGCGGCGCGGGTGCAATTCCTCGGCGGTGTCTTCCTGGCGCTGGCGGCCCTGTTTCCGGAGTCGCCCTGGCTGTTCATCCTCGGCTGCAGCTTTGGGCTGTTCTGCTTCTCGATGCAGATCCCCCTGCTCACCCAGATCTACCGGCTCAACTATCCGGAGGCGGCCCGCGGCCGGCTCTTCGCCCTGGCCGGGGTGCTGCGTGCGGCGACGGCGGTGGGCTTCGGATTCCTCGGCGGCTGGCTGATCGGCCGCGATCTCGATCACTACCGTGGCCTGCTCTGGGGTTTCGCCGCCTGTGCCTTTGTCTCCGGCTGGCTGACGCAACGCCTGCCCTCGGTGGCATGGAGTGCCCAGGCCGATGGGCCGCCGGGCCTGTGGGCGGCCCTGCGCTGGGTGAAGATCGACCGCGATTTCCGCACGCTGCTCATTTCCTGGATGATGATGGGGGTGGGCAACCTGATCGCCGCCTGTCTCTTCGTCGAATACCTCGCCAACCCGCGCCACGGCATCAACCTGCCCGAGCGCGACGTGGCCTGGATCACCGGCGTGGTGCCGGTGGCCTTTCGCATGATCTGCGCCTATCCCTGGGGCGTCATCTACGACCGGGTGGGCCTGTTCAAGGTGCGCGCCGTGCTCAACCTCATCTTTGCCGCCGGCATCCTGTGCTTTTACCTGGCCGACGGCTGGCTTGGCTGGACGATCGGCATGGCGCTCTGGGGCGTGGCCAACGCCGGCGGCAACGTCACCTGGGGACTGTGGGTGACCAAGCTGGCACCGGCGCACGCGGTGGCGGAATACATGAGCGTGCACAGTTTCTTCACCGGCCTGCGCGGCTTGCTCGCCCCCTACCTGGCCTTTGCCGCCCTCGGCCTGATGTCGTTCCAGACCCTGGCCATCCTGTGCAGCATCGGCATCGTCGCCGCCAGCGCCTTCATCACCGTGCGCTCGCCGAAGGGTGCGGAACGCGAGGGCGAGCGCCTGTAAGCGCTCCGGCTGCCCGCCCAAACAAACGTCCGCGCCGGCGAACCGACGCGGACGTCAAACACACACAGAAAGATCAGGCGAGCGCTTCGACGCGCTTGATGAGGGCGTCCTTCGACTGCACGCCAACGACGGTGTCCTTGACCTCGCCGCCCTTGATGAAGAGCAGCATGGGGATGGAGCGGACGTTGTACTGGGCGGCGAGCGCCGGGCTCTCGTCGACGTTGACCTTGGCGACCTTGAGCGAGCCGGCCTTCTCGTCGGCGAGCTGGTCGAGGATCGGACCAAGCATGCGGCAGGGGCCGCACCATTCGGCCCAGAAGTCGACGATCACCGGCACGTCGCTGGCGGCGATTTCGCTTTGAAAATTGGATTCGTTGAGATTGAGGACAGCGGCAGAAGCCATGAGAGGAAGGAGTGGAATGAGGTTACGCGAGCGTCGCGGTGCAGGATGCATGAGGTAGGCATGGCCCCGGGCGAATCAACGCAATTTTGCGTTTTCAGGCCGGCTTTTGCGGTTATCGGCATGGCATGACCCCGGATTCCCCCGACGCCCTCACCCGCCTGCGCGCCATCGTCCACCGCCTGCGCGCGCCCGGCGGCTGCCCCTGGGACCGCGAGCAGACCCACGAGAGCCTGATCCCGCACGTGCTGGAGGAAGCCTACGAGGTGGTCGATGCCATCCGCTCGGGCGATCCCGACCTGCTGTGCGAGGAATTGGGCGACCTGCTGCTGCAGTCGGTCCTGCATGCCGAGATCGCCGCCGAGACCGGCCGCTTTGATCTGGATCGCATGGCCGACCGCCTGAGCGAGAAGTTGATCCGCCGGCACCCGCATGTCTTTGGCGAAGCCGCGGTGGCGGACTCCGGCGAGGTGCTGACCCAGTGGGACGCCATCAAGCGCCAGGAAAAGGGTACGCAGAAGGAGGGCCACCTGCATGGCACCGGCGCCGGTCTGCCCGCCCTGATGCGGGCGCAGAAGCTGCAGAAGAAGGCCGCGCGCGTCGGCTTCGACTGGCCCGACGCGGCGCCCGTCTTCGCCAAGATCCGCGAGGAGGCGGAGGAACTCGAGCGGGCCGTGGCCAGCGGTGAACGCGGTGCGGTGGAGGATGAGATCGGCGACCTGCTGTTCAGTGTCGTCAATCTCGCGCGCAAGCTCGGCGTGGAGTCCGAGGCGGCCCTGGCGGCGGCCAACGAGAAGTTCACCCGTCGCTTCCATGCGGTCGAGGCCCGGCTGACCGCCGGGGGCAAGGTTTTGGGCGAAGCCAGCCTGGAAGAAATGGATGCCGTCTGGGAACAGGTGAAGCACCACGCATGAAATCCTTCCTCTACCTGCTCATCGAACTGAGCCACCCGCTGACCCTGACCTGGCTGCTGCTGAGCCTGTGGCTGTTGGTGGCCCTGGTGCGACGTCGCCCCGGCACGCGACTGCTGCGGCTCGGCTGGTTGATCCTGAGCCTGACCACCTGTACTCCCCTGCCCTCCTGGCTGCTGGCGCAGTTGGAGAACCGGCATCCGGCCGTGCGACTCGAAGAGCTGCCGAAGGCCGACTTCATCGTCTGCCTTGGCGGCGGCATGGAGCCGGGCCGACGCGAGCCGACCGGCATTCATTTGACCATGGGCGGAGCGGATCGCCTGACCACGGCACTGGCCCTGGCGGTGCGCCAGCAGGCCCCGGCCCTCGTGCTCGGCGGCGGCGGTTCGCTGCGCGAGGGCCAAATGATCGCCCAAGCCGATGCCATTGCCGCCGAGCTGGCCCGCATCGCGCCGCTGCCGGTGGAGATGCTCAGTCTCGGCCTCTGTGCCGACACCCATGACGAGGCCGTCAGGGCCGCAGCGCTGGCGGCGCAGCGCGGCTGGAAGAAGGTGCTGCTCGTCACCTCCGCCTCGCACATGCCGCGCGCCGCCGCCACCTTTGCCAAGACCGGGTTGGAAGTGGTGGCCGTGCCCTGCAGCTACGAAAGCAGCTTCAACCGCAGCGACGAGGTGCGCTGGTTCCATCTGCCGCATGCCGGCGGCTTTTCGATCTACGCCGCCTGGCTGCACGAGATGCTCGGCCTGGCCGCCTACCGCGCCCGCGGCTGGCTGTGAGTCAGATCGGCTTTTCCATCAGAAAGTCATCCATGACGAAGCCGCTGCCGATGTCGCTGCAGATGTCTTCCAGAAAGACAAAGCCGGCGCGGCGGTAGGCGCGGATCGCGGCGGCATTGCGTTTGTTGACGCGCAGTTGCAGGCGCCGTGCGCCGAGTTCGCGCGCCCGCTGCGCCGTCCAGTCGAGCGCCATCGCCCCCAGCCCGAGTCCGTGCACGGCCGGCTGCAGGTAGAGCTTGTTGAGGAAGACCACATCGCTGCCGGGGTAGAGCTCGAAGGACAGATACCCCACCGGCCCGCGCGCCTCGGCCTCAACAAGGGCATACCAAACCTCGCGCGCCGCCATCTCGCGCGCCATGGCATCGGGCTGGTACCAAACGGTGAGCATGTACTCGATCTGCGCATCACTGAGGATGCCCGTGTAGCAGGCGCGCCAGATCTCCCAGCCGAGACGCTGCACCACTGGAAGTTCCACCGGATCGATGCGGCGCACGCGCGCGACGGGTGCCTGCCGCGCCTCGCGCCCGAGTTGACGGCGGCACCAGGCGAGGGTGTCCGACCAGACCTCAAGGTCATTCGCCGGCGACAACTCGCCCAGCCGTTCGGCAATCATCGCCTGCTCCGGCTCGACCACGCCCTCCTCGCGGATTTGCCCGAGGTCGGGCGGGAACTCATGCTCCGACAGGATCTCCCGGGCCAGATAACCGCAGGCCCAGGCGCGCCAGGTGCGCAGCTCCTTGTGCGGCTCGACCATGCGGGTCGCCAAGTGCTGCCAGTGCCGGCGCGGGTTGCCCATGAACTGGCCGTCGGGCCGGTGCAGCATCAGCCAGGCGAGCGCGCGGTAGGGCAGTGGCCAGGTCTGCAGGATCGGCTCCGAGCCCGGCAGCGGTGCCGACAGCGCGCGATTGAGCATGAGGATCGCCTGCGCCGGCAGTCCCTCCTGCCAGAGGCTCTGCGCGCAGCAGTGGGCCGCCAGGTAAAAGTCCGGCCCGCGGGTCTTGCCAAAGACATTCATCTCCGCCGCCCGCCAGGAGCGGTCGATCTTCGGCAGCAGCGGATGCGGGGCGTTCATGGGGCAGGCAGGAGGTTCGTTGCAAGGCCGCGACGGGCCTACTGGGCAGTCAGCGTGCGCCAGATCAGCCGACCCTCGGCGTTGATTTCATAAACCACAGGCAGCGACTTCTCCAGCCTTTCGAAGCCATCAGGCAGCACATGCCCCCCGGCATTGAAGGCGGTTTGACGTCCGTCGTGATGGCGCAGCCAGCCGAGGTGGCGGCCGGTCTCATCGTAGCGATGCACATCGCGCCACGGCTTGGGACGCGACAACCGGACATCCGACCAGGCCGGTGCCGGCGAGCGCTCAAGCACCTCGGGGAACAACACCTCGCTGAGCAGGGTCAGATTCAATCCGCGCAGACCATGGCGTTCGCCGGCCGTCAAACGATCGGCGGGCGACACCGGCAAAACCGCGCCGGAGTCGGTGCGGCGCACCAGGCCGAGGGCCGCCAACCGCGCCACCTCGGCACGCACGTGCCCCCCGGCGCCCGCTTTCGGCGAGCGGGCAGCGAGGGCATCAAGCTCGGCCTGGAACGAGGGATAGAGATCGCTGAAATCCGCCAGGGCGGCCAAGATCTCTTCGACTAGCTGTCGCACCTTTCGACCACCCGGCAGGCTTGCCTGCAGGGCACGCGCCGTCTCATCGGCCAACTGGCGTCGTGCCTCCTCGGCGAGGGATTGTCGCGCCGAATCGGCTTCCAGAGCCTTGACCTCCTGCTGGCGCGCCTCCAGGCGGCGCCAGAGTTCCTGGAGGGCGGTGCGCTCCGTCTCGGCGAGCAGCGGCGAAAGCAGGCGCGAGCGCAGGCCGTCGCCGGCAACGGCGAGGGCAAAGAGCGCCTGGCGCCAGCGCGCATCGCCGGCATCGAGCGGCAGGCCAAGATCGGGATTGTGGGTTTGATGGTGCACCTCAAGCACACGTCCCCCGGCATCCTCGATGCGGTGTTCGTGCGGCGGCAGGTAGAAGCTGACGAAGGCCGGCGCGCTGACACTGACACCGTTGCCGGCAAAGACCGCGACATCGATGCGATGGCTGCGCAGGCCGGCGACACTGGTCGGTGGCGGCTGCCAGCGCACGCGCAAGCGCGCCATGCCACTGCCCGCCGTGGTGTCGATGCGCACCCGCGCGGGATCGCCCTGCAGGACCTGCCAGCGCAACTGCAGGGGCCGGCGCTGCAGGTCGCCCGATTTCGCCGCGCTCAGTTCCAGCACGTATTCGGGCTGGGCGGCATGCAGGACGCGCGCAATCGCCACCGGCGTGTCCGCCAGCCGTCGTGGTGCGGCCTTCGCGCCTTCGAAGAAATGCACCCCAGGCCGCGGCTCGGTCTCCTCGCGAATCTCCAACTGCACCAGCGGCGGGATGCGCTCGAGGGTCGTTGCGTGCGCCAGACGAACGAGGCGTTCGACGTCGAGCCTGGCGCTGTCGAACACCGGCGGATGGGCGGCGCCGGTGAAGTACTCGGCCGGTGTGCGCACGAGCGATTGCCGCAGCAGGGCCTGCAGGGTGGGCATGAGCAGGCGGGACTCGATCAAACGACGCTGGGTCTCCGGTGGCAGGGCGGCGGCGGCGGCGAGCAGGGCATGCAGGAAGGGCTGATCGGAGAGCGAGGAGCCCTGCGACACCAGCAGGCAGGGTGAATTCGCCGGCAGCAGGTCGCCATAACCGCCGACGCCGTTGGCACCGGGGTCGTGATCCTGGTGCTCGGGATAGAGGAAGAGGTTGTTCGACAGGTACTGCCCGGCCAAAAACCGCGCGCCCGCCGGATCGGAAAAGTAGTGGCGCGGCAGGCTGCCGCCCTGGTCGGCGGGCGCGGCCATTGAGCAGTTGCCCAGGGTCGGCCGCGGCCGCAGTTGCACGGCGGGACCGGTTGGCGGTCCCGTGTCCGGGCCGTGCTGGAAAACCTGCAGTTGCGGATAAGCCGCCGTATCGAGCGGTGAATGCCCGCCGTCGCGGTTCTCATAGGTCAGCGCCGCCAGGCCGGCGGCGCTGCCTTCGGCAAACCAGGTGTTGAGCAGGCCGGCCACCGCGTCACCACGGGTCGATACCTGCGCCTGCCCGAGGGCGGCGGGCAGCAGCACCGGCAGCAGGCGAAGGATCGTCCGGATCACGCGCCAGCATCCGGCGCCGCGGCTGCCTGTCAACGCGCGGCTGCTCAGGCCTGCGGTCCCTGGCGGGTGCGCTCGAGCAGGGTGCCGAGGCTGGCCACCATGCCGCCGATGTCGCCGAGGTTCGACGGAATGATCATCGTGTTGGTGTGCTGGGCCAGGCGGCCGAACTCGGTGACGTACTGCTCGGCGACGCGCAGGCTGACCGCGTCCTTGCCGCCGGGCGTGTTGATCGCCTGGGCGATGAGGGCGATGCCCTGGGCTGTGGCCTGGGCGAGCAGCTCGATCTCGCGCGCCTTGCCCTCGGCCTCATTGATCTGGCGGATCTTGATGGCTTCCGACTGCTTGATGGCCTCCTGCTTGTGGCCCTCGGCAACGTTGATGCGCGCCTCGCGGTCGCCCTCCGACATGGCCACCTGGGCGCGGCGCTCGCGCTCGGCGCGCATCTGCTTCTCGAGCGCGTCCTTGACCGACTGCGGCGGGTTGATGTTGCTGATCTCGTAGCGCATCACCTTCACGCCCCACGGCTCGCAGGCCTTGTCGAGGGCGTCGACAATGTTGGCGTTGATGCTGTCGCGCTCCTCGAAGGTGCGGTCGAGGTCCATCTTGCCGATCTCCGAGCGCAGGGTCGTCTGGGCGAGCTGCGAGGCGGCCATGAAGTAGTTGGTCACCCCATAGGTCGCCTTGGCCGGATCCAGCACCTGCAGGAACAGCACGCCGTCGATCTCGATGGCGATGTTGTCGCGGGTGATGCACATCTGCGAGGGCACATCGATCACCTGCTCCTTGAGCGAGTGCCGGGCGACGACACTGTCCAGGAAGGGAATGAGGACGTGGAACCCGGCGTCGAGGGTGCGCGAGTACTTGCCGAGTCGCTCCACCACGTAGGCGTTGCGCTGCGGCACCACGCGGGCGCCCTTGAAGATGGCAATGACGACAATGGCGGTAAAGCCAAGTCCGAGCAGGGTGCTGAATTCAACGATCATGATGGTGGAGGGATGGAGGGTGGGAGGGATCAGCGCGGCCGCACCTGCAGTTGCAGGCCTTCGCGACCGACAATGATGACGGCGTCACCGGGCTGCAGCGGCTCGGTGGCACGGGCGTTCCAGGTGGCGCCCTTGAATTCCACCTTGCCCGGCTGCCCGGGCACGATGGCGGAGAGCACGCGCGCCTCCTTGTGGAGAAACTCCTCCTCGGTCGCCTGGGCGTCGCCCGCCGAGGACAAGCCGGCAAACCAGCCGCGGCAACTCCGGCGCAGGCCGAGCAGGAGGACAAGCGAGGCGAAGGCAAAGAGTCCCAACTGGCCGGCCAGCGTCGGCGTCCAGCCGAGCCAGGTGGTGAAGGAGACCCCCCAGGCTCCAAGGCCGAAAAAGATCACAACCAGACCGGGGGCCGCGAATTCCAGCAGCACCAGAACAAGTCCCGCCAAAAACCAAAGCACAAAGGGTTCGGCACTCATGATGGAGCGATTCTGTCGGACGTCACACGCCTTGGCAATTCCAACCTAGGGGATTTTTTGGAAGGCCCGAGCCGGGCGCGACGCGGTTGATCCCAAGGCGGCAAAGGATGAATGCCCAACAAGGAATGCCCAAGTCCGGAACCCGCGCCCCCTTCATCATGGGGACTTCCTTGTTCGATGTGGGAGCTTCCTTCTCAGTTCCTCTCCAGCGCCTCACCGGCCTGGCGCACGGCCTCGAGATAGGCGGCCATGGCCTGCATGTGCTCAACGAAGTCGCGGGCATCAAGCTCGACACCGTCGGACCAGTAACCTTCCGGGCGCAGGCTGGCGATCGCGCGCTGCGCCTTGCCGGCAGCCCCCCGGGCCTTGCTGACCCAGGACTTGGGACTGCTCGGCCCCTGGCGGTCGCGCTGGAGTTTTTCGCGCGGCGTGGCCAGGCGCTCGCGCACGGCGGCGATCGATTTCGCCTGATCCACCTTGAAGCCGTAGTGCGTCGGCAGGTTGCCGTCGTCGTAGGTGAGTTCATAGCTGTCCTTGACGAAGTACAGCGGCTTGTTGGTCTGCAGCTCGTAGAAGCGGGCGTGGCGACCGTCGGGCAGGGCCGAGCTTTCCATCCACTTCAGCGCTGCCGGCGCCGGTTGCAGGAAACGCTCGTCGCCAGTGACCACCCAGAGCTCGATCAGGGCGCGCAGCACTCCGATCGTCTCACCTCCGCTCACCGACGGCGGTTCAAACTTGCGCGCCCAGACCGGCTGCATGTCGAAGTTGTACTGCTGGGCCCAGCCCGGCTGCGGTTCGGGCATCTGGGCCAGCAGGAAGAACTCGCCGGCCTTCTTCGCCGCTTCCAGATAACGCGCCTCACCGCTCAACTCATGGGCGCGCAGCAGCAGCTCCACCAGCTTCTCCATGTTGCCGTCGTTGAGCGTGTAGAAGCCATCGTACTTGACCGCCGGGAAGGTGCGCGGCCATTCGTCCGGATAACTCGCCTTCTTCACCGGCATGGCCGGATCGGCCGGCCCGCTGAACTGCTGCGGCCAGCCGCCGTTGGGGAACTGGGCCGCGAGCAGGGCATCGAGCCCGAAACGCAGGGCCTCCTGCAGCTCGCGGTCATCGCGGCTCTCCGGCAGGTGCGCCAGCTCCAGCAGGAACAGCAGGGCCGACTGGGTTTTGTTGTCATCGAGCGTGCTGCGGTTGCGGCGCTTGCCGGTCTCGGTGTCGCCCGCCAGCCACTGGAGGCGCAGATGGTATTTTTTGGCCAGTTCCGGATCAAAATCGAAATCGCTGTCCCAGCCGCCACTGGCGAGTTGGCAATCGATGAGCGCGCCGGCCGCCGCTCGCGCCGCTCGCAGAAACTGCACGTCGCCGGTGGCGCGAAAGGCCTTCACCAGCGCCAACCCCATCGTCGTGGTGCCGGGCGGCTGGATGGAAATGACCGTGGGCGACTCCTTGTGCTCGGTGATGCCGGCACTGAAGTCCGCCTTCCAGCCCGAGGCATAACCGCCCTGCACGGCAAGCTTGTCGTGATAAAAGGCGGTCGCCTTCTTCATGGCGGCGAGCACCGCCTGCGGGTCGGGCAGAGGATCGGCGGCGAAGGCGGGCAGGGCGAGGGCAAGGAGCAGGCGGGCGGGATTCATGGCAACAAGGCGAAAAACTCCGTTCCGGGCGGGAAGTTGCAGACGATCAGCCTTTCGCGAGCCTCTCGGCGGCCCGGCGCAGGCGTTCGCGCAGGGGCGCGGCACGAGCAGCAAGCTGTCGTTGCAACAACTCGTACTCCGCCCGGCCCTCGGCGGTCTCGATGCGCACCGGCACGTAACCGAGATGACTCAGGTCATAGGGACTGGCGCGCATGTCGAGGTCGCGCGCCGCGGCGGCAAATTCGAAGCACTCGCCGACGAGGTCCGACCCCACCCAGGGCCAGAGCTTGGCCGACCACTTGTAAAGGTCCATGTTGGCGTGCAAACAGCCGCCCTGTTCGAAGTCGAGCCGCGTGTCCAGCACCGGCTGCAGACTGTTGCGCGGCCGCGCCTCGGGCGTGAAGAAGCGGAAGGCATCGTAATGGGTGCAGCAGAGGCTGCGCGACTCGACAAAGGCGGCAAGTTCGTCCGGTCCGAGCCGCAGTTCCCAGCCCTGGTGACGCACCTGCTCGCGCGACTGCCGATACACCATCGCCCATTCATGCAGGCCGTGACAGGCAAAGCGCGGCGGGCGCTCGGCGACGCGCGCGCACAGCTCCGCCACCCAGCGCGCCAGACCCCGCTGGGCCTGGGTCGGTTGCCCGCCGAGGCAAACCCGGGCGTTGCCCAACGCACAACACCGCGGGGGGCTGAGCCAGGGCAGTTCCTCAAGGTCGGCCGGATCGATTTCCAACACCGTCCCGAGGGGAGGCAACCACTGGCGCAGCTTGGCGGGCGAGAAGGAGTAATAGGTGAAAAGAAAGTCGTCGACCGGATGCGTCTCCGCCCGTGAACGGCGCTCGACAAAGGCGGATGCCCGCGCCTCGACCCGCTGCCGGTGCGCAGCGAAGCGTGCCCGCCATTCCTGGCGGGTCCAAACACGGTCTGCCTGCTCGGCCATCATCACTACCCCATCATGGCGCAGTGCCGGCCCTTTGCATCCGCCACCTTGCTCCATTGACTTTTTAGGTGCTTCACGCGACACTTGATCAATCCTTCCCCGGAGGCCCCTCATGCACTCCCCTGCCCGCTCCAGCGTTTTCGGACTCGCCAGCCTGCTCCTGCCTCTCGCCGCGATGGCTGAGTCGCGCACCTTCACCAGTGCCGATGGGCGCACGGTCGAGGCGGAAATCGTCGCCGCCACCGCGGGGAACGTCACGCTGAAACTCGCCACTGGCCAGAATGTGGTGTCGCCCCTCGACCGTTTCAGCGCGGCCGACCGGCAGTTCATCGCCGCCTGGCTGAAGCAAAATCCGGCGAAGATCAACTACAGCTTCCAAGTGTCCTACACGAAGGACAAGACGGGCAGCAGCAAGCAGAAGACCGGCTCTGTCAGCGTCACGGCTGAATCCTGGCTGTGCCGGATCAAGCTGGCCAACCGCTCCGGCCAGGACCTGGAGAATGTGGAGGTCAACTACAGCATCTTCTACGAACAGATGGACGAGGGTCGCCCCGTGCTGCGCAGCAGCCGTGGCAAGATCACCCTGCCCAAGATTCGTGCCAACGAGGAACAGACCCTGCAGACCGACGAGGTGAAACTCTCCTCAACCCAGCTCGAGGGCGGCTTCTATTACGTCGACGGCGCCCGCGCGCGCCAGAAGGACAGCCTCGCGGGCATGGCCGTCAGCATTCAGCATTCCGGCAAGACGGTCTTTACCTGGGCCTCCAAGGGCATGGAAGGCAAGGCCGGCACCGCCACCGGCACGGCAGATTCGCTGTCAAAGCCCTGACTCAAGCGCCGCGTGTCAGCCGCATGTCGAGCCAGACGGCGCCGAGCAGGACGAGGCCGCGGACGACGAGTTTGTACTCGGGCGTCACCGACATCAGGGTCATGCCGTTGAGCAGGGCAGCCATGATGAGGGCGCCAAACAACACACCGAGCACGCTGCCGCGACCGCCGCGCAGGCTGACACCGCCGATGACGCAGGCGGCGACAGCATCCAGTTCCATCCACTCGCCCAAATCAGGAGTCGAGTTGCCGGTGTAGGAGGTGAGCATGAAGCCGGTGACGGCGACGATGCCGCCGAGCAGGGCGAAGGCACCGAGCAGCACGCGCCGCACCGGCACTCCGGAGACCAGGGCCGCCTCCGGGTTGCCGCCGATGGCGTAGAGGTGGCGACCGAAGGCGGTGTGGCGGGTGATGACCCAGACTGCGAAGGCCACCGCGCCAAAGATCAGGGCCGGCAGCGGCACGCCGCGGAATTGATTGGTGACGGCGACAAACAGCAGCACCGCCTGGCCGGCGATGAAGAGCTTGAGGAAGGTCATCTCCGCATCATCGACGGTGAAACCGGCGCTGCGGCGGCGGGCACGGCCGGCAAGAGTGGTCGCGACCAGGGCAGCAATGATCAACGCAGCGAGGCCGTAACCGGCGGCGGGCGGCAGGTAGTAGGTGCTGAGCAGCGAGTACAGGTTGTTGCGCCCGCCCGGCGCCACCGGCGTGGTCTGGTTGCCGATGACCAGCCAGAACAAACCGCGGAACATGAGCAGACCGGCCAGGGTGACGATGAAGGCCGGCACGCGCTCGCGCACGATGAGCAGGCCCATGCCCCACCAGAGCAGCGGCCCCGCAGTCAGCGCCAGAGCCAGCGCCAGTGGCGCCGGCAGTCCCGCGCGGGTGGTGAGCACCGCGGCGGTGCCGCTGAGCAGGGCCAGGCCACTGCCGACCGAAAGATCGATGTGCCCGGGCAGGATGACCAGCAGCATGCCCATGGCCAGGGTCGCCGTGATCGACAGCTCGGTGAGCAGCAGGGTCAGGTTGCGCGAGGCCAGAAAGGTCGGTTCCGCCACCGCAAAAAACGCCACCACGGCCAGCAGCGCCAGGCCGATGGAGAAGTCGCGAAGGGAGAGCGTGCGGGTCATGGCGGCCAAGCCTTACCAGATGCGTCGCGACCTTGTCACCGGGAAAGTTCGCCGGCTCAGGCGAGGGCGAACTTGCCCGACTGCGCCATGAAGGCGGCCGGATTGTCCCAGACCACGCGCCGGACCATCTCCGGCGACCACCCCCGCCGGCGCATCTCCTGCATCGTGCGCGGCACGGCGAGCGGGTCGCTGATGCCCCAGTCACAGGCGCTGTTCATCCAGATCCGCTCGGCGCGCCGCTGCTCCAGCATGTCGATGGCGCGCGGCGGCGTGCACTTGCTCTCCGGGTAGAGGGTGATGCCGGCCCAGAAGCCCTGGTCGAGCACGAGGTCGATCGTGTGTTCCTCAACATGATCGATGATGACCCGCTCGGCGCGAATGCCGGAGAAATTCTTCAGGGCGTCGACCATCAGCCTCGTGCCCTTGAGCTTGTCCTCCAGGTGAGGGGTGTGGATGAGCACGAGCTGATCGTGATCCTGGGCCACCTGCAGGTGCCGCTCAAAGATGCGCAGCTCGTTGCGACTGTTCTTGTTGAGGCCGATCTCGCCGATGCCGAGCACACCCGGTCGACCGAGGAATTCCGGGATCAGGCCGATGACCTCCTCGGCCAGCTGGATGTCCTCGGACTCCTTGGGATTGATGCAGAGCCAGCAGTAGTGGGCGATGCCAAAGCGGGCGGCGCGCTTGGGCTCGTAGTCGGTGATCTGGCGGAAGTAGTCGTAAAACCCCTGGGCGGAGGCGCGGTCGAAACCGGCCCAAAAGGCCGGCTCGCAAATGGCCTGACAGCCGGCCAGGGCCATGCGCTCGTAATCGTCCGTGGTCCGGCTGACCATGTGGCCGTGGGGCTCGATGTAATTCATGGGGGCGACGGGAAAGGGGTTCAGGGCGGGCAGGCACCGATGGCACCTTGCATGGCGGCCTTGGCCACCGGTTCCGTGCTGGCATCACTGAAGCTCAGCAGGACCTCGCGGGCCCGGCTCGGTTGATCAAGCGAGAGCAGGCCGATCGCGCGCTTCAGGGCCTGGACACGAAAGTCGCCCTCCTGCCCGGCCCGCTGGACGCGGTCGAGAAAGGCGGCCAGGTCAATGAGCTTGCTGCGCGCATCCATGAAGCCGAGATCGGCCAGATTCACGCTCTGCGGCGGGGTCCAAGAGTTCATTCAATCACTCTAGACGCCGCCACTCGCGTTGCAAGCCAGCTCCGTCGCTTGAAACAGTCCGTCCTTGGGGTCGCAGACGCCTGAGGCAGACTCGGTCACCCATGCAACGAGTTGAAGCAGGCCAGCGGGGATGCGTCCCTGCCCCAATGGACATGGCGCCATAAAAAGTCGCCACCGGGCCAAATTCAAACTTGCACACCCTCGCTTTCGGGTTAGCTAATTGGCCCGTCTGCGCGGGTAGCTCAGTGGTAGAGCAGTTGGCTTTTAACCAATTGGTCGAGGGTTCGACCCCCTCCCCGCGTACCACGTGCTGGTAAGTCTGTTTGCCCAGGTAGCTCAATGGTAGAGCAGTTGACTCTTAATCAATTGGTTGTGGGTTCGAGCCCCTCCCTGGGTACCAGATTGCCAAAGGCGCGAAGCATCGCCAAGGCCTGATCAGGCCGTCATGCCCGAGCTCGCCGCCCGATTTCAATAAACCGCCTGAGCCGTCTTCGCAGCAAGACTGTCCGACGCCTGCTGGCGGGCGGAAGCCCGGTCGATCAACGCCATGGCGCCGACGACCAGAAACACAAAGACCGCAAGCAGGATGGCCCGGTCAAAAAGCGAAACCTGACGGGGAGCGGAGCGTCGGCGGCTGGGAACCGACAGATACAGCACGGTTTGGGAGCGCGGCATGGTGGTAGGGAGGAGCTGCTGGATTGTAACGCATAATCCCAACAAAATATTTAGATTTCCGAAACATTTTTTGTTAGGTGTTCCAAAGAACAGTTTTTGCAACGCGCCGGATTTTACAGCGAGACCCCGCGCTTCCACGGCAGGAAGTCGTCCTGTCCCAGGGCGACCGCCTTGGGTCGATACTCCCCGCTGGCAGTGGCGAGACAGAGTTCGAGCAACTGCTCCCCCGCCCCGTCAATCGTCGCCTCGCCGGTCAGCACCGGGCCCGCATCGAAATCGAGGATGTCCGACATCCGGCGCATGAGCCCGGTGTTCGTCGCCACCTTCAGGGTCGGGCAGACCGGATTGCCGGTCGGCGTGCCGAGACCCGTGGAGAAGACGATCAGGTTGCAGCCGGCGGCCGCGAGGGCGGTGGTCGATTCAACGTCGTTGCCGGGCGTGCAGCAGAGGTTCAGGCCGCCGTGGCGACGCACCGGTTCGCCGTAGTCGAGCACATCGACCACCGGCGCGGTGCCGCCCTTCTTGGCGGCGCCCGCCGATTTCATCGCATCGGTGATGAGGCCGTCGCGGATGTTGCCGGGCGAGGGATTGGCTTCGAAGCCGGAGCCGCAGGCGCGCGCGGCCTGCTCGTAGGCGCGCATCAGGCCGGTGAACTTGGTCGCCAGCTCGGCGGTTTCACAGCGGTCGCAGAGGTCCTGCTCGACCCCGCACAGTTCGGGAAACTCCGACAGCACCGGCGCGCCCCCGCTGGCGGCGAGCAGGTCGGCGGCGCGACCGATGACCGGATTCGCCGAGAGACCGGAGAAGCCGTCGGAGCCGCCGCATTCGACACCGAGCACGAGGCCGTCGATCGGGCAGGGCTCGCGCTCTTGTTCGGCCGCGCGGGCGGCACCAGCGAAAACCGCACGGATGGCACGACCCAGCATGTCCTTTTCCGAGGCGCTTTTCTGCTGCTCAAAGATCTGCAGCGGCCGGTCAAATCTCGGATGCAGTTCGGCGAGCGCTTTTTCCAGCAGGCTGACCTGGGCATGCTGGCAGCCGAGGCTGAGCACGGTCGCGCCGGCGACGTTCGGGTGGGCGATATAACCGGCGAGCAGTCGGCAGAGCGCCTCGGCATCCTGGCGCGTGCCGCCGCAGCCGAGGCCATGCTCGAGGAACTTGACGCCATCGAGGTTGGGGAACAGCGGTGCCGGCGCGACCGTCTCCTCCTCCAGCAGCGCGGCCTCAAGATCGGCCGGTGTGGCGCCGCGGCGGTGCAATTCCGCCAGGCGGGCGGCAAAGCATTCGTAGGATGAACCGCGGCCGTAGCCGAGTGCGCGCGTCAGTGCCTCGCGCATCACCGCCAGGTTGCGGTTCTCGCAAAAGACCAGTGGCACAACGATCCAGTGGTTGGCCGTGCCCGGCACGCCCGAGGAACGCTTGAAGCCGCGGAAGGTACGATGGCGCCAGGCCGAGACGTCAGGGGCCTGCCAGACAAACTCGCGCTGCTTGCCGCCGAAATCAGCCGCGGCGTGGGCGAGGTTTTCCGTGGTCAAGCGGGCCCCGGCCGGCACCGCGCTGCGGGTGCGTCCCACCACGACGCCATACATCACCACGAGTTCACCGGCGGCGAGGTCGCGACCGGCAAACTTGTGCTTGGCCGGGATCGCCTCGCGCAGGCACCAGCGCTGGCTGCCGAGCGACACCTCGGCGCCGGCGGGCAGGTCTTGCAGGGCGACAATGAGGTCATCGGCGGCATGGACGCGCAGAAGGGGCGAGGCGGCGGACATGGGCGGACGCAAACGGCGGACCGGCGGGGTTGTCCACCGAAACTTGCAGCTCCGCGTTGACCATCCCCCCTCCCCCGCCAAGCTGACGACTTCATGGAACACGTTCTTGTCATTCCCCGCGCCCTCTTCGACGAACTCGGCAGCTTCCAGGGTTTCCAGCCCGACGCCGAACGCTACCTGCACGCCATGCTGGCGCCGGGCGCGAACTTTTTCATGGAGCGGCCCGCCGCCGAGCAGGACCCGACCCACAAGCAGCTCATCCCCTATTCGATTTTCCGCCACGAGGGCCGCTACCTTTGCTACCGCCGCGGCGGCAGTTCGGGCGAAAAGCGCCTCGTCGCCCGTCGCAGCCTCGGCATCGGCGGCCACATCAACCCGGTCGACCAAGCCCACGACGGCATGGGCGAGACGATGTACTTCAACAGCCTGGAACGCGAACTCGCCGAAGAACTCGTGCTCGGCGGCGGCCACCGCCAGCGCGTGGTCGGCCTCATCAACGACGACAGCAGCGAGGTCGGCAGCGTCCACCTCGGCGTCGTCCACCTCTTTGAACTCGACAGCGCAGAGGTGTCCTCGAACGAGGACGCCATCCAGGACCTGCAGTTTTTCAGCCTCGAGGAACTGACCGCCGCGCGCGACGAACTCGAGACCTGGTCGAACCTCTGCCTCGACCACCTCGCCGGCCTCTGATCAGGGTTTCCAGCCCGGCCCGCGCAGCAGATGCCCGAGCCGGCGCGGCCAGGGCAGCTCGCTGCGGCGGAAGTCGCGCCAGAGGTCGCGCCACTCGTGGAAGACGATGTTGAAGGGACCGCGGTCGGCCACCTGCTTGGTCAGCCCGTAGCGCGGCTTCTCCTCCGGCAACTCGGCCTGGAAGGTGCCAAACAGCTTGTCCCAGAGGATCAGGCACATGCCCATGTTCTTGTCGAGGTAGGGCCCGTTCGAGGCGTGGTGGACGCGGTGATGGCTGGGCGTGACCAGCACGTGCTCCAGCCAGCCGAGCCGGCCGACCCGCTCCGTGTGGATCAGGCTGCCGTAGATCTGCGTGGCCGCATACATGAAGAGGATGTCGAGCGGCTCATAGCCGAGCAGGGCGATCGGCGCGAAGTAGGCGGTGCGATAGACCGGCTGGAAGACCGAGGACCGGAAGCCGGTGCTCAGGTTGAACTCGGGCGAGGAATGATGGGTGACATGCACCGCCCAGAACAGCCGGCAGTGATGATCGACGAAGTGCAGCACGTAGTAGGCGAAATCCTGGAGCAGGAAGAGCGACAGCCAATAGGCCCAGCCGCGCTCCCATTCGACGACGCGCGCCTGCCAGCACAGCGCCAGCACCGGCAGCACGACGATGGCGCGCAGCAGCAGGTCGAGCCCGCCGTTTAAGCCGGCCAGGTACACGTTTGTCAGCGTCTCTCGCCAAGTGTAGGCGCGCAGGCCGCGGAAATGGGTGACCGCCACCTCGAGCAGGATCGCCCCGAGGATGAGCGGCACCGAGATGAGCAGGAGCAGTTGTTCGCGAAAAAGTTCCATCCAGAAACAGGCTTGGGGGCAGCTAAGAGTTTGGCCCGGGCAACCCCGGCTGTCCAGTTGGGATCGGGTGTGTGGGCAGAGGCTCTCGGGCGAAACCGGCATCCCCTGCCAAACCTCATCAACCTCTACTTGCTCGACTGCGCCCAGCAGGGCCGTCGGCTCTACCTGCAGTGGAAGAAGGAGTGATCGAGGGGTGGGATGGCTTGAGAGCCTGAGCCAAGGCGCTTGGTCAGCCGCGTCACCTTCCGCTCTTAGTTCAAGGTTTCCAAGCTCTTGACGTCCATGAAAGGCATCTCCCTCGGTGTGAGAACGGGTTTCGTCACCACCTTGTTCTGGGGGCTGCTCATGTCCGGGGTCGTTCCCGTCGCCTCACCTGGGCCTCTCGTGTGGTCATACGCAAGGCTCACGCACCAGTGCTCATCCAGCCAGTAGGTCACGGATTGCGAGCCGCCCGTTCCGCTCATCATGAGGGGAGACTTCGGGTGGGGTGGCAACCGTTTCTCCACTTCCCCCCGCGGCATGCCAACGGTCACCTTGGCCACCTGACTGCGCCAAGGGTCGAAATTGCCGCCGTGGCGCGAATCGCAGCCGACGATGGCACTACAGAGAGCGGCTGCCAGAATCCGTGCTGTCGTTTTCATGGTTTCTTCGTCGTGCGTCAGAAGTGTGGCAAGGCGGGTGTGAAACGGTAGAACGAAGCGAACCAAAGGCGTTATCCGTCTTTGCCACCAATGACTCGAATCATGGCGCTCTGGGATGGAGCCATCTAGCTTCGAAGTTTTCCGCGCTTTCCGTGTCTTCTAGAGGCCCTTCAAACGTCGGCGCCGACGCAGCGGCGCCCTACCCATGCCCCGATGTTCCCACTTCTCACTTGCCGCCAAGGAAGGCGAGCAGGTCGGCCATCTGCTCCTTGCTGATGGCGGCTTCGAGGCCGTCGGGCATGAGGGTGCGGTCGAGGGATTTCATCGCCTTGATGGCGCTGCGTGCCAGGGTTTCCTTGGCACCACCCATCATGGCGAGGACCATATGATCGGCACTTTCGCTCTCGATGAGGCCGCTGAGGGTGCGGCCGTCGTTCGTCTCGATCAGGTAGGCGCTCCAGCGTGCTTCGAACATGCGGTTGGGATCGAGGATGTCGGAAAGCAGGGCCTCCGGCGGCTTGGCCTTCACATCGGAGAGCGGCGGGCCGACATCGACTCCCATGTCGCCGTGCTTGTGGCAGGTGACGCAGACCATGGCAAAGATCTGCCGGCCCTTCTCGGGATCGCCCTTCAGGGTGGTGGCGGCGAGGTAGTCGCTGACCACGGCGGCGCGGTTGCTGCTGGCTTCGCCGAAGAGTTTCTTGGCCAGGTCCGCCATCTCGCCCTTGCCGCGCTGGTATTTCCAGCGGGTTTCCACATCGACCCAGGCCGTGGGGAACTCGCCCTGCTCCATGCGTTTGAACAGCTCCAGCGCGGTGGTGGCGTTGGCGGTGAGCACGGGCACGAGGTCGCGCTTCAGCGCCGGACCGGCCTGCGGCAGCAGTTCGTAGATGAGCGGCGCGGTGGTGGTGGCCGGGAAGCGTTTCAGCACGGCGAGGGCGGCAGCCGTCAATTCGGCGGGCTGAACCGTGGTGAACAGCGGCTTCAGCACGGGCTGCACGGTCTCCCACTTGCGCTGGGCGAGCAGGGGCAGCACGGCGAGACGCTGCTCGAGCGGGGCGTCGGCCTTGGCGACGACGGCGTCGATGCCGGCCTGCAGGGCGGCGATTTCCCTGGCGGCCTGGTCGTGGCCCTTGGGCAGTTTGGCGAGTCCCTGCAGCAGGGCCGGCTTCCACCAGAGCAACTGGCCGGGCTGCTTGTCGAGCAGGGTCAGCAGGGCGGCGATGTCGTCGGCCTTGCCCTCGGCGAGGGCGCCGGCGGCGAAGGTGCGCAGGGTGGCGGCGCGGGTTTCCGAGTAGCGACCGAAAAAGGCCGGGCCGGCGAGGCTGAGTACGCGGCCCATCTGACCGCCGGACGCGGAGGCCACCATCCTTGCCATCCAGGGATCATCGGCATGCTCGGTGAGCACGGCGGCGAGGGCTTTGGCCTCCGTGAGGGTCGGCACCTGCAGGAAGGTGACACGGGCGGCGTGCTCAGCCGGGCGTTCGCCCCAGCCGGCCTCGGGGATGGCGTGGTAGCGGCCGGGCACCTTGGCGGCCAGGGTTTTCGTGCCCTTCGGCACGATGCGCCAGATGCGCCCCTGCTGCTCGCCCTGGCGCATGTCGTTGGCCTTGACGAACTCCTCGGGGAAGAAGCGGGCGTGATCGATCCAGCGGCGGTACATGTCGCAGATGTAGATCGCGCCATCCGGGCCGGTGGTGAAGTTGACCGGGCGGCACCATTCGTCGCCGCTGCGGAAGAACTCGGTGCGATCGCCAACACGGGTGGCCTTGAGGCTGGCGCCGTGGGGTTCGACCTTGTAGCGGGTGACCAACTGGCCGGTGGGATCGGGCACGAAGACGTGGTTGCGCAGCTCCGGCATCAGCTCACCACGGTAGACGCCCAGGCCGGAGCAGGCGGTGTTGGTGCCGGCGTGGGCGTCTGCCGTGGTGTGAGTGATCTTGAGCGGGAAAACGCGGGTGTCGGCGCCAGGCGGGGCGATGTCCTCGTGCACTTGGGTGATGCCGGCATGCGGGTTGCGCTGCATCGCCTCCCAGGGCATGACGGTGAACATGAGCGGGTTGCGGTTCGAGCAGTAGAAGTGGTGGCCGAAGTCGTCGAAGGCGCCGCCATACTGGCCCTTGCCACCGGTCGGCGAAATGGAACCGGTCTTCGGGTCCCACTTGAAGTTGGCACCGGGCACGCCGACGACCTTGTCGGGTGCGTCGGCGGGATAGATTTCCTTGGCATCGAGGCCGTTGTTGAAATGCACGCAGCCGTCCGGGCCCCAGCGCGGGGCGCTGACTTGAAGCTGGCTGTGGCGCGGGTTGAAACCCTTGATGAGCGGCCGGTTGAGGTCGGCCTTGCCGTCGCCTGTGGTGTCCTTGAGGAAGAGGATCTGCGTGCGCGTCGTGGCGATCAGGCCGCCATCGTAGGGCAGCAGGCCCTGGACGTTGTCGAGCTGGTCGGCAAAGACGACGCTGCGGTCCATGCGACCGTCGCCGTTGTCATCGATGAGCTGGGAGATGCGCGACATCCAGGGCTCGCCCGCCTTGGGCGGGCCGAGCGGGTAGTCGCGCATTTCCGCCACGAACAGGCGTCCCTGGGCATCCCAGGTGATTTCGACCGGGTCGAGCACGAGCGGTTCGGCGGCGACGAGCTGGGCTTCATAGGCGCCGTCGAGCTGGATCTGGGCGAGGGACTCCTCCGGGGTCAGCGGCTTGTCCTGACCGTGACGGACGCTGATGTCGCTGCCGCCGCTGGCCTCGATGGCCGACCACTTTTCGGTGAAGCCACCGAGCGGGTGCAGTTCGTAGCGGCGCACGATCATTTCCGCGCCCTCGGTCTGGATGCAGATGCGACCCTCGGCCGGCTTGCAATCGAAGGCCTCGTTGACCAGGCGACCGTTGACGAAGTACTGCAGGGTGTCGCCCTTGGCGATGACCTCCAGGCGATTCCACTCGCCGACCGGTGAATCCGGATCATCGGGGTGGCGGATGTTGAGCTTGTCGGCCCAGTCCTCATGGCGCTTCTCCCAGTTGATGCGGCCCTTGGTGACGACCTGCTTGGGCGCGCCCTTCTTCCAGCGCTTTTCCTTGTCGCGGTCGAGTTCGATCTCGGCGGTGACGCTGGTGACCAGTTCGGTGCCGTCGGGCAGCTTGGGCGAGAGCACCAGGATGTCGCCGATGCCGCCCTCGATGATCTGGGCCTCAATGCTGGCCATCCAGGTGTTGCCGTAGGCGCCGTGCGGGCCGTAGGAATGGACGAGGATGCCGTTGTCGCGCGAGCGATCGGCGCGCTTGCCCCAGGTCTTCGGTCCCCATTTGAAGTCGACGACAAGGTGGTAGTCCTTGTAGCTCTCCTTGGTGACCATGTAGCCGTAGCCGCGGCCGCTGATGTGCAGTTCCTCGCCCTTGATCTGGAAGATCTCGTGGGCGGGATCGGCGAAGTCCTGGTCGGGGTTGATGTGGTACTCGACCTCGCCCTTTTTCATCAGGTCGAGGAGGTTGATCTTCTCGGTGACCGGCGTGGCGGACCAGGCGCGGGCGACGAGAAGGGGGACAAGCAGCAGAGGAGTGAATCTCATGGCGGGAGGACTACGGCAGAGAGGCCCGGATTTTGCGACGGGTCACCGCCCGATTGCGACCGGACATGATGCTTTTGTGACACCGAGCTTGCCAGGCACGCGTCGCGGCCCTTGAATAAGGCATGAACGGTGACTGGCAAACTTGGGCGGCCCTGGCGGTGGTGATCGTCACCGCGCTCGCCTTCGCGGCTCGCGCGCTGCGCCGTCGCCGGCGCGGCAGCGTGGGTTGTGGCGGCAGCTGCGACTGCCCGAAGAAGCCCTGAGGTCAGTCGGCCTCAAGCGCCAGCAGACGCCGCGCCTCGGCGAGCAGGAACGTCGTGTCGGTGAACGGTTCCCAACTGACATCGAGCCAGCGCAGGCGCCCCTTGGCGTCGACCAGCACCGCCGCATGCAGGGGTTCCTCCTCAAAGTCATCATGGGCACGGAAGGCTTTGAAAGCCTCGCGCGAGGGATCGCAGAGCACCGGAAAGGGCGGCAGTTTTTTGTCGCTCATCTGCTCGACGATGCGACTGGCAAGCGACATCGGCTCGCTGGTGACGGCGGTGATTGACAGGCCGGCCTTCTCGAACTCGGGGGCGACCTTGGCGAAGGCGTTGACCTGCTCCATGCAGTGGGTGCAGGCGGAGCCGAGGTAGAAGAGGAGCAGGTGGTTGCGCCCGGCCAGTTCACGGCTGGAGAAGGCTTTGCCCTCCAGCGTCAGCGCCTCCCAGTCCGGCGCCTGAGGAGGCGACCAATGGATCGGACCGAGGCTGTCGAGCGGCGGACGCACGCCGGAGTCGTCGCGCTTCGGCGCCGGCAGCCGCCAGTCGCCCTCGACGCCAAAGCTGCCGGCGAGTTCGGCAAGGCGCTTGGCCGCAGGCAGCTCGCGGTCCATGGCAAAGGCGAGCTTGCGCGCCTCGTCGAAGGCCTTGCGCGCCTCGTCCGTGCGACCGGCGGCCTGCAGCAGGTCGGCCTTGGCGGCCTGACCGGCAAGGTCGCTGCCGAGGCCGTTGGCGGCGGTCACCGCCTTGGCCTTGTCGCCCAAGCACAGCCAGAGCCGCGCGGTGAGTTCCTTCGACAAATCCTTGGCGGCCTCGAGCTGCTTGGCGGCATCCTCTTGCTTGCCGTGCACGGCGCGCAGAACACGCAGTTCGACGAGGGCCTTGGCCGCGGCACTCGGTTCCGGCTTCTTGGCGTCGGGCTGCTTCGACTCGGCGGCCTTGGCCTTCGCAGCCACCGGCTTCGCAGGCTCCGACTTGGCGGGTGAAGGCTTGGCCCCCTGCCCTGCCGCGACGGCTTGGGTTTTGGCTGGCTCCTCCACCTTGGCGGGCTGGGCCACCTTGGCGCTCGCCTTGCGGTCCGCCTCGACCGCCGGTTCCGGAGTGGCGGGCGAGGCTGTCGGCGCAGCCTTGTCGGCCGATGCCACTGGAGCTTTCGTCGCCGCCGCCTTGCTCTCCGCCTTCTTGTCGGCAGTCGCTTTGGCCGCTTGGGCACGCTCAAATTGCTCCAGGTCGGCGATGGCGCGCTCGAGGCCGGCAGCATCGTCGAGCTGGAAGGCGGCGAGGCCGAGCGCGCGCAGGCGCGGCACCTCGACCTCGGCCTGGGTGGCCGGTTCGAGGAAGTCGGCGGCGGTGGCGCGCAGTTCCGACCAGAGCTGCCATTTCTCCAGGGTTTCCAGCAGGCGGCGACGACCGTACGAGGCCGAGGAACCGGACTTGTCGAGGGTGTTGTGCTTGGGATGGCGCGGGTTGGCGATCAGGCTGCGGGCCAGCGCGATGGCATCGGCGGCGCGGCCAAGCTCGTTGTAGTTGCGCACCAGCCACTCCTCATTGTGGGCGTAGTTGTGGATCTGGTCGGGCAGGACGAACTCGCGGCGCATGTAGGCGTGATCGACCCGGGTGCTGGCCTCCTGCTGCCAGACGGCGTCATCAAAGCGCTTCACCTTCGAGTAGGTGTGGCCGGGCATGTGCCACATGTGGGCGATGGCCGGCGCGGCCTGACCGCAGAGGGCGGCGGACTTCAGCGCGCGCTCGGGCTTGCGGTCATCCCAGAGGTGGATGCGGTAGTGATGGGCCGGATGGTTGGGGGCGACCGCGAAGATCTGGTCGAGCAGGGCATCGACCGCCTGCGGACTGGAGATCGGTGCCTCCTTCTTGGCATGCCAGATTTTCCAGACGAGAAAGGCCTTGGCCTCCACATCCTCCGGTCGTGTGTGCACGATCTCCTCAAGATCGCGAATGAAGTCGAGCTCGCGCTGCTTTTTGTCGCGCTTGTCATCCTTCTTGAGGTAAAAATTCTCCAGCACCCGGATCCAGGCGCGATCGCTGTCGCAGGCCTTGTCCTTGAGCGCAACCGCCTTGCTGGTGAACTGCTTGGCGCGCGTCTCGTTGTTGACGTTGGCCATGGCCATGCCCCAGAAGGCCATGGCGCAGTCCTTGTCGAGGGCGGCCGCCTGGCGAAAGGAGCGCTCGGCTTCGTAATACCAGAAACCGTGCAGTTGGCCGATGCCCTGGTCAAAGAAGCGCTGGGCCATCGGCTTGGACGTCTGCACCGGGAAATCCACCTGGCCCGTGCCCTCGATCAACACCGCCGCCTGGCGCGGCCCCTCGTTGAAGGCCTCGCCATGGGAGGAATGACCCGGCAGCGGGTCGGCAGCCCGGGCGACGGGCAGGGTCAGCAGAAGCAGAAGAAGGGGGCGCATGAAATGTGGCCGACAGAACGTCGGCATCACCCCCTTCTGTACGCCGAAGCCGCGATTTGCGCGCATCGGAGGCCCTCTTTGCAGGAAAGCCATGGGTCTCATGGGTCCTGTGAGACCTATTCCCTCCCCCGCCTCACTTCATCGCGCCAGCGACGGGCGTGCCGTCTTCCCCCAGGCGACCGGTGGTCCAGAGCAGGGCGCGGCTGATGAGGTCGAGGTAGCGACCATCAGCGACGGTGTCGTTGTTGTGGCCGAGGGTGGTGCTGAAGACGCGGGTCTTGTTCGGGCCGTACTCATTGGTCCAAGCGACCACCGCCTCGGCTTCAACAGCCTTGGCATCGGCGGGCGCCGGCTGGCCCTTCTTGCCCTTGGGCGGCTGGATCTGGTGGCCGCTGGCGAGCGGTTTGGCACCGAGCATCTGGACGTTGTTGTAGAGTTCCTCCTTGATCGTGGTCCAGTCGCCCAGGCCGCGGGTGATCGGGTGCGTCTTGTCGGTGAAGGTGATGTCGATCGGCTCCTGCGGACCATGGCCGGTCGACTGCAGGCCGATGAACTCGAACCAGCCGGCGTTGTCGGCGCCCTTCTGCACCGGCTCGCGGAAGTTGCCCCAGCGGTAGCTGTGCATGGCGCAGTGCAGGTTCACCGCCGGCACGCCGTCACGGTGGGCGGCAAGGATGTTACCGACGTAGGCCGGATCGGTGACATCGGCCGAGCACTCGTCGTGGATGATGACATCAAAGTCCTTGGCCCAGTCCTTGGCCTTGTAGATTTCGAAGACCGCCTTGGTCGTCTTGTCGGGGTTGTAGGCGACATCCACCTTGGCATTGAGGCGCTTTTCGATGCCCTCCTTGAGCAGGGCCTGCTGGGTTTCGTAATCGTGACAGCAGCCGCCTGCGACGATGAGCACGCGCAGCGGTTTGACGGCGGTTTCAGCCGCTTGGGCGAAGAAGACGGCGCAGGCGACGCCAAGCAGGAGGACGGGAGCAAAAAGCTTTTTCATGGATGTGCGGATGCAAACGCCACAGGCGGGCGGATGTTGCCGGATCTTCTGCACCGAAAGCCGTCGGCGCGCAAACTTTTGCGTTGCACCGTCGGCAGCCCCTCCTTGGGTGCGGCATGCACGTGCTCCGCCTCCGCCTCGCCGCCCTGACCGGATTCACCGCCGTCCTGCTTGGTGCCCTCGGCGCCCATGGGCCGGTGCATGAAAGCCTGAAGGCAGCCGGCGAACTCGATCACTGGCAGACGGCCCTGCAGTACCACCTGGCACACGCCCTGCTGCTGGCGATCTTGGCTCTGCACGGCGGCAGCGGCCGGGCCCATGCCTGGGCCTGGCGCCTGTTCTTCGCCGGCATCCTGCTGTTTTCAGGCTCGCTCTACGCCCTCGCCCTCACCCAGGTGCGCGGGCTGGGGGCGGTGACCCCGTTCGGCGGCCTCGGTCTCATGCTCGGCTGGCTGCTACTGGCGGTCGGCGCGCGCCGCGCCTGAGGTCCGAGAAAAGGTTGTGCCCGGAAAAGGACCGGCTTATTCTCTCTGTCATCCCGCATGCCGCCTGCCGACCCCAACCCGACGCCGGACGACGCGACGGGGCTCACGCCCCGCACCGAGTCGACCCTG
The DNA here is from genome assembly GCA_036846165.1 of Prosthecobacter sp. Taxonomy (GTDB): domain Bacteria; phylum Verrucomicrobiota; class Verrucomicrobiia; order Verrucomicrobiales; family Verrucomicrobiaceae; genus Prosthecobacter. The sequence continues at coordinate 50,601 of DAIUCN010000020.1, forward strand.
TCGCCGGATCTGCCGATGCCACCGCAGGCAGCGCGCGGGCGCGACGGCCCCCCTTCGCACCGCGACGACATCCTCATCCCCGATTACACCCTGCTCAAGCGCATCGGCTCGGGGGCCTACGGCGAGGTCTGGCTGGCGCAGAGCGTCACCGGTGCCTATCGTGCGGTGAAGATCGTCTGGCGCGAGGACTTTGAGCTGACCCGCACCTTCCACCGCGAGTTCCTCGGCATCCAGCAGTTCGAACCGATCTCGCGCGGTCATCCCTGCCTCGTGCACATCCTGCATGTCGGCTGGAACGAGCAGCGCGGTTTCTATTACTGCGTCATGGAGCTGGCCGACGACGCCGAAAACGGCGCCAGCATTGAGGACGTTGCCTCCTATGTGCCGCGCACGCTCGGCACCGACATGCGCCGCCATGGCCGGCTTGACCTGGTGTTCTGCCGCGATGCCGGCGTGTACCTCGCCGACGCACTTTATTACATGCACAACCGCGGCCTCACCCACCGCGACATCAAGCCATCGAACATCATCTTCGTCGGTGGCGTCTGCAAACTGGCCGACATCGGCCTGGTCGCCGCCTTTGGCGAACGCACCTTTGTCGGCACCGAGGGTTTCGTGCCACCCGAGGGGCCCGGCACGCCGCAGGCCGACATCTACAGCCTGGGCAAGGTGCTCTACGAGATGAGCAGCGGCAAGGACCGCATGGAGTTCCCCGAGATCCCGGCCAATCTCGGCGACGATGAATGGCCGTTCTGGGTCGATCTCAACCGCGTCATCTGCAGGGCCTGCGCGCCCGACCTCAACGAGCGCTTCCAGACCGCCTCGGAATTCGCTGAGGCCCTGCAGCAGGTCGGCCTGCGCCAGCCCGAGAGTTTCCCGCGCCGGTTTGCCCGCGCCGCCGTGCTCACCCTCGCCGGCTCCTTCCTCACCGGCGCCGGCCTGACCGCGGCGAAATATCAGCGCGAGTGGGCCTGGCAACTGCCCCTGCCGGAAAAACCCGAGCCGCCACGCCCGGAACCGCCCCAGCCCGGCAAACCCTGGCAGAACGTCCGCGGCCAATGGTTCAGCTTCGCCAAGGATCATCATCTCGCCGACCAGGCGGTTGAAGTCACCACCTACCGCACCTTCCTCGAATCCAGCCTGCGCGCCGCCGAATTCAGCGTCGTGCCCTTCGAAACGCCGGACAAAAAAATCCTCAACCTGGTGATGATCCCGGCCGCCGATGCCGATGCCTTCTGCGCCTGGATGACCAGTCGCGACCGCCAGGCCGGCCGACTCGACATGGACCACGAGTACGCCTGGCGACCCGCCACCAGCGTGCCCATGCCCGAGGGCGCCGCACCGCGGCCAGGCTGGCAGGTCATCCGCACGCTGATTGTCCGCGTCGCCTACGGTCGCCTCAGCCTCGCCAGCACGCCCTCCGGTGCCGATGTCTTCAATGGCCAGCTGCGCGTCGGCCGCACGCCGCTCGACCTTCCCAAGGTTCAGGCCGGTGCCTTCGATTACGAGATCCGTCTGCCCGGCTACAAGAGCGAGCACGCACGCGGCACGCTCAAGGAGGGCCAGGCCATGAGCTTCAACCTGCGCCTGCGCGCCACCGGCTCGGTCGTCTTCGGCAAGCCCTGGGAAAACAGCCTCGGCATGAAGATGATGCCGCTCGGTCGCGCCCTGCTCGCCGCCACCGAAACACGACGGCGCGACTTCGCCGAGTTCGCCCGCAGCACCAACCTGCCCGCGGTCGAAGGCCGTGTGCTCGACGCCGACCCCGACCTGCCAGTCACCCATGTCAGCCGCGAGGAAGCCATGCAGTTCTGCCGCTGGCTGACCGACCGCGAACGCGCCAAGGGCCTGCTCGAACCCGACCAGGAATACCGCCTGCCGCGCGACGACGAATGGAGCATGGCCGCCTACCTGCCGCGCGAAAAGGGCTCGACCCCCGCCGAGCGCAGCCAGGGCATCGAAGGCATCTACCCCTGGGGCTTCACCCCCGTGCCACCGGCAAAGTCCGTGAACCTGCTCGACAAGGCCGCCGATCCCTCCGGCAAAACCTCGATCAACGGCTACGACGATGGCCAGGCCGCGCTCGCCCCCGTCGGCACCTACCGCGCCGACACCCGCGGCCTCTTCGACCTCGCCGGCAACGTCTGGGAATGGGTCGCCGACACCTGGGAAGACGATCCCGCCATCGGTGCCGTGCGCGGCGCCGCCTACAGCACCCGCGAGCGCGTCGAACTGCTCGCCTCCTACCGCCGCCAGGTCGGCACCGCCGAACGCCTGCCCGATGTCGGCTTCCGCCTGCTCCTCGGCATCACCGGCCAGCAGGCTCGCGACGAGGAATAGTCGCCCGGCCCCGCCCCTCCACGGGTTGCACCACCGGCCAAACCCGGCTATCGCCCGTATGCTACTGTCTTGAAAACGATCCTCCGCGTCTTTGCCTACCTTCGCCGCTACCCGCTGCTCGCCGCCGCCCAGCTCTTCTGCGCCATCGTCGGCACCCTCATGGTCGTGGTCTTCCCGGCGGTGACCCGCGAGGTGCTCGACGTCATCGTCCCCCAGGAACAGTGGCAGCGCCTGCCACAGGTCGTCCTCATCGCCCTCGGCGCCTACTTCGCCCAGCACTTCTTCAACGGCCTGCGCATCCTGCTCAACAACACCTTTGAGCAGAAGGTCATCTACGACCTGCGCAGCGACCTCTACGAGCGCCTGCAAACCCTGCCCCTGCGCTGGTTCGACAACCGTCCCACCGGCGACATCATGACCACGGTCGGCGAGGACATCCCGTCGGTCGAACGCGTGCTCATCGACGGCATTGAGCAGGGCCTTATGGCCGTGCTGCAGATCGCCGTCGTCGGCGTGTTCATGTTCCGGGCCGACACCGAGCTGGCACTGTGGGCGCTTGCCCCCCTGCCCCTGCTCGCCGCCGGCGCGCTCGCCTACACCCGCACCTCGCGCGACCGCCATCGCGCGGTGCGACGCGCCAGTAGCGCGATGAATTCCCTCCTGCACGACAACGTCGCCGGCATGCGCCAGATCAAGGCCTACGCCATGGAAGCCGAGGAAAAGGCGCGCTTCAACGAAGCCAGCGGCGCCCTGCGCCGGGCCGCCCTGCACGTCATGCGCATCTGGGCCATCTACCGCCCCGGCATGCACTTCCTCACCAGCGTCGGCATGGTCATCGTGCTCTGGCAGGGCGCCCAGGGCCTCATGGAGGGCCGCATCGAAAAGGGCGACCTCGCCGCCTTTTTGTTGCTGCTGAAATTCTTCTACGATCCGGTCGAACAGCTCCACCAGCTCAACCAGATCCTGCAGGGGGGGCGCGCCGCCGGTGAACGCGTCTTCGCCGTGCTCGACGCCGAACCCGAGTCCGACACCGCCGGCGGCCGTGATCCCGGCCCGGTCACCGGCCATGTCCGCTACGACAACGTCGGCTTCAGCTACGGCGGCACCATCCCCACCGTGCACGGCATCACCCTCGAGGCCAAACCCGGCGAGACCATTGCCCTCGTCGGGCCCACCGGCGCCGGCAAATCCACCCTCATCAACCTGCTCACCCGCTTCTACGAGTACGACGAGGGCGTCATCACCCTCGATGGCCAGCCCGTGCACGAACTCCACAAGGCCGCCCTGCGCCGCCAAATCGGCTACGTCACCCAGGAGAGTTTCCTGTTCAACGGCACCCTCCGGGAAAACCTGCTCATCGGCAAACGCGACGCCACCGAGGCGGAACTCTGGCAGGCCCTGCAAAGCGCCAATGCCGACGCCTTCGTGCGCCGCCTTGAGCACGGCCTCGACAGCCGCGTCGGCGAACGCGGCATCAAGTTCAGCGTCGGCGAAAAACAGCGCGTCTCCATCGCCCGCGCCCTGCTGCGCAACCCGCCCATCCTGCTGCTCGACGAAGCCACCGCCAGTGTCGACACCGAGACCGAGCGCCAGATCCAGGCCGCGCTCGACCGCCTCATGGAAAACCGCACCAGCTTCGTCATCGCCCACCGCCTCAGCACCGTCCGCCATGCCGACCGCATCTACGTGCTCGACCAGGGCCGCCTCATCGAACAGGGCACCCACGAGCAACTCATCGCCAACGACGGCCTCTACGCCAACCTCTGCCGAACCTCCCTCATGGAAGCAAAACTTCCCTGAGGCAGTTTCAGGTTCAAAGTCGAAGGTTTAAAATTCGGGGGGCCTCGGCGATTCCTCCACGAGCACACAGCGGAAGCCAACGCTGCCGCTGCGATAGCTTTCAGGATCGTGGGTGCGATGGGAACTGAGCAGGGTCTCGGGGCGACTGCTTTTCCACGACCCACCGCGCAGGACACGCCAGTCGGTGCCTGCGCGATAGCGGTCCTCACACCACTCCCAGAGACTGCCACTCATGTCATGCAGCCCCAGGGCGTTCGCCGCTGAAGCACGCGCCGCCAACCGGCCATCGGCCCAATCATCGCGGTAGTCGGCGAGGCAAGTGTCGGGGAAAGCGCGCTGCGACTCACGGCCACACAGGTTGCCCGCGCCCGACGGCGGCGGCCAGGTCCTGCCCCAGGGATAACGATCTGGAATGCGCCCCGACTTTGCCTCAACAGGATCGCTCGCCCTTTCCAGATCGCCCAATCCCACGGCACAGCTCCATTCGTGATCCGTGGGCAAGCGATACCGCTGCCCGGGACCAATGACACCCGCCTGCCGCTCGCACTGCGTCAGCCAGTCGCAAAAAGCCTTCGCCTCCGTCCAGCTCACCTGCGCCGCCGGTCGTGCTGCGGTCGGTGCCGACTGCCCGAGCGACCGCCGGAACGGCGCCAGATCCCGCTCCTGCGTCTCCACACAGGCCATGCGCACCGGCCTACCACCCGCCACCGGCACCGTCACCAGTTCCATGCCCAGACTGTTCTTCCACACCCCCGCCCGCGGCCCCGGCGACTGTGTGCACGAAGCCAGCCCCGCCAGCGCCAAAGCGGCCCACCGCACGGAAGAGCAAAGCGGAAACATCCGCCGATTCAAGCCCGTCGACCCGCCCCGGTCAATCCAGGAAGACAGACGGGGACTGCCATAAGGCCAGGCTTGTGAGGGACTGGCCTTTGGGAAGGGTGGAAAGCTTGCGGATCAGGCGGGCACGCCGGCGAGTTCGCCGGGCAGGCCGCCTTCCTCCTCGTCGTCCTGCTTGGCCGGCCGGTTTTCCGGGGTGGTGGGCAGGGGCGGCG
>DAIUCN010000021.1:0-53205 GCA_036846165.1 Prosthecobacter sp.
CCCTTCGCCCTTCGCCCTTCGCCCTTCGCCCTTCGCCATGCCCGCCCTCATCCTCGCTCTCGCCGCCCTGATCGCCTCGGTGCTGTCGTTCTTCACCGGGTTTGGCCTGACGACGGTGCTGCAGCCGCTGATGCTGGTGTTTTTCCCGGCTGGACCGGCGGTGGCGATGACGGCGCTGGTGCACCTGCTCAACGGCCTGCTCAAGGTGGCACTGACGGGTCGGCACGCGGACTGGGGCGTTGCTTGGCGCTTCGGTCTGCCCGCCGTGCTGGCGGCGCTCGCCGGGGCCTGGCTGCTCTTTGAACTGCTCGACCTGCCCGCGCTGGCCCACTATGAATTGGCCGGCCGCGAATTCACCGTCACCCCGGTGAAATCCGCCATCGGCGTGATCCTGCTGCTGGCGACGCTGGCCGAATTCCTGCCAGGGCGCTGGCAGTGGCGGATCCGTCGCCGCCACCTGGTGCTCGGCGGCCTGCTCAGCGGTTTCTTTGGCGGTCTCTCCGGCCACCAGGGCGCCCTGCGCAGCGCCTTCCTGCTGCGCGCCGGCCTCAGCAAGGAGGCCTTCATCGGCACCAACGCCGTCGTTTCCTCGGCCATCGATGTCGCCCGCCTGGCCTTGTACGGCAGCCTGCTCACCCTGGCCGACCTGCAGGCCAACGCCGGCACCCTGTCGGCCGCGCTCGCCGCCAGTTTCGCCGGGGTCTTCCTCGGTCAGTACCTGCTGCGCAAAACCACCCTGGCCGCCGTGCAACGCCTGGTGGCGATCGTGCTCATCCTCATGGCCATCGGCCTCATGACCGGTCTGGTCTGAGCGGCCGGCCCACTCACACCCGCTCGAGCTTGATCGGGTAGGTCTGGAAGGCGTTCCACTGGCAGACGATCAGGTCGCCGTTCTCGAGCACGCAGACGTCGTGCCCGTGGTCGAACACGCGCTCGGCCTGCTGCAGCGGCTGCAGCTTGCCATCCTCATACACCGGGGCTGTGCCGCCGGGGGCGCTGACCACGCGGTTGTCGGCACCGAGCACGACCGTGAAGCCCGAGGGATTCTGCGGCAGCTTGTTGATCTCGGGGGTCTTCGACCAGCAGACGCCGGCATAGAGTTCCTTGCCGGCGATCACGGGTCGGCAGACCATGGCGCCGGGCACCGGCAGCGTTTCCAGGTACTTGCCGTCGAGGCTGAAGCGACGGAAGCAGTGGTCGGCACGCGAGGTGACCAGCACCGTGGGTTCGCCGGTGCGGGTGTCGATGGCGATGCCATGGGCATTGTTGAGTCGCTGCTCGGCCGGCACGCCGTCCTTGCCGCCGAAGCGCTGGAGGAACTTGCCGCGCGCATCGTAGCGCAGCACGAACTGCGAGCCGTAGCCGTCGACCACATAGATGTCGCCGTTTGGAGCGACCGCGGTCTCGGTGGGATTGAACATCATGTCGGGCTCGTAGGCGCCGACGCTCATCGGGTGGCTGATCGAAAAAAGCTCGCGGCCGGCGAGGTCGATCTTGGTGATGCGGCCGGTCTGACGGTAGCCGCCGCTGCCCGACTTCCACAGGCCGCTGTCGGTGACGAACAAAAACTCCTCGCCATTCTCCTCGGCCAGGGTCAGGCCGTGCCCGCCGGGCCAGACACTGCCCCAGGAATCGACGATCGTGCCGTCGGGCTGGAACACGAGCATCTGATTGTCCCAGTGGTCGCCGATCATGAACAGGCGCCCGTCCTTCACCTGCACCATCTCGTGGCAGTTGAGGATGGGGTGATGCCTGCCCTGCCCCGGCGCCACCCAGTCCTTGACGACCTTGTAGCGGAAGTCGCCATGGCCGATGAACACGTCCTTCTTCGGATCCGGCGCGGCGCGCAGCGACTGGGTCCAGGTGGCGGCAGCGGCCGTGCCGAGGCCGGCGAGGAAGTGGCGACGGGTCTTCATGCTGGGAAGTCAGGCTCGAGGGACGTTGCCGGTCAGTGCGACACCTCTTCCGGCGGCGCGAGCTGCTTGGGCGGGTAGAAGGCGAACAGCAGCAGCACGGCGGCGGCGAGCGAGAGGCCGGTCGGCCAGAGGAAGAGTTGCTTGTAGTTCACCACGCCATCGACCGTGAGTTTTTCCTGCAGCGGGAAGAAGAACCACTTCGCCGCGAGGTCGCCCAGGCCGAGCACGAGCAGGTTGAACAGGCCCTGGGCGCTGGAGCGCGAGTCCTTCGGGAAGGCGGCATCGATGAAGATGTAAAGGGTGGCGAAGAAGAAGGCGTAGCAGATGCCGTGCAGGACCTGGACGAAAATGATCATCGTCTGGTTTTCCGGCAGGAAGGCGAACACCGCGAAACGGGCGGCGTGACCGAGGATGCCGAGGATCATCGTCGTCTTCCAGCCGAGGCGGGCGAGGAACCAGCCGAGCACGGCCATGGTGAGGATTTCGGCCACCTGGCCTATGCTCATCACCGGCATGATCCATTTCTGCTCGATACCGACGACACTGCTGCCGAGGAAGTTGCCGGCGAGCAGGAAGTAGCCGTTGTGAATGGTGGAGTCGATGAAGGTGACGATGAAGAGCACCAGCAGGAAGGGCTTTTTCAGGAACTTCGCGGCCTTCAGCCAGGCGAAGTTGCTCTCGCCCTTCGAGGCGGGTTTTGCCGGCGTGTGCGGCAGACCGAGGCTGAACACGGCGAGCAGCAGCGAGGCGGCGCCGGCGATGAGGAAGATGTTCGCGCGCGCTGCGATGGCCTCGGCGCCGGACTTGCCCTCGAGCACGAAGTACAGCGGCCAGGCGGCGAGGATCCAGCCGATGGTGCCGCCCATGCGCACCAGACCGAATTCCTTCTGCGCATCCTTGAGGTGGGTGAAAGCGATCGAGTTCGACACCGAGATCGTCGGCACGTACAGCAGCGAGTGGATCAGCATCAGGCTGAAGAAGGTCGGAAAATCCTTCGCCCAGTACATGCCCAGGATGGCGAGGCCGCCGACGAGGTGGCTGAAGGCCATGAACTTCTCCGCGGCGAAATGGCGGTCGGCGAACTGGTTGCTGAAGAAGATGCCCAGCACCGAGGCAATGGCGAAGGCGCTGCCCACCCAGGTGATTTGCAGGCCGCTGAAGCCGAGGCCCTCGGCCCCCATGTAACCCCAGATGAGCGGCAGCCAGGCCCCCCAGATGAAGAACTCCAGGACCATCATGATGAACAGCTTTTTGGCAGCGGGCGATTTCATAAAGTGCGCGAGCTTAGAAAGCCGGCCACGGGATGGCAAGGCGGGAAATCAACCGACACACAACCCGGTTTTTCCGGGAAAGAAAAACGCCGCCTTCGCGGGGTCAGCAGCTCGTCGGCACCCGCTGCGCCAGTTTCACGGCATGCGGGATGGCGCCCTCGACATGGCCGAGGCATTCCACAGCCCCGGCCGGCTTGCCGGGCAGGGCAACCACCAAACTGCGGCCGACCACGGCGGCGAGGCCGCGACTGAGGATGGCGTTGGGCGTGGCGGCCAGCGAGCGCAGGCGCATCGCCTCGCCAAAGCCGGGCACCTCCACCCGCATCAGGCCGCGCACGGCCTCGGGGGTGACATCGCGTTCGGCGATGCCGGTGCCGCCGGTGGTGAGGATCAGGCCGCAGCCCTGGGCTTCAAAGGAACGGATGGCCTGCTGGATGCGCTCCAGGTCGTCGGGCACCACCGCCTCGGCCGCCACCTGCCAGCCGCGCTGAAGCGAGGCCTCGCGCAGGGCGGGACCGCCGAGGTCGTCATACTCCCCACGGCTGGCGCGGTCGGAGACGGTGATGATGCCGACAGTCAGGCTCACAAGGAAAGGCGGTTTCAGGCGGCTCCGACGGCACTGACCAGGGTGCCGAGCGTTTCACCGGTGAGGGCGCGACGGATGTTGCCGGGCTCGTTCATGCTGAAGACGACGATCGGCATGTTGTTTTCCATGCACAGCGAGAAGGCGGTGGCATCCATCACCTTGAGCTGGCGGGTCAGGCACTCATGGAAGCTGATGCGGTCAAAGCGCACCGCCGCCGGATTTTTCGCCGGGTCGCTGTCGTAGATGCCGTCGACCTTGGTCGCCTTGAACACGCAGTCGGCGCCGATCTCCGAGGCGCGCAGGGCGGCGGTGGTGTCGGTCGAAAAGAACGGGTTGCCGGTGCCGGCGGCGAAGATGACGACGCGGCCGAGCTCAAGGTGGCGGGTGGCGACGCGGCGGATGAAGGGTTCGGCAACGTTCTTCATTTCGATGGCGCTCTGCACCCGGGTCGGCACGTCCATCGCCTCGAGCATCGACTGCACGGCGAGAGAGTTCATCACGGTCGCCAGCATGCCCATGTAATCGGCAGTGGCGCGCTCCATGCCCTTGTTGCTGGCGCTGACGCCGCGCCAGAAATTGCCGCCGCCGACGACCAGGGCGATCTCCAGGCCGGTCTGGTGGGCCGCCTTGATCTGGGCGGCGATGTCCTCGACGATGGGCGGCGAGATGTTGTCGGTGCTGCCGGGCTCCCGCAGGGCCTCGCCACTGAGCTTGAGGAGAACGCGACGAAATTTGCGGGTACCGGAGGATTCGAACATCGGAGTCTGGATTTGGCACATGAAACAGGAATGGCAAGGCGCTGCCAAGATTTTTCCGCATCGTGGCCGCCGCCGTTCCGTCTTGAACCCGGCGCGTTTCTGCGGAGGATGGCGGCCCGATGATCCATCCCACGGCCCTGATCCACCCCTCCGCGCAGCTCGGCAGCGACGTCGAGGTCGGCCCCTACGCGATCATCGACGGCTCGGCGGAGATTGGCAACGGCTGCCGGATCGAGGCCCATGCCCAGCTCGTCGGCCGGGTGCGGCTCGGCACCGGCTGCCAGATCGGCCGCGGCGCCATCCTCGGCACACCGCCCCAGGACCTCGGCTTTGACCCGGCCACCGACAGCTCCGTCTGGCTCGGCGACCGCAACGTGCTGCGCGAGCATGTCACCATCCACCGCGGCAGCAAACCGGGATCGGCCACCCGGCTGGGCGACGGCAATTTCCTCATGGTCGGCGCGCACCTGGCCCACGACGTCGTGCTGGGCGACGCCAACATCCTCGCCAACGCCTGCCTGCTGGCCGGGCATGTGCAGGTCGGCAACCGCAGCTTCATCGGTGGCGGTGCCGTGTTCCACCAGTTCCTGCGCATCGGCGATTCCTGCGTCATCCAGGGCAACGGCAGCTTTGGCAAGGACATCCCGCACTTCTGCGCCGCCATGCGCACCAACCGCATCACCGGCCTGAACGTCGTCGGCCTGCGTCGCCAGGGTTTCGGCAGCACCGAGCGCGCCGCCATCAAGCAGATGTTCCGCCTGCTGTTTTGCTCGGGCAAAAACCTCGCTCAAGCGGTGGCCGCCGCGCGCGCCGGCGAGTGGTCCGGCCCCGCCCTGCGCCTGCTCGAGTTCGTCGAGACCCCCAGCCGCCGCGGCATCTGCCCCTGGCGGGGCGGCCAGAGCGACGAGGAATGACCCCGCGAGCCCCCGCCGGCCGGGCCGATTTTCCCCCCGCTTTTTCTTGTCACCCGCGGGCGCTTGGCCTATTGGATGAGCTGTTTTGAGGCGCCCCGGACGCCCGTCGTCCGGCCGTCGCAACCCATCTCTCTCCCGGCATCATGACTTTCCCACGACTCCGCGTCGCGCTGGCGCTGGCCGCCTGTTTCCTGGCGACGCACGCGCACGGCCAGTCCTTTTTCGACTCGCTGACGAGCAACCTCAACATTGAGGGCCTGGAAACCACCTACGATCCGGAGACCGGTCTCGCCACCGCCAAGGGCGAGGTGGTGGTCAGCTACGAGGGGGTGGAAATCCGCAGCGGCAGCGCCAGCTACAACGCCAGCACCGGCGAGGTCGTCGCCCGCGACGGCGTGGTGATCTGGAAGGACGGCGTCATCTACCGCGGCGAGAACATCCTCTACAACGTCAACAGCGGCGAACTCACCGGCGACGCCGTGCGCAGTTCGATGCCGACCGAGACCGGCACCTTCTTCTACCAGACCGAGAAGTTCGAGACCGCCACCAAGTTCATCGAGCGCATTGAGGGCGGTGAAACCACTTTCACCACCCACGACCTGGCGAACCCGAACTACCGCCTGCGCGCGCGCAGCCTGACGATCTATCCGGAGGACCGCATCGTCATGCGCGGCGTCACCGTGCTCGCCGGCGACACCCCGATTTTCTACCTGCCCTATCTGTCGCAGCCCCTCACCGAGGAGGTCGGCTACCGTGTCACCCCCGGTTACCAGAGCCGCTGGGGCGCCTTCCTGCTCAACCAGTACGGCATGCTGCACGGCGACCACACCCTCGCCAAGTACCGACTCGACCTGCGCGCCAACCGCGGCGTTGGCGTCGGCGCCGATTTCCTGTCGCTGCGCCACCGCGAGAACAGCGACAACTTTGGCACGCTCAAGCTCTATTACCTGAACGATTCCGACCCGCAGAAGAACCGCACCGGCGTGCCGCGCGGCCCGGTCAGCGAGGACCGCTACCGCATCAACTTCCAGCACCGCATCTACCTGCCCGGCCCGCAGAAGAGCACCTGGTACCTGGACTTTGACATCAACAAGCTGAGCGACGCCCACTTCTACGAGGATTTCTTCTTCAACGACTTCCGCCAGACGCCGGAGCCGGAAAACCAGGTCTCGCTGGTGCACACCGACAACTCCTATGTCGCCACCCTGATGACGCGGTTCCAGGCCAACGACTTCTACACCGTCGGCACCAAGCTGCCCGAGCTCGCCATCGACTTCATCCGCCGGCCGCTCTGGAACACCGGTCTCTACCACCAGGGCGCCTTCAGCGCGGGCATTCTCAAGGATGAGCTTGGCGACGAGGACGAACGCTTCCTCAGCGACGAACTGCGCCGCGTCCAGCTGCTCGGCGGCAACACCCGCTTCCTGCGCGCCCGCATCGACGGCGCCGGCTTCAACCGCGTTCACACCTACCACGAACTGCTCTATCCGAAGACCTTCTTCGGCTGGCTCAACCTGGTGCCGCGCCTCGGTGGCGGCTTCAGTCACTACGCCGGCATCGACGGCAGCCCGAGCGACCTCGACAACGTCACCCGGCCGATCTTCCACGCCGGCTTGGACGCCTCCTTCAAGCTCGTCAAATCCTGGCCCGACTTCCAGAAGCCCGAATGGGGTCTCGATGGCATGCGCCACGTCGTTCAGCCCTACCTCAACCTCTCCTACCTCGACTCGTCGCAGCCGAAGAATTTCCCGTCGATTGACCGCCTGTCGCCGACGACGCGCCCGCGCTCCATCGACGTGCCGTTGTACACCGCCGTCGACGACCTGCGCTCCTGGAACATCGCCCGCGTCGGCATGCGCAACCTGCTTCAGACCCGCCGCGACTACACCAACGAGGCGCGCGGTGTCTTCACCTCGGCCACCACCGAGCCGACCCAGACCTTCTCCTGGGCCGGATTGAACACCTACGTCGACTTCTTCGCCCGCGACCCCGAGTTCGACCGCGACATCTCCAACCTGTACAACGAGCTGTTCTTCCGGCCGGTGCCCTGGGTGAACTTCTGGATGGACATGCAGCTGCCGATCCTTGGCGACACCGGCAGCTTCACCGAACTCAACCAGGGCATCACCTTCATGCCGACCAAATCGGTGCAACTCACCCTCGGCCACCAGTACGTCAACGAGAACCCCTACTTCCGCGATTCCAACCTCATCTTCAGCCGTCTCTACACCCGGGTGACCGACACCTGGGGGTTCGCCATGAATCAGATCTTCGAAATGGATGACGGCACCATGGAGTTCCAGAGCTACAGCCTCACCCGCGACCTGACGAGCTGGATGGTCTCGGTCGGCGGCATGGTCCGCGACAACCGCCGCGGTCTGAACGAGTATGGCCTGCTGCTCTCGCTCACCCTCAAGGATTTCCCGCAGGTGAACCTGCCGCTCGACATCGACCCGAACCCCTCCGGCCGCGGCGGCAGCCAGTGAGGCCGCCCTGCGCGCCGGCCTGAGCGCCACCCGCCCGGACCGATCCCCATGCCCAAGCGCATCGCCATCTTCGGAGGCAGCTTCAACCCTCCCGGCCTGCACCATCGCGCCATCGCCCAGCGACTGGCCACCGAGTTCGACGAGGTGCGCGTTTTGCCCTGCGGCCCAAGGCCCGACAAGGCGGTCACCAACTCGGTGCCTCCGGTGTACCGCGCCGCCCTCACCGACCTCACCTTCGGCGACCTGCCCGGGGTCCATGTTGACCTGTCCGACCTCGAACTCGACCGCTTCAGCCGCAATCACGAGCTGCAGTCGCGTCTCTCGGGCGAGGGCGAACTCTGGCATGTCGTCGGTGCCGACCTCGTCGCTGGCGGTGCCGCCGGCGCATCCGCCATCCAGCGCACCTGGGAAAAGGGCGGGCAGCTCTGGCACGAGGCACGTTTTGCCGTGCTCACCCGCCCCGGTTTCCGACTCGATCCCGCCGACCTGCCGCCACAGGCGCGGGTCTTCGAACTCGCCGAGACCGGTTCCAGCACCTTCATTCGCGAACAACTCGGCCAGGGCGCTGATGTCTCGGCCCTGCTCACTCCGCGGGCCCACGCCTATCTGCAGCGCTACGGCCTCTACCGCGCCCCCAACCCGGGTGCCTGGGCCCGCGCCAGCCTGGCCGGCCTGCCCTTTCACGTCCACGCCGATCCGCAGAACTCACGCGCCGCTGACTGGCGCACGCGCCTGCCCGCGGACCGGCCCCTGGCCGAGGCGGACTTCGTCAGCGTGCTCGGTGGCGACGGCACCATGCTGCGCGCCATCCGCGAGCACTGGCGCGAACGCCGCCCCTTCTTCGGCGTCAACGCCGGTCACCTGGGCTTCCTCATGAATGCCCCCGAGCAGGTCTTCGGCCACGCCTTCCCGCCGGCCGATGTCATCCTGCGCCAGCTGCCCATGCTCTACCTTGAAGCCGAGGGCCGCGACGGCAGGGTGCACACGGCCTACGGCTTCAACGACGCCTGGCTGGAGCGTTCCACCAGTCAGAGCGCCTGGCTGGAGGTCCGCGTCAATGGCATCCCGCGCCTGCCCAAGCTGATCAGCGACGGCGCCCTCGTCGCCACCGCCGCCGGTTCCACCGCCTATGCGCGCAGCATGGGCGCCAGCCCGCTGCTCGCCGACACCCCCGCCTGGCTGCTGGTCGGCTCCAACGTCATGGAACCCGCCCACTGGCGCAGCGCGCTGCTCTCCACCGACAGCACCGTGGAAATCCGCAGCCTCGATCCCGTGCGCCGGCCGGTCGAGGCCTTTGTCGACGGCCTCAGCCTCGGCGAGGTCGTGTCGCTGCGCGCTCGCATCAGCCGCGCCGCCGCCGCCGAGGTGGCCTTCTGCGCCAGCCACGACATGGCGGAAAAAATCGCCGCCATCCAGTTCCACCCGAGCCAGGGCTGAGCCGCCGGCTGCGAACTTCAGGCCGCGCCGGACGTATCTTTCTCCAGACCCCCACGCGACCGATGCCCCGCATCCCCACCGTTCTCTTTTCGTGCAGCCTCGCCGCCGCGACCGCGTTCGCCGCGCCGACCGAACTGCGCTACAACCGCGACATCCGGCCCATCCTCAGCGACCACTGTTTCGCCTGCCACGGTCCCGACAAGAATCACCGCGAGGCCGATTTGCGGCTCGACGTGCGCGAGGCGGCCATCGAAGCCAAGGCGCTTGTGCCCGGCGATCCCGGGGCCAGCCTGCTGCTCGAACGCCTGCACACCGAGGATGAGGACGACCTCATGCCGCCGCCGGAGTTCAAGAAGCCGCTCAGCGACGCCCAGAAGAAGCTGCTGGCCGAATGGATCCGCCAAGGCGCGCCCTACGAACCGCACTGGGCCTACACGCCGCTCGTCCGGCCGCCCCCCCCGGGCAAGGGTCATCCGATCGACGCCTTCGTGCGTGCCAAGCTCGCCGAACTCGGCGCCGAACTCTCTGCGCCCGCCGATCCGCGCACGCTGGCGCGCCGTCTCAGCCTCGACCTCACCGGCCTGCCACCCGCGCCACGCGAGGTCGACCGCTTCCTCGCCGAGCACGCGCGCGATCCCGCCGCCGCCGTCGAGGCCCTGATCACCCGCCTGTTCGCCTCGCCCCACTTCGGTGAACGCTGGGCGGTGTGGTGGCTCGACGTCGCCCGCTTCGCCGACACGGTCGGCTTCCATGGCGACCAAAACCAGCGCATCTTTCCCTACCGCGATTACGTCATCGCCGCCTTCAACACGAACAAGCGCTTCGATCAGTTCACCCTCGAACAGCTCGCCGGCGACCTGCTGCCCAAGCCGACGACCGAGCAACTCGTCGCCACCGGCTTCAACCGCCTCAACATGATGACCCGCGAGGGCGGCGCACAGCCGAAGGAATACCTGGCCAAGTACCAGGCCGACCGTGTGCGCACCGTCGGCGGCACCTGGCTGGGCGCCACGCTCGGCTGCGCCGAATGCCACGACCACAAGTTCGATCCCTTCACGATGCGCGACTTCTATGCGCTGTCGGCCTACTTCGCCGACATCAAGCAGTTCGGTGTCTATGCGAGCTACGGCTACACGCCGAATGAGGAACTGAAGGGCTGGACCAACGATCACCCCTTCCCGCCCGAGATCGAGGTCGACAGCCCCTACCTGCGCACACGCCTGCAGCGCCTGCACCAGCGCATGGCCGACACCGCCCTCGCCGCCTGGCGCAGCGCGCTCGCGGAAAACGGCCGCCAAATGCAGCTGCAAACCTGGCTGCAGCGCACGCGTGAGCTGCTCCAGGCCAGTCCCGCCGGCTGGCAGGTGGCCCAGCCCGAAGTGACGACCGCAGCCGCCAAGGGCGGCAAGGCGCCCGCGAAAAACACGGCCACCGCCACGGCCGTTGTGCTTGAGGACGGCAGTGTCCGCTTCGAGGGCGCCCCCCTGCAGGACACGGTGCTGACCCTGCGCCCCGGCAACACCCGGGTCGCGGCGATCCGCCTCGAACTGCTGCCGGATCCGCTGCATGCCAACCGCATTGAGCGCGGCGGCAAGGCCGAGGGCCTCAGCTTGAATCCAAGCTTCCGCATTCGCCAGCCCGGCACGGCCGGCGAACTCAACCCGGCCATCCGCCACGCCGAGGCGAACCGCCACACCCCGCGCTATGCCGGCACCGAGGAAATCCTCGGCATCCAGGGCGGCTGGAAAACCTCCGCCACCCAGGCCGACCAACCCCACACGGGTGTCTGGCTGCTGGAGCAACCGGTCGATCTCCTGCCGGGCGCGGTGTTGACCGTGCGCCTCAACGGCCACGGTGCCGGCCGTGTGCGAACGGCTGTCAGCCCGCTCGCTCCGCTGCATCCCTTGGAGGATCCCATCGCTCTGGCGCCGCTGTTCGCGAAACCCGATCTGGAAAAGCCCGATGCCCGCCTCGCCCAACTCTGGCTCGCGCAGTCGGGCCAGGACCGCGGTGCCCGCGCCGTCTGGGCCGCCCTGGAAAAGGAAGCGCTCACCTGTCGCGAAGGCCGGGCCTGGACGCAGGTGACGGTGGCGCTCAAGGAACCGATGCCCGTGCGTGCGCTGCCGCGCGGCAACTGGATGGATGAAAGCGGCGAACTCCTGCAGCCCGCAGCGCCGGAATTTTTGACCGCTCCCCTGCAACCTGGCGCCCCAAGGCAGACCCGTCTCGACCTCGCCCGCTGGCTGACCTCGGCCGACAACCCGCTCACCGCCCGTACCTTCGTCAACCGGCTCTGGAAACAGTTCTTCGGCCAGGGACTGTCGAGCGCGGTCGACGACCTCGGCGCCCAGGGCGAGACGCCCAGCCATCCGGAACTGCTTGACTGGCTCGCCTGCGAATTCCGCGACAGCGGCTGGGATGTCCGGCACCTCATGCGCCTGCTGGCCACCAGCGCCACCTACCTGCAGGACAGCCGCGCCCGACCGGAGCTGCGCGAGAAGGATCCCGACAACCGTCGCCTCGCCTTCCAGAACCCGCGCCGGCTCGACGCCGAGTTCGTGCGTGACAACGTCCTGTTTGCCGCCGGCCTGCTCAATGCCGACATCGGCGGCCCCAGCGTCAAGCCCTACCAGCCGCCGGGCTACTACGACAACCTGCAGTTCCCGAGTCGCGACTACCTGCCGCACACCGACGACCGGCAATGGCGGCGTGGGCTTTACATGCACTGGCAGCGCACCTTCCTGCACCCCATGCTCGCCAACTTCGATGCGCCCGCGCGCGACGAATGCACGGCCGCCCGCACCGTCTCCAACACGCCCCAGCAGGCCCTGACCCTGCTCAACGACCCGACCTTCGTCGAGGCCGCCCGCGCCTTTGCCGAAAGCCTGCCCGTCGGCAGCGACGCCGAGCGCCTCGAACAGGTCTTCCTGCGCAGCCTGGCGAGGCCGCCCTCGAACAAGGAAAGCGACAGCCTGCTGCGTTTCCTCGACGGCCAGCGCAAGGCTTGGCACGCCGTGCCGGGCGACGCCCAAAAACTGCTCGCCACCGGCCTGCGTCCCCTGCCCCAGGGCGACCCCGCCGAACTCGCCGCCTGGACCAGCCTCTGCCGCGTCGTGCTCAACCTGCACGAGACCCTCACGAGGTATTGAGCGGAGAGCTGCAGGTGGGGCAGCACCCCCGCGGGGCGAAGTTTGTTCTCTGTTCTCTGTTCTCTGTTCTCTGTTCTCTGTTCTCTGTTCTCTGTTATCAGCGCACGCGCCGGCGCGTCAGCATGAACTCGTTGCCCTCGGGATCGGCACACATGGCCAGATGCGGCGGCTCACCGTCCTCGGGTTCCGGTTCACGCTGCAAACTGCCGCCGGCCGCCACCACCTCATGCGCGCCGGCGATCACATCCGCCACCTGAAAGCTGAGGCCAGTCCAGGTGCGCCGGCCCTCGCCGCCGCCATGGATGCCGATGACACCACCCCCCACCGCGACCTCGCTGATGACCTCGCTGCGCTTCAACACTTCGGCGCCGAAGACGCGCGCATAAAAGTCGAGCGCGCGATTCATGTCCGCGGCCCAGATGACATACTTGAGTCGTTCCACCTGCATGCCGCTCCCTGCCACGATTCGACGCCCGGGAACAGAGAATCTTCCGGAAAAACACCAACGGCCGTTCGGCAAGATGCCTGGCTTCTTCCTGCTCGTCGGGCGGGGAAATGGCTGCCGTGCACGCGCCCTGCCCACGCTCTGGTGGATCACCCGCCAGCGCAAAAAGCCAGGCATTGTTCTCCGCTCTCAAGTTTCCAGAGGCAGGCCCGCCTCCGGCTGAACCAACTCGGCCCCCTTGAGCAGGCGACAAAACTCTTTCTTGGTCACCGTGTGCAGCGTGCCCTCGCGGCTGGCCGGGTCCTTGAGGTGCTTGTACTCGATCGACAGGCGCGCCCAGGTGACGATGCGGTAATGGTCATCGCCCTTGCGCCAGATCTGTCCCTGTTCAAGTCTCATGCCTGTGCCTAATCCCGGTCGACGCCCTTGACCAGCGCTTTCCGTGCGCGGATCGGGCGGATCGCATGACCTGCAGCCGGAAGCGCCCTGCAACAACCCGGCCACCGCCATCGTAGCCTGCTGCCCATGCCCACTTCCGTCTCGCGCCGTTCCCTGCTCCGCTCCGCTCCCCTGCTCGCCGGCGCCGCCCTGCTGCCCGACGCCCTTGCCGCGCAAGCCCCGCTGCTGGCCTATGTCGGCACCTTCTCCTCCCCCCTCCAGGATGTATTGCCCACCCAGGTCGACCTGCCACCCGGCAATGGCCGTGGCATCCACGTGTTCCGGGTTGACCGTACCAGCGGTGCGCTGACGCCGGCGGGTGTGGTCGAATCGGGCATCAGCCCGAGCTGCCTCGCGGTCAACGCCGAGGGCACCCGCCTTTATTCTGCCAACGAGACCGACCGCGCCAACACCGCCGGCGACGGCAGCGTCAGCGCCTTCGCCATCGACCGCAGCAGCGGCGCGCTGACCCTGCTCAACACCGTGCGCTCCGGCGGCGCCGGCCCCACCTATGTCAGCCTGCATCCCTCGGGTCGCTTCCTCCTGGTGGCGAATTACTTTGGCGGCTCGGTCGCCGTGCTGCCGGTGCTGACCGATGGCCGGCTCGGCGAGGCCAGCGATGTGAAGATTGATGCGGGTGAAATCGGTCCAACCCGCGCCAAGAATGCGCCGCCGGGCAGCTTCGCCTTCAGCGGCCACGACCGCACCCACGCCCACATGATCGAAGCCGCCCCGGACGGCGAATTTGTCCTGCATGTCGATCTCGGCCTCGACCGCATTTACGTCTGGCGCTTCGACAGCGACAAGGGGCGACTGACTCCGCACGAGCCCGCCTGGGTGAACCTGCCGCCCGGCGACGGCCCGCGCCATTTTGCCTTCCATCCCAATGGCCGCTGGTGCTACTCGATCCAGGAGGAGGGCTCAACGGTGGTGCTCTTCGACTACGCCGCCGGCAAACTGACCGAGCGCCAGACCCTCTCCAGCCTGCCGCCCGGCTATGCCGGCAGCAATTTCTGCTCGGAAATCCTCGTCTCGCCCGACGGCCGCTTCGTCTATGCCGGCAACCGCCTGCACGACAGCATCGGCATCTTTGCCGTCGGCAACGACGGCACACTGCGCCATGTCGCCGATGAGTGGACGCGCGGCAACTACCCGCGCAGCTTCAGCTTCGCGCCGGGCGGCAACTTTCTCTACGTCTGCAACCAGCGTGCCGATCACGTCACGGTGTTCCGCGTCGACAAGGCCAGCGGCAAGCTGGAGTTCACCGGTCAGTTCGTGCCCGTCGGCAATCCTTCGCACCTGGTGTTTGTTGATCTGGCCCGTTGAAGAATTTCGCTTGGCCGGCGCGGTGACGCGCGCATGGTGGGCCTGCCCGCCATGCGCAGTCAGAAAAAGAACAATCGCTCGCCCCGCCCCTTCAAGCAGCCGGACACCGCCTGGTCCGGCAATCGCGCCAACCGCGGTTTCATCCCCGGCGCCAAACCCGCGGCCCCGAAACCGCGCCCGACACCGCCGCCACCGGTCGAAGAACCACCGGCACAAACCAACGCCTGAGGCCGTGCCACTCATGAACGTCCTGCGTTGGTTCGTCGCCCTGGTTCTGGTCGCCTGCGCCGCCGCACCGCGCCACGACCTGCCATCGCTGCTGGTCGAACGTCTGGCCTGGATGAACCAAGTGGCGCGCTACAAGCAGGCGCGAGGTTTGCCGGTCGAAGACGCCCCACGCGAAGCCGCCCTGCTTGATGCCATGGCGCGCGAGGCCGGCGACGCCGGTTTGCCACCTGCCGACGTGCGCGCTTTTTTTGCCGGCCAGATCGAGGCAGCCAAACTGGCCCAGCACGCCTGGTTGCAGGCGCACGCGGGTCAACCGGCCGGTGCAACACCCCTGCCGGATCTCGCCAACGAGGTGCGTCCCGCTCTCGACGCGCTCGGTCGACGCCTGATTGCGGCTCTCGCCCAAGCACGCGGACACAACAACCCGGAGGCGATCCTGCAGGTCGCCCACCAACGGCTGCGGGCAGCGGGACACAGCGAAGCGGTCTGCAGCCCAGCCCTGAGCGGACTGCGAGCAGGGCTCGGCCTGAAGAACTGATCCGTGGCCCCGCTCAGCACGGCTTCTGAACGGGCGACCCGCGTCTCTGGCGTGCTTCGCCTCAGCCGAGCAACCAGTTGGCCACCGCCTGCCAGGCCGCCGTGCGCGCGCTGAGCGAAAACACCAGACTGCCCAGCAGCATGACCAGCCAGGCGACCGCGAACGGCTTGTCCAGAGTGCGCAACGACAGACTGCGCAGCCCCAGGAGCAGCAGGCCGAGCAGGTTCATGGTGAGGAAGGCGCTGAAGGTCTGTTCGAGCCAGGTGCCTGCATACCAGGCGTTGACCGACTCGATGCGACCGAGCGCGGCAGAAACCGCGGTCAACGAAGCCAGCAGCATCAGCGGACGATGCCAGGCCGGTTGGCGGCGGCAGAGTACACCGGCAGTGACAAAGCCGCCAAACAGCAGAATGCTGCCCAGCGGCACGGTGAGAAACTCCTTCGGCAGCAGGCCGAACAGGCGCAGGTCGGGCGGTGCCACCCGGGCCGCTTCCAGGCCGGTGCGCAGCCCCGTGATGAAAACGCCGAGGGCGATCAGGGCGCCGAGGCGGCCAAGAGCCAGGTGCAGGCGTTTGTGCTGGAGACTGACGAGCAGCGGCTGGACCACGGCGAAGAGCATCCAGACAGTCATCAGCACGCCGTGGCCGATGAGCAGGCTACGGATGGGTGGCGCCAGTTCGCGCCCCGGGTAGGCCTTGCCTTCCAGGTAGAAGAAGCGGAAGCCGATCGCGGTCAGCGCGAGCAGACCGATGGAGGCGAACAGGTAGAAGTGGCGTCCCAGGAAAGACGCCCCGTTGCGTGGGTTGGAAGGCATGGACATGTCGGGAGACTGCATTCATGGCACAGCGGCACTCCCGGAGGCAAGATCAACCTGCCCCGCGAATGAGCGGTTTATTCATGGATGGGAGGAGCTTGGACCTCAAAGAAGACGGCCGCCTCCGGCGAGGCCTTGAGCGGCGTGACCGTCATGGATCCCGTGATCATGCCGCCCTGATAATCGGTTCCGATCAATCCCGTGTAAGTGAGTGCGCTGAATGTGCGAACGTCACTGAGGCTGAGGGGTTCATCCGATGGCACCACGGCATCAAAGACCTCCGTTCTCTTGTAGGTGCCACCGCCCTTGGCCAGGCAGAAGCACTCGAAATACGGCCCCTCCTCGGAGGTGAAATTGAAGTACACGAACGTGCCGGGTGCCTCAAACTTGTAGGAGCCCGTCTGCTTGACCGTGCGCAGGCCGTTCTCAATTCGCTCGCTGTAGGTGGCCGATTCATTGGCAATCCGGCTCTGGTGGTAGAGATCGCGGGTGTAATAGGTGTTCAGCGGCGTGTCTGAAGACCCCTCGCCCGAACTGTGCCCGCCAAGATACCGGATGACCGACAAATCCTTGCTGGCCAGATAGTAGCCGGAGGAACCATTGTCGAAATCGACAAAGCGAACCGCGTAATTCGCCACCGGCCCGGGAAGCTCATAGCGCACGAGCAGGTCGGCGATGAATTGAGGCGTGCCGTACTTGCGCTTTGAGGCGACGGTTTTGTAGAGTTCCTTGAAGTCGTTCACCTTGTCTGTCACCACCTTGTACTCCTCACCGTCGAAGCCGCCGATCTCGGTGGCAATGACCAGGTTCAGCGACAGGGTGCCGATCCGGCCGGTCATTGGACCTTGGGCGAAAGCAGCGCAGGAGGTCAGCAAGGCGCAGATGCAGAGAACGTTTGCCATGACTTGTGCCGACCGCCGGCCGATGTTCGTGGAACGAAGCTCCAGCACTCTCGGCGCGGCCGGGCGGAGCGACTTTGTTGGGGGATGAGGGTTCATCGGATTGTTCTATGAGGTGGTTTCCAGGGATGCTGTTGTCAGCGCCCCTCGGCGATGATGCCTGCGGCGATGCGCTCGGCGAGGGCACCGATCGTGCGGGAGGGATTGACACCAATGGCTCGGGGGAAGATGGCCGCGTCGGCAACAAAGAGATTGCGGTGGCCGAAGACTTCGCCTCGGGAGTCGACGACCCCGTTGCCGGGGGCGTCGCCCATGCCACAGCCGCCAAGCGGGTGCGGCGTGACCAGATCCCTGGCCAGTGACCAGGTGGGCGGCACCATCGGCGTGCCGCCGGTGGCACGCGCGAGTTTTTCATGCATCCGCACCACGGCATCCATGGCTGCCCTGGACTTGGCGATGTCCCAGCGCAGGTGCAGCCGGCGCGCACCGAACAAGCCCCAGCGACGCTTCAGGCTGAACTCGCCATTGGCGGCATCGACTGCCTGGGCAAACCATGGCATGACATTTTGGAAGGGATCGCGCTCACGCAGCAGCCGGCGCATCGCCTCGACCCAAATTCTCGCGCGCGGATTGCGTGGCGGGTGTTCCAGCTTTTCACGCAGGTAGTTGCCGAGCAGGTCGGGCGCACCGCCGTCCTCGATCCAGAAGACCTGTCCTTCCGCACTGCCATCCAGAAAATCGATCGCACTGGAAATGGTCGGCCCGCGCGTCGGCGAAATCGTCCGTCCCGGATGCAGGGCCGGCGTCAGAAAGTCGCCATTGCTGCTCCAGCCCATGCCGAGGCGGCGGCTGACCGCCGGCAGGCTGCGCCACTCATCGCGGCAGCGCAGCAACAGCTCGGTCGAGCCCAGCGAACCGGCGGCCACAAGGATCAGGCGGGCGCTTTCATGGCCCGGCAGGCGACGACCGTCGCGCAGCTCATCGTAATCGACGCGATACCCGCCATTGACCGGCACAATCCGGCTGACCAGGTGCAGCGGCCGAACTTCGGCATGATGCTTTTCGGCCCAGGCGATGTAGTTGCGGTCGAGCGTGTTCTTGGCATCGACATCGCAGCCAATGTCGCAGTTGCCGAGGTGGACACAGGTGCCCTGCTCCACCCCCTGGGCATTGGTGAAGCGGCGCGACTTGGCGGGGTTGAAGGGGTCGGGTTGGCCGTAGGTCCAGGCGGGATCGAAGGAGACCGCCAGTTCCAGTGGCTGAAAGCGGTCGGGCTGGCCGATCTTCGCCGCCGCCTCGCGCATCAGCTTCATGCGCTCGGTCCACTGGTTGTCCGGGATGCGCTGCACGTTCATGAAGCGCGCAACCGCGTCGTAGTACGGCTTCAACTCGGCATGGGTGATCTCCGCCGGCCAGCCCTGTTCAAACACATGCGGCGGCGCCTCGCAGGAGATGTTGGCGTAGATCAGCGAACCACCGCCGACCGCCGCCCCCTGGGCCACCGCCATGTGCGGAAACTGGCGGAGGTCGATCCAGCCGTTTTCCTTTTCGGGCCGGTCCTGGTTCCACAGCCAGGCATCCTCCGGCTTGCGCGGGTAGGTCGTGCGATCCCAGCGCCGGCCGCGCTCGAGGATGAGCACGCTGTAACCCGCCTCCGCAAGGCGGCAGGCGGTGATGGCGCCGCCAAAACCACTGCCGATGACGATGACATCGTACTTCATGGCCTCAGGTAGGAGTTCCAGAGTTGACCCAAGAAAAATCGGCCGAACGCGGCGATCGCTCGCCCCCCCTCGGTGGCGCTTGGCGCGTTGAGCGCGCGCAGGGTTGAAACCAGCTTCATCAGTTCGAGCGGCCCAAGGCTGAGCAAGCCTGCCCCGATCACCGGCGCACTTTTGTCCGTGCCTTGGTGCAGCAGGGTGTGCAGGGTCGTGGTATCCCTCCAGATGTCGAGACCCGCGTCATCACGCACTTCCTTCCAGCCGGCCAGATAGTAATCCTGGCCACCATGCTCGAAGGCCATCTCATAGACCATGTGCTTGAGTTTCGGCTGACCGGTTGGCGAAAACAGGTTGAAAACGCCGCTCTTGACCGGCAGGCCCATGCCAAAGGGCGGGTAATCCAGACTGCCGCCAATCTGCCCGGCATGCGCCGGATCGGCAATGAACCGCTCCATGTCGGGGATGCTGATGACCGCGTGCATGGCCAGGATGTGGCCGGCGGCCTTGCCCTTGGCGTCACCGGCAGCCGGATGGGTTTCGCCGAGGCTGAAGCCGCCAGCCATGGTTTCGCGAAAGGTGATGCCTGTTGGAGTGGCGCTCATGGTTTGGTGGGTTGGAAATCAGGCCGCCCGCTCAAGTTCGGCGCGGATCAGCGGAAACACGTCACGCGCCGCCCGACGACCCATGAAGAGATCAAGATGGCCGTAGTCGCGCAGCACCGTCAGGCTGTCACGCCCTGGACGATGGCGCTCGAGCCAGGCATGGGTGCGGCGCTGGCTCTCCGGCAGGAAGCATCGATTGTCCTCGCCGCTGAACAAGGCGAAGCGTGCGTCTGTCTGGGGCGGCTGCGCGGCGAAGTCGGCCGGCAGCTCAGGGCGACCCTCGACTGAAACGAGATGCCCCCGGCGCGAGCAGCGCGCGATCTGGCGGAAGAAGCGGATTGGCACCTCGGCGAACTCGTGCTTGAGCCATTCGTGGGTGGCCTCATTCAGGTTGGCATGACTCCAGAGCGCCGGGAAACCGCTGCCATAGGTAAAGCTGACCTGCTTGCAGACCGGGTTGTCGCACTCGTGATGCGTGAGTTCGACCATCCATGAAATCGCCTTGGCGGGCAGGGTCGGCGCATGCAGACCCCAGCGCGGATTGAGGTGCGGTGTCGCCAGTCCGAGAAGCGGCAGCGCGGCGTTCAGCTTGAAGCGCGAAAACAGCGGCACAATGGTGTGAAGCGAGACGGCGTTGCTGATGATCGTCTTGACCTCGGGCACCAGTCCGGCCAAGGCCGCCATGGTGAAACTCGTCGATCCCTGGCAGTGAATGATCGCCTGGATCTCCGAACAGCCGGTTTCCTGAACCACGGTCTTCACCGCCTGCGGATGATCAAAAACAGCAGCCTGATCGAGCGTCCAGTCGTTTGGCGGCAGGTCAATGCTCGCCCGCCAGTTCTCCAGCCAGACATCGTAGCCGTGGTCGATCAGATCGTCGACCAGCGTCGTTTCCACAGGCGCACGGAAGATGTTGGCGCGCACGCCGGCGCCGTGCACCAGCAGAACGGGGCCACGCGTCGGCGGACACGGACCGCTGACGTGGATGAGATTGCAGGCAAAGCCATCACCCGCGAGAAATGGCACGACACGCTCGGAGCGGTCGGCACGCGGGGGAGTTTGTAGGGGATTCGTGATCATGAGACCAAATTCACGGGTCACCAGGCCACCAGTTGCAGGCGCTCGGCCGCGCGGCTGAAGCCACCGTCCTGCTTGCGGGTTTCGATCGGCACACCGTCCCAATCAAACCTTTGCGCGCACATCGCCGCACTCGCCGGATCAAGGTCGATGCGGGTGAAATTGTCGTCCTGAGTGAAGCCCCAGGCTCGGTAATGCAGCACACCAAGGCCGTTGCCAAGCAGGAACGGATCCGCCGTCCGCTCATCACGCGAATCGTGGACGTACCCTGCTGGATCCCCGTCCGCAAAGGCGAAGGGCCAGTAAAAGGCGGAGGAAACAATCGAGTAGGCGGTCAATCCGGCACCCGCGCCCTCGAACTCGAGCCTGGCCACACAGGAGCAATGGATGTCGCCAGACAGAAAAATGACATTCTGAACCTGGTTTTCAACCATGGCTCGCAGGAGCACGCGGCGCGTGTGGGGAAAAGCCGGCCAGGCATCGCTGGCATCCTGCGCACGACCCTCACGCTCATCGACCCCATTGGGCAGGAAGACGCTCGACGAAACAATGAATTTGGGCGTGTTGCCGCGCTGCTCCTGCATGTGTTTCAGCCACGCGCACAGACGATCCAGCTGACTCGGCTCGGAGGGGTCAAGCGAGGGCTTGCCCAGCAGGTGATTGTCCGCCAGGCCGTGCTCCTGCTTGTAGCGCTGGGTACGCGTGTCGATCACAAAGAAGGGATAGCCGGCCGCGGCAAAATCGTAGTAGAGGTGCAGCGCCTCCATGCGACGCAGGTGCGGCGATTCGCCGTCCGGCAGGCCGTGCACATAACTGTCGGCAAAGCGCGGCCCGTGACTCCACTGGTAACTCATGTAGGCACCAATGGCGAGGTTGAATAGCTGGCGGCTCTTGTGCGAGCGATGCAGGCGGTCCTGGGTCCAGTTGTCCTCGATCTCATGGTCATCCAGGATCATGTAAGTCGGCACCCGGCACAAAAAATCGCGCATGTTGCGCGAACCGAAGGCCGTGTGATAGCGCTCCTGAAACTCCTCGTACGTGTCGGCCAGGCCGATCGGCACATGGCGGTTGAACATGTCCGCATAAATCTGGTCGCCCACCATCAGCGTGAATTGGGCAGGCGGCCGGCCGGTGCCATCGGCGCAAGCCTCCTTGCGCATCGGCCCGAAGATTCGGTCAGCCTCCTTGCGCTTCCAAAGCAGACCGGGGTAGCGGCAGGAACCAAAGAGAAAGGCCAGCGGTACCGACGCCGGCAAGCCGCTGGCCGGCGGCGCCGGCAGGGTCGTGAACTCCGCCTCGGCATAAATGCCCTCCAGCGGCTCGCGATTCAACTTGTCGGTCCACACCCTCGGTGGCGGCAGCTTGGAGGCAATCTGTTCACTGCTGACATTGCTGTCGTCCGGATAGGCGTCATCAAGGTTCAACACCGCCAGACGCACGCGATAGGGCGTCGCGGGTTCCAGCAGGTAGGGCTTCAGCTTGCCACGCGCGGTTTCATCCTGCCAGAGCGAGACATCAACGCCCAGATGGAAGGTGCCCGTGCGGTCATACTCGCGGCGCAGCCGGAAATAGAAGATGTCGGATGACCGAACCTTGCCACTGGCCCCCACCACACCCAGCACGCCGAGACTGCGACGTTCGCTGTCCTCCGACAACGGCACCTCGGCAGCAATCCACAGCCGGCAGGAGCGATGGGTGGTATGACCGACAATCGGACCGAGGGCGGGGCGACGCAGCGTGCTCATCAGGATCGGGAGCGGGTTTCAGAGAATCCCAGACTGCGCCTTTGCCAATTCAATGATGCGCAATTTCCAGAATTACCAGAACCACTAATAAACAAACTGCTCCTCGCTGGCAAACTTCAATCTTGTCACTGTTCGGACAAAAAGCCCTCAGCCAAGTTACTCCAACTTCGTCGCGATATAGCCAAGAAGCCACGGCAGATCACGAACCCCATGGCAGAAACCTCCGCAAAATTCTGAGATCATTCGAAGTTTCATCACAAGCCATGACCTGAAACACGCGAGTGCAATCCTCTTATTTATTCGATTTCCGTATCAATTGCGGTCAAAACCATCAGCTTCCCCTTGCCCGGCCACAAGCGACCTCATCCCGACGGCGACCCGTCATTGCCCGCAAACCGCCGCAGTGCATCTCTACTTCAAACTCGGCGCGGCATTCCACACCTTGATGTCATCGAACCGGCCAGTTTGGCCTGCGACACCCAACTCAATCTTTGACTTGGTGGCGTGCGCGATGCCTGAGGACTTCAAGTAAGCGACCGCCTTGCCGTCGAGCAGGACGCGCATTTCATCGCCTGCCGTTTCCACCATCAGGTCATACCAGCGCCCGGCCTCGATCTTCAGCGGATAGGTCACCTGCCGACCAGCCACCAACTGCGCCACCTTGGCCTTCTTCGCCGGATCCTTCTTCATTTCGTAGATGTCGCTGCGCATGTTGCCGTCGCGTTCATCGATCAGGGTGACGCCGGTCGGCCGCACCTGGGCACGGCAGATGTGTCCATAGTGCGAGCCTGTGTACTTGCGGTCGGTGAACTCGACGTCGACCATCGTTGCACCATCCATGCGGATGCGGCATTCAACGACACTGTCACGGGTCGGCAGTTCCAGCCCGTGCACAGCCGCATGCGCCTTGACGACGCGCCCGTCCGGCGCCGTTTGGTCGCTGACGCGGGTCTGGCTGCCAAGCAAAACGCCCTCCTGGATGACAAAGGTGTCGACCACTCGATGCCAGAGTGGCGAGGGGGCAGCGCCCTGAAAGTCGTCGGAGAACAGCAACTCCTTGCGAATCGCCACCGGCTTCGCGGGCGGACGGGGCAGGTCAGCGGCAGCGAGACCGGCGACGGCAATCAAGCAGAGAAAAATCGGGCGCATGGCGCTATCGTGACCCTTGAATGCCAGCTTGCCAGCAAAACCTCGGGCCTCAGCAAGCATTGACGGAGCCCCCTGAACTGGAGCATTCAGCCCCTGACATGAGGTCGCCAGTACCCTTGGCGCCCGTCATGTGGTCGGCACCCACGACGGCGTGCCTCTCGACCGGCTCAAGGGCTCGCACGACCCTTTGCCCTGCACCATCAATGTGCCGCTCGACTGGCCGGTCCTGCTCGACACGCTGGCACCGCACGGCCGACTGCACATCGTCGGCGCCATCCGCGCCTTCATCCCGGTGCCGGCCTCCACGCTCATCAGCGCTGCACCTCCGGCTCACCCGTCGCCAGTCCGGCCACGACCGCGACGCTGCTCGACTCCTGCGCAGCGGCCGTGCGCAATGCCGGATCGTTCCGGAAAACGACCCGGGGTGACAGGTCCGACTCCGCCCACAGCCCCCTCGGATGGCCCGGCCCGGCGGCTGCAATTTCCAGACCGAAACCGCGTTCCCACCCCACCATGCCTCGCGCCCTCCTGCTCCCCCTGCTTTTCACCCAGCTCCTGAAGGCCGCCGAAACCACCTACGTGCCGCAGCTTTTCCAAAGCACGAAGCTCGTCCATGCCGAGGCCTTCGACACCCCCGAACTCAATGCTGACTTCTGGGAGGTGCGCCAGAGCAGTAGCTGGAAAATTGTCGACGGTGTGCTCACCGGCAGCCAGTCAAGCAAGGCCTTTCAGGACCAAAAAATTGCCGCCGGCGACAAAGCCCATGCGGGTTTCAAACCTGTGATTTGGCTCAAACAGGTGCCGGAAAACTTCGTTTGCACCATGCGTCTGCGTTACAATGCCGAGGCCTATCAGCCCCGATTCCCCCTGATCGACCTTGGCCACCACGTCCACACCCTGGTCTTTGGCGAAACCCAAACGACCCTGACCCTCAAGAAAAATGTGGCGACAATGACGGCCGACTCGCCGCTGTTCGCGCTCAACACCTGGCATGATGTGGCAATCGAACTGCGCAAGGGCAGCCTGCTTGTAACCATTGATGGCAAGAGCCGCCGCTTCGACAGCCCTCACATCGACATGGCAGGCCAAACCCAGATCGATTTCAAAGGCATCGATTTCGGCACTTGCCAGATCGATGATTTAAAACTCTGGGAGGGACACTGACAGCTCGGCGCGGATCGCCAAACGGCACTCGATATGACCTGCAGCCAAATCCACGTAATTTGCGCGTAACTCATTCGTTACATTAATTGCAAGAACAAGGGATCCGAGCTCCCTTTGTTGCGTGTCCGCAGTTCAAGCTCCGCTCAGGCAGCCCCTCCAGGTGCAAGCCCCAGCACCCATGAGGTCAAGACCAGGCAAAGGCTCAAGATCGACTTTTTCAAATTCAAAAATAACGTCTTTGTAACGATTTTAACCCGGGCGCGGAGAAATTTACTCTCACTTCAGCGCACCATCCAATCACATGTTTTGCGTGTTTAAATGGATCCTTCATTTTAAATGAATGGCCCACCTGAATTCAACATGGTGGATGTAACGGTCGTGAAACTCACCCGCCTCACCAGGTCGATGAACCTGCAAAGCCCTCTTGATTCAGCTCAAACGACCTCTTGCGTCTGACAAAGCTTTGCGCGCCCCACGACTTGGCCCTGCCAAAGACACCTTTCCGCAACGAGCCAGGTAGTCTTTCTCAAACGTTACGGCAACGCTGCTGTCACGATGCCAGCGGTGCAGAACCCGGCTCGAACGAGCTGCGCCGTCGAAGCTGGCCGCAGGCTGCATCAATGTCGGAACCGCGTGCCCGCCGAAGGTGAGCGACCACCCCGGCAGCGCGCAAGGTGGCCAAAAAGACCTCCGCTCGAGCGGCAGAACTGGGAGCATACCTGCGCCCGCGCAGACTGAGGCCGGTCGGATTGTAACGCAATAGATTGACGTGCATGCGTCGGCCGTGCAGCAGCCGTGCGAGGTCACTTGCCTGCGCCGGGCTGTCGTTGACGTCTTCCAGCAGGCAGTATTGGATCGTCGTCACCCGGCCGCTCGCGGCCTGGTAACGGTCGGCTGCCGCGAGAACGTCATCCACCGCATACCGTCGCCCCAAGGGCAGCAGATCGGCACGGGTGGCATCGTCGGGCGCGTGCAGGGAAAGTGCGAGATGCACCCCGAGTGCGGCTTCGCGCAGGGCCTCAATGCCGGGCACGACCCCGACCGTCGAGACGGTGATCTGGCGCCAGCCGAAGCCGCCAAGACGGGGATCGGCGATGCGTCGCACGGCGGCCAGCACAGGCTTCAGATTGAGCATGGGTTCGCCCATGCCCATGAACACCAGGGTGCGCAACACGCGCCCCGCGGCCAGCGCCTCCCGGCGCAGGTGCAGGAACTGTTCGACGATTTCGCCGGCGCTGAGATTGCGTTCGAAGCCGGTCTGCGTGGTGGCACAAAAGTCACAACTCATGGCGCAGCCAACCTGGCTCGACACGCAGCCGGCCGCGCGACCCGGATGGTAGTCCGGCATCAGCACGGACTCCACCGTGCGACCGTCATGCAGGCGCAGCAGCAGCTTGGTGGTGCCGTCCTCCGCCACTTGGCGACGGACCGGCAGTGTGGCGGTGCCGGGGAAATCCGTTCGCAGACGTTCCATCAGTCCGACCGGCAGGCGCCAACCGGACGATTCGCCGGCAAGGCCGTCGAGCTGGCGCAGCAGGCGCGGCGCGTGCTCCGGCTTCAGGCCCTGCCCGGTCAGCCAAGCCGCCAGTTCCTCGACAGCGAGGTCGGACGGCGCGCGGGTGGGGGCAGAGGACATGGGCATCGCTAACCCGGCACGGCTTCACGGCAAGGTCCGGCCGCATCCGGGCAAAAAAAAGCCGGCCTGCAGAAGCAGGCCGGCCCTCGGAAAGGCTTCAACTGTCCACGGCAGCCAGGTAGGCATCGTAAAATGCCTGCAGGTTCTCGGCCGCCTTGAGCGCCGTGACCGTCATCGAACCGGTCAGCATGGAGCCATCGTAGTCGGTGCCGACAATGCCGGTGTAGGTGCTGGCCGCGACGGTGTGCACGTAGCTGAAGACCTCCTGGATTTCGGTTTCGCTATCGCGAACTTCCAGCCCCTTGAAGGAACCGCCACCCTTGGCCAGGCTGAAGCACTCGAAGGACTCCTGTCCTTCGCGCTGGAAGTTGAAGTAGATGTAGGTGCCCGGCGCTTCAAACTTGTAGGACCCGGCATCCGTGCGGGTGGTTTTGCCGTTCTTCGTTTTTTCAGTAAAGGCCGACGACTCGGTGTAGATCGTGCTGTCGTGGTACTCCTCCGTGGCGTAGTAGGTGTTGAAAGGCGTCGTGCCATATCCGCTGCCCTGGCTGTGGGAGCCGAGGTAGCGGATGATGCTTTCGTCCTTGTTGACCAGGAAATACCCTTCGAAACCGTTCTCAAACGAGATGAAGCGGATCGTGAAATTGGCCACCGGCAGTTCAATGCCAAAGTAGGCAAGCAGGTCGGCAATGAACTGGCTGTTGCCGTACTTCTGCTTCAGCGCCACGGTCTTGTACAGTTCCTTGAACTCATTTTCCTTGTCGGTGACGATCTTGTATTCGTCGCCGTTGAAACCGCCGCGCTGGGTGGTGACCATCAGGTTGACATTGACGAAACCGATCTTGCCGGGCAGCGGATCGCCATTGGCGTGAGCGGAAACTTGCGCCAGCAGGGCCAGCGCGCCGAGAGTGAGGATGCTTTTCATGGGATGGCGGAGAGACTGGATCATGAATCTCCTAATGAAGAAGACTCGCAGAAATTCGGCCAATAGGCAATTTCTTTCCTGAAAATCCGACCCTTGTCCATGCGGCCGGATCAACTCGGATGCCGCCCGCGCAAGGATCAGTCAGCAGCCACGGCTTGAAGAGGGGAAGCCGTTCAGGGCGGCGGCCCTTCCGGCGCGTTCATGCGGCCAGCCGGATCCAGAAAATCACCGTAGTGATGGTGGGTGCACTGCGGGCAGACGCCGTGGGTGAAACGCGCCTCGGTGCGTTTGGCAACGTAGGCCTCCATCTGATGCCAGTGCCCCTCCTCGTCACGGATGTTCTTGCAGAAGGAACAGGTCGGCAAAATCCCCTCCAGCGTTCGTACCCTGGCGCGAAGGGCCTGGGTCTGTTGCGACAGTTTGGCGACCAGCCAGGTGAGCAGGAAGAGGATGCCAATGCGTGTCAAACCGTTGAGGACGGCGAAGTGCAGCGGGTAGGGAATGCCCCAGGCATATTGAGCAGAAAGGCGGACGACGCAAAGTGTCGCCCCCAGGATCAGGGCCGTGCGCAATCCGCAATTCCATGCCATCAGCAGGACGGGAATCAAAAACAGGACCGGAAAGAGCAAAATCTGGGTCGCCAGAAAGTCGAAAGCGGAAACCCCCACGCCGAGCCCCAGCAGAATCCAGCGGTTGTTCCACGGGAACCGCTCGAAAAAATGTTCTGTGCTGGGGGAGGCTTTCAAATCGCTCATCGGGTTGGCTCATGTAGACGCAGAGTCGTCTTTTCCACAAGTCTTGTTGCTGCGTCGGCAACGCCGCCCTGCTGTCTTCCTTTCATAGCACAACCCTCGCATTCCGGCGCCCCCGCCGTGTGCGGGAACGCCGGACTGCCGGCCAAGCCATGCCCCTCGGAACCCCGGGCAACCTCAGACGTGGATCGGGTGCCCCTTGGCCACTTCCGTGGCTTCCTTGATCATCTCCGCGAGGGTTGGGTGGGCGTGGATGGTGGCCTCGATCTCGTCCCAAGTGGCTTCAAGGTTCATGGCCAGGCCGATTTCGGCGATCATCTCGGTGCTCTCGGCCCCGATCATGTGGGCGCCGAGGATCTCGCCGTGCTTCTCACCGTAGAGGATCTTGACGAAGCCTTCGGGTTCACCGGCGGCCAGGGCCTTGCCGCTGGCGACGTATGGGAACTTGCCGACCTTGTATTTGAGGCCCTTCTCCTTGGCGGCGCGCTCGGTGAGGCCAATGCTGGCGACCTGCGGATGGCAGTAGGTGCAGCCCGGGAAGACGCCGACCTTCTTCGGCTTGTGGCCGCTGAAGATGCCTTCCACCGCCTGGATGGCCTCGTAGCTGGCGACGTGGGCCAGCCAGGGCGGGCCAATGATGTCGCCGGCGCCGTAGATGCCCTTGACCGAGGTCTGGTAGCGGTCGTCGGTGTGCAGCCAGCCGCGCTCGCTGAGCTTCAGGTCGATGCCGCCCGGCAGCACCGGGCTGACGCCGATGGCGACCAGCGCCACATCGGCTTCCAGGGTCTCGTTGGCGGCGCCTTCGACGGTGATCTTGACGCCCTTGCCGTCCTCGGACGTGCCGGTGATCTTGGTGTTGGTGAGGATGCGGATGCCGGCCTTGCTCAGGCTCTTTTCCAGGGCCTGGCTGACCTCGGTGTCTTCGACCGGCAGGATGTTCGGCTGCATTTCAACGACGGTCACCTTGGTGCCGTAGGCGTTGAAGAAGTAGGCGAACTCGATGCCGATGGCGCCGGCGCCGATGACGACGATGCTCTTCGGCTGCTGGGCGAGGGTCATCGCCTCCTTGCTGCCGATGACGGTCTTGCCGTTGAAGGGGAAACCCGGCATCTCGCGGCTCTTGGCGCCGGTGGCGACGAGGATGTTGGCGGCCTCATGGACCTCCTTCTTGCCGTCGGCGGCGGTGACTTCCACCTTGCCGGCGGCGGGGATGCTGGCGGTGCCGCGCAGGTAGTCGATCTTGTTCTTCTTGAACAGGAACTCGATGCCCTTGTTGAGCTTGTCGCTGACGCCGCGGCTGCGGCCGATGACCTTGCTCCAGTCGTACTCGATGCTGCCGATCTTCAGGCCGAACTCCTCGGCGCGGTGCGTCAGGGTGTGGTACAGCTCGGCGTTCTTGAGCAGCGCCTTGGTCGGGATGCAGCCCCAGTTCAGGCAGGTGCCCCCGGCGCGGTCGTTCTCGACGCAGGCCACCTTCTTGCCGAGCTGGGCGGCGCGAATGGCTCCGACGTAACCGGCGGGACCGCCGCCAAGGACAATGAGATCGTAGTTCATGAGTGGGTGGGGGAAAGGAACGCCGGAGGAAAGCGCAGGGGCGCGGCCACTTCAACCCAAAGCTGCGCGCCCGTCGGCCGCACAAATCCGCCTTTACACGGCGTTAAGGTTTTTGGTACAACCCAGCCATGAACGCTTCCCTGCCCTCCGCCGCGACCTCGCGTCGCCACTTCCTCCTCCATGGCGCCCAGGCCCTGGCCGCCGGCCTTGCCGCCCCGGCCCTCGCCGAGGCCGCCGCCCAACCCCGCTCCGAAACCCTCGTCCAGCAACTGCACGGCAGCCTCAACGAAGCCCAGCGGGCCGCCCTCTGCTTCGCCTACGACGATCCGCGCCGGCTCAAGGTCGACAACAACTGGCACATCGTGCCCCAGCGCCTGCGCGACCTGCTCAACCCGGACCAGCAGGACCTGGTGCGTCAGATCTTCGACGGCCTGCACAGCGAGGAGTACAAGAAGGAGGTCTGGCGCCAGTTCGACCACGACAACGCCCGCGACGGCGGCTTTGCCAGCTCCTCGATCGCCCTCTTCGGCGAACCAGGCAGCGGCAAGTTCCAGTTCGTGCTGACCGGTCGCCACTGCACGCGCCGCTGCGACGGCGACAGCGAGGCCGGCGTCGCCTTTGGCGGCCCGATCTTCTACGGCCACGCCGCCAAGGGGTTTTATGAAAAGCCCGACCACGAGGGCAACGCCTACTGGTTCCAGGCCAAGCGCGCCAACGAGGTGTTTCAAGCGCTCGACGGCAAGCAGCGCGGCCTGGCCCTGCTCGGTGACGCCCGCGACGAGGCCGGCAACAAGACCGTCAAGCTGACCGGCAAGACCAAGGGGCTGGAGGGCATTCCGATGACCGAGCTGAGTACCGATCAGAAGGGTCTGGTGCGCGCCGTGCTCGCCGATTTGCTCAAGCCCTTCCGCAAGGAGGACGCGGCCGAATCGATGAAACTCATCGAGGGCGCCGGCTTCGACCACCTGCACCTCGCCTTCTACAAGAACCATGACATCGGCAATGACGGTGTCTGGGATGTCTGGCAGATCGAGGGGCCGTCGATGGTCTGGTACTTCCGCGGCGACCCGCACGTGCACTGCTGGGCGCACATTCGCGAAACGGCCTGATCTCCAACGCGGAGCGCTGCGTTCGACAGCGCCGGGTGGCGGCCTCACCCCGCCTTCAACACGATGCGGGCGTCGAGGATGACGGCACCGGCGGCGCTGACGCGCAGCGGGTTGAGATCCATCTCGGCGATGTCGGGCAGTTGCAGCGGCAGGGCGCTGAAGGCGGCGATCAGGCTAGCCAGCGCGTCGAGATCGACCGGGGCCTGACCGCGGGCACCCGCGAGTGCCTTGCGGATGCGCGTGCGGGCGATCAACCCCTGCGCCTGTTCTGCCGTCAGCGGTGCCAGATCGAGGGCGGTGTCCTCAAGCACATGCACAAGCACACCGCCGGCGCCGAACAGGATCACCGGCCCAAACTGGAGATCGGTCGAGGTGCCGAGGATGAGTTCCCAGCCGTCGGCGGCGATCATCGGCTGCACGGTGACTCCGGCGAAGTGTTCCGCACCCGCCTTGGCGGTGACCGCCGCCTGGATGTCGGCAAAGGCCGCGCGCACGGCGCCGGCATCGGCGAGTTGGAGGCGCACGCCGCCGACATCGCTTTTGTGGGTCAGGGTGAGGGAGCGCAGCTTCAGCACCACCGGGTAACCGAGCGCTTCGGCCTCACGCACCGCCGTCTCGGCGTCGGCAGCCGCCCGGGTGGGCACCACCGGCAGGCCGCAGGCGGCGAGCAGGCGCTTGGCTTCGTCCTCGGTGAGCAGGGTGCGACCCGCGGCGCGGGCGGCGGCGATTTCCGCCTGGGCGGCAACCGGCGCCGGCGTGGGGGCAACCACCCCGTCGGCCGGCAGTTGGCGGCGCTGCTCGAGGTGGACGGCGACCCGGGCAAAGATGCGGGCGGCGGTGTCGGGATACTCGTAGCCGGCAATGCTCGCCGCCGCGAGGCGCAGCCGCCCGGGCTCGACCCCGGCGCCGCCCATCCAGCTGGCCAGCAGCGGTTTGTCGAGGCGGGCCGCCGCCTGTTCGACCGCCCCGGCCACCGCCAGGCTGTCGGTCATGGCCTGCGGCGTCAGGATGACCAGCAGGCCGTCGCTGCCGGGATCGGCGGCGAGGATTTCCAGGGCGCGGGCGTAGCGCTCAGGACCGGCATCGCCGAGGATGTCGGCCGGGTTGCCATGGCTCCAGGGCGCCGGCAGGAAGGCGTTGAGGGCCGCCAGCGTGGCCGGTGCCAGCTCGGCCGGCGCGCCGCCGTGGCGGACCAGCATGTCGACCGCGAGCGCCCCCGGACCGCCGGCATTGGTGAGGATGGCGAGGCGCCGGCCGCGCGGCGGCGGCTGGGTGGCGAGCAGGTCGGCAGTTTGAAAGAGCTCAGCAATGCTGTCGACCCGCAGCACGCCGGCGCGGCGCAGGGCGGCGTCGAAGACCGCGTCGCTGCCGGTGAGCGCACCGGTGTGCGAGGCGGCGGCGCGCGCGGCGGCCTCGGTGCGGCCGGCCTTGAGCACGATGACCGGCTTGCGGGCCGAGGCGCGACGGGCGGCGGCGAGGAAGGCGCGGGCATCGCCGGCCGACTCCATGTAGAGCGCGATGACCGAGGTCGCGGGATCGTCGGCGAAGTGGTCGAGCAGGTCGCCCCAGCCGACATCGAGCATGGAGCCGACCGAGACAAAGGCGCTGAAGCCGAGGCCGGCCTTGAAGGACCAGTCGAGAATGGCCGTGCAGAGGGCGCCGCTCTGGCTGAGGAAGGCGATGTTGCCGCTGTGCGCGGTGGCGGTGGCAAAGGTGGCGTTGAGGCCGCTGGCCGGCACCATGAGGCCGAGGCAGTTCGGACCGACCAGACGCATGCCGGCGGCGCGGGCGATGGCGAGCAGTTCGCCTTCGAGCGCCACGCCTTCGGCACCGGTTTCCTTGAAGCCGGCGGAGATGACCACGACCGCGCCGATGTCGGCCGCGGCACATTCGCGCAGGATCTCCGGCACGGTCGGCGCCGGCGTGACGACGACGACCAGATCGGTATCGGCAGGCAGGTCGGCAATGCGCGCCAGGGTCGGCCGGCCGAGCACCTCGGGATGCTTGCGGTTGACCAGCAGCAGCTCGCCAGTGAACGCCGCCAGATTCTCGACCACTGCTCGCCCGACACTACCGGCTTTCTCCGTGGCCCCGATGACGGCCACCCGGCGCGGGGCGAAGAAGGGCTGCAGCGGTTTCATCGGGTTATTTCCATGTTTCACGAAAAAAGTGCATGCGCGCAAGGTCGCCCGAGCGTTTTCTGACGGTTTCATGCGCGCCCTCCTCCTGCTTGCCGGCCTGCTCAGCTCCCTGCAAGGGGGCGAGCGGTTGTATTGGTGCCCCATCCACGATCCAGCGAGTGCGGTCGATTTTTATGGCAATGCCACCGGCGGCGGTCGCGCGCGCTTTGGCGAACCCGCCGAGTTGCAGGTGCAGAACGCCGGTCGAGAGGGCTGGCAGTTCGAGTTCAGCGCCAACCACGGCCTGTGGACCTCGGGCGGCTTGGTCAATGCCTTCGGCCGGGCCATTGAGGATCGCGCCAGCGTGCGTCCGCAGGCGCTCTGGCACCCGCTGATCCGCGCCGAGTTCCAGCCGCGCCTGCTCGCCCTGCGGGTGGAGGTGCGCGGGGCGAGTTCGCCGGCCGGTCGCAGCGACCTCGAACTGCGCCTGGAACTCAAGGGCTACACGGCCGCCGGTGAGCAGGAAAACCTGCAGGCCTTCACCGTGCCGCGCGCGCAACTGCTCAAGGGCCCGTTCCCGCGCCGCTTTGAATTTCCCGCCGACGATGTCACCGACCCCTTCGGCCTGCTCGTGCTCCTGCTCGATCGTGCGGTCGCGGGCGACACCCTCGAACTCGGCCGCATCGAGGCGCAGGTGGCGCTGCCGGATCAGACGCCGGCGCGGCGCGGCATGCTGCTCGGCCTCGGGGCCCTGCTCGCCAACTGGGATGAGGCCAGCGGACTTGTCCAGGACCGCGGCAGCTTCCCGCTTGGCGTCTATGAAAACGTCACCGCCACCGCCAAGCTCGCCAAGCTGATCGCGCTCGGCATGCACGAGGGTCTGATCGAAGCCGGGGCGGGCCGTGCGGCGGTTTCCCGCATCGCCGCCGCCCTGCTCGACACCGTGCCGCGCGGCCCGCAGCCCGCCAACCGACTGTGGCCGCACTTCACCCGCAGCCAGGGCCGCGAACGCCACCCCGGCAGCGAGTGGGCCAGTGGCGACACCGCCTATGCCGCGCTCGATCTCGTCCTCGCCCTGCAGCTCACCGGCGATCCGCGACTGCCGGACGCGCTCACCTTCCTGCGCGAGATCCGCTGGGACGTGCTCTTTGATCGCGGATTTTACCGCCATGGCTACCTGCCCGACGGCCAGCCGATCCCGCACCGCTGGGAGGGTTTTGGTGTGGAGACGCTCGGCATCAACTTTGCCGCGCTGGCCGGTGGCGGACCGGATGCCCGCCTGCTGCCACCGCCCACCGATGACGGTTCGGGCTTCAACCTGCATGCCGGTTATCCCCTGCCCCCGGAGGGGGTGGATCGCGACGGCCACGACTGGCGGCGCCTGCGCCTGGAGGAGGCGCAACGCCAGGTCGGCTGGTACGCCGATCCCGCGCATGCCAACCGTTTCCTCGCCGCACGCGGTCTCTTTGGCCTGAGCGCCGCCGAGACACCGGATGGCCAGGGCTACCTCGCCTACGGCATCGGCGGCCGGCTCGATCCGGCACGCGACGGCGGTCGTCGCGTGGTGACGCCGCACTATGCCGGTCTGGTTGCCGGACTCGTGCCCGATGCGGCGGCGACCCTGCTGGAAAACCTCGAAACCACCGGCATCCTGACGCCGCTCAACCATGCCGATGTTCTGGCCGTCGATCCGGACAGCGGCAAGGAAACCGTCAACTGGCTCAAGGGCAGCTGGAACCTGTCGCTCTTCACCGAGGGCTGGCTGTTCAGTCAGCCAGCCAACCGTCAGGCCGCGCGCCAGGCGCTGGCGGCGATCCCGGAATTCGCCGGTGCCTGGAACCGCCTGTTTCCACCGAGACAGGCCGCGGCCGCGGGCGAGGCTACAGGCCCAGTTCCTCAATGACCTGTGGGTCGGCGAAGAGGGCCTGCTTCGAGCTGTTGATGCGGTCGACCGCGCTGTCGATGCGCTGGCTGACCTCCTGGGCGCGGGCGCCGCTGCGGATCGGATTGACGATGGCCCCGCGCAGGATCTCGCCGTAGCTGACGAGCGCGTCGAGGTAGGCCCAGACCCGGCGATCGGTGCGCGGCCGCAGGTTGCGCAGGCGGTTGATGGCGCCGCCGACATCGTCGGGCCGCAGCGAGGAGGAAGCGCTCAGGTCCTTCTGGATCGCCTGAAGAATGGCCATGCCGCTGGCATCGGTTTGCTCGATCGAGCCGGACAGGCTGAGCGCGGCCGGAAGACGGCCCTGGGCATAGGCCAGCAGGTACCGCGCCGACAGGCAATTCGGCGCCTTCTCCAGGATGGCGCTCAGACGGGCCACGGCCTGCGGCGTGCGCAGAATCGCCGTCTGCGCGCGCGGATCACGCTGCAGGACCTCGCTCACCACCCTGAACTCATCGATCGCCTGCTGCAGCGCCGGCGGTCGTTCGGCGCTGGCGAGTGTCGCGGCTTCCTCAAAGGTGGCGATGCGAAAAACCGCGGCCCGGCAGAGGGCGTTGGGGCCGTCGATCAGCAGGGTGTCGAGCAGGGCGGCCTCGTTCTTGGCGGGGATGGCGACGAGCTGCGCCCCGCCATTGGCGGCACCACGCACCTTCGCCGCGACGCCGCCGATCGGCTGCACCGAGCCGTCCTCATTCATGTCGCCGGTGACCGCAAAGGCCGGGTCCCAGGCCTTGCCGGTGACGACGGCCTCGACCAGCAGGGCGCAGGCGACGGCGGCCGAAGGGCCGTCCTTGCCGGAGTACTTGTCCTCAAAGGAGATGACAAAGTCGTTGTTGGCGGGCAGGCGACCGTGGCGCGCCTGGAAAAAGCGTTCCACGGCCTGCAGGGCGGTCGTCATGGATTCCCCGACACTCTGGGTGAATTTCAACTTCCCATAGCCCGGCACCACGGTGAGGGTCAGGCGGTTGGAAGTGCCGGCCTCCCTTCCGGAGGCAAGCTGCTGGATGAGCAGGCCCTTGACCTGGGTCTGGTTGCTTTTCACCTCGATGACCTTCCCCCCATTGGGGACGCTTGCGACGCTGCCGGTGCTGCCACTCATGGACGATCTCGGACCGGCCTTATCCCCGAGCATGACCTCGCGATAGTACAGCATCTTGTCGGACAGGTTGAGAGATGGAGCGCTCGCGACACCGTCGCTGACCTCCACCTGCAAAACCGCTCCAGGTGCCATCTCCTGTTCCGGTGGCAGCAGGCGCGTGCCGGTGTTGGGCGGCAGCACGGGCTGGCCGGGCTGCCCCTGCTGCCAAACGAGGCGAATGGGCACATCCGAATCCGTTGGCGGCGACACTTCCTCGGTGCCGGTTGGCAGCGGATGCATCTCGCAGGCCTCAAACAAACAATGGCCCACGGTAAACAGCAGCGTCGCGGGAATCAGGCTGTTGGTGAAGCGGCAATGCGTGACGGTCGGCGCCTGCGCGAGATCCTTGGGCTGGCTGCCAAAGCCGGTCACCGTGCGCATCAAAAAGGCCGGGTTGCGCATGCCCTGAATCGTGCAGCGCTTCATCGTCAAGCCCTGCCAGTTGAGTGGCTTCAGCCAACTGCACTGATGCAGCACCGAATCCGAGATCTCAACACTCGGAAACCCAACCTCGGGATCGCCGCTGCCGTTGATCTCACAATGGTCCAGCAGACAGTCCTGCAGGACAAACCGGCTCTTGGCATGCCCCAGCAACTGGCAACGTCTCAGCAAGACACCACGAAGCGTGATCTCCGTACCGGTGCTGGCGCTGATGACAAATTCCTCAAGGGTGGTGCCGGGCTGGATGGTGAGGGAGCCCCTGCCTTTCTCATTGTTGCCGAGGCTGATCTTGCTGCCCTCACCACGATAGTGCGCCTTCTCGAGCGTGTGCTCGTTGTAAAAATTAAAGGTGGAGCCACGCAGCATCAGCCCCCCCTCGGCATTCGTCTGCGCCCGAGCAACCGTTGCTGACTGGAGCAGTGACAGGCATGCGAGACCGAAAAAGGCGAAGTTTTTCATGGGCAACCGCGCCGAGCCTACAAAAAACCCGGGGCCGACAAAAGGATAATTCTCCCCTGCCCGCAAGAACCGGAGAGATCCCTTCGAGCCGGGGCATTCAATCCCGCGGCACGAGCTTTTTCAGGTCGGCCGGCAGCCAGGCGCGCAGCATGGGGCCGGTGGTGGCGGTGGTGATCAGGCACATGAGGATGAACATGGTGAAGAGCTGGTCGTTGAGCAGGCCCAGATCCTTGCCGACGCTGATGGCGATGAGGCCCATGAGCGCCCTTGTGTTCATCAGGGCGCCGATCGACAGGCTTTCACGCCAGCCGGCGCCTCCCCAGCGGGCGCCCAAGGTGCAGCCACCGAGCTTGCCGAGCACGGCGATCAGGCAGACCAGGCCGCAGCCGATCCAGGCGGTGGCGCTGTCGAAGGACCCGATCCTGGTGTTGAGGCCGGTGTTGGTGAAGAAGATCGGCACCAGGGCGACGATGACGAAGTCGGCAAAGCGCGCGCGCCAGGCCTTCACCAGCGACGCCTCCGCGTGCAGCGCCACGCCGAGTGCAAAGGCACCGAAGATGGCGAAGATGCCGAGCTTGTTGGTGATCAGCGACGACACGAAGAGCGCGCACAGCAGCAGGGCAAGATAGCCCGGCGTGAAGGTGTCCGTGTCATGGCGCTCACACTGCCGGCGCCAGGCGCGGATGAGTAGCGGCCCAACGACCTTCATCAGCACGGCGAAGTAGACCACGATGAGTCCCACCTGGCCGAGGAAGGGCAGCCAGGAAAAATGGTCACCCTGCTTGATGAGGGCGGTGGCGACCCCGAGGAAGATCCAGCCGACCGCATCGTCGATGGCGGCAGCGCTGATGGCCGTGGCGCCAAGGGCGGTGCGCTCGAGCTTCATCTCCAGCAGGATGCGCCCCATGATCGGCAGGGCGGAGATGGCGAGGGCGATGCAGACGAAGAGCTTGA
Source organism: Prosthecobacter sp. (assembly GCA_036846165.1). Lineage (GTDB taxonomy): Bacteria > Verrucomicrobiota > Verrucomicrobiia > Verrucomicrobiales > Verrucomicrobiaceae > Prosthecobacter. Next base: position 37,691 of record DAIUCN010000021.1, read on the forward strand.
AACCGAACTCCGGCAGGTCGGGAGCGAAGGTGCTGTGCAGCCAGGGTGCAATCGCCAGCCCCCCAGCCAGCGGTGCCAGAATGCCCATGAGCGAGGACAGCACCACGACGCGCGATTTTTGGCGCAGGTGCGAGAAATCGAACTCCATGCCGACCTGAAAGAGCATGAGCAGCAGGCCGATCTTGGCCAGCAGGGCCAGCGGTCCCTTAACCTCCGGCGGAAACAGGGTCGTCACCAGTTCGGGGGCGAACAGTCCCAGGAAAGACGGCCCGAGCAGCAGGCCCGCGGCAATTTCGCCAACCGCCGGCGGCTGGCCAATGCGCCGGCAGAGTCGCCCCATGAGCCAGGCTGTGGCGATGATGACGATCCAACTGACCAGAACCAGCTTCAGCGTGTCTTCAATTTGGGCGGGATTCATGAAACGCCACCCTGCGCGCGCCAGAACGATGCCAGAAATAGCGTTTCGCGATAGCTTTCATGCCGGCAGGGCATAGAACCCTTGTTCCTTGTTCCCTATCCCGCCGCTTCCTCGACGCTTGGGCAGGTGCAGACAAGGTGGCGGTCGCCGTGGACGTTGTCGACCCGCGCCACCGGCGGCCAGTACTTGGCCTCGCGCACCCAGGGCAACGGGAAGGCGGCCTGTTCGCGGCTGTAGGCATGCGGCCAGTCGCTGCGGGCGATGCGCGCCGCCGTGTGCGGGGCGTGCTTGAGCGGGTTGTCGCTGGCGTCCGCCGCGCCGCTTTCGATGGCGACGATCTCGCGGTGAATCTGCTCCATGGCCTCGCAGAAGCGGTCGAGCTCAGCCTTGCCCTCGCTCTCGGTAGGCTCGATCATGAGCGTGCCGCCGACCGGCCAGCTCATCGTCGGCGCGTGGTAACCGAAGTCCATGAGGCGCTTGGCGACGTCTTCGACGGTGACCTTGTGGAAACCGCGGAAGTCGAGGATGCACTCGTGGGCGACGAAGCCGCCGCGACCGCGGTAGAGGGTCGGGAAGCAGGGCGCGAGGCGGTGGGCAACGTAGTTGGCATTGAGGATGGCGAGACGGGTGGCCTCGACCACGCCCGGTCCCATCATCGCCAGGTACATCCAGGAGATCGTGCAGATGCTGGCGCTGCCCCAGGGAGCCGAGCAGACCGCTCCCTGGGCGTGATCGCTCCAGGACGGGTGCCCGGGCAGGAAGGACTGCAGGTGGGCGGCGACGCAGACCGGGCCGACACCGGGACCGCCGCCGCCGTGCGGGATGCAGAAGGTCTTGTGCAGGTTGAGGTGGCAAACGTCGGCGCCGATGCGGCCGGGTGAAGTCAGGCCAACCTGGGCATTCATGTTGGCGCCGTCCATGTACACCTGGCCGCCGTGGGCATGGACCAGTTCACAGATCTCGACAATGCCCTCCTCGAATACCCCGTGGGTCGAGGGATAGGTGACCATGAGCGCGGCGACCCGGCCCGTGTTCGCCTCGAGGCGGGCGCACAGGTCGGCGATGTCGATGTTGCCCTGGTCGTCGCAGGCCACTGCCACAACCTTGAAACCGCACATGACCGCGCTGGCCGGATTGGTGCCGTGAGCACTGGTCGGAATCAGGCAGACATCGCGCACGCCCTCGCCGCGGCTTTGGTGGTAGCGACGAATGGCGAGCAGGCCGGCGTACTCGCCCTGCGAGCCGGCATTCGGCTGCAGCGAGGCGGCGGCAAAACCGGTGCACTCGGCCAGCCAGGCCTCGAGTTCGGCAAACAGCGCGCGCCAGCCCTGGCTCTGCGCCTCGGGCACAAAGGGATGCAGGCCGCTCACCTCCGGCCAGGACAGCGGCATCATCTCGGCGGCGGCATTCAGCTTCATCGTGCAGGAACCGAGCGGGATCATGCTGCGGTCGAGCGCGATGTCCTTGTCCTGCAGACGGCGCAGGTAGCGCATCATCTCGGTCTCGGAATGGTAACGATGGAACACCGGATGCGTGAGGATCTCGCCCGCGCGCCGATGCGGCTCGGCGAAGCGCGGCGGCGCCGGCGCCAGATCGGCGGGCACGGCAGCCCCGAAGGCACGCAGGATGGCGGCGAGATCGTTGGCACGCACGCGCTCGTCGAGGGCGATGCCGACCCGGCCGGCATCGACGCGGCGCAGGTTGACGCCTTCACGCAGCGCCGCTTCCAGAACGGCATCGGCATCGGCCACGCGCACGGTGAGGGTGTCGAAGAAGTCGCCGGGCTCGCGCTCGAAACCGGCCGCAGCCAGGACATCGGCGAGGCGCGCGGCACAACCGTGCACGCGCTGCGCGATCGCGCGCAGGCCCTCGGGGCCGTGGTAGACGGCATACATCGACGCCATCACCGCCAGCAGGACCTGGGCGGTGCAGATGTTGCTGGTCGCCTTCTCGCGACGGATGTGCTGCTCGCGCGTCTGCAGCGACAACCGGCAGGCCGGATTGCCATCGGCATCCTTGGACACGCCGATGAGGCGCCCCGGCAAACGGCGCTTGAGGGCATCCTTGACCGCCATGAAGGCGGCATGCGGTCCGCCAAAGCCGAGCGGCACGCCAAAGCGCTGGCTGTTGCCGACGCAGATGTCGGCGCCGAATTCACCGGGCGGACGCAGCACGGTGAGGGCTAGCAGGTCGGCAGCGACGACAAACAGCGCGCCGGCCGCGTGCACGGCCTCGGCCAGCGGGGCGAAATCCTGGATCGTGCCCAGGGTGTCGGGATACTGGACGAGCACTGCCGCCAGGCCGGGCTGACCGTCGGGTTGCCACGTGGCGAGATCGGCCGTCTCGACGCGCAGGCCGAGCGGTTCCAGGCGGGTGCGCACGACGGCGAGGCTCGGTGGATGGCAGCGATCCGAGACCACCACCCGGTTGGCGCCGGTCACTTGGGCGGCGGCGAGCGTCAGGGCTTCGGCGCAGCCGGTGCCTTCATCGAGCAGCGAGGCATTCGCCACGTCGAGCCCGGTGAGATCGGTGATGAGGGTCTGGAAGTTAAGCAGGGCCTCGAGCCGGCCCTGGCTGATCTCGGGCTGGTAGGGCGTGTAGGCCGTGTACCAGCCGGGATTCTCGAGCAGGTTGCGCTGGATCACCGGCGGCGTGAAGGTGTCGTGATAGCCGAGGCCGATGAAGCTGCGCACGACCCGGTTGCGCCCCATGAGCTCGCGCAGCCGCGCCAAGGCCGCCTCCTCGTCGAGCGGGGCCGGCAGTTGCAGCGGCTCGCGCAGGCGGATCGCTTCGGGCACGACCTGATCAACGAGGGCGTCGAGCGAGTCCAGGCCGAGACGGTGCAGCATGGCCGCCGTCTCTCCGGCGGTGGGGCCAAGATGGCGGGAGGAGAACGGGGCGGACATGGAAAGCCGCCACTGGAGCTAGAAACCTGCCGGATGCCAAATCCGAATTTGGAAATCCATCAGCCCTGCACCTGCAGGCCGCGACCGGCGCGCGCCTTCAATTCCTCCATGGCCGCCAGGATGACGACAGGATCCATCTCGTGGACCTCGAGCTTGCGACCGATCTCAGGCACCAGGGTGACGGTCAGTTCACCACCGAGATGCTCGCGGAATTCCTCCAGGCCATCGAGGATGACCGGTCCGCCGCGCAGGCCCTCGGCGAGCAGGCCGGGGTGGAAGGTCTGAAAGCCGAGGCTCTCGACCAAGGCCAGCACACGCGCCGCGGTGGCGGCGTCGAGCAGGCCGGTCTTGACGGAGTACACCAGATCGACCGCCATGCCGATGGCCACGGCCTCGCCATGACTGACTTCAAAACGGGTGATCTGCTCGAGCTTGTGCGCCGCCCAGTGCCCGAAGTCGAGCGGCCGGGCGCTGCCCAGCTCAAAGGGATCGCCGCCGGTGGCGATGTGATCGACGTGCAACTCGGCGCTGCGCTGGACGACCCGCTCCAGCGCCGGCTGCTCGAGCCGGGCCAGGGCCGGTGCGAGGCGCTCGATCTCCTCGTAAAAGGCACGGTCGCGGATGAGCGACACCTTGATCGCCTCGATCAGGCCGTTGCGACGCTCGCGCGTGGGCAACGATTCCAGGAAGGCGAAGTCGTTCACCACCGCGTAAGGCACGGCAAAGCTGCCGACCCAGTTCTTCTTGCCGAAGTAGTTGACGCCATTCTTGACGCCCACCCCGCCGTCGCCCTGGCTGAGCGTCGTGGTCGGCAGGCGCACATGACGGATGCCGCGATGGGCAGTCGCCGCGGCAAAGCAGACGAGGTCGAGCACCGCACCGCCGCCGATGACAAACACGTAGCTGTGGCGGTCAAGACCGGCCTCATGAATCGCCTCCCAGCATTGCTCGACGCGGGTGAAATCGTTTTTGCAGGACTCACCGCCCGGCAGCTCAATGACGTCGCCCGCCAGGTCATAGACCTCGGCGTGGGCGCGGGCATGGGCGCGGATCGACTCGGTCAGGCCGGGGTTGGCGGCCAGCACCCGGTCGTCGGCAAAGACCAGCACGCGGGGCGGTTTCTTGGGCGCGTCGAGCAGCAGCAGGTCGCGCAGGCACGGATTGGCGGCCGCGAAGACGGAGCGCGTGAAGAGGATGCGATGGCTGTGCTCGAGCCGGATTTTCTTTTCCAACATGGACGGGGGGATTCTTTGCCCGCAAAGCCGGTCGCGTTCAAAGGAAAAGGTGAAACGGCCGCGGCGGCAAATTCTAACGAGGCTCAAGTCGCCGCGATCCAGCGCTGCCAGAGCCGCAGCAACGGGGCGAGGGCGACAAACCCGGCCGCCAACGGCAGCGACACCTGGCCAACCGCCAGGGCATCGACCAGCGGGATGCCGGCCAGCAGCCAGCCGACCGCCCGGCCAATGGCCGGCCCGCCACGCCGGATCAGACGCAGGCAACCTTCGGTCCAGACCAGGAACAGCAGCACTAGACCGATCGTGGGCACGAGGCGCGTGGGCGCGCCCAGCACTGCTGCCAGCGCCAGCAGCGCCGGTGCCAGCAGCAGCATCCGCGCGAAGATGCGGGCCAGGGGGCTGACTCCGCCCGGCGCACTCTCGGCGCGGGCGACGAGGGTCAGGCCTACGATGTAGGCACCGAGGCCGAGGGCATGACGCAGGACCGCCCCCTCGGCCGGGTCGCCGTCGCCCGCCGCCGGGTCGCCGAGGGCACTGGCCGCCATCAGCACCAGCAGGGTGCGGCAGGCCCCCATGACCCAGACCGCACCGCTCCAGGGCTTGTGGTAGAGGTCGTAGAAAAGGATGGCGACCACCAGCGCCGCCACCGTCCAGACATTGGCCCCGCCCCCCCAGGAAACCGCCACACGCATGCCGGCCCAGAGCATCAACAAACCAACGATCCAGGCCACGTCGCAGCGCACCCGCCCCGAGGGAATGGGTCGCTCCCGGCGGTGTTCGCGATCGAACTTCACATCGGCCGCGTCATTGAGGATCATGCCGCCCGTGTACAGCAGCGAACCCGCCAGCAGCAGCCAGCCCAGGCGTGCGTCCCAGCCGCCGCCCATGACCAGCCAGCCGGCGGCGACATTGGTCCAGACGGTCGGCAGGTTGGAGATGCGGGCGAGTTCAAGCCAGGCGCGAAGCATGCGGCACTGCTAGCCGGCCGGCGACCGTGAACAAGCCCGGCTTGCTCACAGCCGCTCGAACTTCAGCGGGTAGGTGTTGCCCGAGGCGAACTGGGCGACATAGAGGCTGCCCTCGGCATCGACAGCGAGATCGTGCGGGTGCAGGAAGACCGGCGAGGTGTTGCGCATCGGCCGCAGGCGACCGGTGTCGTCGTACTCCGGCGCGCTGCCACCGAGATTGGCGACCACGCGCATCTCGTCGTTGAGCACCGACACGAAGCCGCGCGACTGGCGATCAGCCGGCCAGTTGTCGGCGAGGTGGGCGACAAAGAAATGCCCACCCTGCCGGCGAATCTGGCGCGGATTGCCGCCCGGCAGGTCGATCCGGCCCAGGTGCCGTCCTTCAAGATTCAGGCGCAGCAGGTGCTGCTGGTCGCTCATGGCGATGAGCAACTCGGGGCGTGCCGGGTCGCGCAGGTCGGCCATGCCGCCATGCGGCCCCCAGTGGACGATGCCGCCCTCGGGTCCACCAAAGAGCTTCACCCGACGCCCGCCAGCGTCGTAATGGGCGATGTAATCGCGACCATAGCCATCGAGCACGAAAAAGCTGCCGTCGGCCAGGTGCAAGGTCCACGAGGGTTTGTACTGCGCCTCGCTGTCATACTTGCCGCTCGACTCCGGCCAGCGCCACTCCTGCAGGATCTCGCCGGACAGGGTCGCCTTGACGACGCGATGGGTCTGCAGGCAGGTAAGGAACAGCAGCTCGCGTTCCCCCTCCTGGACCAGCGACAGGCCGTGCGCGCCCGGGAACTGAGTGCCCCACTTGTGGACGAGTCGGCCGGCGCGGTCGTAGATGATGACCTGCTGGGCCGGGTGATCGGTGAACAGGATGACATGGCCCTCGCGGTCGATGACCAGGCCGTGCCCGTTTTTCACCGGGGTCCTGGCGTCGAGCACGCCCCAGCCCGGCACCTGCCGGTAGCGGAACTCGCCCTGTCCGAGGATTTCCGGACTCTGGGCGCGCAGGCAGGGAAAACCGAGGGTGGCGCCGGCGGCGGCCTGCAGCCAGTGGCGACGGGTGACGGTGTGCATGGACCCAACCTTGTCCGCGGAAGTCTTTCCTCGCAACGCCAAGCACTTCCCTGATAAGCTGCCCGCCGCTTCATCGTTCCCGCGCCATCATGCACCGCCTGTTCCCTGCCCTGCTCCTCGGTCTCTCCGTCCTGCCCGGCCGCGCCGACACCGCCGCCGACCTGCTCGCCCAGTCGGGGGTGAAAGGCGGCCTGGTCGTCCATGTCGGCGCCACCGATCCCGCCCTGACCACCGGCCTGCGCGCCAACGCCTCGTACCAGGTCCAGGCCCTGACCCGCGATCCCGCCACGCTGACCACGCTGCGCCAGGGCATCGGCGCGGCCTACGGTCCGGTCGCCGCCGACCTGCTCACCACCGATCACCTGCCCTACATCGAGAACCTGGTGAACCTGCTCATCGTTGAGGACGCGAACGTGCCGCGCGCCGAGATCGAGCGCGTGCTTGTACCCCAGGGCGTGGCACTGGTGCGCAAGGACGGCGGCTGGGACAAGATCGTCAAACCGCGCCCGGCCGAGATGGACGACTGGACCCACTACGCCTACGACAGCAAGGGCAACCTCACCTCCAAGGACATGCTTGTCGGTCCGCCCAAGCGCATGCAGTGGGTCGGCAACCCGCGCTGGTCGCGTCACCACGACCGCATGTCGTCGGTCTCCGCCAAGGTCTCCGAGGGCGGTCGCATCTTCTACATCATGGACGAGGGCAGCCGCATCTCCATCCTCATGCCGGCGCAGTTCAAGCTCATCGCCCGCGACGCCTTCAACGGCACCGTCCTCTGGAAAAAGGACATCCCCGTCTGGAGCACCCACCTCTGGCCGCTGAAGTCCGGCCCCACCCAGCTCACCCGCCGTCTGGTCGCCATGGACGGCAAGGTCTATGTCACCCTCGGCATCACTTCCCCGGTCCTCTGCCTCGACGGCGCCACCGGCGAGCTCATCCGGGAATACCCGCAGACCGCCGGCACCGAGGAAATCCTTGTCCGCAACGGCGTGCTTTACGCCCTCGTCAATCCCGAGGCCGACCGCCTCAATCAGGCGTTTGCCGTCAAGGCGCAGAGCGATCAGAAGCGCGTCGAGACCGAATTCAACTGGGACGGCAAGCCGCGCCTCCTGCGCGCTCTCGACACCGCCAGCGGCCGCGAACTGTGGAACCGCGAGGACCGCATCGCGCCGCTCACCCTCTGCCTCGACGACCAGCGCGCGGTCTATTACAACGGCGACGGACTCGCCTGCCTCGACGTCAAGACCGGCAAGGTGCGCTTTGCCGATGCGCCCACCCAGCGCCGCACGCTCTACGAATTCAACTTCGCCCCGCGCGTGCTGCTGCATGGCGATGTCATCCTCTACGCCGGCGGCGACGGCAGCCAGAAGGCGGTGAACGCCGACACCGGCAAGGAGCTGTGGGTCGCCCCGCATGAAAAGAGCGGCTACCGCAGTCCCGAGGACCTCATTGTCGCCCAGGGCCTGGTCTGGAACGCCGGCACCCTCAGCGGCAATCAGACCGGCGAGTACACGGGTCGCGACATCCTCACCGGCGAGGTGAAGAAGCAGTTTTATCCGGACGTGCCCGAGGGCACCTACTGGTTCCACCACCGCTGCTACCAGGCCAAGGCGACCGAGAAGTACATCATCCCCAGCCGCACCGGCATTGAGTACGTCGACATGGACAAGGAGCACTGGGACCTGCATCACTGGGTGCGCGGCGCCTGCCTCTACGGCGTCATGCCCGCCAACGGCCTGACCTACGCCGGCCCGCACAACTGCGCCTGCTACCCCGAGGCCAAGCTCGATGGCATGGCCGTGCTCGCCCCCGCCTCCACCCTGCCGCTGCCGGCAAACACCCCCGATGCCCAGCGCCTGACCCGCGGCCCGGCCTTCGCTCAGCCGCACGAGGAGAAACCCGCCGGACCCGGCGACTGGCCGACCTACCGCGCCGACAACGCCCGCAGCGGCCACGCGAAAACCGATTTGAAAAAGGATCTCTCGCTCGCCTGGGAGGTGAAGCTGACGCCGCCGCTCAGCACCAGCACCGTCGCCGCCGGCCTGACCTTTGTGTCCGAGGTCGACAAGCACACCCTGCACGCCATCACCACCGCCACCGGCAAGACCGCCTGGACCTTCATCGCCGGCGGCCGCATCGACTCGCCGCCAACCTACTGGCAGGGCCGGGTCTTCTTCGGCGGCAAGGACGGTTTTGTGTACTGCCTGCGCGCCAGCGACGGCGCCCTGATCTGGAAGTTCCAGGCCGCACCGACACTGCTCAGCCACGGCGCCTGGGAGATGTTGGAATCGGTCTGGCCGGTGCACGGTTCCGTGCTCGTCGAAAACGGCCTGGTCAGCTTCGTCGCGGGTCGCTCCTGCTTCCTCGACAACGGCCTCTGGTTCTACCGCCTCGACGCCATCACCGGCGAGATGAAGGTGAAGGAACATTATGACGACCGCGACCCCGAGTCGGGTGGCCCGCTCAACGATCGCCACAAGACCCTGCAGATGCCGGTCGCCTCAAACGACATCCTCAGCAGCGACGGCAAGTGGACCTTCCTACGCACCCAGAAAATCGGCACCGACGGCAAGCGCGTCGAGATCGGCCCGGTGTCGGGCGACTTCGCCAAGCAGGGCGGCGCCCACAAGGGCGAGGGCCAGCACCTGTTCGCGCCCATGGGCTTCCTCGACGACTCGAACTTCCACCGCTCCTACTGGGTCTACGGCAAGAGCTTCGCCGGCGGCCATGGCGGTTACTTCCAGGCCGGCAAGTACGCACCGGCCGGCCGCGTGCTCGTGCACGACGATCAGAACGTCTATTCCTACGGCCGCGAGGCGCAGTACTACAAGTGGACGACGACGATGGAATACACCCTGTTCTCGACGCCCAAGGACGCCGCCGAGGAAGCCTACACCGAGGAGGACGCGCTGACGCCGCGCACCGGCAACAGCGTCGTGCTCGGCCCCGACAAGAAACCGCTCGCCGTGCAACCGCCCAAGCTGCCGCCGCAGGGCAAGGCCGCCAAGGGCAAGGGCGTCGCCAAGGGCAAAGGCAAGGCCGCCGCGCCCGCCAACGCCCCCCTGCCCGGCTCGGTGCGCTTCCCGTCCAACCCCGCCCTCGATCCAACCGAAAAGGGCCTCACCCTCGACCTCTGGGTGCTGCCCGATCAACCCAACGGCACCCTCGTCCACTTCGGCGGACCGCTGGTGGGTTTCGCCCTCGACCTGCGCGACCAGAAACCCCGCTTCCACGTCCGCTCGCGCTCGGAGGCCAGCAGCATCGTCGCCAAGGACGCCCTCGGCGAGGGCTGGAGCCATCTTGCCGCGACACTCGGCGAGGACAAGACCATGCGCCTGTACGTGAACGGCCTGCAGGTCGCCGAGGGCAAGGCCACCGGCCTGCTCGACAAGATGCCGGCACGCCCCTTCTACCTCGGCAATGGCGACGGCGTCACCCAGGACAGCGCAGGCGGCTACAGCGGCCTGCTCGATCAATTCAGCTTCAGCACCCGCGCCTTCAGCGCCGCCGAAATCGAGTCGCGCTTCAACGGCCCCGAACTCGCCCCGGAAAAGGCCGTGCTGTTCTGCAACTTCGACAACGGCGACTCGCGCGACGGCTCCGGCAACGGCCTGCACGGCATCGGCGCCGGTGTCGAAACCGGCAAGGGCAAGGTCGGCGGCGCGCTCTGGTTCAAGAACACGCCCGTCGCCGGCAAGGGCGGCGGCCAGCAGCCGGGCAGCTTTGTCAAGCACACCTGGGACCGCTTCGTGCCCATCGTCGCCCGCAGCATGGCCCTGGCCGGCAAAACCATTCTCGTCGGCGGCCCGCCGGACACGATCGATGAGGAATACGCCTTCGAACGCCTCGCCGCCAAGGATCCGGCCATCCTCAAGGAACTTGAGGAACAGAACGAGGCCCTCGAAGGCCGTCGCGGTGCGAAGATGTGGGCCGTCAACGTCGAGACCGGTGAACAGTCGGCCGGCCTCGAACTAACCACCCCACCCGTCTGGGACGGCATCACCAGCGCCAACGGCCAGGTCTTCATCAGCACTGTCGACGGTCGCCTGCAGTGCTTCGGCAAGTGAACGCTCCACTTCAGGGGAGGTTCTCGGTTCTCGGTTCTCGGTTCTCGGTTCGAGGTTCGAGGTTCGAGGTTCGAGGTTCCCGAACTTGAAACCTGAAACTCCCCTCATCACTCTTGCTTCGCTCTGCCCTCGATCTTGCCTGGCATCCCGGCTTCGAGCAGACCGACCACGGCCCAGGCCGTGCCCCAGTAGGTCGCGGTTTTGTTGATCTTGTTTTTATCGCGCGCCCGCGTGCTTGGCACCGGCCAGGAGCCGTCGGCCGCCTGAGTTGCCTGCAACCAAGCCAGCGCGCGCTGCAGGGCCGGCTCGGCAAGCGGCACACCAGCCCGTAGCAGCGCATAGAGCGCCAGGCCGGTGCCAAAGGCATCGCCCGGCTCATCGACCCGCCATCCCCAGCCGCCCTCCGGTTTTTGCCACTTCAGCAGGGCCGCCCGCAAGGCGGGATCCTCGGGTTGGCGCAGCAGGCGCAAGGCATGCCACTCGGTGCTGACCCCGGTCACAGCGGCGGCCAGATAGGCCTCCGCCTTCTGCCTCACCTCCTCCGGCACGGGCTCGGCACAAGAAGCCAGCGCCAACAGCGTCCACTGCGTGGTCACCTCCGCCGTCTCCCGCGCCGGCCGCTTGCCCAGCGGCAACTGCCCGCCCGGCTTCCAGGATCCGTCGACCTGCTGGTTCTTCAACAATCGCTCGCGAAACTCCGCCACCCAGGCGCCAGCTTCGTCCACGGACCGACCCAGCAGCAGAAAGTTCATCGTGTCGATGTTGCCCGCCGACACCTTGTCCACGCCTTCCTTTTCACCCGTTTGGTTCCAATGCCGCCAGTCCGCGGCCCAGGGTGTCCATTCGCGCACCAACGCTTCGCCCCCGGCAATGCCGGCCTTCGTGGCGAGATTCCAGCTCCACAACATCGCCGGCACCTGATGACAGCTCGCACAGTCACGCTTGTCGATCCAGGCCAGCCCCTGTTCCCGCAAAAACGGCAGGCTGCGCTCCACCAGAGCGCGAGGATCGTCCGTGGCGAATGCCGGCAAGGCGAACCAAAGACAGACCTGGAGCATGCGGTTCATGGTGGGAACAGCAGGGAAACGCCCCGACCTCAACCACCTTTCCGAATGCCCTCGGCGAACGGGCCGGTTCTCCGTTCCAAACACTAAACACTACTCACTCGTCACGCCCACCACCGGTACCCACTGCACAGCATCGGCAATGACCACCTTGTCCGGCTCAGTGCCCTCGTTGCCGACCCGCACCCAGCCTTGCCGACCGGCGGCAAAATAAAACACGCCGAGGGGTCGCCACAGGCGGTCGATCGGCGCTTCCTGCTGCTGGTTGACGATCACCGTTGTAGTACCGCCGGCATGACGCACGGTCACCGGCGTGCGCGTGCTGCGCCGGACGTTGTGGCAGTGTGCCAGCCGCACCTCATACCAGCCGGCCCGGGGCAGTTCGGGGGTGAAAACCACGGCCTTGGCCCCCTTGCCAGCCTTGCGGTCATGCAGGTAGCCGAGACCCACATAGGGCGGCGTGTGGGTCGAGTACTGCCAGTCGCCGGTCAGTTCAGCCGCGGTCTCGTCGACCACGAGGCCCGCCAGCCGGGCCGGATCGGCGACGATGAACGGCACCATCTCGGGTCGATCGACCTCGCCGGGCTTGTGCTCGTTCGGCACTGCCGCAGGATGCGGCTCCAGGGCGACCGCCGGCAGCCCGGCCAGCAGCAGGGCGAAGGCACAGCGCAGGGGCATCATCAAATTTCGGTGCCACAGGCCCGGGCGCAAGCGAAACCGGTCGGATTCCCCCCCTTGCCCTCGCCCCCGCCCTGCATTAGCCTGCGCGCCCTTTTCCGATCCCATGAGCGCCGAGCCCGCCCCGAAACGCAGTTACAAAGACACCGTTCTCCTGCCGAAGACCGACTTCCCGATGAAGGCGGACCTCGTCACGCGCGAACCCAAACGCCTGGAAAAGTGGACCGCGGAAAACCTCTACCGGCAGATCCAGGAGCGCTCGGCCGGGCGACCCAAGTTCATCCTGCACGACGGCCCGCCCTTCGCCAATGGCGACGTCCACATGGGCACCGCGCTGAACAAGGTGCTCAAGGATCTCATCGTGAAGTCGAAGACCATGGCCGGTCATCACGCGCCCTTCATCCCGGGCTGGGACTGCCACGGCCTGCCCATCGAGTTCAAGGTCGTCAAGGAAGCCAAGGACCTCGCCCCCGCCGAGGTGCGCACGCGCTCGGAGGCCTACGCCCGCAAGTTCATCGACCTGCAGCGCCAGAGCTTCAAGCGCCTCGGCGTCTTTGGCGACTGGGACAACCCCTACCTGACCCTGGCACCCGGCTACGAGGCCGACATCATGCGCACCTTCGCCAAGTTCGTCGAACAGGGCCTGGTGTACCGCAGCAAGAAGCCGGTGCTGTGGAGCTACGGCGCCGGCACCGCGCTCGCCGAGGCCGAGGTCGAGTACAAGGAAAAAACCTCGCCGGCCATCCATGTCGCCTTCGCCCTGAAGTCGCCGCCGCCCGGCCTGGAGGACGCCTCGCTGGTGATCTGGACCACCACGCCCTGGACCCTGCCCGCCAACCTCGGCATCGCCCTGCACCCGGAGTTCGATTACGTCGGCGGTTTCTTCAACCACGCCGACGGCCGTCGCCTCAAGCTGATCATCGCCACCTCGCGCCTGCAGGCCTTCCAGGCCGCCACCGGCTTCACGCTCGACACTGAACACGCCGCGGAAAAATTCAAGGGCAGCCTGCTCAACGGCGCCGAGGCCCAGCACCCCTTCCTGCCGCGCAGCTCGAAGGTCATCAACGCCCTGTTCGTCACCGATGACACCGGCACCGGCGCGGTGCACATGGCCCCCGGCCACGGCCAGGACGACTACATCGCCGGCCGCGAGCACGGCCTCGACATCCTGTCGCCGGTCGATGACGCCGGCCGCTTCACCGCCGAGTGCGGCCTGCCGGACTTCGTCGGCCGCCACGTCTTCCAGTCGAACGACGGCATCATTGAGCTACTGGCCCAAAACGGCGCCCTGCTCGGCCAGGAGAAGTACGTCCACCAGTACCCGCACTGCTGGCGCTCAAAAACCCCGATCCTGTTCCGCGCCGTCGAGCAGTTCTTCATCCGCATCGACGCCATCCGCAGCCGCGCGCTTGCGGAGATCGATCAGGTCAACTGGCTGCCCGCCTGGGGGCGCAACCGCATTTACGGCACGGTGGAAAGCCGCCCCGACTGGTGCATCTCGCGCCAGCGCACCTGGGGCGTGCCGCTGCCGGTCTTCTATGCCGCCGACGGCAGCGTCCTCATGGATCCGGCCCTGATCGCCAAGGTCGCCGACGCCGTCGAAACCCACGGCACCAACCTCTGGTTTGAAAAGGACGACGCCTTCTGGTGCGACCTGCTCGGCCTGCCCGAGGGTTCGACCCGCTGCAAGGACACCCTCGACGTCTGGATCGACTCCGGCTGCTCGAGCATCGCCGTGCTCGACCGCCACCCCGAGCTGCACAGCCCGGCCGATGTCTACATCGAGGCCACCGACCAGCACCGCGGCTGGTTCCAGAGCAGCCTCATGGTCAGCGTCGCCGTGCGCGGCAAGGCGCCCTACAAGACCGTCATCACCCACGGCTTCGTCGTCGACACCAGCGGCAACAAGATCAGCAAGTCGGCCCAGGGCAGCGACAAAAATGCCAAGCCGATGACCGCCGACCACTACTACAACAAGTACGGCGGCGACATGGTCCGCCTCTGGGTCAGCAGCGTCGATTACCAGAACGAGGTGCCCTTCAGCGAGGAACTCTTCCAGCAGACCGGCGAATCCTACCGCCGCATCCGCAACACCTTCCGCGTCCTGCTCGGCAACCTGCACGACGAGCCCGAATCGGCAAAAGCGGCGGACCTTTCGGGTTCTACCAAGGCTTCACTCCCCCTGATCGACCGCTGGATCCTCGAGCGCCTGCACCAGATCACCCGCGAGTGCGTCGACGCCTACGCCGCCTACGACTTCCGCAAGGTCTTTACGGTGGTGAACAGCTTCCTCGCCAGCGAACTGAGCGCGCTGTACATCGACATCACCAAGGACCGCATGTACTGCGACGCCGCCGACAGCCCGCGCCGCCGCGCCACCCAGGCGACAATCCGCACGATCAGCGAAACGCTGTGCCGCCTGCTCGCCCCCATCCTCGCCTTCACCGCCGACGAGGTCTGGGAGCACCTTGGCCACAGCGACAGCGTGCACCTGCAAACCTTCCCGCAGCCTGATCCCGCCCACGCCGGCACCGAGGCCTGCGCGGCGGTCGACGAACTGCTCAAGGCCCGCACGGTCATCCAGCAGGCCATTGAGGCCGCGCGCCAGGCCAAGCAAATCGGCGCCAACCTTGAGGCCAGCGTCCACCTCACCCTGCCGGCCAGCAGCTTCGATCACCCCGTCTGGCAGGACCGCGCCGCACTGCAGGAATTTTTCATCCTCAGCGACCTTCACATCACCCGCGGCCCGGAACTGACCGCTCTCGTCGAGGTCTGCGGGCACGCCAAATGCGAACGCTGCTGGCGCCACCTGCCCGACGTCGGCAGCCACGCCGAACATCCGACCCTCTGCGACCGCTGCGTCGAGGCGGTGGGGTGAGCCGTCGCAGCATCGCCGAACTTCCGTTCAGCCGTTCATCCGGAAGCACGTGTGCTTCACGGCCCCAAGCCGCGATTCAGGGTCGCTGCATCTCGCCCCGTCGCCGCTTTGCGCACGGCCTGAGTGCCTCAACCCTCGTTGAGTCAATGACGCGCGATCAGATCCCCTGTGCCCAGCGTCACCCCACGCCACCCGCCCGCAAATCTCGCAGCGCATACAGCCGCTCCTCG
>DAIUCN010000022.1:0-52143 GCA_036846165.1 Prosthecobacter sp.
GGTTCTGGGAGGGCGGCAAACATTGGAGCGAGGTCGTCGGGGATGACGCCTTGGCCTTCCTGGAAAAGATCGCCACCGATCCTCGGCCGTTTTTCCTGACGGCGGCCTTCAATGCCCCGCACGACCCGCGGCAGTCGCCCCAGGAGTATGTCGACCGTTACCCGCTGGACCGGCTTGCCGTGCCGGTCAATTTTTTGCCGGAGTATCCTTACAAGGACGCCATCGGCTGCGGTCCAGGGCTGCGCGATGAGAAGCTCGGGCCCTTCCCGCGCACCGAGCACGCGGTGAAGGTGCACCGCCAGGAGTACCACGCCATCATCACCCACATGGATGCTCAGATCGGCCGCATCCTCAATGCGCTGGAGCGCAGCGGTCGGGCGGAGAACACCTATGTCTTCTTCACCGCCGACCACGGTCTCGCGCTTGGCCAGCACGGCCTGTTCGGCAAGCAGAACCTGTACGAGCACAGTCTGCGTGTGCCGCTGCTCGTGCGGGGTCCGGGCATTCCCGCCAATGCCCGGGTCAGCGCGCCGGTGCACCTGCAGGATGTCATGCCGTCCGCCCTCGAGCTGGCCGGCGCACCAAAGCCGCCCCACGTCTTCTTTCAGAGCCTGCTGCCACTGGCGCGCGGCGAAACCCAGGCTTCGTCTTATCCCTCCATCTACGCCGCCTACCTTGACCTGCAGCGGGCGATCCTGCACGAGGGCTGGAAGCTCATCGCCTATCCGAAGGCCGGTGTGCTGCGCCTTTACCATGTGGCGGAGGACCCGCTGGAACAGCGTGATCTCGCCGCCGATCCCGCCCAGGCCGGGCGCCGGCGCGAGTTGTTCGCCCAGCTGCGCGAGCGTCAGCGGGAACTGGGCGACCCCCTCGATCTCGGGCCCGCCTTTCCCGGGCTTTGAACCGCCACTGCAATCCGTGCTTTCCTCCGTCGTCCGGCCGGCGTAATTCTGGCAGCCCGCGATGATTCAGCTCGACCACCTGACGATGCAGTATGGCGACCTCCGGGCGCTTGATGACCTGAGCCTGCAGGTGCAGCCGGGGGAGCTGTTCGCCTTTCTCGGTCCGAATGGTGCCGGCAAGACGACGGCGATCCGACTGCTGACCGGCCTGATGAAACCCATGGCCGGGCGCGTGCGGATCTGCGGCATCGACATCCAGGAGGAGCCGCAGCGGGCCAAGGCCCTGCTCGGCTACGTGCCCGACGTGGCGGCCTTTTACGAAAAGCTCAGCGCCCCGGAGTTCATGCAGTTCATCGCCGAACTTTTTGAGATGGATCCGGCCCGGGCGGCGGCACGCACCGAGCAGCTGTTTGACCGCTTTGCCCTGCATGAGCACGGGGGGCAGCGCATCGAAAACCTCAGCCATGGCACTCGTCAGCGACTCGCCATCGCCAGCGCCCTGCTGCATGAGCCGAAGGTGTTCGTCATTGACGAACCCATGGTTGGTCTTGATCCCATCCATGCCCGCGTGGTCAAGGAGGAGCTGAGGAATCTCAGCCGCGCCGGCACGACGGTGCTGATGAGCACCCATCTTCTGCACATTGCCGAGGAGGTCGCCGACCGCATCGGCATCCTGCGCCGCGGTCGCCTGGTGTTCGACGGCACGCTGTCGCAATTGCGCGCAGGCAGTGCCGCCGCCGGTGGCAGTCTGGAGGAGCTGTTCCTCGAGAAGGTGGGCTGAGGCAGGCTCAGGCCACGAGGGTCTGATCGCGCGCCGGACCCACGCCGAGCAGGCTGATGCGGGCGCCAGTCAGTTCCTCGACGCGCTTCAGGTAGGCCTTGGCGAGCGGAGGCAGGTCATCGATGTTCTTGATGGCGCTGAGATCCTGCTTCCAGCCCTGGTGCGTTTCGTAGACCGGTTCGCAGGCCTCAAGATCGGCCGCGGTGCTTGGCGGGTAGTGCAGGGTTTCACCGCGCAGCTTGTAGGAGGTGCAGATCTGGACGGTGTCGAGGCCGTCAAGGCCGTCGAGGTTGGTGATGGCCAGCTCGTCGGCGCCATTGATCATGACGGCGTAGCGCACCAGCACGGCGTCGAGCCAGCCGCAGCGCCGCGCGCGACCGGTGGTGGCGCCGAACTCACGCCCCATGTTGTGCAGCATGTCGCCAATGTCCTCGTTCTCGGTGACGAAGGGACCGGAGCCGACGCGGGTCGTGTAGGCCTTGGCGACGGCGACCACCTTGTCGATCATCCGCGGCGGCACGCCTGAGCCGGTGCAGGCGCCGCCGGCGGTGGTGTTCGAGGAGGTGACAAAGGGATAGGTGCCGTGGTCGATGTCGAGGTAGGTGCCCTGGGCGCCCTCGAAGAGCAGATTCTTGCCGGCGCGGATCGCTTCGTGGCAGTAAACGGCGGTGTTGGTGATGTGCGGGGCAAGGGTGCCCGCCGCCTCCAGCATGCGGGCCACGGTTTCCTCGACGGGAACCTCGGGCACGCCGGCGGCGCGCAGGGTTTCGTTGTGCAGGACAATGCGTTCACGCAGTTCCGCCGCGAAGATGTCGGGCTGCTTGAGCAGGATCGTGCGCAGGCCGCCGCGCTCGACCTTGTCGGCGTAGGCCGGGCCGATGCCGCGGCCGGTGGTGCCGATTTTCTTGTCGCCGCGCTTGGCTTCGCGTGCCTGATCGAGGCCGCGGTGGTAGGGCATGACCAAATGCGCCGTCTCGCTGATGAGCAGGTTCTCCGGGGTGATTTTAACGCCCTGGCCGCGCAGCTTGTTCATTTCCTCGATGAGGCCGAGCGGGTCCATGACGACGCCGTTGCCGATGACGCAGACCTTGTTCTCCCAGAGAATGCCGCTGGGGATGAGGTGCAGGATGTACTTGGTGCCGTTGTTGATGACCGTGTGGCCGGCGTTGTTGCCGCCAGCGGCGCGCACGACGACGTCCGTCTTCTCCGTGAGATAATCGACGATTTTGCCTTTGCCTTCATCGCCCCACTGGGCGCCGACTACGATGGTATTGGACATGATGGGTGTTGCGCGGCGTGGAGGCCGCAGAGGTTGGGATGAAAAAACGGGTGAGGCGGCGGGCTGGCCGCTGCGGGTATGGGAAACCGGGCTGCGGGCTCAGGAGCCCAGTTGGGTGAAGGAAAAGGCGGCGTAGGCACAGACGAGCAGGGCCAGCACCCCGAGCAGGAGAACCGGGCCGGTGCCTTCGCCCTGAGCCTTGGTTTTCGCACCGAACCCTGAGCGCCGGCCCTTGTTGATCGGTTGCACGGCATAACCCGCAGCCTGGCGCGGCGCGGCACGCGGCGCACTCGCAACTTCATCGTCGAGGAAGAGGCACTCGACATGGCCGAGGGTGAAGGCGCCACCATGAACCAGTTCAAGCCGCTCCACGCGCGCGCCCTCGAGTTTGGTGCCATTGGTCGAGCCCAGGTCGGTCAGGATCCAGACACCGTTTTCAAGGGCGACCTCGCCGTGATGGCTGGAAACGGACTCGTCGGCAATGACCAGGTGGTTGTCCGCCGCGCGGCCGAGGCTCATGCGCTCGGCCACAAACTCGGCCTCGGCGCTGATCCCGGCTGGGGTGGTGTACTGAATTTTTGCCATGGAAACGCGACAGGTAGCAGCGGGGCAGGGGGCTGGCAAGCCGCAATCTGCCTCGCGCGGGGCCGGTCTCAGGGCTCTTGGATGCGCCGTCCGGAGGGGTCGACGACCTTGACGGTGACGAAGAAGAGCACGTGCTTCATCTGGCGCCGCGTCACCTCGCTGCGGAACATCCGGCCGACGTAGGGGGCATCGCCAATCAGCGGCACCTTGTCCTGCATGATGATGTTGTTGTCGGAAACCAGACCCCCAAGGACAACGGTGGCGCCATCATAGATGTTCACCGCCGTGACCACCTTCTTGGTGTCGAAGACCGGCTGGTAAATGAAGTTCTCGGTGAGCAGGTTGTAGTTGCCCTCAAAGACGCCAAAGATCGGGGTGCCGTAATTGATGAAGCCGCTGAATTCGGTGAACTCCGGGGTGAGGGCGAGGTCGACCATGCGGCCGTCCTCGGAGATGACCGGCTCGACCTCCAGCACGACACCGGTCCGGCGCATGTCAAAGGCGGTGGGCGTGGTCGGAGTCACGACAGGTGGCGGCAGGGGGATGGGCACCCGCACGCCGTTGACGATGAGGATTTGGTTGGCGCCCACATTGGTCGGCACCTGCGGCGGGTCGAACTCGGTGGGGTAGATGAGCTCGCGGGTGATCTCAACGCTCGCCTTCTGGCCGCTGCGGGTGACCACGGCGGGTTGGGCGGCCATGTCGATGCCCTTTTTCTGGTCGAGCGCGCGGATCACGGTCTGGAATTGCGGCGAAGTCAGCACGCCGCTGACGGAGAAGACGCCGGGCGAGCGGGAGGACGAGATCGGCGAGGTGTTGATGCTGGACTCCAGCAGGGCATCGACGCTGTCGCCGGGCAGATCGCCGCCGGAACGCAGGCCGGCGGTGACCGGATTGAAGCCGAGCGCCGTGGTGCCGGTTGCGGTGGCGACCTGCTGCGGGAAATCCCGCGTCAGATAGGTGTTCGGCTGGGCGTTGCCGGGTGTGCCGCCGGCACCCTGCACTTCGCCGCCCCAGGAGCCCAGCAGCCAGTCGAAGCCGAGTTCCTTCAGGCGGTTGTTACGCACTTCGAGCATTTTGACCTCGATGACGACCTGCCGCGGCGAACGGTTGAAGGCCTGCTCGACCAGCATGTCCACCAGTTCCAGGTTTTTGGCGCTGTTGCGCACAATGAGGGTGCTGCTCGAAGGATTGTAGCTGGCACCGGTGCCCTCAGGGAAGCCGACGCCCTGATTTTCGAGAAATTCCTTGGCGCCCAGGCGGCGCAGTTGCGGGGATGCCGCCGTGGTGGCACTGGCCGCAAAAGGATCCGCACTGGCGGGGGCCGTGCCGGCGGCGGGCGCGCTGCTGATAAAGTCGGGCGGCACGCGGTAGGTGCGGCTGATGATGTCCGCCGAGGCGTCGGCGAGCGAAACCAGGCGCACGGCGAATTCCTCAACCTTGTAGGTGATGCCGGCGATGTCGGCAACGTAGCGCAGCACTTCCTCGACCGGAACCTCGCGCAGGTTGAGCGAAACCGGCTTCAGCGGCTGGTCTGCGGGTACGCCATTGACAAAATCAATGCCCTTGCCCGTGGGGTCCAGGTCGCGGGTGCGCACACGCAGGTATTCCATGACCTCGCCGACGGTGGCTTCGCTGAAATCGATCTGAGTGATGATCAATTCCCGCAGCTTGCGCTGAATCGTTTCGCGTCCGCCACGCGTCAACCCGCCTGGCTGAAGCCGGCCTTCGGAGGTGCCGAACAGAGAGGAGATGTTGGTGGTCGCCGGCGGGTTTTCCCAGGCGGCGTTCACCTGGTTGAGCATGCGCGCCCGTTGCTGGTCCTTGGCCGACTGGAAATAGAGGTTGCGCTGCTTTTCCACCTGTTCCAGGCCGCGCCGAGCCGCCGTATTGGTGGGGTCGATCCTGAGAATGCCCTCGTAATTGGCGATGGCGGCATCAAATTGGCCGGTTTCCGCCTGCGAGGCGGCCAGGGTGAATCGGCTTGAGACATCTTCAACGCGCTGGATGTGATCAGGCGTGAGGGCTGGCGGGTATCGGTCAGGATCGGTCAGGCGGCGGCGCACGGCAGCCACACGGGGGTCGTCCTTGGAAACGTCAGGCGCGTCGAGCCTGTCGAGCAGGCCGGCCGCTGCGCGCGGGTCGCCGGAACCAGCAAGTTCGATGGCGCGAGCCATGCCGGCGCGGACGTAGCCGTCACGGGCAAGGATCTGCAATTCCGGGTCGCTGCCCGGGGTCGACAGACTGCGGTGCAGCGCTTCGAAACGTTCCAGAGCTTCGGCATGGCGGCCTTCCTGCAGCGATTGAAGCGCCTGCCGAAGGCGCTCGTGCTGGGCGGCAAGGGCCTGCTGGGGCGCTGGCGCGCCGGGTTGGGCGATCGCGTCAGGGGCGGCCTGGATGCAGGGTGCCGCCGCCACCGCCAGCGCCAGACACCAGGCAAAGGGCGAGCCAGGAAGGCGGCTGCGAATGGCCAGGGGAGGGGGCGGGGAAATCATGCGGCGGGGACGAAAGCTGGAAATCGCAGAAATATCAAGATTTGACCGGAAGCCCAAGCATTTTCTCCCAAAGCAGCGAGAATTCCGCACGTTGCAGCGATGGTTGTGGCATGCAGATCCCTGCCGCTGCCGGAATCTCGTCTTTTTGCAGCTTTCATGCATCTTTCGCGTGCAACATTTCGGTCGTCGCGAATGTTGAAGCTTTTTCCCCCACCATGCTTTCGCCGTTGCCTTTTCATCCTCCCAACCCCCGGTCAGGGATTCTGAGTGCCGTCACCCTGGGGCTTTTTGCCGCCGGTGTGGTCACGGCGCAGATCTCCGACCTCAATGACCTGCGTCAGATTCTCACGCAAAATCAAACGGTGAAGGCGGGTTCGACGGCTGATGGTCGCGCCAACCAGGTCGAGAACAATCCCAACGTCTTTTATTCCAATCCCGGTCCCTGGGGCAAGCTGCGCTGTGCCTATGTCTATCTGGAGGCCCCGGATCACCTGATCTCCAATTTCCCCCTGCCCAACACCCGGCCTCGGTGGAGTTTCCCCGAAGCCATGACGCCGCGGCTGGGGGATTTTTTCCGCGAGGCGGGACTTTCGCAGGCACTCATCGACCTGCTGCTCGAAGAGCGCAACCTGGTCAAGGAAGGCGGTTTTGTGCATCTGTTTCCGCCACTGCCGGATCTCGAGGCGCTGACCCCCCAGATTCGGGCATTGATCTACACGGAACTTTCGAAGTATGACCCCAACGAGTTTTGTGTGGATCCCGTGCTGATCGTGGGTCAGACGGTCAGGGAATGGTATCGCACCAGCAAGCTTCGGCCGGAAATCATCGCCAAGGTCGAGCAGATGTCCTACATGCGCGGCGAAACCATCGCCTTCAGTGACATCTCCGCCATCCTCAATTACGCGGAGTCGGACTCGGAGGCACGCAGCATTTTCAAGGCCTTCACCCGCACCCGTGCCCTGATGGTCAAGATGGAGCTCGACGACCAGTCCAACCTCAACGAACTGCTCAACTACTGGACGCTGGGCATCGGCCTTCGCCGCAAGGACATTGAACCGCTGATGCAGTCGATCATCGATACCGACGGCCTTGAGGCATTGCCGCTGTCACACGTGCTGCCTTCGCTGGTGCGCAAGCTGCTCTACACCTACCCCGGCATGGATCTGGCGCGCAATGGTACCTTTCCGGACTGTCACTGGACCTCGCTCAACTTCTTCAACTACGAGCCCCATCAATACCTGCTCGATTCGCGCCTTGCCACGAGCCAGGTGCTCGAAAACTTTGAGCCGGTCGATGCCCCGCTGCAATACGGCGACATCCTGTTTTTCCTCAACAACACCACCGGCGACGCCTTCCACTCCTGCGTGCATCTGGCCGATGACCTGGTCTTCACCAAGAACGGTCGCAACGTGCTTTCGCCCTGGGTCATCATGAAGCTTGAGGACGTCAAGAAGATCTACCTTTACAGGGGCGATGGCCGTGTGCAGGCTTTTCGGCGCCGTTCGAACAGCGGCATCGTCCCCTCGAACTGAGCTGCCTACTCAGGGCAGCTCGACGATGACCTCGATCTCGACCAAGGCGCCGAGCGGCAGGCCGGCGACCTGCACCGTCGAGCGCGCCGGCTTGTGGCCCTTGAAGGCGGCTTCGTAGATCGGGTTCACCTTCGGGAAATCAGCCATGTTCTGCAGGAAGACCGTGGCCTTGACGACATCCGCCAGGGAGCGGTCCTGGGCGAGCAGCAGGGCCTCAATGTTGGCCAGCACCTGGCGCGCCTGGCCTTCGACGTCGGAGGCCTCGATTTTGCCGGTGGCGGGATCGATCGGGATCTGGCCCGAGCAGAACAGGAAGCCGCCGGAGCGGACTGCCTGCGAGTAAGGGCCGACCGCGGCCGGCACGTGTGGGGTGTCGTTGATCAGTTCCATGACCATCCCTCCACCGGCTGAACCGGCGGGTCAAGCACCGGCTCGCGCTGCCAGCAGCCGCTCGTAAAGCAGCTGCGTGCGGTGGGCAATGCTGGTCCAGCTGAAGCGCTCGACCGCGCGCTTGCGGCCGGCCTCGGCCATCGCCCGGCGCTTGGCCGGGTCGGCCATGAGCTGGTTCACGGCTTCGGCGAGATCGAGCGCGAAACGCTCGGGTTCGAGCGCCTCAAAGGGACTCTCGTTCTGCTGGTCGAGCGGCACCAGCAGGCCGGTTTCGCCGTGCACCACGACCTCCTTGATGCCACCCACCGAGCTGGCGACGACAGCCGTCTCGCAGGCCATCGCTTCCAGGTTGATGATGCCGAAGGGTTCGTAGATCGACGGACAGCAGAACACCTCGGCATGCGAATACATCGCGATCTTTTCCGCCGCTGGCAGCATGGAGCGGATCCAGACGACATTGCCATGGCGCGCCTGCGCCTCAGCCACGGCCGCCTTCATCTCGGCCTCGATCTCCGGCGTGTCCGGCGCGCCGGCACAGAGCACGACCTGGATGCCGGGCGTCATGTGGGCGATGGCGCGGACGAGGTGGATGATGCCCTTCTGGCGGGTGATGCGGCCGACGAAGAGCACGTAGGGCATGTCGGGATCGACGCCGTGCTTGCGCAGGATGTCCGGCGCCTCGACGCGCTGGTATTCGTCCGGGTCGATGCCGTTGTGGATGACGTGGATCTTGTGCGGGTCGAGATTGAACAGGCGCAGCAGGTCGAACTTGGTCTCCTCGGAGACGGCGATGACGGCGTCGGCCATCTCCAGAGCGGTGCGCTCGAGCCAGACGGTGAAGTCGTAGCCGCCGCCGAGCTGCTCGCGCTTCCAGGGGCGCAGCGGCTCCAGCGAGTGCACGGTGAGAACCATGGGCAGCCCGTAGTTGAGCTTGGCCAGGATGCCGCCGAAATGCGAGTACCAGGTGTGCAGGTGGACGATCTGGGCGTCGATGCCGCGCGTGTTGAAATCGAGGCAGCGCTGCACGGCCCCGAACACCGACTTCAAATTGGCCGGGCAGCTCCAGCCGGAGCTGTCGAGGCCGGCACCCTGCACGGACGGGTTGCCGTCGCCCTGCTGATCGCCGAAGCAGCGCACCTCCACCTCCATGAGCTTGGCCAGCTCGCGCGTGAGGTATTCGACATGGACGCCGGCGCCGCCGTAGATGTGCGGCGGGTATTCGTTGGTGAGGAAAAGCGATTTCATGGAGCCGTCCTCATCTAGCCCGGGGATGCCCGCCCGCGCAAGCGACGATGCGCCGCCGCGCGGGTCGGGAGGGGCAGATCAGGCGTTGGCGCGCAGGATCTGCGCCAGCACGTAGGGCAGGATGCCGCCGGCGCGGTAGTAATCGATCTCCACCGGCGTGTCGAGACGGACGACGACCGGCACGTCGAACGACGAGCCGTCGGCCTTCGTCACGCGCAGGGTGGCCTCGCTCTGCGGCTTGATGGCGTTGGAGATGCCGAGCAGGTCGAAGCTGGCGTCGGCCAGGTCCTTGACCTTGTCGTAGTCGGCCTTGTCCTTGAAGTTGCAGGGCAGCACGCCCATGCCGACCAGGTTGCTGCGGTGAATGCGCTCGAAGGACTTGGTGATGACCGCCTTGACGCCGAGCAGGCGCGTGCCCTTGGCCGCCCAGTCGCGGCTGGAGCCCATGCCGTAGTCCTCGCCGCCGATGACGACGGTCGGGGTGCCGGCCTTTTGGTAGGCGACGGCGGCATCGTAGATCGACATCTCCGTGCCGGCGGGCTGCAGCAGGGTGTCACCCCCCTCCTTGCCACCAAGCATGAGGTTCTTGATGCGGACGTTGGCAAAGGTGCCGCGGGTCATGATGCGGTCGTTGCCGCGGCGGCTGCCGTAGCTGTTGAAGTCGGCCTGGGCGACGCCGTTTTCCTCAAGGTGACGGCCGGCCGGGCTGGTCTTCTTGATGGCGCCGGCCGGGCTGATGTGGTCGGTCGTGACGCTGTCGCCAAAGATGCCGAGCGGACGCGCGCCGTGAATTTCGGCGATGTCGCGCGGCTCCATGCTGAAGTCTTCGAAGAAGGGCGGGTGCTGGATGTAGGTGCTCTTGGCGTTCCAGCCATAGACGAGGCCGGTGGAGCCGGGGATCTCGTTCCACTTCGGGTTCTGGCTGGCGAAGTCGGTGTACAGCGCACGGAAGACGTCCGGCGAGAGGGCGGTGAGCATGACCTCGCGGATTTCCTCCAGGCTCGGCCAGATGTCCTTCAGGTAGACACCGCTGCCGGCGACGATTTCCTCGGTCGACAGGTCGATGTCGACCGTGCCGGCGATGGCATAGGCGACGACGAGCGGCGGGCTCATCAGGAAGTTGGCCTTGATGCTCTGGTGCACGCGCGCCTCGAAGTTGCGGTTGCCGGAGAGCACGCTGGCGGCGACGATGTCCTCGGCGCGGACGACGTCCTCAATGCCGGGGTCGAGCGGGCCGGAGTTGCCGATGCAGGTGGTGCAGCCGTAGCCGACGGTCTGGAAGCCGAGCTTGTCGAGTTCCTGCTGCAGGCCGGTCTTGGTGAGGTAATCGGTCACCACGCGGCTGCCCGGGCCAAGGCTGGTCTTGACCGCCGGCTTGACGGTCAGGCCCCTGGCGTTGGCCTTCTTCGCCAGCAGGCCGGCGGCGAGCATGACGCTGGGGTTGCTGGTGTTGGTGCAACTGGTGATGGCGGCGATGAGCACGCTGCCGTGAGTGATGACGTCCTTTTCACCGCCCTTGCTGTCGACCTTAACCTCCCAGAGCGGGTAGGCGGGTTCCTCATTTTCCTCAATGACCACGCCCTCCTGGGCGCCGAGCGCCTGGGCGACCGAGCCGCCTTCCGGTTCGGCGTCGAGGCTGGCCGGCAGGTTGTCGGGCGCGCCGAGGCTGACTTCCGGCTTTTTGCCGTAGCCCTGCGGGGTCGGCTTGGCGAGCATCTCCTGCCAGGTCGGCTTGAGGGCGTCGACCGTGATGCGGTCCTGCGGACGCTTCGGACCGGCGACGCTCGGCTGGATCTGGCCGAGGTCGAGCTCGAGCTCGCTGCTGAATTCGATCTCGCCCTTCTTGGGGATGCCGAACATGCCCTGGGCGGTGAAGTAGTTTTTGAAGGTCGCGCACAGCTCCTCGCTGCGGCCGGTGCCGCGCAGGTAGTTGACGCTCTCCTCGTCGACCGGGAAGAAGCCCATGGTCGCGCCGTACTCGGGCGCCATGTTGGCGATCGTCGCACGGTCGGGCAGCGGCAGGCTTTCGGCGCCCGGGCCGTAGAATTCGACGAACTTGCCGACCACCCCGTGCTTGCGCAGCATCTGCGTGCAGTGCAGGGCGAGGTCGGTGGCGGTGACGCCCTCGCGCAGGGCGCCGGTGACGTGCACGCCGACGACTTCCGGCACCAGGAAGGTGACCGGCTGGCCGAGCATGCCGGCCTCGGCCTCAATGCCGCCGACGCCCCAGCCGACGACGCCCAGGCCGTTGATCATGGTGGTGTGGCTGTCGGTGCCGACGAGGGTGTCCGGGTAATAGACGCCGTCCTTCTCGAGCACGCCCTTGGCGAGGTACTCCAGATTGACCTGGTGGACGATGCCGATGCCGGGCGGCACGACCTTGAAGGTGTCGAAGGCCTGCTCGCCCCACTTGAGGAATTCGTAGCGCTCACGGTTGCGCTCGAACTCGAGCTCGAGGTTCTTGTTGAGCGCCTCCTGGGTGCCGGCGAAGTCGACCTGCACGCTGTGGTCGACGACGAGGTCAACCGGCACCAGCGGCTCGATCATCTTCGGGTTCTTGCCGAGTTCGTGGACCTTGCTGCGCATGGCGGCGAGATCGACCAGCAGCGGCACGCCGGTGAAGTCCTGCAGGACGATGCGCGCGACGGTGAAGGGGATCTCGTAGTCGCCCGGGTTTTTGGCGTTCCAGTTGGCGAGGTTGGCGACATCCTTTTCGGTCACCTTCTTGCCGTCGAGGTTGCGCAGCAGCGATTCCAGCACGATGCGGATGGAGATTGGCAGCCGGGAGACCTTGCCGACGCCCTGCTTCTCCAGTTCGGGCAGGGAGTGGAATTTGCCGGGGGCGCCGGAGCCGGTGGGGAAGGTGCTGAGGGTGTTCATGAGGGTGAAAGGGGCGGAAACGGGGAAAGAAGGCATGGCGCCGCGTCGCGCAAGTCCGATCGCGCGTCCGCGGCCGAAAGCCGGCGGATTTTTGGCGGTTGCCGGGCCTCAGCGCGGCTCCAGGGCCAGGACCAGGCGCTCGTAGCCGAGGGTGCGGTCGAAGGCGGCCTCGTGCTCGACCCGCTCGACGGCCTCGACGACGGTGAGCCTGGCGACCTTTTCGCAGCACAGGCGCAGCAGGGTGCGCAGGATCAGCCGCGCGTGCGGGGCCCCGAGGCAGAGGTGGTTGCCGAAACCGAAGGAGAGGTGCGGGTTCGGCTTGCGGTCGAGGCGAACCTCGTCCGGGGCGGGGAAGGCGGCCGCGTCGAAATTGGCCGAGGACCAGCACAGCGAGATGCGCTGGCCGGGCGGCACCTCGACGCCGTGCAGTTCGGCGCCTGCCGGGCAGACGCGGCCGATGTGGGTGAGCGGCATGAAGACGCGGAAAAACTCCTCGCTGGCGAGGGTGATGCGCTTGGGATCGGCGCGCAGGAATTCCAGCGCCTCGGGATGTTCCGCCAGATGGCCGAGCGCGCAGGCGATGGTGTGGATGATGGTGTCGCGACCGCCGGCAAAGGCGAGGTTGGCGAAACCCAGGCACTCCTCGCGGGTCAGGCGCCGGCCGCGGAACTCGGCCTGCACGAGGGCGCTGAAAAAGTCGTCGCCGGGCTGGGCCGCCGCCTCGTCGAACTTCCGTTCCAGGTAGGCATCGAGCACGGTACCCTTCTTGAACTCGCCGCCGGTGACCTTGAAGACGTGGATGCCCCAGCCGATCCAGGTCTCGGCCTCGGTCTCGGCGGTGTTGAGCAGGTAGGTCAGGGCGCGCGACTGCACCGGCAGGGCGAAGTCGTTCACCACCTCGATCCGGCCGCGCCGCAGGGCGTCGTCGAGGAACCCGCCGATCAGGGCCTCGACCCGGGCGATCATGGCCGGTTCCTTGGCGCGCTGGAAAAACGGTTCGACGATGGCGCGGTAGTCCTCGTGGTCGGGCGGATCGGTCTCGATCGGCAACTGGCGCACCGAGCGCACCTCTTCCTCCGACGGGATCGGCACGCGGAAGGGGGCGTCGGAACTGAAGGTCTGCCAGTCCTTCGCCGCCCGCCGCACGTCCTCATGACGCAGGATCATCGTGATCTCCTCGCCATGGAAGGGACACTTCAGCACGCCATCGGCGGCGCGGGCTTCGCGGAAGGGATCGGAGAAGGCGGACATGGCGGACGATGGAGGGCGTTGGGTCGGACTGTCAACGCGGCCGTCGGGGGACTCAAGTCTTCGTGCATGGTCAAAGCTGGTGCAACCCAGTCGCTCGAACCTCCACGTCGTTCACCTGCTCGTACCCCGGTGTGCTGCGGCCGCGAGTGATGGCTTCGCGCAGCACCGCTTGCAAACGCTCGACGATCTCGGGGCGCTCAGCGACAAGGTTGCGGGTTTCGCTGGGATCCTCGTCCAGGTGGTAAAGTTGCAGCCGTGGCAGGCCGCGCGTTTCGGCCTCCTTGTCCTTGGGGGAACCCCAGCCGCCGGAGCCGGCACAGAAGCAGAGTTTCCAGGGACCCTCTCGCACGGCAAAGCGGCCATCGATGCTGTGATGAATCAGCGCGCGCGGCTTGGACTCGCCGACGCGACCGAGCAGGGTCGGCAGAAAACTGACGCTGTCCTCGCCGGCCTCGGCCGGCAACTCAACCTTGAGCAGTTCGGTGCAGGTGGCGAGGAAGTCGGTCAGGCAGACGGGCTGTGCCTGCACGGATCCAGCCGCAATGCGCCCCGGCCAGCGCACGAACAACGGCACGCGGTGGCCGCCCTCCCAGATGTCGGCCTTGTAGCCGCGGAAGCGTTCGCTGGCAAAGTGGCCGAGCTTCTCCAGGGAGTCGGTGCCGGCTTGCGGGGAGCAGCCGTTGTCAGAGCTGAAGAATACGACGGTGTTGTCGGTGAATCCCAGACGGTCCAGCGCGCCCAGCACCTCGCCGACCACGGCGTCGGTCATCCTGACGAAATCGCCGTAGTCCCCCAGCCCGCTTGTGCCCCGCCATTCGGCCGACGGCACAATGGGTGTGTGCGGTGAGGTCAGCGGCAGGTAGAGGAAGAACGGCTTGCCTTGCTGCACCGCCCGTTCCTCCAGCCAGGCCACGGCGCGTCGTTTCAGGCGCGGCAGGACTTCGACGTTGTCGAGCGACTCCGTGACGCGGTCGCCCTCGATGAGCGAGCCCATCGTGCGTGCGTTCGAGCAGCCAAAGAAAACCTCAAAACCGCGTGTGATTGGGCCGCCGAGAATGCGCGCACCGACGGGCAGGCCACCCTTGCCCATGGCGGCCTTGCCGCGGTCGCGGGCTGCGGGGGCGTCCGACTGAAAACCCAGGTGCCATTTGCCGATGCAGGCGGTGGCGTATCCGTGGTCGCGCAGCAGGCTGGCGACGGTCAGGCGGTCGGCGGCGATCAGCGGTTCGTCGTTGCCGCCGTCGAGCACGCCGCGCTGCAGGCGTGTGCGCCAAGCGTGGCGACCCGTGAGCAGGCCGTAGCGGGTGGGGGTGCAGACCGAGGAACCGCTGTGGGCATCGGTGAAGGTCATGCCCTGGGCCGCAAGCCTGTCCAGGTGCGGGGTGGCGATTTTGCCGCGCTGCGGGTTCAGGCACTGGACGTCGCCGTACCCAAGGTCGTCGGCGAGGATGAAGACGACGTTGGGTTTGTCGCCGGCACTCAGCAAGCCGGGCAGAACTAGGGCGAAGAAGAGCGCTTTCATGGGTGGAAAGGTTGCCCATCAAAAGCGCACGTCGGTCACCCAGATCGGGCAGGCTCCCTTTTTCAGGCCATGGTAAAAGTACAACTGCCAGGTTTCATCGCCGTCGGGCAGCAACCAGGGGTAGCCAAGGTCGGTATGCGGATCGCCTTCGATCCGTGGGAACTCCAGGATCACGCGCTCGCGCTGCCATTCCAGGGTTCGCGCGTCGCCGCGCCAAAGCCAGAGGCGACTGTTCTGCGCCGCACTCACGGCACGTTCGGTGGTGAGCACGAAAACTTCCCCCGGTCGGCGCGGGTTGACCACAGCGCAGGGAGCAGCCAGGCGCGCGGTCGCCGGGTTTTCGGCATCGAACGGACTCGGGCTTGTGGACCAGGTTTTGCCGCGGTCGTCGGAGACGGCAAGGAATTGTCGCCCCTCCGCGCCCGGCAGTGCACCCTTGCCGCCGCGCAGGAAGGCGAGCAGGCGTTCGCCCGCGGACACCAGCACGGGTTCAACGGCATAGACCTCGCTGATGCGACGCGGTTCACCCCAGGTGCGACCCTGATCGGCGGAACTCGCCAGCCAAATGCCCTGGGTAAGGGGCGCAGACCCTGCCCGGTAATGGCCGAGCGCGACCAGGCCGGCGCCTTCGATCGGCAGCAGGCTGCCAAAGACGGAGCCGGTCTTGTTCGGGCCAAGCGTGGTGGTGTCGGTGGGCGTCCAGGTCACGCCATCATCCGTCGAGCGCCAGCCGAAGACATGGTTGGTCTCATTGGCGGTGTAGGCCATGGCGAGCAGCACCAGCGAGTCATCGTCGGCAATGCCGAGGGCGAGGTTGCCGCAGGCGGTGTAGTCGAGGCCGGGGCCGAAATGGCGCAGGATTTCGAATCCGTTAAAGCTGCGGCCGTTGTTGGTTGAACGTGCAATGGCAGGACAGCCGCCACCATGGAGGCCATGGAAACTGCCGGAGACAAAGGCAACCACGATGCTGCCCTTTGGGGTGCGAACCACTTTGTTCCAGGAAAGATGGGCATTGGGTGGGTGCTGTGGCGCGGCCACCGCGATTCGCACCGCTGCACCACTCGGGTTGCGCGCCGCCCAAGCGAATGTTGCGCAGTGGCTTTCCTCGACGCGGATGTCATCGAGTTCGATGCCCTGCGCGCCGCCGTTCTGCATCCACAGCAGCTTGCGCTTGGTGGCATGGAAGCAGGGGCGCTCCAGCGTCTGCGACCACGTGACCGCGCCCTCGACGCGCACGGTCACCTGTCGCCCGTGGAACTGCAGATGCACGTCGCGCCAGCCGTCGTCGGAGAGATCCAGTTTTTCCACCGGCAGCATTTCGTTGAGTCGAAAGGCGCCGCTGACCGGATCGGCGGCGCGACCCTGTTTCTGGCGCTGCGGGTGATTCGGGTCCTTGGAATGCGAGTCGACCTGCAGTTGCACGGCGTTGCGCAGCAGCTTCACCCGCAGCATGTGGTCGGTGCCGCCGAAGCCGTCGTCGCCATCGACAAAAAACCACAGCCAGCCGTCCGGTCCAAGGTGGCGGTAGCGGAAGCGGATCGACAGATCCGTGCCCGCCACCGGCAGGTACACCATGGGTGGGTACTTGCCGCCGCTGGCACCGCGCGTCCACAGGGCGCCGTCGCGCACCTCGGTGTTCTTGTTCGGGATCGGCGTGGTGAAACGCTTGGCGTCAAAGCCGTCGCCGAAGTCCTCTTGAAAGCTGAAGGGTGCGGCACTGGCGAGCAGGGGCAGGGCAAAAAGCAGGGCGAGGGGTTTCATGGCGGGGATTTCCAGAGTGGGACGGCTGCGCCCTTGGCAGGATGCAGAATCAGCGAGCGCAACTGCAGTCCGCCGGTCGGGGCATGCAGGCGCAGGTGAATGAGGTTGTCGGTTTCGGGCAGCGCTACGTCGATTTCCTGCCAACTGTCGCCGGCGGTCAGGTCGAAGTCGAGGCGATGGGTGGCAATGAAGTCCTTCTGCCTGGTCGTGCGCCAGGCCAGGGTCGCCCTGCCGGCGGTGCTTGTCTTGACCGATAGTCGCGCCGTCACCGGGCCTTGGACGCGGAACTGGCTGCGGGTCAGGAAGGCGTTCCTGGCACCAGCGTCCGGCTGCAGGACGAGCACGCCGTCGCGAACCACGAGTCTGCCGTTGCGGGCCAGCCAGTTGGCGGCGGGATCGGTCGGCGCTTCCGCCTTGGCTCGCAGGGTTGGATCGACGTGATCGGCGAAGAAGCCGCGGTCCTGCTCATTGAAGGGCTCGGCCGGACCGGGGCGGTGCAGGCCCTGACTCCAGTCGTTGAGCAGGGCCTGCAGGCGGGCGGCCAGCTGCGGTTGTTCGGCGAGGCGGTTGCGGGTTTCACCTTCGGGCTCGGTGACATCGAAGAGGTAGCGTTCCTCCTTGCCGAGCTGGATGAATTTCCACGGAAACTCGAGCACGGCGGCCTGCGAGCGCCAGCGCCAGAACAGCTGTGGGTGAACCGGTCCATTTTTTTGACCCGTGACATGAGGCAGCAGGTCCACGCCATCCAAATCCTTCAGCGTGCCGGCCTCGGTGACATCGGTTTGGCGAGCCAGAATGGTGGCGGCAACGTCGAGCGAGCTGACCGGTTGGTCGAAGACCTGCCCGGCGGGCAGGGTGCCGGGCCAGGCGGCGACAAAGGGCACGCGCACCCCGCCGTCGGTGAGCATGCCCTTTTCGCCGATGAGGGGGCGATTGAGCGAGCCGTCCCAGGCGCCGGTCTTCAGCGGGGCGCCGTTGTCGGCGATGTAGACAATCAGCGTGCGCTGCTCCTGGCCGAGTTCGCGCAGTTTGGCGCGCAGGCGGCCCAGTCCTTCATCCATGGCCGCGATCATGGCCAGGGCCTGGCGTCGCTGTAGCGGCAGGTGGGTGGGCGTCTGCGAGAACCAGGGCTCCGGGGATTCCAGGGGCACGTGTGGCGCGAACCAGGGCAGGTACAGGAACCAGGGCTGATTGGGCTGGCGAGCCCGTCGCTCGAGGAAGGTGAGCGCCGCCTCGGTCTGCGAGGTGATGCGAAAGCGTGGATCCTGAACAAGGCGCGGCGCGTCGGGGTAGGGGCTGCCGTCCGGCGCATGCGAGGCGTGATACTGGCGCATGGAGCCGCACCAGTACTCATCAAAGCCGTGGGCATGCGGCAGGTAGCGCGGATCGACCTTCTGGCCGCCACTTTTCGCATCGCGACTCAGATCCAGATGCCATTTGCCGCTCATGCCGGTGGCATAACCGTGGCGCTTGAGTCGCTCAGGCAGGGTGAACACCTCCAGCGGCAGGGGTCCCCGAGTGTTGTCGTCGACCCCGAAGCGGTTCTGATGCTGGCCGCTGAGGACACCGGCGCGCGACGGCACACACTGCGGGCCGGTCACGTAACCGCGCGTGAAGCGCACGCCGTCGCGGGCGAGTTGGTCGGTCTGCGGCGTTCGAATGTCGGGATCCACACCCTGAATGCCGAGGTCGGCCCAGCCATGGTCATCGGTGAAGATGAGCAGCAGGTTCGGCGGTGGTTCGGCCGCGGCGAGGCAGCCGGCGAGCAGGAGAAAGGATAGTCGAAGCAGCATGGGAATCAGGGCCAGGAAAGAAGAACGCGGCCAGCGGCATCGAGCAGTTGCAGGTTTTGCAGTCGCACCTTGCCGGCGCCCGCGCAGGGATCGAGGCGCAGGCCGTGCAGTCGTTCGGGGGTGTCGAGGGGCAAAGCGTGCTCATGCCACTGGCCGTCGTGAACGACCGGAAACTCCAGGTGGCGCCCCCCGGGCAGGCGGGTTTTGGGATCGGTGGTGAAGTAGAGTTCGCCGCCGCCGCTGGCTTCACTCTGCAACTCGAAGCGCAGTCGGTACGGACCGGGTTGAGGAATGGCGAGCTTTTCGAAAGCCAGGCCGGGGTCGTCGCCGCTGCAGTTCAGAACGAGGACCTTGCCTTCGGCCGTCAGTTGCGTACCGACCCGGGCGCGGATGCCGGGGGGCGCGGCCTTGCGCTTCGGCACGGCGCTGGTTTCAGGGGCGCGCGAGCTGGTCGAGGCGCCGTGGTATCCGCGGTAGTCCGACCACTCGCGGTGGCGGTGGCCGGTGGCTTCGGTGGCGACCGGCGCGCGCTCCTTGGTGGGGGCTTGCAGGACATCGGCGGCCAGCGCATGCCATTGCTGCGCCATGCGCTGGACGCGCTCCGGCTCTTGCGCCGCGAGGTCATGCAATTCGGTGCGATCCTTGCCGAGGTTGTACAGTTCCCATGGCTGACCTTGAAACGACACGAGTTTCCAGTCGTCCTCGCGCAGGGCGCGATCACTGCTGAACAAAAAGTGCAGCGGAGGTCGGGGTGAGGCCGGTTGCCCCTCCAGCAGCGGACGCAGGGACACGCCGGCGAGCGGGCTTGGTTCGCGACCGGGAAAGGTCTTTGGCATTTCAGCCCCGGCAAGATCGGCGAGTGTCGGCAGGACATCGACCAGGTGGGCGGGCGTGTGGACGATGCTGCCCGGCGGGGTTTTCAACCCGGCCGGCCAGTGGACGATGGCGGGGGTGGTGATGCCGCCCTCGTACTGGTTTTGCTTGTAATAACGAAAGGGCGAGTTGCGTGCCCAGGCCCAGCCGGTGCTGTCGCTCCAAGAGGTGTTGCCATCGAAGGGCTCGGCATCCTGGCCGGTGCTGCGACGATCGTAGGGGCAGGCGCCATTGTCGGAGAAAAACAGGATCACCGTGTTGGCGAGTTCACCCTTCGCTTCGAGGTCGGCGACCAAACGACCGAGTTCCTGGTCCACGCGATCGATGAGGGCCGCGTAGGCCGCCATGCGCCGGGCCTCCCAGGCGCGGATCTCGGGTGTGAGGTCGTTCCAGGCCGGAATGGATTCGGGACGTGGGGCAGGCTCGACCTCGCGGCCGAAGAGATGGAGTTCCTTCTGTTTCGCCAGCCGGCGCGCGCGCATGTGGTCCCAGCCCTCATCGTAGCGTCCGAGGTACTTTCGGTAATCGCTCTCCAACGGCTGCAGCGGCGCGTGCGGAGCGTTGAAGGCGAGGTAGAGGAACCAGGGTTTCTTCTCGCTGCGCGCCTCGGTCAGAAACGTCAGGGCGTGATCGACGTTGGCGACCGTGGTGTAAAACCCCTGTGCCGGCACGCGCCAGAGCTGGCCGTTGAGGCGGAAGCTGTTGTCACCCTTGTAATAATTGCAGGCACCGGACAGGTGACCGAAGTAGCGATCAAAGCCGAAATCGGTCGGCTGCTTCGACAGGTGCCACTTGCCTGTCATGGCCGTGAAGTAACCGGCCGGCTTGAGCACCTCGGGCAGGATGACCGCGCGGCTCAGGCTCTCGTCGCCTGCCTGCCGGCACCAGCGACCGCTGAGCAGGCTGACCCGCGAGGAATGGCACTTGGCGGTGTTGTAAAACTGCGAGAAGCGCAGGCCGTTGGCGGCGAGGCGGTCGAGGGTGGGGGTGGCGATCTCCGAGCCGTAGCATCCGAGGTCGGAAAAGCCGAGGTCGTCGGTCAGAATGACCAGGAAATTGGGTCGGTCCGCGGCGGGGCCGGGCAGGGCGGCAAGGACAAGCAGGAGCAGCAGCAGGCGCATGGCGTGACAACGCGGGTGCAGTCGGTTTGTGTCAGCCGATGCGGCGGGATTGGGCTGTGGTTCAGGCAAGGATTTTGTCGATCACCTTGCAGGGTTCGACGCCGGTGAGGCGGAAATCGAGGCCGGCCTGGCGGAAGGTGAGGCGTTCGTGATCCATGCCCAGCAGGTGCAAAATGGTGGCATGCAGGTCGGCGACATGAACCTCGTCCTCGACGACGTTGAAGCCCATCTCGTCGGTGGCGCCGAGGGTGACGCCGCCCTTCACGCCGCCGCCGGCCAGCCACATGGTGAAGGCCTGCGGGTGGTGGTCGCGCCCCATGCTGCGGCCGAGCGAAACGCTGGCCTCGACCATCGGCGTGCGACCGAACTCGCCGCCCCAGACGACGAGGGTGTCGTCGAGCAGACCGCGCTGCTTGAGATCCTTGATGAGGGCGGCGCAGGCCTGGTCGGTGGCCTTGCAGTTGTTGCGGACGTTGCCCTCGACGTTGCTGTGGGCGTCCCAGCCCTCATGGTAGATGTTGATGAAGCGGACCCCGCGTTCAACCATGCGCCGGGCCAGCAGGCAGGCGCGGGCGAACGAGGGCACCTTCGGGTCACAACCGTAAAGCTGCAGGGTGGCTGCGTCCTCGCGGTCCAGGTCCATCAATTCAGGGGCCGAGGCCTGCAGCCGGTAGGCCATCTCGTAGTTGGCAATGCGCGTGGCGATCTCGCCGTCGCCATCGAGGCGGAGTCGTCGATCGTTGAGCGCGTTGATGAGTTCAATCGTGTCGCGCTGGGTGGCGGGAGCGACACCGGTCGGCGTGCTGACATTGAGGATGGGATCGCCGCTGTTGCGGAAGCGGGTGCCGGAATGCACGCTTGGCAGGAAGCCGCTGCTCCAGCAGGCCGCGCCGCCGCTGATGCCGCTGCCGGTGCTCATGACGACGAAGCTGGGCAGGTCGCGCGTCTCGGCGCCGAGACCGTAGGTCACCCAAGAACCCATGCTCGGCCGGCCGGGCTGGGCAAAGCCGGTGTTCATGAAGATCTGCGCCGGCGCGTGGTTGAACTGGGTGGTGCGACAGGACTTCACGATGGCGAGTTCATCGACCACGGTGGCCAGGTGGGGCAGCACCTCGGAGAGTTCCGCGCCGCACTGGCCGTGCTTGGCGAACTTGAAGCGCGGGCCAAGCACCGCCGCATCGGGGCGGATGAAGGCGTAGCGCTGACCGCCGATCACCGAGGGCGGCAGCGGCTTGCCCTCATACTTGGTCAGCATCGGCTTGGAATCGAACATCTCCAACTGCGAGGGCGCGCCCGCCATGAACAGGTGGATGACCGCCTTCGCCTTCGGTCGGGCATGCGGAGCCGCCGCCACGTTCGGTCCACTGGCGGCTCCCCGGGCCGATTCCGCCAGCAGCGAAGCCAGGGCGATCTTGCCCGTGCCGACCGCGCAGTCGTGGAAGAAATGACGGCGGGTGGTTTGGGATGAAAGATGAGCGAGCGGGGATGAGGGATGGGGGCTCATGGGGAGGAGAGGCTTGAGGGGCTGTCGGCTGCCACGATTTTACGATGCTGCCGCCACTGCACGAGTTGGAGCCAGACGCGAAGCCAGAGCTTCACGGAGATCCACCCGATGCCTGCCGACAGGCTTCCACCCAGCAAGGTTGCCAGGCCCGAGTAGTGCCAGTTCCACACAGACAGCTTGTGCAAATGCGAATACAGAGCGCCGATGGCGAAGCCGGACATTGCGCCACCAGCAAGCGACATCTGAACCACAAACCACATCAAACCAGTCTGTGGATTTCGGCGAGCTGTCGCTGCAATCGCGGAACTCAGCGCGGCCCCTGTCAAGACAACAGCACTTCCTGTGATTGCCAGGGCCAGTCCTGTGATGATGCCGATGATCACGAGCACAGTCAGCGTCACAAGTCCGACGACCAGAAAGCTGAACAAGAACAGGTTGAATTCTCCCATCTCTGGGTCGAGCTCATTTGCGGTTTGAAGGGCAAACGTGATGAAAGCAGTCTGGATGTAGTTCATCATGGATGTGTAATCGCCTCATCCAGGTTGAGTGCCGCCCGGCATACCGCCGTCCACAGTGTCTCGCCCTCGACTTGCTGGGCGCGTTGTTTCGCCAGGAAACTCTTGAGCAGTTCCAACTCCTCCTCGACCGGCGGGCGTGTCACGCAGCGGCGGAAGAGATTCGTCAGGCGGGCCTCGTCGCTGTCCGATTCGGCCATGACCTGTTTCGCCATGGCCTGGGCGGCTTCGAGGAACATCTGGTCGTTGAGCAGCGTCAGGGCCTGCAGCGGGCTGTTGGAGACGTCGCGGCGGGCGAGGCAGGCTTCGCCCGTGGGGGCGTCGAAGGTGGTGGCCATGGCGAAGGGGGCCGTGCGCTTCATGAAGGTGTACAGGCTGCGGCGGTGGCGGTCCTCGCCCTCGCTGGTCTGCCACTCGACCTTGCCGTACGTGCCCTCGGTGGTGACGCTGGCCGGTTGCGGCGGGTAGACACCCGGTCCGCCCATCTTGGGCGACAGCAGACCGGCGGCCTTGAGGGCGGCATCGCGGATGATCTCGGCATCAAGGCGGAAGCGGGCGCCGCGGGCGAGCAGCAGGTTCTGCGAATCTTTGTTGGCGAGTTCGGGTGTGATTTGACTGCTCTGCTGGTAGGTGGCGCTGGTGACGATGAGGCGGTGCAGCTTCTTCAGTGACCAGCCCTGTTCGCGAAACTCGACCGCCAGCCAGTCGAGCAGTTCCGGGTGACTGGGGGCCTCGCTCTGATAGCCGAAATCCTCCAGGCTGGCGACGAGGCCCCGGCCGAAGAAGGCCTGCCACTGGCGGTTCACCGTCACGCGGGCGGTGAGCGGGTTGTCGGGATGGAACAGCCACTGGGCGAAGCGCAGGCGGTCGGCCGGCGCGTCCCTGGGCAGCGACGGCAGGAAGGCCGGCACGGCCGGTGGCACCACCTCCTTCGGCTGCAGGTATTCGCCGCGGTGGTAGCGATGGGTGGGGCGAGGGTTGGAGGCCGGGCGTTCGCGGAACACCAGGGTTGGCTGGCCGCGTGGCGGGGTGCGTCGCGCGGCGAGCAGGGGTGCGACCGCGGCGCGCATTTCTGGTGCGGTTTCGAGAAAGCGGCGGCGCAGCAGCTCGCGCTGCGACAGGTCGCGCGCGGCCAGCGCCTGCTCGACCTCGAAGGGATGGCCGGTGGCCCTGGCGTGGTCGCCGATGGTGACGGAGAGGCGGAAGTGACCGAGCGGACAGGCGAAGTGCTTCTCAAAGAGCAGCTTGAGATCGAGACCCTCGGTCAGGTCCACCGGGTGGGCGAAATGGAAGACGGCGGTGTGGTACTGGCCGTAACCGCCGAGCACCTGCCAGCCGCTCGACATCTCGCCGTCGAGTGCGGCCGAGGCGTTGTTGGTTTTGCGCGCGGCCTTTTTCTTGCGGGCGGGCGCGGCATCGCTGATGCGGTCCTCCTCGCTGTCATTGGTGGCCTCGGCGCGGGCAAATTTCACCAGCTTGCCGTTTTGGCGGGCCTGCAGTTCGCTGAGGAAAAAGCCGCCGAGCGGGCCTTCGTAGTTCGTCAGGCCGGGGCCGTCGTTGGGCAGGCTGGGGTGGCTGGCAACCTCCAGCTTGAGCGCGGTGACGCCGCGGATCGGTGCCTGGAAACGCAGGTCGTAGACATCACTTTTGGAGATGTCGCCGCTGCCCAGGATGAAGCCGTCGGCCTGCGCCTCCAGATGCGGCATCGTCGTCTTCATCGCTTCCGGGCGCAGGATCTGCCAGTCCGAGGCGGTCTTGGCCTCGGTCTCGAGCCATTCGGCCAAGCGCCTTCCCAAGGCTGCTTCACCTCCCGGGAACTTGCCCGGTAGTTCGGCTTCCATCCGTGCGATGCGCTCGGCCTGCGCCTTTTGCTGGCGCTCGATCTCAGGGGTTGGGATGGCGTAGGTGGGCTCATCGGCGTTGTTGAGCAGGGCCATCAGGCTGTAGAAATCGGTGTGCAGGATGGGGTCGTACTTGTGGGTGTGGCACTGCGCGCAGCCCAGGGTCAGGCCCATCCAGGTGGTGCCGGTGACGGCGACCCGATCCACCATGGCGTAGAAGCGGTACTCGTTCGGGTCGATGCCACCCTCCTCGTTGAGCATGGTGTTGCGATGGAACCCGGTGGCGATGAGGTCGTCGGGTGTGGCCTCGGGCAGCATGTCGCCGGCAAGCTGCTTCAGGCTGAACTGGTCGAAGGGCAGGTCCGCGTTGAGCGCCCGTACCACCCAGTCGCGGTAGGGCCAGATCGGCCGCGGTCGGTCCTTCTCGTAGCCGTTGGTGTCCGCGTAACGCGCCAAGTCGAGCCAGCGTCGCGCCCAGCGTTCGCCGTAGTGCTTTGAGGCGAGCAGGCGGTCGACCAGCCGGTCATAGGCATTGGGTGAACGGTCGTTGACGAAGGCATCTGCCTCGGCCGGTGTCGGTGGCAGGCCAATGAGGTCCAGATAAACGCGGCGCACGAGGCTGTAGGCATCGGCGCGCGGCGCCGGCTGCAGGCCCTCCCTGGCGAGGCGGTCGCGGATGAAGGCATCGATCGGGTGCTCGCCAGCGCGCGGCAGGGCGGGGCGTCGGGGCGGCGTGTAGGCCCAATGGGCCTCGTACTTGGCCCCCTCGGCGATCCATTGCTGGAGCAGGTTTTTGTCCTTCTCCGACAGGAACTTCTTCGTGTGTGGCGGCGGCATCAGCTCGTCCTCATCGGTCGACAGGAGGCGGCGCACCAGCTCACTGGCCTCGGGTTTGCCGGGCACGATGGCGATTTCGCCGGACTTGCCGGCGCCGTGGGCGGACTCGGGCAGGTCGAGGCGCAGGCCGCCCTTGCGACTGTGCTCGTCCATGCCATGGCAGCTGAAGCACTGCTGGGCGAGCAGGGGACGCACCTCGCGGTTGAAATCGACGGCGTGGGCCGCGGAGGCGGCCAGGGCAAAGACCAGAACTTTCATGGCATGGCTCAGGCAAAGAGTTCCGTCACCGCCCGGCCCTTGCCGTCCTCGGTGACGTAGAAGGGGCGGCCCTCGACGGTGAATTCGGTCTTCGGGCTGATGCCCATGGCGGTGAGCATCGTCGCGTGCAGGTCCATGACGCTGACCGGATTCTTCACCGCCACCAGCGGGCGCTCGTCGGCGGTCTCGCCGTAGACAAAGCCCTTCTTCATGCCGCCGCCGAACATCACGACGCTGGTGCCGCCGGTGAAGTGGCGGTGCAGGCCGTAGTGCTTCATCTCCTCAATGCGATCGACCTTGAAGGTGGCTTGGTCGCTGGCGGTGGAGCCGGGCTTGCCCTCGATGAGGGCGTCGCGACTGAACTCGCTGGCAATGACGACGAGCGTGCGGTCGAGCAGGCCGCGCTCCTCGAGGTCGCGGATCAGCGTGGCGATGGGTTGGTCGATCTCCCGGTGCAGGCCGGCGAGGGTTTCATGGCCGTCCTTGTGGGTGTCCCAGTACAGGAAGGGCACGTACTCGGTGGTGACCTCGACGAAGCGCACGCCGGCCTCGACGAGTCGGCGCGCCAGCAGGCAGCCGCGACCGAAGCGGCCGGTGTCGTACTTGGCGAGCACCTCCTTCGGTTCGAGGGTGATGTCGAAGGCCTCGCGCTCCCTGCTGCTGAGCAGGCGGTGGGCGTTGTCGAGGCTGCGCAGTAGCGACTGCTGCTGGTGGTCGCTCATGCGGTCGCGGTTGGGATTGGCGTCGACGAGCTTGCGGAACAGGCGGTCGCGGTTGGCGAAGCGGTTGGCGTCCATGCCCTTGGGCGGGCGCACCGACTGCGCGGCCTCCTCGGGGAAGGGCAGGTTCATCGGTCCGAACTCGCTGCCGAAGAAACCGGCGGTGGTGAAGGCTTTCAGTTCTTCACTTTCGCCGACGCCCTCCAGGCGCTGGCCGATGTTGACGAAGGCGGGCATGACCGGGTTGCGCGGGCCGAGCACCTTGGCCATCCACGAGCCAAGGTGCGGACAGGCCACCGTTTGCGGCGGTACGTAGCCGGTGTGCCAGTGGTATTGATGGCGCGAGTGCAGGATGCTGCCGAGGTCGGGCTGGACGGCGCTGCGGATGAGGGTCGCGCGGTCCATCACCTGGGCGATGTTCTCCAGGCCCTGGCAGATTTTCACGCCGTCGACGGCGGTGTCGATGGCCGGGAAGGTGCTGAGCATCTTTGCCACTTCGAGGCCCTTCTCAAAGGGGTGGTAACGCTTCGGGTCGAAGGTGTCGGGCGCGGCCATGCCGCCGGCCATCCAGAGCAGGATGCAGGCGTCAGCCTTGGCGGGTGGCTGGGTCAGCTTGCTGCCATCGGCCCACAGGGCCTGCGGTTCGCCGGTGGCCCAGGCCGCGGCGCCCGCGGCGGCGAGTTTTTTCAGAAAGTCGCGACGGACGATCGATTCCGGTGCGGCGGGATCGGCTTCGAAGGAAAGGGAGGACATGGCGGAGTGTGAGAGGGTTAGCGAACGTACAGAAAGTCGGGCTGCATGAGCAGGGCCCAGAGCAGGTCGGCCACCGGTGCCGCGGCCGGTTGCGGGCCAAGGACCTCAAGGGCGGTGCTGAGTTCGGAGGAGGTGGGGGGGCGCGCGAGGGTGTGCGCGTAGAGCCGGCGCACGAGAGCTTCGCTTGACGCTCCGGAGTGTTCGACAAGTCGGGCGGCGCCCTGTTCAAGGGCGCGGGTCAGGGGTTCGCCATTGGAGAGGTCGAGCGCTTCCAGGGTGGTCAGGTCCTCGGGGCGCATCGAGACAATCTGGTCACGGTTGGGCCGGCCCAGCGAGCGCATGAGAAAATCGCTCTTCACCAGCGCGGCACGAACCCTGCGGCCGGAGTTGGCGCTGCCCTGGGCGAGCAGGGCCGGGCCTTGTTCCTGAAGGACACGCGTCCACACCGGCAGCGCCTGGACCACGGTGGCCGGCTGGAAGTTCTGCGGCAGCGCGCCGAGGCGGCCCTCCTTGCCGGCGGTGGCGGACGGGCTGAACTGCCAGTCGGGTCCGCTGGCCAGCGTCGATTCGCGGCCGTCGGCGAGTTTGACACTGGCCTGGAAGTACAGGCCGGCGGCGTTCGGGCCGTTGCCGGCGTTGTGGGCGACGACCACGATGGCGTTGTTGCCCGACTGGAGTTTGTCGTGCAGGGGCACGGCGGTGATGCGGTTCCAAGCGTCACCCTCAACGATCTTGCGACCGTTGACGTAAAGGGTGAAGCCGTTGTCGCAGGTGAGGATGGCAGCGCCGCCGGCGGGAGCGGCGTCGAGTTTCCAGTTGGCGCGCAGCAGGATCGTTTCGCCGGCAGGTGGAGTTTTGCCTTCGGCGGCGGAACTGCCCCAGATCCACTGGCCGCTCAGTTTGACGGCTTTCGCCGCTTCGGGATCGAGTCGGCCCCGGAAGACGGGGGCGTCCATCTTGGCGGGCGCGGTCTCGGTGAGCTGCCAGACGGCATCGACGAACTGCTCCGCGGTCAGTCGCCGCGCGCGCGGCCCCTGGAAGACGAAAGGGGCCTGGGGATCGGCGACGGCTTCGCTGCGTGCCTGGTAGATGCGTGAGGTGGCGATGCGCTCCAGGGTCTTCTTCAAGTCATAACCGTTCTTTTGAAAATCCCAGGCGAGCCAGTCGAGCAGGTCGGCGTTCCAAGGCTCGGTCTGCATCGCGTCGAGCGGATGGACGATGCCGTGGCCCATCAGCCGGTGCCAGAGGCGGTTGACGAGGGTGCGGCTGAAGCGACCGTTTTCCGGGTGGGTCAGCAGGGTTGCGAGCTGGTTCAAGCGCTTGGCACGCGGGGCGGCGGGATCGACCTGGCCGAGTTCGGGAAACAGCCAGGAAGCGGTGGCGGTGCGGCCCACCGGCTTGTCGCAGCGGTGGATCTGCAGGGGTTGCTCGGCATAGATGGCGGCAAGGCCGTAGGCTTCGTCGAGCTTCCAGCGATCGGTGAAGCTGTCATGGCAGGAGGCGCACTTCAGATTGATGCCGAGGAAGGACTGGCCGACGCTCTGGGCGAACTGGATCTCGACGGTCTGGCCGGCACTCACCTCGCCGCGCCACTTGATGCCATCGATGAAGCCGCGGCTCTCGTCGCTGGGCGGGGCGATGAGTTCGCGGGCGAACTGGTCGAAGGGTTTGTTGGCGACCAGCGACTCGTACAGCCACTTGCTGATCTGCTTGCGCCCGCCGGTGATGAAGCCGGTGCCGCCATAGTCGTTGCGCAGCAGGTCGTTCCAGAAGGT
The DNA here is from genome assembly GCA_036846165.1 of Prosthecobacter sp. Taxonomy (GTDB): domain Bacteria; phylum Verrucomicrobiota; class Verrucomicrobiia; order Verrucomicrobiales; family Verrucomicrobiaceae; genus Prosthecobacter. The sequence goes on from DAIUCN010000022.1 coordinate 28,613, forward strand.
CAGCCAGTGCTCGGCGTAGTCGACCTCGCGCGCCAGCAGCGTGCGCACCAGGCGCTCGCGCTTGTCGGGGGCGCCATCCTGATGGAAGGCCTCGACCTCGTCCGGGGTGGGCAGCAGGCCAAGGAGGTCGAGGTGGGCGCGGCGCAGGAAGGTGGCATCGTCGGCGGCTTCGGGGCGCTGCAGGCCCTGTCTGGCGAAATGGGCGTCGATCAGACGGTCGACCGGGTGATCGCGGCCCTCCATGGCGGGGGGCAGGGCGACCTCACGGGGTTTCAGGGGCGGTTCATAGGCGGGTGCTTGGAAGGTGAAACCGGCCTCCCAGGGCAGTCCTTCGCTGAGCCATTGTTTCAGCAGGGCCACTTCATCCTTGGTGAGGCCCTTGCCCTTGGGCGGCATGCGCCGGTCTCCGTCCTCGGTTTGGACGATCTCCAGCAATTCGCTGTGAGTCGGCTGCTTCAGGTCAATGATGGGGCCGTTCTCGCCGCCGCGCAGCAGGGCCTCGCGGTCGTTGAGGGAGAACCCGCCCTTGAGCTTGTCACCACTGTGGCATTCGGCACAGTGCTTGCGCAGCAGCGGCACGATTTGGTGATTGAAATCCACGGCCGCCTGCAGGGGTGTCCAGGCGAGGGCGAGGCAGGCAAGACGAACGGTTGGGCTCACAGCCACTGAAACGGTGGCGCAGGCAATGACCCATCGCAAATCTTGTGTCGGATTCGGCGGTCAGCCGGCCAGCCGCCCGAGCAGGTCAGCGCGGCACGGCGGGGTTTTCGTACCAGATCACGCCGAGCTGATCGCGCTCCTCGCAGGTGATGACATCAAGGTCGCCGTCCTCATCAAGATCGAGCAACTGCACGAGGTCGAATTTCACGCCGTCCGGTCCGCCGAGGGAATGCTGCCGCCACGCGCCGCCTTGGTGTTGTTCCAGCCAGACGACGCCTTCGCGCTCGCCATGGGCGTTTTCGCAGGTGAAGACGAGGTCGGCCAAGCCGTCGCCATTGAGGTCGCCGATCTTGACCGCCTTGGCGTCACGCAAGCGGTCGGCGACAAGGCTGAGCACCACGTTCCGCCAGCCACCGTCGGCACGGCGTAGAAACAGCAGCACGTCGCGCGGTTTGGCGGCCACCGCGACATCGGTGAGGCCGTCGCCATCGACATCACCGAGATCGGCGAACATGACCTCGCGGTCGCCGCCGCCGAGGGGGTGCTCGATCCAGGATGCCTGCGCGCGGACCTGAGCGGCTCCAGGGTTTTTCAGCCAGAACACCCCGCGGCGCGGACCCTTGCGGTCGGTGCAAAGCAGGTCGGTGTTGCCGTCGCCATCGACATCGTGGGGCAGCAGCGACATGACCCAGCCGGCCTCGCGCAGCGGCTGCCAGCGCCAGTTGGCGAGGTCAAGTGGCCGGGCCGGTGCCTGCAGCCAGCCGATGGCGGCGCCGTCGCCCTTGGCGGCAAGCACCAGATCCGGACCGTGTGCGTCATCCAGTTGCAGGGCCGCCGCCTGCATCCACATCCGCTTGGGTGCGCGCAGGGGGAGGGTCTGCCAGGCCTTGGCCGACAGCGGATCATCGCCTTGGCGACGATGCCAGAACAGGGTGCGTGTTTTGCCTTCCGTGCCGCTGATGGCGTCGACTTTACCGTCGCCGTCGAGGTCAGCGAAGACCGCTTCCTCGACATCCTTGGCCAGGCCGATCGTGACTTGCGGCCACGGCGAGCGCACCCGTTGCGGTCCGGGGTTGGCATAGGCGCGCACCACGCCGCCCTCCTCCCAGCCGGTGACCAGATCGGGACGGCCGTCGCCATTGAAGTCGCCCAGCTTGACGCCATCGGCACCGCGCGAGCCGGCATCGATCGTGTGGCGCGTCCAGGCGGCACCGTTGCCGGGAACGACCTCCGGACTGACCGCGGCAAGCGTGGTCGGGAACAGCAGCAGAAGCAGCGGGCGCATGCACATGCAACGGTCGCTGATGAGCGAACTATCGCCCGCCAACCTCCGGCAAACAGGCTTGCCCGGCCGGGCATCGGCGTTCATAAAGAGGGCGATGAAATGCCTGCTCTCCCTTCTTGCCGCCGCGTCGATGGCATCCGCCGCCGATTCGCGACCGAACATCGTCTTCATCTTCAGCGACGACCATTCGCCCACCGCCATCGGTGCCTATGAACGCTGGCTGAAGTCGGTCAACCCGACGCCCAACATCGACAAGCTCGCGGCGCAGGGCATGCTGTTCCGGCGCAGCTACTGCACGAACTCGATCTGCGGCCCGGTGCGGGCGGTGATCGAGACCGGCAAGCACAGTCATCTGAACGGTTTTCGGCAGAACGGCGACCAGTTCAACTGGGATCAGCCGACCTTTGCCAAGCAGTTGCAGAAGGCCGGTTACCAGACCGTGCTCTACGGCAAGTACCACCTGGAAGGCAAACCCCAGGGCTACGACGACTGGGCGGTGCTGCCAGGGCAGGGGCTGTACTACAATCCCGACTTCATGACCGCTGCGGGGAAGGTGACCAAGCAGGGCTATTGCACCGACCTGGTCACCGACATGGCGGTCGACTGGCTGAAGAGCAAGCGCGACACCTCCAAGCCCTTCCTGCTGCGCGTCCAGCACAAGGCACCGCACCGCAACTGGATGCCGGCGCTGCGCCACCTGGGTGCCTACGATGATGTGCTCATCCCCGAGCCGCCGACCCTGTTCATGGACCACCGCAGCCAGGCCTCGCCCTCGCGCCATCAGGAGCTGGAGGTCGATCGCCACATGGACCTCAACTACGACCTCTTTGTCGACTTGACCGCCGACTTCAATCAGCCGCCCTCGCAGGCGACCCAGGATCGCTCGGCCTGGATGAACATGAAGCGCATGACCCCGGCGCAGCTGCAGGCCTGGCGCGCCTATTACGGGCCGCTCGATGCGGCCTTCCATCAGGCGCAGCCGACCGGTGAGGCGCTGGTGCGCTGGAAGCATCAGCGCTACCTGCGCAACTACCTGGCCTGCGTGAAGGGCGTGGATGAAAGTGTCGCCACGCTCATGAAGACGCTGGAGGAGCTCGATCTCGATGAGAACACGATCGTCGTGTATGCCTCCGACCAGGGTTTTTACCTCGGCGACCGCGGCTGGTACGACAAGCGCTGGATGTATGAGAACTCGCTGGAGATGCCGCTGATCGTCAAGTGGCCGGGCGTCACCCAGCCCGGATCGCGCAACGACGACCTCGTGCAGAACCTCGACTATGCGCCCACCTTCCTGGAGCTTGCCGGCGTGCCGGTGCCCACCGACATGCAGGGGCGGTCACTGGTGCCGCTGCTCAAGGGCGAGCGGCCGAAGGACTGGCGTGATGCGATCTACTACCACTATTTTGAGTATCCGAGCGTGCACATGGTGGCGCGCCAGCGCGGCGTGCGCACGGATCGCTTCAAGCTGATCCACTTCTACCAGTTCGGTGAGTGGGAGTTTTACGACCTCGACGCCGATCCGCAGGAGTTGCGCAATCAGTATGACAATCCGGTTTATGCCGGCGAGGTCGCCAAGCTCAGGCAGCGACTTGAGGAACTGCGCGTGCAGTATGCCGACGACAGCGACATCGCCGAGATGCCGGATGACTGGAAGGTCAAGGTGCGGCAGGGGCGGTGACGCGCACGAATTTTTGCACGCGTTCGCCCGCGCCCTCGGCCACGTAGATCGCGCCGTCCGGCCCGGCGGCGATGTCGTGCCCGAGCTGGAACTGGCCGGGCGCGTTGCTGGCACCACCAAAGCTTTCCAGCACGCGGCCTGCGCTGTCGAGGATGACCGCCTTGCCGCGGGCTTCGGGCTTCAGTGAGGGTTGACCACCGTCGATGACGAGGAGGCGACCGTCCGGGGCGACATCGACGCCGTAGGGTTTGCCGATCTGCGGGCCCTGCCACTGGGCGAGGAAGCCGCCGCGCGCGTCGAAGACCTGCAGGCGCAGGTTTTCGCGGTCGCAGACGTAGACGCGGCCTTCGGCGTCGAGCGCCAGCCCGTGCGGCAGGTTGAACTCGCCCGGGCCGCTGCCGGGGGTGCCCCATTCGAATTCGTAGCGCCCTTCGGCGCTGAATTTCATCACGCGGGTGTTCTTGTAGCCGTCGCTCACGTAGAACGAGCCATCGGGCAGGACGGCGACGTCGGAGGGCAGGTTGAAGTGCGTTTGATCGGCGCCGCGCACCCCGGCCTCGCCCAGCGTGAGCAGGATTTTGCCGCGCGGCGAGCACTTGAAGACCTGATGCAGGCCAACGTCGGTCAGCCAGATGTTGCCCTCGGGGTCGACGGTGAGGCCATGCGGCATGATGAAGCGACCCGCGCCCCAGCGGTCGAGCAGCGCGCCGGTGGCGCCGTCGAAAACACTGACCGTCGGTTCGGCGATGGGTTCGGTTGGGAAGGGAGTTGACCACTTGCGGCCGCTGCGATGGAAGACAAAGACGCGATTGTTGGCATCAACGCCGACGCCGGCGCAGACCCCGAGTCGAACATCGGCAGGCAGGCTGGGCCAGTTGGGCACCACCTGCCGGGTTTCTCCGGCCGTGGCTTGGCAGGCGAGCAGAAGGAGGCAGGCGAGAAGGCGCATGAGCAGACCAACGCGCGGGAGAGGCGATTCTGCCCGCCTCTTCCGGGTTTCGGGGGGCAGCCGGTTGAAAATTCCTTGCCGATCCACGGATCGTCAGGTGCCCGGCAGTTCCTTGGTTTTGGAGGCCAGGCGCACCTCGGTGAGGCGCATGGTCTTGTCGACCGCCTTGCACATGTCGTAGATCGTCAGGCCGGCGATGGATGCTGCCGTCAGCGCCTCCATCTCGACGCCGGTTGGGGCCACGGTTTTCACGGTGGCGGTAATGGCAATTCCTGCGGGTTGCGGCTCGAAGTCGACGGCGACCTTCGACAACGGCAAGGGGTGGCAGAGCGGGATGAGCTGGGAGGTCTGTTTGGCGGCCTGGATGCCGGCGACGCGGGCGACGGCGAGCACGTCGCCCTTTTTCAGGCCGTTGTCGTGGATGCGGCGCAGGGTCTCCGGCTGCAGGTGCAGGAAGGCGACGGCGACCGCCTCGCGTGCCAGCGGCGGTTTGGCGGAGACATCGACCATGGCGGCGCGGCCGGCTTCGTCGAGGTGGGTCAGTTCGGGCATGCCCCAGCATAGCCCGGGCGGGTGGGCGTCACGAAAGGAAAACCGCCGGGGACGCGTATTTTTCGCAGGTCCACGATTGTGACATGAATTTCCCCTGGCAGCCCCTGCACTCGCGCCGCGCCCTGCTCCGGCAGAGCTCGGCGGGTTTTGGTTATCTGGCCCTGCGCGGCCTGCTCGGGGCGGAGATGATGTCCAACCCGCTGGCGGCGAAGCAGCCGCATTTCCCGGCGCGGGCCAAGCGGGTCATCTTCCTGTTCATGAAGGGCGGGCCGTCGCATGTCGACACCTTTGATCCCAAGCCGTTGCTGGACCGCGATCATGGCAAGCCGCTGCCCTTCGCTCTGCCGCGCGTGACCTTCGCCAAGACGACGACGCTGTTCAAGTCGCCCTGGAAGTTCAAGCAGCATGGCGAAAGCGGCCTGCCGGTGAGTGAGCTGTTCCCGCACGTGGCACGCTGTGTCGATGACCTCTGCATCGTGCGTTCGCTGCATGGTACCAATCCGGCCCATGGCGGTGCCTTGCTGAAGCTGCACACCGGCAGCGACACCTTTGTGCGTCCGAGCATGGGCGCCTGGGTCAGCTACGGTCTCGGCACCGAGAATGCCGATCTGCCGGCCTTTGTGACGATTTGTCCGACGCTCGCCCACGGCGGGGTCAACAACTGGGGCTCGGCCTTCCTGCCGGCCTGGGCGCAGGGCACGCCGCTCGGCAATGCCAGCGTGCCGGCCGATCAGGCGGTGGTACGCCACATTCGTGGGCCGCAGTCGGGCACGAGTTTGCAGCGCCTGCAGCTGGATCTCGCCGCCAGGATGGGCCGCGAGCACCTGGGGCAGGCCGGTGATGCCGCGCTCGAGGCGCGCATCGATTCCTTTGAGCTGGCTTTCCGCATGCAGAGCGCCATGCCGGAGTTGCAGGACCTGCGTGGTGAAACCGAGGCGATCCGCAAGCTGTATGGTCTCGACGAACCGGTGACCGCGAACTTTGGTCGCCAGTGCCTGATGGCGCGGCGCTTCGCCGAGCGCGGAGTGCGTTTCATCCAGGTGACGCACAGCGACGGCGAGGTGCAGTGGGACCAGCACGGCAACCTCATCAAGGGTCACACCAAGAATGCCGCCGAGGTCGACAAACCGATTGCCGGTCTGCTGCACGATCTCAAGTCGCGCGGCCTGCTGGAAGACACCCTCGTGCTCTGGGGGGGGGAATTCGGTCGCACTCCGGTGGCGCAGGGCACGGCCGACGGCCGCGACCACAATCCCGAAGGCTTCACGATGTGGATGGCGGGCGGCGGGGTCAAGGGCGGCTATGCCCACGGTGCCACCGACGACTACGGCTACTACGCGGCCGAGAACAAGGTGCACATCCACGATCTGCACGCCACCCTGCTGCACCTGCTCGGCCTTGATCACGAACGCCTGACCTATCGCCATGCCGGTCGTGACTTCCGTCTGACCGATGTCGAGGGGCATGTGGTGAAGGAGATCTTCGCCTGAGGTGACGCGAGACGGGGCTGGCGGCAACGACGTGGCTTGCCCAACTCCGCTGGCAGGACCTCAGCGACCGTCGTTGGTGAAACGGATCTTGCCGTCCTTCGGTGCCGCTGGCCAGGGTGTCTGACCCGGCGGCCAGGACTGCGGCTGGCTGGCGCGCACGGCTTTGACATGATCCTGAATGGCCTGCGGCACCCGCTGATTTTCGTCGCGTCCATAGACGTAGGGCAGGGCGGGATCCATCAGCACGGGGAAATCCCCGAGCGGCGGTCGCTCGGCGGCAAGTTGTTGTAGCCTGGCTTTCAGGCGCGCAACGAGGACCGGGTGTTGGCGGGCGACGTCCGTGGTTTCCCCCGGGTCGTTGGCGAGGTCGTAGAGTTCGTCGCGCATCAGTTTGAAATCGCCCTGACGCAGGGTGGGCAGGCGCGTGCTGCCGGCGACCTCGATGGCGATTTCCGAGCGCGGGCTGGCCTGGCCGCGGAGCAGCACGCCGCTCATGTCAAGGCCGTCGAGCGGCAGTTCCTGCTGCAGCGAGCCGCCGGCGAGGGTGATCAGGGTGGGATAGAGGTCGGTGATGTGGACCATCGCGTGGTTGTCGCTGCCGGCGGGGATGCGACCCGGCCAGCGCAGCACGAAGGGCACGCGGATGCCGCCCTCGAAGGTGGTGTCCTTGTGGCCGCGCCAGGGTCGGTTGACCGCGTCGGTCAGGCCGCCGTTGTCGTTGGTGAAAATGACGATCGTGTTCTCGCGCAGGCCGCGGCGGTCGAGGGCGTCGAGGATGCGGCCGATGCCCTCGTCGAGGCACTTGATGGCGGCGCCACGTTTGCCGTGGCGGTCAACATGGCGGGGGATCTCCTCCAGTGGACCGTGGATGGCGTTGAAGGCGACGTAATGGAAGAAGGGGCGGTCCGCCGGCTGGCGCTCGATGAGGCGCACGGCCTCGTCGGTGATGAGGTCGGTGCTGTAGCCCTTTTCCAGCACCGGTTGCTGGTTGCGATGCCAGTCGTGCACGCAGAACACCGCCGGCGCGTTGTGCGGGATGGTGTGGTTCGTGTAATCGATGCCCCAGGCATAGTGCCCGTACTGGTGGTCAAAGCCGCGCGCCATCGGCAGGTGCTCGGGCAGCCATTCGCCGAGATGCCATTTGCCCAGCAGGGCGGTCGAGTAGCCGGCCTGGCGCAGGGCATCGGCGAGGGTGCGCTCGCGGGTGTCGAGCCCGTGGATGCGCCGTGTCGGTGTGCCATCGGGCAGCTTTGCCAGTGGGATGCCGAGCAGTTCCAGGTAATCGGGTTTGCCAAAATCCTCCGAGCGCCAGTCCATCCACTGCCGGAAGGGGTAGCGACCCGTCATCAGCGCGGCGCGCGTGGTGGCGCAGACGGGCGTGGCGTAAAACTGGGTCAGGCGCAGGCCCTCGGCCGCCAGGCGATCCAGGTTGGGCGTCAGGGCCGGATCGCCGCCGTTGAAGCCGGGGTCGGCATGGCCGAGGTCGTCGGAAAGGATGAGGACAATGTTGGGTGCAGGCGCGGCTGCAGCAACGCCGGTGAGCAGGACCAGCAGCAAGACAAAGAAACGGACGGTCATTGGCGGGTCAGGATTTCGGGGTGGCATGCCAGAGGGCGACGTTGCGGAACTGGGCACCGCGGCCCTTGCTGATCAGGGCGACGATGCCCTTGGCATCCTGGAAGCGGGCGTGCGTGGCTTCGACGACATGGCCGTCGATCTGCGCGCGGTAGCGGTCGCCGCAGATTTCCACGGTCAGCCTGTGCCAGGCCTGGGGATCGATCGGGGTTTTTAGCTCGGCGATTTTGTGGGCCTTGGTGGTCTTGGCGATGCCGGACATGTGCTGGATCCAGATCCCATCCCTGCGGATGAAGGTGCGGCCGAGGTGATGGTTCGGCGCGATCGTGTCGCGGCAGCCGAAGGCGACATGTTCGGCGTCGCCAAGGCGGAATTCCGCAGTGATCACGAGATGGGTCGCCTCCAGTCGGTAGGTGCAGGAGGAGGCGTGATGATCCTCGGGCAGTTCATCGCCGTGCAGCACCCCGTTTTCGATGCGCCATTCGCCGATGCCGGCCTGCCAGCCCTGAATCGGGCCCTTGCGCGTCGGTGGTGTGGCTTGGTCGAAGGTCGTGGCGACAATGAGCTTGTCGGGCTGGCACAGGACCGTGGCGGGCGGTTCGATGGCTATGCCGGCGAGGGCGAGGCTGGTGAAGAGCAGGGAGAGGAGACGCATGGTGGGAGATGGGAGATGGAACTCAGGGGGTGCGGGGGTGATGCGTGCGTTGTCGAAGAGTACGCCGGGGCCGTTCAGGGTGAAGTGGAAGCTGGTCTTGGTCGGGTGGGCTAGCCCGGACGACTTGAGGCAATCGGCCGGTTGCCCCTCGGGAGCGGCGCATGGCGGGTCAGGGTTTCACGGGTGGCAGGGAATCCACCATCTTGGCGCCGGTGCGCTTCAGCTCGGCGACCGCGGCCGCACGCAGTTCCTGCAGCAACTCGGCTTTTTCGGGGCGGTCGGCGAGGTTGGTGAGTTCCTCCGGATCGCGAGCGAGGTCGTACAGCTCTTCGGGTTCGCCGGCTTCGAGGGTGCGGATGTACTTGTGGCGGTCGCGCACGACCATGAGGTACCACGGAATGCCGGTCTTGTGGCGGTTGCCGGGTGGCGGCGGCACGAGATCGCAGTCGGCGCCAAACTTGTCGGCGGTGAATGGCAGCAGCGTTGTGTGAGGCCAGGCGGAATCGGGGTGGTTCAGCAGGGGGCGCAGGTCGTGACCATGCATCTCCCAGGGCTGCGGCAGACCGGCAAAGCCGAGCAGGGTGGGGGCCAGGTCGGCGCCGCCGACGGGCGTGCGGCAGACCCCGCCCTCGGGTAGGGTGCCGGGCATGGAGACGATGAGCGGTGAGCGCAGGTTGGCGTCATAGGGAGCGAGCTTGGCACGGAAACCGTGCTGGCCCCAGGCGTAGCCCTGGTCGGCGGTGAGCACGACGAGGGTGTTGTTGAGCTGGTCGCTTTCCTCCAGCGCGGCGAGCACGCGGCCAATGCCCTCGTCAAGCGCGCGCACGGCCTGGTGATACTGGCGCGACCAGGACGACAGGCTGCGGCCGTTGTCGCGACGGGGATCATCGCCCACCTCGCTGCCCATGGCCTTGTCGCTGAGAACCGGCTGCCCGTCGGCACCCTTTTGCCAGGCGGCGACCTTTTGCATGTAGCCGGGTTTGCCCGGGCGCGGCGGGTAGATGTCGGCCGGCGTGGCCACCTCGGCGTCGGGGTAGTCGCCGAGATGGCGTTCGGCGGGTGTGTAGGGCGCGTGCACGCCGCCGTAGCAGAGCCAGAGCAACCAGGGCTTGTCGGTGGGGCGCTGCTTGCCGCGGATGTAGTCGATGGCCCAGTCGGTGTAGTTGTCGGTGGAGTAGCCCTTCACCACCCGCGGCTCGCCGCCGTCGAAGGAAATCAACTGGTCGTGGTAATAGTTCGGCGCGTTGTCGGGATGGCGAGGGCGGTTCCAGACGATCTGATGATCCCAGTCGCGACCGAAGCCGGCATCGTTGCCGGCATGCCACTTGCCGATCTGAGCGGTGTGATAGCCGTGGCGACGCAGCTCGGCCGGCCAGAAGCGGCACTGCTCGGGGTCATAAGTGGCGCCGGGGTAGGGCGGCGTCATGCGCATCGTGGCGACCCCGTGTTGATGGCGGCCGGTGAGGAAGGTGGTGCGCGAGGGCATGCACCAGGTGCCGATGTAGGCATGGGTGAAGCGCACGCCGCGGGCGGCGAGCCGGTCCATGTTTGGCGTTTTCGCCCACGATTCGGCCCCCTCGTAGCAGGACAGGGTCCGGTAGGAATGGTCGTCGGTGTAGATGACCAGCAGGTTCGGCTTCGCCAGGGCGAGGACGGGCGCGAACAGCAGGAGGGCGAGACGGCAGGCAAACATGGCGATGGGAACGTCGCGCAAGCGGGGCGATTTCAGCGAAGTCCGGACATCCGCAGCACAGGTTGTTGGGACCTCCTGAGGGCGGGCAAGCCGTGTGACCACCTCAGGCCAGCAGGCCCTTGACGACGTGGCCGTGGACATCGGTGAGCCGGAAGTCGCGGCCCTGGAAGCGGTGGGTGAGCTTCTCGTGATCGAAGCCGAGCAGGTGCAGCAGGGTGGCGTTGAGATCGTGCACGTGCACGGTGTCGCGCACGGCCTGGAAGCCGAGGTCGTCGCTTTCGCCATGGACATGGCCGCGTCGCACGCCGCCACCGGCCAGCCACAGGCTGAAGGCGCGGTTGTGGTGGTCGCGTCCGTCGTTGCCGCCCTGCACCATGGGGGTGCGGCCGAACTCGCCGCCCCAGACGACGAGCGTGTCGTCGAGCAGGCCGCGCTGCTTCAAATCCTTGACCAGGGCGGCGCTGGCCTGGTCGGTGTCGCGGCAGTTGGCCTGGATGGCCTTGGTCAGGTTGCCGTGCTGGTCCCAGGCCTCGTGGAACAGTTGCACAAAGCGCACGCCGCGTTCGATGAGGCGGCGGGCGAGCAGGCAGTTGCGCGCGTAACCCGGCGTGTTGACGTCCTTGATGCCGTACATCTCCAGCACGTGCGCCGGTTCGCCGGACAGGTCCATCAGTTCGGGCGCGCTGGTCTGCAGGCGGTAGGCCATTTCATAGGCCTCGATGCGTGCCGCCGTCTCGGGATCGGCAAAGGCGCCGAAGGACTGCTGGTTGAGTTCATGCAGGGCGTCGAGCGAGGCGCGCTGGGCACTGTCATCCACGCCCTTCGGATTCGACAGGTAAAGCACGGCATCGCCGCTCGAACGCAGGGGCACGCCGCCGTACTGGGTGGGCAGAAAGCCCGCGCCGTAGTTGCTGGCGCCGCCGCTGGTGCCCTTGGCGCTGGTCAGCACGACATAGCCCGGCAGGTTCTCGCATTCGCTGCCCAGGCCGTACAGGGTCCAGGCGCCAAAGCTCGGCCGACCGAACTGCTCGGAGCCGGTGTTCATGAGGATCTGGCCGGGCGCATGGTTGACCGCGTCGGTCTGCATGGAGCGGATCAGGCAAATCTCATCGGCAATCGAGCCGGTGTGCGGCAGGATCTCGCTGAGTTCCATGCCCGACTGGCCATGGCGGTGGAAGGCAAACTTCGGGCCGAGCAGGGCGGAGTCGGGCTGGATGAACGCGGCGCGGTAGTTCTTCAGCAGCTCCGCCGGCGGCAGTTGGCCGCTGCGTTTTGTCAGCTCGGGCTTGGGATCAAACAACTCCAGATGGCTGGGCGCACCGGCCTGGAAGAGGTAGATGACGCGCTTCGCCTTGGGGGCGTGATGAGTGACACCACGCGCTGTGGCCGCCCCCGCCTCGCGCGCCATCAAGGCCTGCGCCGCCATGCCGGCCAGGCCGAGTCCGCAGTCGCGCAGGAACCAGCGGCGCGAGATGGGAGATGGAAGATCGGAGATCGGAGATGGGGAAGGGGGCATGGCGGTGCGGGGCAGATCGTGGGCAGATCGAAGTTCGAAGACGGAGCCTATCTTCCATCTCCGATCTCCCATCTTCTGAGTTCAGCTTTTGCTCAGGGTTTCATCGAGGTTCAGCAGCACGCGCGCGACGAGGGTCCAGGCGGCGAGTTCGTTGGGGGTGGCGTCGGCGGGCAGCTCCTGCGGACGGGTCAGTTCGGAAAAGGCGATGTCGCCGGCCTTCAACTCGCCGGCGCGCAGGCGGGCGCGGTGCTGATCGAGCAGGCGCAGCACCGTGCCGGTCTCCGCGGCGGTGGCGGGGCGACTCGTGCACAGGCGCCAGGCGTGGCGGATGCGGGCTTCATCGCTGCCGCCGCCCTCGCGGACGATGCGTTGTGCCAGCGCCTGGGCGGCTTCGACAAAGAGGGTTTCATTGAGGCTGGTCAGTGCGGCGAGCGGCGTGTTCGAGCGGGTGCGGCGCACGCAGGCGAAGTCGCCATTGGGCGCGTCGAAGGCCTGCAGCACGGGGTCGGGCATGGAGCGCTTGCGGAAGTGGTAGAGGCTGCGCCGGTAGCGCTGCGCGTCGGTGGCGGGCTGCCAGTAGTCGGGCGGGTTGTAGTTGTACTCGAGCACGCTTTGCGGCACGGGCGGGTAGATGCTGGGTCCGCCGACCTGCTCATGGAGCAGGCCGGAGACGGTGAGGGCGATGTCGCGCACGGTTTCAGCATCGGCGCGGAAGCGCGGACCGCGGGCCAGCAGGCGGTTGTTGGGATCCTTGTCGCGCAGTTCGGGCGTAACCGCCGAACTCTGCCGGTACACCGCGCTGGTGAGGATCGTGCGCAGCAGGCGCTTTTGACTCCAGCCCTGCGCCATGAAATCGAGGGCGAGCCGGTCGAGCAGTTCCTGGTGTTCCGGCGGCGGCGCGCGGGTGCCGAAGTCCTCGGCGGTCTCGACTAGGCCGGCACCGAAGACGGTTTGCCAGAGGCGGTTGACGGCGACGCGGGCGGTGAGCGGTGAATTCGGATCGACCAGCCAGCGGGCAAAGGCGAGTCGGTCGCGACTGGAGCTTTCCGGCAGTGGGTGCAAGGCCGCGGGCACGTGCGGCGGCACCGCGTGCTTGGGCTGGTTCCAGACGCCGCGGTCCAGCAGGTGGGTGGCACGCGTGTCCGCGGCGTGGCGTTCGGCGAGGTGCAGCACGGAGGTTTTGCCCTCCGCCGGCCAGGTCTTCCACAAGGCCTCGGCCTCGGCGTTGAGGGGCTTGGCGGCCGGCAGGGTGCGCCGCCAGGCATCGAAAACGCTGGCTTGCTGCTCGGGGCTGCGCTGGTCGGCCGGGATCGTCATCGCGAGTTGCGCGGCGTGGTCGACCGCCGGGGTTTTGGGCGCCGGGCTGCGCGTGGTGGCGAGGCGCATGCGGCCGAGCATGGCGATGGCGCGCTGGCCGCGGCCGTTGCCGTCGCCACTGTGGTTCATGCGCACGGTGAGGCGCAGTTGCGTGCCGGCTGGGGCGGTGAGGGGTTCGGCGAACTGGACGACGGCAACCGAGGGCGCGTTGCGCCGGCCCGGGCCGCGATCGGCACGCCAGGCGGTCTGGTTGTCGCCATCGATCAGGAAGGCGACCGGTCCGACGCGGCGTTCGCGGGTTTCATCCGCCTTGGTCTGCCACTCGGGTTCAATGCGGTGGTCGGGTTCGGAGAAATCGGCGCTGGCGTTTTGCAGGGCGACCTTTTGCCAGTCCTTGTCGCCCGGCTTTTGGAGATGGCATTCCAGTTCGGTGATGGCCCAGATGCCATGGCGGCTGTGGCCGGGACCGCCGTGGGGCAGGTCTTGGTGCGTCAGTGCCTCCAGGCGCAGGCCGGTCAGGCCGTCGAGCGCGGGTTCGGCGAAGATCAGGTGGTCGCTGCTGGAGGAGGGATGGCCGAGGGTGAGGATGGATTCGTCGGCGAGGCGGGTCGGATGGTTGAGGCCGCTCACCGTCATCAGTTTCTTCGGCGGCAGCGGCGTCCACTCGGCCTGCTGGGCGGCGACGGTCTTCTCCCAGGCGGCGAGCTGGGCGGCCCAGTCGGGCAGTTGCTTTCTCAAACGCTCGCGCACGCCGGTCAGCCCGGCCTGCACCCTGGCGATGGCCTTCTGTTGAGCCTCGTCGTACACCCAGGACTGCGCCTCGTGGGTGTTGTTGAGGAAGGCAAACAGGCCGAAGTACTCGTCGTGAGTGATGGGATCGAACTTGTGGGTGTGGCATTGCGCGCACTGCAGGGTGAGGCCAAGCACCGCCTTGCCGAGGCAGTCCATGCGGTCGAAGACGCCCTCAATGCGGAACTGCTCGGGCACGATGGCACCCTCTTCATTGATCAGACCGTTGCGCAGAAAGCCGGTGGCGATGAGGGAATCTTGGCTGGCATCCGGCAGCAGGTCGCCGGCCACCTGTTCGACGATGAATTGGTCGTAGGGCAGGTCGCGATTGAGGGCCTGGATCACCCAGTCACGCCAGGCCCACTGCTCGCGCGGCAGATCCTTTTCGTAGCCGTTGCTGTCGGCATAACGCGCCGCATCAAGCCAGACGCGCGCCCATCTTTCGCCATAGCGCGGACTCTGCAGCAGGGTGTCGACCGTTTGCTCGACCGCTGCCTGCAGACCGCTGGCCTGCGCGCGGGCCTCGAAATTCGCCACCTCGGCGGGAGTCGGCGGCAGACCACCGACATCGAGCCAGAGGCGACGCGCCAGCAGGGCCGGTTCGGCGGGGGGCGAGAGTTTCAGGCCGGCCTGGGTCAGGCGTTTTTCAACAAGGGCATCGACCGGGTGGGCCTGAATTTCCGTCCCCGCCGCTTCGGCTTTCGGCTTTGCAAACGCCCAGTGACCGGCATAGGCCGCGCCCTCGGCAATCCAGCGTTTCAGCACTTCAATCTGTGCGCTGTTGACCGGCTTCTTCTCCTTCGGCGGCGGCATGAGTTCGTCGCTGTCGTGGGTCGTCAGCCGGGCGATGAGCGGGCTTTTTTCCGGTTCGCCCGGCACGATGGCCGGACCTTCGCTTTTGCCGCCCTGCAGGGCCGCCTCGCGCAAATCCAGGCGCAGGCCGCCTTTGCGCGTTTCGGCATCAACGCCGTGGCAGTGGAAGCAGTGTTCCGAGAGAATGGGCTGCACCTCGCGGCGAAAATCCACCGCAGCCGGCGCGAAGGCAGGCAGGCAGGTGAGTAGAAAACAGAGGCGGGAAGGGGGCATTGGCGGTGTTGTACGAGCAACGCTCCGGACTGCTGGATTTTCCCGCAATTCGGTTGTCGGATTCGGCAAGGCTTGGGTGACTGGCCCATCGCAGATTCTGTGAGGCGCACACAAAAAGGCTGCAAGCCTGCTTTTCTGGCATCGTTGAATTGGTCTGACCACCTGATGAACCTGCCATGAGTCTCGCCACCCTTGCCCGTCCGCCGTCGCTGGTGGAAACCGTCTGCGAACGGCTTGCCGATCTCGCCCGTCAGGAACCCGATGGCGACCGCCTGCCGACCGAGCGCGAGCTCTCCGCCCGGCTGGGGGTGAGTCGCAGCGTGGTGCGCGAGGCGGCCCAGCGGCTGGAGCTGCAGGGGCTCATTGAGATCCGCCAGGGCAGCGGCATGAAGGTGGTCGACAAGCTGCACAAGCCGTTGAACCACGCCCTGCATTTGCTGGTGCCCGATGAGACGCAGCGCCTGGAGCATCTCACCGAAGTGCGTCTGGCGCTGGAACCCGAGAATGCCCGCCTGGCCGCCGAGCGGGCCACGGTCGCCCAGTTGCGCGAACTGCGCCGTGCGCACGAGCAGTTGAAGCTGGCTCAGGGCTTCGAGGATCAGGTCGCTGCCGACATGGCCTTCCATCGCCTGCTCGCCGAGGCCTCGGGCAATCCGATCTCGGCCCTGCTCATGCAGTCGCTCTCCGAACTTCTGCAGGTCAGCCTCGCCCACGGCTACCGGCGTGTGACCCCCGAACTCGCCATCCGCCAGCACGGCGCCCTGCTGGTCGCCCTGGAAAAGCGCGACCCGGCCGCCGCCGCCCGCGCCATGCATCGCCACCTGCTCTCCGCCCGCACCGACCTCGGTCTCGAATCCGCCCGTTGATTCCGCCATGAACGTCGATCTTTCCCGCCGCCACTTCCTCGGCCAGATGAGCACCGGCCTCACCGGCGTGGCCCTGTCGCGCCTGTTTGCCGCCGAGGCCGCTGCGCCGCGCCGGGGGGCGCATTTTGCCCCGAGGGCGAAGCAGGTGCTGCAGATCTTCTGTCCGGGGGCCGCCTCGCATGTCGACCTCTGGGACCACAAGCCGATGCTGGAAAAGTACGATGGCACCCCGCTGCCCGGCGAGCAGAACCTGGTCAGCTTCCAGGGCAAGAATGGCAACCTCATGAAGTCGCCGTGGCCTTTCCGGGCGGCGGGGCAGAGCGGCAAAATGATCTCCTCGATGCTGCCGCACCTGGCGCGGCATGTCGACGACATGGCCTTCATCCACTCGATGAGTTCGAAGACCAACACCCATGGTCCGGGCTGCATCAACATGAACTCCTGTTTCACCCGCGAGGGTTTTCCCTCCGCCGGTTCCTGGGTCAGCTACGCGCTCGGCAGTCTGAACGACAACCTGCCCACCTACGTGGCCATTCAGGATCTGCGCGGTGAACCGCCGAACGGCAAGGCCAACTGGTCGAACGGCTTCCTGCCGGCGCAGTACCAGGCGGTTGCCATGGCCGCCCAGCAGCCGCTGCGCAACCTGAGCCGTCCGGCCGGCATCGACCCGGCGGAAGAGGCGGCCACGCGCGACTTCCTGCGCGGCCTGAACCGGACGCACGCGGAGGCCCGGCCCGGCGACAGTGAATTGACCGCGCGCCTGGCCGCCTACGAGATGGCGGCGCGCATGCAACTCACCGCACCGGAGGTGAGCGACCTGTCCGCCGAGCCCCGACATGTCCATGAGCTCTACGGCACCGGCGATGCCAACGCGCTCAAGGCCGCCTACGCGCGCAACTGCCTGCTCGCGCGCCGCTTCCTCGAGCAGGGCGTGCGCTACGTCTCGCTGTACTGCGCCTCGCGCGCCAGCGCCGTCGACGGCCTGCTCAACTGGGATGCGCACAAGACACTCAAGGCCGACTACGAGCGCCACTGCCCGATCTTTGATCAACCCACCGCGGCCCTGCTGACCGACCTCAAGCAGCGCGGCATGCTCGATGATGTGCTGGTGATCTGGTGCACCGAGTTCGGGCGCATGCCCACCCATCAGGAGGGCACCAGCGGCCGCGACCACAATCCCGACGCCTTCACCACCTGGATGATGGGCGCCGGCATCCAGGGCGGCGTCAGTTATGGCGAAACCGACGAGTTCGGCCGCCGCGCCGCGGTCGATGTGGCCTCGGTCTATGACTTCTACGCCACGGTCCTGCACCTGCTCGGCCTCGACCACGAAAAGCTGACTTATTACCACAACGGCGCCAAACGCCGGCTCACCGATGTGCATGGCCATGTCATCGGGAGGATTCTGGCATGAGAGGCGAGAAGGCATGAATATCCAATATCGAACAAGGAATGATGCATTTCGAAGGATGAAGGAGCCCTCCATGTCATGGTCTCCCTTTTGCCTGCGTCATGCGCGCCGAGGTCGCCTTCATCAGGCGGTTCTCCTTGGCGTTTGGCTGCTCTCCCTCCTCATGCTTGCGCCTGCCTCCTTCGCCGCGGATGGCGACATCGCCTTCTTCGAGCAGAAGATCCGGCCGGTGCTGGTGGAGCAGTGTTACTCCTGCCACAGTGCCGAGGCGAAGAAACTCAAGGGCAACCTCTACCTCGACTCGAGGGCGGGCTGGCAGAAGGGCGGCGACAGCGGCGAGCCGGCCATCGTGCCCGGCAAGCCGGAGGAAAGCCTGCTGATTCGGACGCTGCGCCATGAGGAGGAGGATCTGGAGATGCCGCCGAAAAAGCCGATGCTGCCCAAGGCGGTCATCGCGGATTTTGTCGCCTGGGTGCAGATGGGCGCGCCGGATCCGCGCGACGGGCAGCCGCTGGCGGTCAACCGTGGCGACAAGTCCTGGTGGTCGCTGCAGGCGCTCAAAGTGGTTTCGGCTTCAGCCGAAAATTCAAACCTTGAGCTAAAGCTCAAGCCACTTTCCATCGACAGCTTCATCGAGGCGAAACTCAAGGAGAAGGGGCTGGACCTCAATCCGCCGGCCGAACCGCGCGCGCTGATCCGTCGCCTGACCTACGACCTGCACGGCCTGCCGCCGACTGCGGAGGAGGTGGAGGCGTTTGTTCGGGACTGGCATCAGACGGATCCGTCGGATCGGACCGATCTCGTGGCATCCCTTGTCGACCGCCTGCTCGCCAGCCCGCGCTATGGCGAGCGCTACGGCCGCCACTGGCTGGATGTCATCCGCTTTGGTGAATCCAACGGCTTCGAGCGCAACTTCATCATCGATGATCTCTGGCCCTTCCGCGATTACGTCATCCGCTCGATCAACGACGACAAACCCTTCGACCGCTTCATCACCGAGCACCTCGCCGGCGATGTCATCGGCAGGGACGATCCTGCGGTCGAGATCGGCAGTGCCTTCCTGGTGGCCGGGCCCTATGACGATGTTGGCAACCAGGACCCGGTGGCGCAGGCGAACATCCGGGCGGCGACCCTCGACGACATGGTGACCGCCACCGGCGGCGCCTTCCTCGGTCTCACGGTCAACTGCGCCCGCTGCCACAACCACAAGTTCGACCCGATCCCCGCGGAGGACTACTACCGGATGAAATCGGCCTTTGAAGGCGTGACTCATGGCCGGCGCGTGCTGACCACGGCCGAGGCGCGGCAGGCGCATCAGCAGGCCTTGGCGCCCTTGAATGCAGAGCTGGCCCGGCTTCAGGCCGAGCAGGCGGCCCTGGAAAAGGCCATTGCCCAGCGCGCCAAGGCGGCCTTGGCCGGACTGAAGCATGACCGACCGAAAGTCGATCCGCACGGCACCGAAGAAACCTTCGCCCCGGTGCAGGCCCGCCAGCTGCGCTTTGTCATCGAGAGCTTCACCAGCGATTACCAGGGCGGCAATGTCCGGCGCGGCGGCGGCAAGCTGACGGAGTTCGAAGTCTTCGACACCAAGGGGCGCAACGTCGCCCTGGCGACCCACGGCACGAAAGCCGAGGGCGCGAGGTCGGCGGTGGCCGAGGATTTCCCGGAAGCCTATGGCCCGCAGTACTGCATCGATGGCACCCTTGGTGAGGCCTGGTTCATCGGCAATCCGCCGGTGCTGACCCTGACCTTCGCGCAGCCGGAAACGATTGAGCGCATCCGCTTCGTCAATGCGCGCGGTGAACGCGGCACCGACGAGAGCAAGGTGCGCGGTGCGACGCCGACCGAGTATGCGGTACAGGTTTCCCTGGATGGTGAAACCTGGACAACCGTCGCCAGCGAGGCGGGGCGCGAACCCGCCACCCCCGGCCATGCCCTGGCCCTGGCGCGTGCGACCGTCATCACCGAGGCGGAACAGGCGCGTCTCAAGGATCTGGCCAAGCAGGTGGCCGCCGTGCAGGCGCAGATCAACCGTCTGCCCAAGCTGCCGCAGGTCTGGGCCGGGCTGTTCAGTCAACCGAAGGAAGCCACCCGCCTGCACAAGGGCGGCGATCCCATGAAGCCGGGCGACGTCGTGGTGCCGGCCAGCCTGAGCGTGCTCAGCGAGGTGACGCCGGCCTACGCGCTGCCGGCTGATGCACCCGAAGGCGAGCGTCGCCTGGCCCTGGCCAAGTGGATCACCCAGGACAATCCGCTCACCGCGCGCGTGCTCGCCAATCGCGTCTGGCAGTGGCACTTCGGCACGGGCCTGGTCGACACACCCAGCGACTTCGGTTTCCTCGGCAGTCGGCCCACCCATCCCGAGTTGCTCGACTATCTGGCACAGCGTCTCATCGCGCATGGCTGGCGACTCAAGGCCTTGCACCGCGAGATCCTGCTGTCGCGCACCTACCAGCAGAGCGCCGCGCATCGCACCGATGGCGCGGCTGCCGATGCGGCCAGTCGCCTGCTCTGGCGTTTCCCGCCGCGGCGGCTGAGCGCCGAGGAACTGCGCGACACGATGCTGGCGGTGGCCGGCAAGCTGCAGCTGGAACCGATGGGCGGCCCGGGCTTCCGGCTCTACAAGTTCACCCAGAACAACGTCTGCACCTATTTCCCGCTCGATCAGCACGGTCCGGAAACCTACCGCCGCGCGGTGTATCATCAAAACGCCCGCGCTAGCGTGGTGGATCTGCTCACCGACTTCGACTTTCCCGACATCGCCTTCGCCGCGCCGGTGCGCGCCAACACGACGACACCGCTGCAGGCGCTGACCCTGTTCAACCACCGCTTCACCCTCGACATGGCAACGGCCCTCGCTGAGCGCCTCGCGGCCGACGATGCGGTGGGGTCAGCCTATCGATGGGTCTTCCAGCGCGCGCCGACCCCGGCCGAGCGCGCCGCTGCCGAAGTCCTGGTGGCAAAGCATGGTCGCCAGGCCCTCTGCCGGGCACTGCTCAATGCCAACGAGCTGCTCTTCCTCGACTGACTTGCGGTCCGCTCAGACGCGCAGAAAGCGTCCCGTGCGGCTGGTCGGGTTGTGCTGAATGTCTTCCGGCGTGCCGCTGGCGATCAGTCGGCCGCCCTCGCTGCCGCCGCCGGGGCCGAGATCGAGCACCCAGTCGGCGCAGCGGATGACGTCGGGGTGATGCTCGATGACGATGAGCGTGTTGCCGGCATCGCGCAGGCGGAACAGCACCTGCAGCAGCGTTTGGATGTCGGCAAAGTGCAGGCCCGTGGTCGGTTCATCGAGCAGGTACAGCGTCCGCCCCGTGGCGCGCTTGGCCAGTTCGGCGGCCAGCTTGATGCGCTGGGCCTCGCCGCCGGAGAGGGTGTTGCCCGACTGCCCCAGGCGCAGGTAGCCGAGGCCGCATTCCTCCAGGGTCTGCAGCTTGGCGGCAATGTGGCTGGCGCGACCGAAGAAGCGCGCCGCCTCGCTGATCGTCATCTCCAGCACCTCGGCGATGTGGCGTCCCTTGAAGGTGACCTCGAGCGTCTCGGCATTGTAGCGTTTGCCACCGCACTGGTCGCAGGTCACATAGACATCGGCGAGGAAATGCATGTCGATGCGGATCTGGCCGTCGCCCTGGCATTTCTCGCAGCGGCCGCCGGGCGTGTTGAAGCTGAAGCGACCGGCCTCGTAGCCGCGCACGCGCGCCATCGGCAGTTGCGCGAAAAGCTCGCGGATGGCGGTGAAGGCACCGGTGTAGGTGGCCGGATTGCTGCGCGGGCTGCGGCCGATGGGCGATTGATCGACGACGACCACCTTGTCGAAGTGCTCCATGCCGGTGATGGCGCGGTGGCGGCCCGGTTCGTCCTTGGCGCGGTAGAAGTGGCGCATCAAGGCGCGCATCAGCACGCGGTTGACGAGCGTGGACTTGCCGCTGCCCGAGGGGCCGGTGACGACGCTGAAGCGGCCCACGGGAAAGGTGGCGGTGACATCCTGCAGGTTGTGCTCGGCCGCGCCATGCACGGTCAACACCTCGCCATCGAGGCCGAGTTCCGTCTGGCGCACGACCGGTCGCGGTGGCGGTGCAATGCGCAGCCGCTCGGCCAGGTAGGCGCCGGTCAGGCTGTCGGTGTTGGCGGCGAGCTCGGCGGGTTTGCCCTGGGCGATCAGCCGACCGCCGAGTTCACCGGCCGCCGGGCCGAGTTCGATGACATGGTCGGCGGCGCGGATCATCGCTTCGTCATGCTCGACGACGAGCACCGTGTTGCCGAGATCGCGCAGGTGCTGAAGCGTGGCGATCAGGCGTTCCGTGTCGGCCGGGTGCAGCCCGACGCTGGGTTCATCAAGCACATAGAGCACACCGGCCAGACCGGCGCCGATCTGGCTGGCGAGGCGGATGCGCTGGGTTTCGCCGCCGGAGAGCGTGCCGCTTTCGCGGTCGAGTGTCAGGTAGCCGAGACCGACCTGATCAAGGAACTCCAGGCGCTTGAGCACCTCCTTCTGCAGATCGGCGACATAACCCGCCTCATGCTCGGTCATCGCCAGGCCGCGCATCCAGGCCAGCGCCTCGCGCACGGCGAGCGCGCAGAAGCCATGGATCGACAGCGCCGCACCATTGGACTGGTGTTTGGAAGTCAGCGTCACCGCCAGGATCTCGCGGCGCAGGCGGCGGCCCTCGCAGTCCGGACAGGGCAGGGGATTCATGTAGCGGGCCACCTGCGCGCGCAGGGTGTCGCTCTCCGCATTCGCGTGCAGGCGGCGCGCCTCATGGAGCAGGCCCTCGTAGGGTTTGGCGACGCTGCGCTTGTTGCCGGACGCGGCCCAGCCGGTGGCAATGGCCTCGCGACCGGTGCCATGCAGGAGCGCGTCCTTGAACGCCTGCGGCAGCTCGCGGTAAGGCACATCCAGCCGCGCGCCGAAGTGCTTGGCCAGCGCCTCCAGACTGCGCTGGTGCACCGCCTTCAGCTTCGGATTGCGCGACCACCAGGTCTTCACCGCACCGTCCTTGAGCGACTTGTCGGCGTCCGGCACGATCAGGCCCGGATCCGGGGCCAGCAGCGTGCCCACCCCCTCGCAGCACGGGCAGGCACCGAGGCGGGTGTTGAAGGAAAAGTGCTGGGGGGTGAGTCGCCCGATGCTGTAACCCGTCTGCGGGTTCGTGTAGGCCGTGGTGAAGGCGAGCACCTGCTCGTCATCGCCCGGGTTCAGCAGAAAGCGCACCTCATCGGCATTCCAGCGCAGGGCGGTTTCGATCGATTCCATCAGCCGCGGCTTCACCCCCTCGCGCAGTACCAGGCGGTCGACGACCACCTCCACCGTCGAGGCCGCCGGCGGCTGCAGGTCTTCCTCGAGTTCGACCATCCCGCCATCCAGGCGCACACGCACAAAGCCCTGGCGCCGCAGCTTTTCCAAAAGCTGACGCAGCGCCGCGGCATCGGCCGGCGGTTGCGGCGCGAGCACCACCAGGCGCGTGCCCTCGCCGAGCGCGAGCAGGCGTTCGCCCATCTCCGCCGGCGTTGTCTTGTGCAACGCCTCGCCCGTGTCCGGATCATGGGGATGACCCGCCACCGCGAAGAGCACGCGCAGGTAGTCGTAGATCTCCGTCACCGTGGCGATCGTGCTGCGCGGGTTGGGCGCGCTGTGCGCCTGCTCGATGGCGACCGCCGGCGACAGCCCCTCGATGAAGTCGACGTCGGGTTTTTCGAGCTGGTCGAGGAACTGCCGCGCGTAGGCCGACAGGCTCTGCACGTAACGGCGCTGGCCCTCGGCATAGAGCGTGTCGAAGGCGAGCGACGACTTGCCGCTGCCGCTGACCCCCGTGAGCACGACCAACTGCTGGCGCGGGAGGTCCAGATCGAGGTTTTTCAGGTTGTGCTGCCGGGCCCCGCGCACCCGGATGAAGTCCTGCGCCATGGTCGCGCACCCAAGCCCGGGGAAGCCGCCCCGTCAAACCGGACGACGGTGAGACGGTGAGACGGTGAGACGGTGAGACGGTGAGACGGTGAGACGGTGAGACGGTG
>DAIUCN010000023.1:0-52069 GCA_036846165.1 Prosthecobacter sp.
GGTGTTTGGGGCGCTGCGGGAGCGGTTTGGCGCCACTCGGAAGACGGGGGCGCGGCTGCTGCGGGGCCTGGCGCGCGAGGAGCGGCTGTATGCGCTGCGGGATTTGAGGTCAGGGGTCACCTGAAGCGGTGGTTGCTGGCGCCGTAGGGGCTTGGCGGCACATCTTCGGTTTTGCCGGACCAGCCGGCGGTTGACCATGGAGGGTGTCGCCGTTACCGGGACGGCATGAGCCAGCCTCACGTTGCCATCATCGACTGGCGGACCGCGCCGCAGGACGAGGACCAGTCCAGGGTCGAGAAAGAGATCCTGGGCGACGGCATTCGCCTGACCCGGCACTTGTGCGACAGCGATGCCGATCTCGATGATGAGGCGGTCGCGGCTGACGCCATCATCCTCTGGCACAACCTGCCGCTCACGGCCGCCGGTCTGGCGCGGCTGAAGCGCTGCCGGGCAGTGATCCGCAACGGCGTCGGCTATGACAGCGTCGACACCGAGGCGGCGCGTGAACTTGGCATCGCCGTCTGCAACGTGCCGGACTACGGCACCGAAGAGGTCGCCGACCACGCCATTGCCCTGGCCCTGGCGCTCTGCCGCCAGCTGTTCCCGCTCGATGCCGAAGCGAAGTCGCTCGGCTGGACGATCCGCGTCGGCGAGCGCCTGCGCCGGCTCAGCACCCTGACCTTTGGCGTTGTCGGTCTGGGTCGCATCGGCACCGCCGCCGCCCTGCGCGCCAAGGCGCTGGGTTTCCGCGTCATTTTTTACGATCCCTACCTGCCGAACGGGGTGGACAAGGCGGTCGGGCTGGCCCGCGTGCGCACGCTCGATGAACTCCTGGCGCGCAGCGAGGTGCTGTCGCTGCACTGCCCGCTGACCGCCGAAACCCGCCATCTGATCGGCGCGCGCGAGCTGGCCCTGCTGCCGGAGGGGGCCTTTCTGGTCAACACCGCCCGCGGCGCCATCGTCGAAAAGTCCGCCGTGCTGGCGGCACTGCGCTCGGGGCGGCTGGCCGGGGCGGGACTGGACGTGGTTGAGGACGAACCGCTGCGCACACCTGACGAGGCGGCCACCCCGAACCTGATCGCCACCTGCCACGCCGCCTTTTGCAGTGTTGAGGCCAAGGCCGAGATGCGCCGGACCTCGGCGCGGCTGGCCCTGGCCGCCGTGCGTGGTGAGGCGCTGGAGAACGTCGTCAACGGAGTGAGCGGCTCCTGCACCGGGGGCCAGGGGCTCGACGGGCCGCTTTCGCCCCGCGCCAGCCAGTGAAAATCCTTCCGGAAGGCAAAAAATCTCCTTGCGAAAACGCGTCCTCGTGGTTTTCTGCCACTCCCCATTCCCCACTCACACCCGCCGACAAGGCGTCGGTAACCGAAATCCAACATGAGCGAAGCCACCACCAGCCCCCAGACGTTTCAACTGCACGACAAGGACACCGGAAGTTCCGATGTGCAGGTTGCGATTCTGACGGAGCGCATCAATTACCTGACCCAGCACCTGACGGTCCACTCCAAGGACCATTCGACGCGCCGCGGTCTGCTGAAAATGGTCGCCCGCCGCCGCAAGTTGCTGGATTACCTCAAGGTGACCTCCAATGAGCGTTACCTGAAGCTCCTCAAGAGCCTGAACCTGCGCCGCTAACCGCCAAATTTCCGAAGGGTGATGCAATGCATCGCCCTTCGCGTTTCGGGCGGTCCCTTTTTCCGGCCGGGAGTCATCGTGACAGGACGCATGATCGTCCACCACGTTCCCGCGTCCGCGCCGCCGCCCGCCCCACTTCGGCGAGTCCCTGCTTTTTTCCCGCGCCTGTCGCGCGCCCGGTGACGCCTGCGTCCCCACCTTTCCCCAAACCCAAAACACAACACAGCCAAACCATGGCCATCCACAAACAAATCGCCCAGCTCGGTGCTGGCACCATTGAAATCGAAACCGGCAAGCTCGCCAAGCTTGCTGACGGCGCTGTCACCGTGCGCCTCGGCGAAACCATCGTCATCGTCACCGCCGTCTCGGCGACCAAAATCAAGGAGGGGCTCGACTTCTTCCCGCTCTCCGTCGAGTACAAGGAGAAAGCCTCCGCCGCCGGCCGCTTCCCGGGCGGTTACTTCAAGCGCGAAGGCCGTCCGACCGAGAAGGAAATCCTCACCTGCCGCATGACCGACCGCCCGCTGCGGCCGCTCTTCCCCAAGGGGTACTTCTACGAAACCCAGATCGTCGCCATCCTGCTCAGCGCCGACGGCGAGAACGACTCCGACATCCTGGCGATGAACGGCGCCTCGGCCGCCCTTTGCGTCTCCGACATCCCCTTCGCCGGCCCGATCGGCGCGGTGCGTGTGGGTCGCGTCAACGGCCAGTTCGTCGTCAACCCGACCCACAGCCAGCGCGAGTTCAGCGATCTCGACCTCGTGTACGTCGGCAACAAGACCGACGTCATCATGATCGAGGGCGCCGCCAACGAGCTGCCTGAGGAGGAATTCGTCGCCGCCCTGCGCTTCGCCCAGGACGCCATCCAGCCGATCATCCAAGCCCAGGAGGCCCTGGCCGCCGCTGTTGCCAAGCCGAAGCGCGTGGTGCCGCTCATGCTCGCCCGCGAGGAGCTGCTCGAAGTCGCCTACCAGGTCGCCGGCGACCGCATTGAGGCCGCCCTGTACCAGCCGAGCAAGGTGGCCCGCGGCAAGGCCGTTGGCGCCTTGAAGGACGAGGTCGAGGCCGCCATCAAGGCGAAGTACCCCGAGGCCACCGCCTTCGAGATCAGCCAGGCCTTCGATTACCTGCAGAAGAAAGCCTTCCGCATTTCGATCCTCGACAAGCTCAGCCGCTGCGACGGCCGCGCCATCGACCAGATCCGCCCGCTTTCCGGCGAGGTTTCCGTGCTGCCGCGCACCCACGGTTCGGCGCTGTTTGCCCGCGGCGAGACCCAGGCCCTGGCCATCGCCACCCTGGCTCCGGCCGACGAGGCCCAGGAAATGGACACCTACGCCGGTGGTCCGGACAGCAAGCGCTTCATCCTGCACTACAACTTCCCGCCCTTCTCGGTCGGTGAGTGCGGCCGCTTCGGCGGTCAGAACCGCCGCGAGATCGGCCACGGTGCCCTCGCCGAACGCTCGATCGAGCCGGTCATCCCGCCGAAGGAGCAGTTCCCCTACGCCATCCGCATCAGCAGCGAAGTCATGGAGTCGAACGGCTCCACCTCGATGGCCTCGGTCTGCTCGGGCGTCATGGCCCTCATGGACGCCGGTGTGCCGCTCAAGCGCCCGGTGGCCGGCATCTCCGTCGGTCTCGTCACCGAGTTCGAAGGCGAGCAGATGAAGCGTTACCTGACGATGATGGACATCCTCGGTTCCGAGGACCACTTCGGCGACATGGACTTCAAGCTCTGCGGCACGTCCCAGGGCGTCACCGGCTACCAGCTCGACCTCAAGCTGCCGGGCATCCCGCTCAGCATCCTGGAAGAGGCGGTCGCCAAGGCCCGCAACGGTCGCACCGAGGTGCTCGCCGCCATGGCCGCCGGCATCAGCGAAGTCAAGCCGCTCAGCCCGCATGCGCCGCGCATTGAGATCATCAAGATCAACCCGGACAAAATCGGCGAACTGATCGGCCCCGGCGGCAAGAACATCAAGGGCATCCAGGCCGAGTCCGGCGCCGAGATCAGCATCGAGGACGACGGCACGGTGTATGTTTACGCCACCCGCAAGGAAGGCCTGGAGCGCGCCATCGAGATGATCAACGGCGTCTCCCAGGAGATCGAGCCCGGCAAACTCTACACCGGCAAGATCGTCAGCACGACGAACTTCGGTGCCTTCATGAACCTCGGCGGCAAGAAGGATGGCCTGATTCACATCAGCGAGCTGGCCGACTTCCGTGTCAACCGCACCGAGGACGTCGTCAAGGTCGGCGACATCGTTACCGCCAAGTGCCTTGGCATCGACGAGAAGGGCCGCATCAAGATGAGCCGCAAGGCCGCCATGAAGGAGAAGGACGCCGCCGCCCAGGCGGAAGGCGAAGCTTCCGCCGAGGCCTGATCCCTCAACCCATCCCACGAGGCTGCCGCCGGATTTCCGGCGGCAGCTTTTTTTATGGAAGACCGGGCCGCCGTGGCTGAAAGCAAGGGGGTATGCTGCCGGCGGTTCGCGGCAGCGCCCGACCGGCTGTGCGTCATCGCCGTGGATGGCGACGTTTTCGTCAACGGTTTCAAGGTTGAAGCCAAGGGGGGCATCCCTATGGTGTGGCGCATGGCAGAAACCCTTCCTCCCGCGATCGGCATCATCGGCGGCTCCGGCTTGTATGAGATCGACGGCTTTGAGCAGCCCGAGGAGATCGAGGTGATCACCCCCTTCGGTGCGCCCTCGGACCGGCTGGTTGCCGGCACCTTTGCGGGCCGCCGCGTCTTCTTCCTGCCGCGCCACGGGCGCGGCCATCGCCTTCTGCCCACGGAACTGAACCACCGCGCCAACCTCTGGGCCCTGCGCTCGCTCAATGTCCGCTGGATCATCGCCGTCACCGCGGTCGGCAGCCTGAAGGAGGAATACCGCCCGCGGGATGTCGTGCTGCCCGACCAGTACTTCGACCGCACCAGCCGGCGCGACCAGCACACGTTTTTCGGCCGTGGCATCGTCGCCCACGTCGGCTTTGGCGAACCCGTCAGTGCCGGCCTGCGTGGCCTGCTGCGCAATGCTGCTGCCGAGTGTGGTGCCCGCGTTCACGACGGCGGCACCTATGTCTGCATGGACGGCCCGGCCTTCTCGACCCGCGCCGAGTCCGAGGTCAACCGCCGGCTGGGGTTCGATGTCATTGGCATGACCAACCTGCCCGAGGCCAAGCTGGCGCGTGAGGCGGAGATCGCTCTGGCCACCCTGGCCATGGTCACCGACTACGACTGCTGGAAGACCGATGAGGCGGACGTGACTGCGGAGTCGGTCCTGGCCCACGTCCAGGCCAACGCGGCGATGGCGAAACAGATTCTCGCCCGGGTCCTGCCGCACGTGCCTGCCGTGCCCGACTGGCCCGAGCATCGCGCCCTTGACAGCGCCCTGGTCACCGATCGCAAACTCTGGCCGGAGAAAACGGCGCAGAGCCTGAAACCCCTGCTGGAAAGGTTCCTCTGACATGCATCTGCCCGACTGTCTCCAACTGGCCGGTTCGCCGGCCTATCCCATCTACGAAATCCGGCATGCGCGCGCGACCGCCCGCATCGCCGTCCATGGCGCCCACCTCATGGAGTGGACGCCGGCTGGCCAGTCGCCGGTGCTGTATCTGAGTCCGGACGCCGTGCTGGAACCGGGCAAGCCGATCCGTGGTGGCATCCCGGTTTGCTGGCCCTGGTTTGGTCCGCATGCCGATCCGCAGCGGCCGATGCACGGCTACGCCCGCATCCTGCCCTGGCGACTCGCCCTCGCCGCGGCGGATGAGGCCGGTGTGCACCTGGTCTTTGAGTTGGAAGCCGGCGAAGTGGCCCAGCCCTGGTGGGAATCCCGTCTCGCGGCGCGACTGGAGATGCGCATCGGCGATGAGCTTGAGGTGGTCCTCGCCACCCGCAACACCGGCGATGAACCGCTGCGCCTGGAGGAGGCGCTGCACACCTACCTGACGGTGGGCGACATCACGCGCGTCACGGTGCGCGGGCTCGACGGCGCCGCCTACCTCGACACGGTGGGTGAGCGGGTGAAGCGCTGGCAGGTCGGCGATGTCCTGTTCGACCGTGAGGTCGATCGCCAGTACGCCAGTACGGCCGCCGTGGCGGTCGAGGATCCGGCGCTGGGTCGCACGCTCATCGTCGAGAAGCAGGGCAGCGCAACGACGGTGGTGTGGAATCCGTGGATCGAGAAATCGAAGCGGCTCGCCGACCTTCCGGACGAGGCCTACCTGAGCTTTCTTTGTGTCGAGGCCGCCAACGCCGGCGAGGGTGCCGTTGAGCTGGCGCCGGGCATGGAACACCATCTTGGCACGCGCGTGCGTCTGGCCTGACCTCAGGCCGGCTGCACGGAGAAATCGGCGTCGTCGAGAGAGCGCAAAACGAGCTCGCGCGGCACGCAGGTGTCGTCCATTTCCAGGCAGCGCAGGACGCCGTCGGCGACCTGTTCCGGGCGCAGAAAGAGCTGGCGCGGGGCCGCGCGTTCCGAAGCCTCGTCCCAGAAGGCGGTGTCGACTCCGCCGGGCAGCAGGGCGGTGACGCGGATGCGGTGGGGGGCGGCCTCCTCGGCCAGGCCCTGGGTGAAGCCGCGTACGCCCCACTTGGCGGCGCAGTACACGGTTTCGCTGGGGATGCCGCGCAGGCTGGCGGTGGAGATGATGTTGACGATGTGACCGTGGCGTTGTGGCATCATCGCGCGCAGGGCGGCTTGCGAGCCGAGGATGGTGCCCTTCAGGTTGACGTCGAGCATGAGATCGATCTCCGCCTCGCTGTAGTCGGCGATCCAGCGGTGGCGGGCGAGGCCGGCATTGTTGATCCAGACGGCGATCTCGCCAAGGCGGGTGCGCGCCTGGGCGACGACGCGCGCGAGGTCGTCGGCGCGGGTGACATCGGCGGTGATGGCGAGCGCGCGGCCTTCGGGCAGCGACGCCTCCGCCGCGGCGAGGGCGGCGGCGTCGAGGTCGACCAACACCGGCAGGGCGCCGCGGGCGGCGAGTGACCTGGCGATGGCGAGACCGATGCCGCGGGCGGCACCGGTGATGACGCAGACTTGATCCTGGAGGTTCATGGCGTGGACAAAGGAGGCTTCAGCGCCACTCGGCGGCGTGGCGGGCAAAGGCGGCGTCGGCGCGCTGCAGGGCCTCATCGACATCGGCCGCGCTGTGGGCGAGGCTGAGGAACCAGAGGCCGCGCTCGATGGCGCGCACGCCGCTTTCGAGCAGGCAGCGGCGCAGGTGCGCCCAGCGTGGCGCGTCGTGGCGGTGCACGTAGTCGCGGTAGCTGGTGACGAGTCCCTCTTCAGCGCCGGGCTTGAGCATGACGGTGTGGAAGACCAGGCCCGGGCCCTGCGGGCGCAGGGGGATGCCATGCCGGTCGGCGAGCACGCGCAGTTGCTCCATGAGGCGGCGACCCAGGTCGATGATCCCGGCCGGATGGGCGCTGCCGAGCGTCAGGATCTCGTCGAGGCACCACTTCGCGGCGCTCAGGCAGAGCGGGTTGGCGTTGAGGGTGCCGGCGTGCACCACCTCGCCGCTGAGGATCTTGGCAAAGGCCGCCTGCTTGCCGACCAGGGCGGCAAAGGGCACGCCCCCGCCGATGGCCTTGCCGAGAATGGTCAGGTCCGGCACGACGCCATAATGCGTCTGTGCGCCGCCGGCGCCGAAGCGGAAGCCGGTGATGGTTTCGTCGGCAATCATGAGCATGCCGTCGCGGTCGCAGAGTTCACGGATGGTCGGCAGCAGGCCGGGCACGGGTTCCATGCAGCCGGTGTTGCAGAGCACGGGCTCGAAGACGATGGCGGCGATCTGGCCGCGGAACTCGTCGACCTTGCGGCGCAGGTGCCCGACATCGTTCCAACGCACGACCACAAACTGCTCCAGCACCTCCGGGATGACGCCCTGGCTGGGGTGCAGGCGCGCCGGATGCTCGTCGTCGCCCCAGTGGTCGGGCGGCGGCGCAAAGCCGACCAGGCCCTCGTCGGCCCAGCCGTGGTAATGGCCCTCGAACTTGAGGATGAGCTTGCGGCCGGTGTGGGCGCGCGCCAGGCGGAAGGCGGACAGCACGACCTCGGTGGCCGAGTTGTTGAAGCGCACGCGCTCGGCGCCGGGGATCATCTTCTGCAGGCGTTCGGCCACCTCGATCTCCAGTTCGCACTGTGCCGCCCAGTGGGTGCCCTTGCGCGCCTGCGCGGCTATGGCCTCGGCCATGCCGGCGGGGGCGTGACCGTACAGCAGGGCGCCCTGGCCGGTCTGGAAATCGATGAACTCATTCCCGTCGACGTCCCACAGCCGGCTGCCCTTGCCGTGGTCGAAGTAGAGTGGCACGGGCACCTCCATCTTGCGGATGCCGCTGTTGATGCCGCCGGCAATGCTGCGCTGGGCGCGTTCGAAGAGTTCCTGGGAGCGGGTGAACATAGAAAGAGCAATAAGCCGCGAGTGAAGCTCATTCTTTCGCGCTTGTCACGGCAGGCTGCAAGCTGGCGGAAAGACCGGCCGCCTTGGCCACGTCACTGCAGGTGCGGATCAACCTCCGCGGTGATCATGCGCTGCAGCCTTCTGCTCCCTGTCCTGGCGGCCCTGCTGCCGGGAGCCGCATGGGCCGGGGAAACCGAAAACTGGCCGCAGTTCCGCGGCACGCAGGCCGACGGCCTCGGCGAGGGGGCCACGCTGCCCGAAACCTGGAGCACCACGGAGAACGTCGTCTGGAAGGTGCGCGTGCCCGGTTGGGGCTGGTCCTCGCCGATCGTCTGGGGCAACCGGGTGTTTGTCACCTCGGCGCTGGGCGAGACCGAACTGCCGACGCCCTCGGTCGGCGGTTACCCGGGCGGCCACATCGGCAGCGGCGAGGTGCACCGCTGGATGTTGTTCTGCTTCGACACCGAGTCGGGGCGCCTGCTCTGGGAGTTTGAGGCCCACCGCGGCATCCCGCCGCAGCCGCGCCACCCGCGCAGTTCCTTTGCCAACGAAACGCCGGTGACCGATGGCCGGCACGTGTTCGCCTACTTCGCCAACATCGGCCTTTTTTGCGTCGACCTGGAGGGACGCAAAGTCTGGGAGCGGCGCTGGCCGAGCTACCCGATGCGCGACGGCTGGAACACCGGATCCTCGCCGGTGCTCGGGGAAGGCCGCGTGTTCGTGCAGAACGACAACGAGCAGGAGTCCTTCGTCGAGGCGCTCGACGCGGCCAGCGGCCGCACGCTTTGGCGCATGCCGCGCGAGGAGCGCAGCACCTGGTCGACGCCCTGTCTCTGGGACAGCGGCGCGCGCCGCGAGTTGGTCACCATCGGCATGAACCGGATTCGGTCGTACGCCCCGGCTGACGGCAGCCTGCTCTGGGAATTGCGCGGCACGGCCGGCCTGGTCAGCCAGACCCCGCTGGCCAAACACGGGCTGCTCTATGCGGGGGCCGGCTATCACTACGGACCGCTGTATGCGATCCGGCCGGGGGCGTGGGGGGACATCACCCTAGCTACTGGAGAGACAAGCAGTGACTGGGTGGCCTGGTCGCAGAAGCGCGGTTCCAGCATCCATCCCGGCTACCTGATCAGCGGCGACCGACTGTTTGTCTGCTACGACTCCGGCTTGCTCGGCTGCTTCGATGCGAAAACGGGTGCGGAGTTGCTGGCCAAGACCCGTCTCGACACCAAGGGTGGCCGCTTCTATGCCTCGCCCTGGGCCTACAACGGCCGGATCTTCCTGCTCAACGAAAACGGCGACACCTGGGTGATCGAGGATTCGCCGACCTACCGGCTGGTGCGCAAGAACTCACTCGGCGATGTCGCCTGGGCGACACCGGCGATCGCCCGCGGCAGCCTGTTCCTACGCACCTATGCCTGGCTGTTTCGGCTGCAGCAGACGAATGACGAATGACGAAGATGTGGACACATTTCCAGAACCTGGGTCTCGGGGTGTTTGCCGGACGGCTGAAGGCGGCCTGGCGGCTTGGCCTTGGGTCGGTGCTGCTTGCTCCCTGCCTGCTTGTTGCGGAGGAGGGGCGGGTGCTGAAGCAGGTCAAGGACGGCTCAGAGCGCGGCCGCTTGAGTGACGCACGCCAGATCGTCCGGGGCGACACCGGCAAGTGGAGTGACGTCGCCGAGCTGCAACCGGCGCCGCCGCTGGCGCGCAAGCCGGCAGGTCTGGCGCTCGATGCCTGGCTGGAGGAGTTGGCGGGTCGCGCCGTGGAGTTGGTGGCGGGCGACGAGGTCTGGCTGCTGTACCGGAGTCGCCAGCTCGACGACAATGACCGACTGTGGATCGAGCGCATTGAGCGCGCCGGCAACGCCTTCACCGTGACGCTGCACGAGGCGATTTGGCAGGGCGACTACTTCAAGACCTTCACCTACCACGAGGTCGGGGCGGTGAATCTCGGTCGCTTGGCGGCGGGTGAGTACACGGTCACCTGGCGTGTGCTGCCCCTGCAGTTCCGCCAGCTCGAAAAGCCGCGCGAGGCCCAGCGCGATTACGTCACCAACTGGCCGGTCGACGCCCAGCCTGCGACCGGCGAGCCGGTGGTGTTGAAAACGCGATGGCGTGTGCCTGAATAGACAGTCCTGTTGACCAAACCGATGCGCTGCCCGCTGCTTTGTCTTCTTGCCTGCCTGACTGCGTCCGCTGCAGAGGAACAGGTGCTCATGGAAGTGCCGGTGCGGGTGACCACCTCGGCTGGCGCAGCGATGTTTCCCGAAGCCTGGCGGCGGCCGCCGATCCTGGCATCGGGTGAAGTGTTGCCGGAGACCGAGCACAAGCGTGTGCGGGCGATCCTTGCGCGCGCGCTGGCCAAGTATCCGCCGGCGGTGCTGGAGACGCACCTGAAGGGCATCCATGTCCTGGCGGAACTGCGCTACAGCGGCGTCATCACCAGTGGCACCAACTCGCGCACCTGCGTTTACCTCAAGATTGGCGACGCGCGGCGTGGTTACACGGAGGAGCACATCGAGGGGGTGTTCCACGCGGAGTTCTCCAGCATCCTGTTGCGTAACTGCGCCGGGCACTTGGACCGGGTGGCCTGGGAGGCGGTGAACCCGGCTGGATTCCAGTATCTGGGCAACGGCGTCGATGCGGTCAAACAGAACAAGGCTGGACAGATCCTGCGGGAGGATTTGCACGAGCAGGGCTTCTTCAAGGAATACGCGCAGTCGACCCTGGAGAACGATTTCAACGGCTTCGCCAAAATGCTCTTCAATGGCGAGGCCGAGCGATGGAGCGTCGCCGCCCGTTATCCGAAGATCCGCCGCAAGCTTGAACTGACGCTCGACTTCTACCGGGCGCTGCATCCCGGCTTTACGGAGGCGTTCTTTCGTTCGCTCGTGGCTTCGGGGGGCGGCTGACGGGCGGCGATGGTTCAGGCCAGGATGCCGGTGGCGACGTTGCCGCCGACGTTGGTCAGGCGGAAATCGCGGCCGCCGTAGTTGTAGGTGAGCCGGGTGTGATCGAGGCCGAGCAGGTGCAGCATCGTTGCATGCCAGTCGTGGATGTGCATCGGATCGAGCACGGCCTTGTAGCCGATCTCGTCGGTGGCGCCGTAGCGCAGGCCCCCCCTGACGCCGCCACCCGCCATCCAGATCGAGTAACCCTTGTGGTTGTGATCGCGGCCGTCGCCGCTCTGCGCGTAGGGCGTGCGGCCGAACTCGCCCGCCCAGACGACGAGCGTGTCCTTGAGCAGGCCGCGCGCCTTGAGGTCGGTCAGCAGCGCCGCGATCGGGCGGTCGGTGGCGGCGCAGTTGGACGCCAATTGTTCGCGCAGGCGGTTGTGATGATCCCACTGTACGCCCGAGGCGATCTCGATGAAGCGCACGCCGGCCTCGGCGAGGCGGCGCGCCAGCAGGCACTGGCGCGCAAACTGGTCCTTACCTTGGCCGATGCCGTAAAGTTTCAGCACATGCTCCGGCTCACCGCGCAGGTCGAGCACGTCCGGCACCTCGCTCTGCATGCGGAAGGCCAGTTCGAAGGACTCAATCATGCCCTCGATCTGCGGATCACCTCCCTCGCGCCCGAGCTTGTCCTCGTTGAGGCCGCGCACGAGGTCAATCTGGGCGCGCTGCAGGTCGCGCGGCACGCGGGCATTCCCGATGTTCTTCATTGGCGGGCCGGGCGCCACGTCCTTTTTGAGCAGGGCGGCGTACAGGTCGGGCAGCTGCGAGCCGCCGATCTTCGTGCCCTGGCAGATGGCGGGCAGGAAGGCGCTGCCGTAGTTCTGCGCGCCACCGTTGTCGGCGGGTGGATTGAGGGTGATGAAACCGGGCAGGTTTTCGTTGTCGGTGCCCAGGCCGTAGAGCGTCCAGGCGCCGACCGAGGGGCGCACGAACTGGAAGCTGCCGGTGTGCATCTGCACGAAGGCCTGCGCGTGGTTGGGCAGGTCGGTGTGCAGTGAGTTGATGATGCAGAGGTCGTCGGCGTGTTTCGCCAGTTCCGGGTGCAGGGTGGTCAGCCACTGGCCGGACTGGCCGCACTGGGCGAAGGGATGCACGGCGCCAAACAGCTTGGCCCCGGCCGAGTCGCGCCCGAGAGTTGCGGTTTGACCGTCACGCTTCGTCAGCTCCGGCTTGTAATCGAGCAGGTCGACGTGCGACGGTCCGCCGCGCATGGTCAGGAAGATGACGCGCTTGGCGCGTGCCGGGAAGTGCGGTGCCCTGGCGGCGAGACCGCTGCGCGCCTGGGCGAGGGCGGCGAAGGCCAGCCAGCCGATGCCGGAGGAGGCGGTGGCCAGCAGGTGGCGACGGGAGAACGGCATTGGGTTCACGGCAGAGTTGGGTTGGACGGGGTGAAGACGAAGGTCTCAG
Organism: Prosthecobacter sp.; assembly: GCA_036846165.1. Classification (GTDB taxonomy): domain Bacteria; phylum Verrucomicrobiota; class Verrucomicrobiia; order Verrucomicrobiales; family Verrucomicrobiaceae; genus Prosthecobacter. Next base: position 12,399 of record DAIUCN010000023.1, read on the forward strand.
GGCCGGTTGCGCGCCGCCGACAGCGCCGGATCATCAAGATCGAGCCGATACAGGATCTGGTTGTAGTCATAACGCGGGGTGGGGGCCGCGTGTTGGGCGAATTCCTTGGTGTAGGTGCCCTCGAAGTAGAGCAGCGCCGATCCCTCCGGGGTGAACTCGGGGTGCAGGCGCGGGTTGTAGAAGGTCTGGTTGTCGTGGCTGACCACCTTGACCGCCGTGCACCAGGGGCCGGTGGGCTGGTCGGCCTCGGCATACCAGAGTTCGCCAAAGACGGAGGGTTTGCCGAACTTCTCCATGAACACCTTCACCCAACGCTGGCGATGGGCGTTCCAGGCGATCGAGCCGCTGTGCGGCGTGACTTTTTCGCCGCCGGCACCGGTCAACGTGGCTTGCGGCTGCAGTACCTCCCAGGTGCTGGCATCCTGCCAAGCCTCAAAGGTCGCCGGACAGCGCAGCACAGGCAGGGGATTGCCGAACAGCAGCCAGGCCTTGCCCTGCGCATCCTGCCAGAGGGCGGGATGGCCGTCGGGCATGGGCGGCGGTTTGGGGGCGGTCGCCGACTTGGTCCAGAGCACGCGCAGCAGGTCGAACCGGGCCGCCTCGTCATCCCAGACGCACAGGCCGGTTTCATAGGCCTCCATCGGCGGCTCGATCTTGACGTAACTGCCGACCAGGCGCGACCGGCCCTCGCGGTCGGGCACGCTGACGTAGCCGGACACCCAGGTGGGACCCTTGCCGGGCATCTTGGCGACGCTGCGCGGCCGGCTGTTGGCGTCGGTGAAGTAGGCAAACGGCAGCTTCAGCGGCGGCTCGAGGGACACCTGCGGAAGGATGTCGGTGGTGGCGCTGCTCATGTCGAACAGGCCGAGCGGGTAGTTGGGCATGTTCGTGTCGCCCCAGGCCCAGAACAGCCGGCCGCGGTGCACGGCGTTCTGCACGCTGTCGCAGCCGTGGATGCCCTGATCATGCCAGTCGAGGTGCTCACCCAGTTTCTGGCTTTCGGCGAACAGGCCGGCTCCGGTCAGGCGCCCGACCCGGCGGGCGGGCAGGCGGCGCTCGACCTCGACGCGCAGGGTCTTGCCGGGCTCGGGTTTGAGTCGCACCCCGGCAAAGCCGAAGCCGTCCTTGGGCGCCTCGTAGCCGTGGCCGATGACGGAGAACCAAATCTCGCGGCCCATCAGTTCCGGCGCATCGAGGGCAATCACCCCGGCATTGTCGGTGACGAAGCGCAGGTGGTGGGTGGTGCGCAGCTCGACCAGCGGCACCGGCCAGCCACCGTTCTTTTCGACCACCTCAATCCGGCAGGCAGGGGCGGCGGCCAGCAGCGCAGGGGCGAGGGCGATGAGAAGGGAGAGAAGACGATGCATCATTCCCCCGTGCCTTTGCCGGGCGGAAAGGTTCACGAAAACTTTTGCCCTGTCGGTCAAGCGCCGCCGCTCACTTGGCGATCTTCTCCGCCTCGCTCTCGCCGTGGTCGGCCTTGCCTTTGCGGCTGGCATTCGCCTGGGTGCGGGTGGCTAGGTAGGCCATGAGGTCGCGCAGGTCCGGCAGTGGCAGGGCGAGGGCCATCGGCGGCATGGCCGACATCGGCGGCGCCAGGCTGGCGATGTCGGCGCGCTTGAGCCGCGTCTCCTTGCCGTCGACCCCGATGAGCAGGACCTCCTCGGCGGATTCCCTGGCCAGGCGGCCGACCAGGGCGGTGCCGTCCTTGAGCGTCGCCGAGGACATGCCGTAGCCTTCGGCGATGGCGGCGTTCGGGTTGATGAGGGATTCGAGCAGCTTGTCGGTCTTCAGTCGTTCCGCGACGGTGGTCAGCTCCGGCCCCTGCACGCTGCCTTCGCCATTCATGAGGTGGCACTGCAGACAGGCGCCCTGGTTGCGGAAAACGGTCTCGCCGCGGCCGGCGTCGCCGCCCACCTCGGCGAGCAGCTGCGGCAGGTCGGTGTGGGTCTTCAGGACGGCGTGATTCTCCGCCTGCAGGCGCAGGAACAGATCGAGCCAGAGCTCGCGGCGGATCCGCGCCTGGCGCTCGCTCCACAGGCCGGCGACGGTGTCGAGCGGCAGACCGGCGATGGCGGCGCGCGCCGGTTCAAGCCGGCCCTTGGTGATGGCATAGAGCGCGGCGTCTTCAATGCCGTCAAGCTTGCGGGCGAGGCCATGGCGGAGGGCGGCGGCTTTGACCTCCGGCGGCGACTGCTGGAGCAGCTTCGCCAGCAGGGCGTTGTCCTCGGCCTTGCCAAGCTGGATCAGGCTGTCGAGCGAGGCCACGCGCACGTCGGCGGCCAGGGTGGTGTCGCCGGCTTGGCGGCGCAGCAGGGCTTCGTCGAGAGCGACGCCGAGGGCGTTGGCGAGGCGGGTGCCGAGGGCGATGAGCTTGCCCTCCTTCTCCGAGTTGAGGAAACGCGGCAGCGCTTCGGCCATGGCGCGGGCGAGCGGTTCGGCGGCGCGCTCCTTGACGACCTGCGGACGGTAGTGGCCGAGCACGGGATCGGTGTCGATGGCGGCGGTCCACATCTGCACGCCGTGCAGGGCGAACTCGCGCACGGGCACCGGTAGCGCCGGGTGGCCGGCCAGTTCGACGAGGCGGCGGGCGTGTTCGGCTTGGCCGAGGCGGTAGTTGGCGGCGATGAGGCGACGCTGCAGCGCCTCGGGCAGGTCGCTCGGATCGAGCGCGGCCAGGGCGGCACCGGCGGGGGAGTCGAGGGCGGCGGTGTCGTAGATGGCGCGCACGGCCTCATGGCGCACCTGGATGTCGGCATCCTTTAAAAATTCGGCGAGGCGCGGGTTGGCCTGACGGCGCAGGCAGAGCACGGCGAGCAGGCGCTGTTCCTTGTCGGCGCTGGCCACCCGTGCAGCGGCAGCCTCGACGGTGCCGACGCGGTCGAGCGCCGACAACTGGGCGTGGCGCAGCGTCACATCCAGAGGGCTGACACCGGCGCCGTACAGGGCGTCGATGAGTTCGGTGTCGCCGGTCTCACCGATGCGGCCGAGGGCGACGGCGGCGAGGGAACGCACGCGCGGCGAGTCACCGCGCAGCAGGCTGAGCAGGGCGGCGCGGGCCGGCTTGGCGCGCAGGTCACCGAGGGTGCGGGCAGCGTTGGCGCGGATTTCCAGATCAGCGTCCTTCGTCAGGGCGAGCAGCGGCTCGATGGCCTGCAGCTGGCCCAAGCCCCAGAGGGCATGCAGGCGGGCGATCCGGGATGCCTGGCCGGCCGCCAGCTTCGCGAGCGCATCACCCGCACTGCGCTTGACGAGTTCAAACTGGGCCTCCTGGCGCAGGCGGCGGTCGGCGTGGTCGAGCAGGGCGATGAGCGCGTCCACGTTGTGTTGGGCCAGTCCCGCGGCGAGCAGGGCGGCCGTGGCCGCGCCCTTCTGGCGCAGGGCCGGATTCTTCGGAGTCAGCACCTGCACCGAGGCGTTGGTGTTGACGCTCCAGCCGCCGCCGAAGTCGGCGAGGAAGAGGCGACCGTCGGGGGCCAGCGCCACGTCGGCGGCAGCGACACCGCGAACCAGTTCGGTCACGCCGGTCAGGGCGAAGCCGGCGCCCTTGGGTTCAAAACCGACGCGCAGTGTCGCCGAAGCCTCGGGTGCGCCGCTGTAGTTGGTCAGCAGGAATTGCCCGCGCAGGTCTTCGGGAATGGCGTCGCCGGTGAGGAAGGTGAAACCGGAGGGGCCGTTGCCGACATGCGCCACCGGCGGATGCAACCACTGCGGCTGCGCCTCATGCCAGAGGTCGAACATGCGCTCAGCCACCCAGACCGCGCGCGCCGGCCGGAAGTCGCCCCAATCGAGCGCCTTGGCGTACTGATGCGGCGACTGATGCGCCATGTTCCAGCCGGCGTCGCTGTTCTCCAGCACGTAGACCATGCGCGCCTTGTCGCCGATGTCGCCGGTGTTGTCGAAGGTGAAGAGGTTGCCGAAGTCGTCGAAGGCGAGTTCCTGCGGATTGCGCAGGCCGTCGGCATAGCGCTCCAGGCCGCTGCCGTTGGCGTTGCAGCGGAACACCGCGCCACGGCCGTCGCCGCACAGCACCTGACCGTCGGCCGTCTTCACATCGTAGCTGCGGTCGCCCACCGAGAAGTACAGTTTGCCATCCGGACCACGGACGATGCCATGCAGGTCATGGCCGATGAAGGAGACGCGCACGCCGAAGTCGCCGGCGACCGCCTCGTGGCTGTCGGCACGCCCGTCGTTGTCGGCGTCGGTCATCTTCCAGACCTTCGGAATGCAGGTGAAATAGACCGCGTCGCGCTCGGCCAGCAGCGAGAAGCCGATGCCGTCCTCGGCGGCCTTGAAGCGATCGGAGAACAGCGTGCGCTGGTCGGGCGCGCCGTTGCCGTCGCGGTCCTCGAGACGGATGACGCGGTCGGCGACCGAGGTGAACCAGTTCTCCGGGAAGTGGGCCTTGAACTTCTCGTAGAGGGCGAGGCGGTCGGCGAGGGTGAGCGCCTTGAAATCGTCGCGGATCATTTCATTGGCGCCGCGCAGGTCGGGCACGCCGAGCCAGAAGCGGTTGGCCTCGCTGACGAACACGCGGCCGCGCGGATCGACGTCCAGGCTGGCGGCGTTTTCGATGAAGGGAAAGGTCACCCAGGTGGCCCCCTCGAAGCCCTCGTGCTTGACCGCGCCGCGGAAGGGCCCAAGGGCGTTGGACAGTACCGGCAGTTCGGTTTCCGGCACAGTCGGCAGGGTCTTGAACTTGCCGGCGAGTTCCTGGGCGTTGGCGGCCTGGGAGGCGGTCGGCGCCAGAAGAAAGGTGGCGAGGCTGGCGCGGAGAAGGGGACGGAAGTGCATTGGCGGATTGCGGAAATCCGGCCTGTTTAGCAGGTTTTGGCCGGGTTGGCGCGAAGAATTACGCCGGCCGGCCCGGTCCGGCGCCGGAACTTCCACCGGCTGCCGCGTCGCGGTCCGCCGTCAGTCCGCCAGGCGGAATTCCGCGCTCGCCAGCAGGGCCTGGCAAAAGGCGGTGAACTGGGCGGCGGGTTCGCCGGGGGCGCTGGCGAAGAAGGTTTCGGCGAGCTGCAGTTCGCGCGCGTTGGGCGGGCGCTGGAAACAGAGGGCAAAGGCACGGCGCACCTGTTCGACGCGTTCGGGGTTCCCCTCTGACAGCCGCGCCGCCAGTGCCTCGGCGGCGGCCAGCACGAAGGGGCCGTTGAGCAGGTAGAGGGCCTGCAGCGGCACATTGGTCACCTCGCGGTCGCCGGTGACCAGATTCGGATTGGCCACATCGAATTGTTCAAGCACATCGGGCAGATGGTCGCGGATCACCGGCAGGTACACCGAGCGGCGCTGCGAACCGTCGAGGTCGGGGGGGAGCTTGCTGTTGAAGCCGATCAGCGAGACTGACTGACCGTCGAGTTCGGCCACCAGCGAACCCGGCCGTCGCGACACATCGAGCCGGCCGGACACCGCGAGCATGGCATCGCGCAGCACCTCGGCGTCAAGGCGGCGGCGGTTGGCGTGGGCCAGCAGGCGGTTGTCGGGATCCTGGGAGTGGGGATGGCGGAGTGCGGAGGGGGGATTGGCATCCGTGCGCGAGGCCTGCCGGTAGGTTTCCGACAGGACGATCTCCTTGATGAGCTTCTTCACCGACCAGCCGCCCTCGATGAAGCGCACGGCGAGGGCGTCAAGCAGTTCGGGATGGCTGGGGCGTTCGCCGCTGAACCCGAAGGTGTCGATCGTGCGCACAAGACCGGCCCCGAACAGATGGCGCCAGACGCGGTTGACCAGCACGCGCGCGGTCAGCGGGTGGTCGCGGTGGGTCAGCCACTGCGCGAGTTGCAGACGGCCGCTCTGCTGCTTGGGCACCGGCACGGCAATGCCAAACACGCGCGGGAAGCCGCGCGGCACGGCTGCTGCCGGGCGCGCCAGTTCGCCGCGCTCAAACAGCGGCGAATCCCGCACCTCGCCGTCCTGGGCGCCCATGCACAGGGGGCGGGCGCGGCCCTGGTCATCGACCGCCTCCAGCGCGCCCTCGATGCCGCCGCGCGTCCACAGGATGCGCAGCGCGTTGCCCAGCAGCTTGTTGAATTCCGGGCCGAGGTCGCGACCCTCGGCCTTGGCCTTGGCGATGTATTCCTCCTGCGCCTTTTCCTCGGCGTTGAGTTTGGCGAGGTCGGCCTTGAGTTGGCGCACCCGCGCCTCCGGCAGCGATTTGCCGACGACGGTCTGGTCCGGCAGTTCAGGCAGGCGGATCAGATGGCCATGGTTGTTGTTTTCGGAATCGATCCAGTTGCCATAGAAGGTCTGCGTGCTTGTGAAAATGCCCGCCAGCGCGTAGTAATCCTCCATCGAGTAGGGCTCGGTCTTGTGGTCGTGGCAGCGTGCGCAGGCGACCGAGCTGGCCAGCACGGCGCGCGTCACGGCATCGATCTGCTCGTCGGCGACATCGGCGGCGAACTGCGCCTTGTTTTGTTCGTTGAGGCCCTTGGGCCCGAGGGCGAGGAAGCCGGTGGCGATCAGCAGGCGCGCGCGCTCGGCGGCATCCTTGGCCGGCAGCAGATCGCCGGCGATCTGTTCGGTGAGGAAGCGATCGAAGGGCAGGTCGGCGTTGAAGGCATCGATCACGTAATCGCGGTAGCGCCAGGCATGGGGAAAGGCCAGGTTGGACTCGCGCCCGTTGGATTCCGCGTAGCGCGCGACATCGAGCCAGTGGCGCCCCCAGCGCTCGCCGAAGCGTGGGCTGTTCAGGAGCTGATCGACGCGTTTTTCATAGTCCGAGTCATCAGCGATCTCAGCCATTTCGGAGGGAGGCAGGCCGATGAGGTCGAAGTGCAACCGGCGCAGCAAGACGCGCGGTTCGGCGCGCGGGGCCGGGGTGAGGGCTTTTTCGCGCAGCTTCGCACGGATGAAGTCGTCGATGCCGCCTGCGTGCTTCACCGGCTTTTGGTAGGCCCAAAACTGCGGTGCCGAGGCCAGATCCAGCGGCGGCCGTTCAGCGGTTTGGGCCGGGGTGTCGCGCGGATCCGCGGCGCCCTCGCGGATCCAGCGGGTGAAGTCGGCGATGACGTTGTCGGGCAGCTTGGCTTCATCCGGTGGCATCTCCAGATCAGGATTCGCATGGCGGATGGCGCTTAGCAGCAGGCTCTGTCCGGGCTGGCCTGGTACCACGGCGGGGCCACTGTCGCCGCCACGGCGCAGGTCGTCGCGGCTGTCGAGCCGGAGTCCACCCTTGGCCTTGCCGGATTCGGCGGAGTGGCACTCGTGGCAGTGCTTCACCAGCACAGGCCGGATCTTCGCTTCGAAGAAAGCGTAGTCGGCGCCGGAGGCGGCAAGGGGAAGGAACAGCAGGACAACGAATTTCATGGCTTTTGGGGAGGGACATCGGCCTTCTTGTGTTCCAGCCAGTTGGCGAGGGCCTCGGTGGGCCAGGCCCCGCTCAAGCGGCGCGTGTCGCCCTTGCTCTGCCACAAGTGCCAGGCCGGGGCGCCATCGTGCAGGGCGGCGAAGCTGAGTTCCGTGGCGGACTTCCAGGCCGGCAGCGTGCGGCATTGCCAGCCTGGGTGAGCTGGCGACAGGATCTGCGTCGCGCCGGTGGCGAGTTCCACGACGGCGACCGCATCGGTTTCGCTTTCGACGACGGCGACACGCTGTCCGTCCGGGGAGGCGGTGAACCAGCCGAGATTGGCCGGCAGATCTCCGGGTGCGGTTGGCACGGGCACCACGGTTTGGCCATCGGCCAAAAACAGTCGTGGCGCCAGTTCCGGGTCGGGGACAACGGCGGGCAGGGTCACCGGCAGGCTGGCGAAAAGCACGCGGCCATCGGCCAGCACCTGCAACAGCGGTCGGTTGAATTGCAGGGCTGTTGCCAGCGGGGTCGGCTCGCCAAGGCGGCCGGGGCCGCGCTGCTCGACCGGTTGGCCATCGGGGCCCATTTCGAGGCGCGGTCGCAGCAGCACGCCATTGGCGTCAACGACTTCCAGACGCAGCAGGCTGACGAGCTTTTCACCCTCGCCGCCCAAGGGTGCCATGAAGACGAGCGAACGGCCATCGGGTGTCCAGTCGAAGGCGGCGCTGACCTGGCGGGCGACGACATGACCGGTGCCGCCATCAAGCGGCAGCACCTCGAGGACCAGGCTGCGGCCGTCGTTGTCGAGGCTGAGCAGGGCCAGCAGGGGTTGCCTGGGGGAGACGCGTGGCAGGTGCAGCGGCTTGAGCAGGCGTCGCGCCAGGGGCCGGGTCTCGGTGACACGACCCTCATCGCCGAGCCGGATCAGCAGCAGTTCCTGAAGTGTGTGGCCGGCTTCCGGTCGAGCGAGGGCGGCCGCGAGTTCAGCCCCCTTCGGCAGGGCGCGCAGCTTTGTTTCGATCTCCGCCGGCGCTTGTTCGTGCTGCAGGCGCAGGGCGGCGGCGAAGCGCTGGCTTTGCAGTTCGGACAGGCCATTCATGAGGTCGTCGAGCGCCCTTGCATCGCGAGCCGCCGCCTCCAGCAGAGGTTGTATCAGGGGCAGCAGGGCTTCGACCGCCTGCACCTCCTTCGCCTGCAGCAGCGCACGCGCCTCCTCCCAGCGCGATACGACACGTGTGCGCAGCACCACAAAGCCACTGCCGTCACCCAGCCAACTCACCGATTGCGCCTCGGCAGTCCCATCCAGGGCAGCACCGAGTTGGCCGTCGGCGGTGGTCAGATGCAGGCCGTCGGCGAGGCGGATCAGGGCGCGATCCCCCTGGGGCGACCACCAGGCCCGTTCTTCGGGGAAGCAGCCCGCCAGAAGCAGCAGGGGCAGCAGCAGCCAGCGGTGGAGTTTCATCGCAGGGAGGGGGTGGATTGTGAGGCGGTGTCGATGCGCAGGACCTGGATGCCTGCCCCGGCGGGATCGAAGGACATGCGGTATTTGGCCCAGGGGCTGCCTGTGCGCGGTGTGCTGGCGGCGACCGGAGGCGGTGGATTGCCGCGGCCCGCGAGGTAGCCACCCGTACCGGCGAGGCCAACGAGGGCGACGAGGGCGGCCGCGCGGGCCAGCCATTGGGTCCAGCGCGCTCGGGGTGTGTGCCGCGTCGGTGTCGTGGCGGGCACACGCGCCAGTTCCGGGTGCTGCAGTACGGCGGCCTGCGCGGTGCTCAGCGTGTCGAGCAGGCGCTCGGCCTCGGCACGTGCCGTGGCGTGGGTGGCGAGATGATGCTCCAGCAGTTCCGCGGCTTCGGGCGAAAGCTCGCCGAAGTGGCGGTCGATGAGCAGGGCGTGCAGGGACTCGGGTTTCATGGCGGTCAATCGGCGGTTTCGTGGTGCAGTCGTTCGCGCACGGCGGCGACGGCGTGATGGAGTCGGGAACGTACGGTGCCGAGCGGGATGCCCAGGGCTTCGGCGATCTCGGCGTAGGAAAGGGACTGGGCGAAGCGCAGGTCGAGAATCTCGCGCTGCAGGGGTGGCAGGGTGGCGATGGTTTCGCGGGCGGCCTCGACGCGCAGGTCGCGTGCCGGTGCGGGCACCTCGGTGGCGGCGGCATCGAACGGCACGGTGCGCTCGCGGGCGTTGCGCGACCAGACGGCCTGGCTCAGGTGGCGGGCGATGCCGAACAGGTAGCCGCGCGCGCATTTCGGCGTGCGGCCGTCGCGCAGGCCGCGCGCCATCTCCAGGAAGGTTTCCTGAACGAGATCCTGCACCGTCTCCGCGCCGGCATGCCGGCGCGCAAAGTAGCGTGCGAGGTCGGCGGCGCTCTCGGTGAAGAGGCGCTCCAAAAAGGGCGGATGGTCCGTGGTGTCCACGCGGCGTTCGGGCGTTCGGCCGGCTGCGGTGCAGCCTAGCAGTTTCGATGTGGGTCTTTCGATGCAAAAGGTTCAGTGACGGTGAAAAAATCCGCGTGACGGGCGTTGATTGCAGACATGCGTTTCTTGCTTCTGCTTGCTCTGTTGACCCTCGCGCCGCCGCTCCATGCCCAGTCCGCCGCCAAGGCGAAGGATCCGGTCGATCAACTGGCGGCGGCGCTGACGCCGTCGCGCAGGCTCGTCTACAAGCAGGTCGGTGAACGCGCCCTGGAGATGCATGTGTTTGAACCGGAGGGACGTCGTTCCGGTGACCGTCGCGCCTGCTTTCTGACGATCCACGGCGGTGGCTGGGCCGGCGGGGCACCGCCGCGCATGTATCCCTTTGCCGCCCACTACGCACGCCAGGGTTGGGTTGGCATCAGTCTGCAGTACCGTCTTTACAACCTGAAGGCCGGCGTCGGTGTCTTCGACTGCGTCAAGGATGTGCGCAGCGCCATGCGCTACCTGCGCGATCAGGCCGGTGAGCTGGGCATCGATCCCGCGAGGATTGTTGTCAGCGGTGGTTCGGCCGGCGGGCATCTGGCGGCAGCGACGGCGCTGTTCGACGAGGTCAACGAGGCGGGTGAAGAGGGCGGGGTGACACCGGCGGCGCTCGTGTTGTTGTTCCCGGTCATCGACACCTCCGCCGAGGGCTATGGCCAGGCCAAGGTCGGCGAGCGCTGGCGCGAGCTGTCGCCCCTGCACCGGGTGCGCCCGGGGCTGCCGCCAACGCTGGTTTTCCATGGCACGGGCGACACGGTCACGCCCTTTGCCGGTGCCAAGGCCTTTCAAGAGGCGATGCACCGGGCGGGCAACCGCTGTGAGCTCGATGTCCACGAGGGCGGCGTGCACGGCTACCTGATGTTCGACAAGGCACTGTTCGACGACACCCTGCGCAAGTCGGATGCATTTCTGCGCGCGCAGGGACTGCTGGCGCCGTAACTCTGATTGCGCCGGGGATTTCGTGCTTGCCCGTGGCGTTGCTTCCGGGGCAGACTCCGGCAAATCCCTCTTGCCTGTGTCCGCCCGCCCCGTTCATCCCGCCGACCAAACCGTCACCGCCGCCCAGGCCGAGGCGGATGCCCGCCAGCTCGACGCCCTCATCGGAGGCTTGGCGCAGATCATCCTTGGCAAGGAACCGGTCATCCGCCTGGCGGTGACCTGCCTGCTCGCGCGCGGGCACCTGCTGTTTGAAGACCAGCCGGGGGTCGGTAAGACCCTGCTCTCTCAGGCGCTCGCCCAGGCGCTCGGTCTGCAGTTCCGCCGCGCCCAGTTCACCAGCGACCTGTTGCCGGCCGACCTGCTTGGCGCGAACATTTTTGACCGTGCCTCCGGCGGTTTTGTGTTCCACCAGGGGCCGGTGTTCGCCCAGGTGCTGCTGGCCGACGAAATCAACCGGGCAACGCCGAAGACCCAGTCTGCGCTGCTGGAGGCGATGGAGGAGGGCAAGGTCACCTGCGACGGCATCACCCACGCCCTGCCGACGCCCTTTTTTGTCATCGCCACGCAGAATCCGTCGACACAGATCGGCACCTTCATGCTGCCGGAATCGCAGCTCGACCGCTTCCTGATGCGCCTGGCGCTCGGCGTGCCGGATCGCGAGGCCGAACGCGCCATCCTGCAGGGGCAGGACCGTCGTGAAATCTTGCGTGCCCAAGCGGAGATCCTGCCCTGGGCCGCCCTGCGCGAGATGCAGGAGCGCGCGCGCCGGGTCTTTGCCGCCCCGGCCCTGCTGGATTACGTGCAGGATCTGCTGGCGGCCACCCGCGTGCAGGGGCATGGGCTGTCGCCCCGCGGCGGTCTGGCACTGCTTGCCGCCGCGCGTGCTTGGGCGCTGGGGCAGGGGCGACCCATGGTGTTGCCCGAGGACGTGCAGGCGGTTGCTCCGGCCGTGATGGGGCATCGCCTGGCCGGCGGCGTCGTCGAGGTGGCCCGACTGCTGGAAGAGACTCCGGTGCCCTGACACGGCCATGAGCGCGTCCGCCCCAGAGCAGAGCGACCGGCGGTTGGCGGTGGATCGCACCCGCCTGCGGCCGACGCCGCACACCTTTTCCTGGCTCGGTCTGTGTGCGGCGATGCTGTATGCCGGTGCGGTGCAGTCGAATGGTGCTGCCTACCTGCTCGCCTTCCTCACCTTTGTGCTTGGCGCTGTCAGCTGGCTGCATGCGCGTGCCAACCTGCGCGGTCTCGAGCTGCGCTGCGGCTTGGTGCGTCGCGGTGGGGAAGGGGAGGTGTTGCCGGTGGAATTGATCGCGACCGATGGGCTCTCCCACCATGGCATCGAACTCATGCTGGCGGGCGCCAGCGGAGGCCAGTGGCTGGAGATGGCGGGCCGCGGCGCGGCGACCCAGTTGGATTTGCGTCTGCCTTCGCAGGGCGTGCCCCTGCGGCTGTTCCTGCGCAGTGCCCACCCGCTCGGGTTGTTTCAAGCGCGCCGCGAACTGCAGGTGCTGCTGCAGCAGCCACGCCCGCCGGCGCCTGTCGGCAGCCTGCCGCTGCCGGCCCCCGAGCCCGGGGGCGGAGCCGCGACGACTGCCGGCGCGGCGGCCGCTGGCGCCGAGGGCGAGGACTTTGCCGGCGTGCGTGAGTGGCGACCTGGCGACTCCCTGCGCCGGGTCGACTGGCGCGCCCTGGCGCGTGGCCGGCCGCTGCTGGTGAAGACCTGGGCGGGGGGCGGTGGTCAGCGTCATTTTGACTGGCAGGCGCTGCCATTGCCGGAGGCGGAGCGCCCCGGTCAGATCGCCCGTTGGATTGAGGAGGCGGAGCGCCTGGGTTTGACCTGGCGTGTGTCGCTGCCCGGTCGTGAAATTCCCGCCGGCTCGGGTCCCGCGCACGCCGAACGTGCCCTGACGGCGCTGGCGGAACTGCATCCGGCCGGCGCCGCCGTCCAAGCCGGGCGCAAACGCGTCAAGCCGCCGCCCAGCGCCGAACACGTCCGGCGAGTGCCAACGGCGCCACAGGTCTTGCTGGGCGCAGCGATCCTGCTGGCGGCCTTGGTGCTGCTGGATTTTGTCGCTCCAGTCAGCGTGCTGCTGCTGGCGGTCTGTCTGGGGTGGCGACTTCTGCTTGCGCGTGGCGAAGCACCGCCGGCGCGCTACGGCGGTGGCTTTCAGGCGGCGCGGTGGCAGTGGCTGCCGGTGGTGCGCTTCTGGCCGCTGGTGGTTCTGGTCGGCGGGTTGGTGCTGGTGCATCTGACGACGGGCGGAGCCTGGGGCATGGAGGCCGGGGTTGCTGTTTTGCTGGTGCTGCTTGGCGCCAAGTTGCTGGAATCGCGCACGCCGCACGATTTCCAGATCATTGCCATGATCGGCTGGTTCCTCTGCCTGTGCGGCCTGCTGACCGATCAGGGCATTGGTCGCACGCTGGGCATGCTGACCCTTTACGCGACGGTGGCGGTGGGCATGATCTGGATGCGCCGCGATGCTTCGGCAGCGACTGGGGCTCTGCGCCTCGGGGCGCGTCTCTTGGCCCAAGCGGCTGTGCCAACCCTGCTGCTCTTCCTGGTCTTTCCGCGCCTGAGCCTCGACACGCTGGCGCGCATGGGCACCGGCCAGCTCAGCCAGACCGGGGTGCCGGTGTCGCTCGAGCCTGGCCGTGTCTCGCAGGTGGCAAAGAGCGGCGAGACCGCCTTCCGCGTGCGCTTCCCCGATGCCGCGCCGCCCGTGCGTCAGCAGCTCTACTGGCGCTGCGTGGTGCTCTGGGAGTGCAACGGCCTGAGCTGGCGTCGCGGCCCGGTTTTCGCCTACACCGAGCACCGGCGCGACCGGCAGCCGGGCGACATTCGCCAGTCGGTGACGCTGGAACCGCATGGACAGCTCTGGCTGCCTGCTCTGGATCAGCCGGTGTGGGCTCGCGAAGGCGTTGAAACGCCGGGCCTCTATGCGGATCGCACCCTTGGCGCCAGCGAACCGGTGCGCAGTGCCCGCCGCTTTGAGGTGGTTTCCCGGCCGCAGCTTGAGCTGGAACCGCTGCCGGTGTCGCGTCAGCAGGCGGCCCTGCAGTTGCCGGCGCGCCTGCCGGACTCGCTGCGCGAGTTGGCCGAGGGCTGGCGGCGTGAATCCGCCGGGTCGGAGCAAATCGTGCAGGCGGCCCTGCGCTACTTTGCGACCGAGGGCTTTCAATACACGCTCGAACCCGGCACCTATCTCGGGCCGACGGCGCTTGAGGATTTTCTCCTGCGTCGGCGCACCGGCTTTTGCGAGCACTTCAGCGCCGCTTTTGCCACGCTGATGCGCCTGGCCGGAGTGCCTTCACGCATTGTCATGGGCTACCTCGGTGGCGAGTACTCGGAGCGTGGAGGTTACATGATCGTGCGGCAGTCGGATGCCCATGCCTGGACCGAGGTTTGGCTGGAGGGCTCCGGTTGGACGCGGGTGGATCCGACGGTTTCGGCGGCGCCTGCGCGTGGGGATCTTGATTTGGAGAGTTATCTGCTCGGCGATGAAGCGGCGCTGGAGCGTTTCCGCAGCAGCTTCTGGGGGCGCGGCCTGCAGCAGTTTCGGCTGTTCTGGGATCATCTCAACTTCCAGTGGTACAACACCGTGGTCAGTTTTGACGAGGAGGCGCAGTTGGAGTGGTTGAGCTGGCTCGGTTTGACCAGCGGGCTGCGCCGTGAACTCCTGCTCGGCCTGAGTCTCGGCGGTCTTGCCGCGGCGTTGTTCGGACTGCACCTCTGGCTGCGTCGCCCCGGGCGTGATCCGGATCCTTGGGCGCGTGCCTGGCGCGAGATCTGCGGCCGGCTGGAGCAGCAGGGACTGCCACCCCGGCGGGCCGGCGAGGGGCCGTTGGCATACGCCGGCCGTGCCGCGCCCGGTCGCCCCGAGGTGCTGGCCCTCGCACTTCGCTATGCCGAGGGACGGTATGGCCCGGCGTCGGCGGATGTCCGGACTTTTCGTCGCGAGGCGCGTGCCCTGACTCGTGGCTCGACAAAGGCCGGCAAGTCTGATGAGATGCGTTCATGAAGCCCGAATCCCCGCGCCTGCTGCCCGTGTTCCTGTTCACCGGCTCCTACATGGGGGCCGCTGTTGCAGGATCGTTGCTGCAGGCCAATCGCGAGTTCGTCTTCTACATTGTCATCATGCTGGTGCTGATCGGCGTCATGATGGCGGTGCATCGCGCGGTTGGTCTGACGACGCCATTGCTCTGGGCCTTTTCCATTTGGGGCCTGATGCACATGGCGGGTGGTTTGCTGCCGTTGCCAGAGGGGCTGCCGCATGAGGGGCGGCACGCGGTTCTTTACAGTCTGTGGCTGGTGCCGGAACGGCTGAAATTTGACCAGGTGGTGCATGCCTATGGTTTTGGTGTCACCACCTGGCTTTGCTGGCACGCCCTCAGTACCAGCCTGGCCCGCCGGTTTGGGGTGCGACCGTCGCCCAGCGCCGGCCTGCTCACGCTCTGCGCTGCCGCCGGCATGGGCTTCGGCGCCCTCAATGAAGTCGTCGAGTTTGCTGCCGTGCTGAGTTTGCCCGACACCAATGTGGGAGGGTATGAAAACACCGGCTGGGATCTCGTTGCCAACCTGGTGGGGGCCGTCATCGTCGCCCTCGCGCTGCGTTTTGGGAAGGCTGGGCGCGACTAGGGGGTTTTTCCATAAAATGGTTTTTCAGCTTGCCGAAAGGCCGTGACGTTTTAAATTGAAGCTTCCTTAACCGGACGAGGAACGGCTTTTTTGGCAGGAGTGGGGGTGACCCCGCTCCTTTTTTGTCTGGACACGGCTTTCATTTATGATCAGCGAACTCAAAGCATTATTCGACTACTACGAGAAGGAGAAAGGCATCGACCGCGACAAGATGGTCGAGGCCCTGCAGCAGGCTCTTCTCGCAGCCTCGAAGAAGAGCATTGGCCCCGCGCGTGAGTTGCGCATTGTCATTGATCCCGACAAGGGCACAATCAAGGCTTGGGCCAGGCTCGTCGCCGTCGAGACGGTCAGCAATCCCTGGGAGGAGATCCCGCTCGAAAAGGCGCGCAAGGTCAAGAAGGACGCCCAGGCCGGCGATGAGATCGACCTTGAAGTGACGCCGAAGAACATGGGCCGCATCGCCGCCCAGACGGCCAAGCAGACCATGCTGCAGCGCCTGCGCATGGCCGAGAAGGAAAACCTGTACGACGAGTTCAAGGACCGCACCGGTGACGTCGTCAGCGGTGTCATCCGCCGCTTCGACAAGTCCGACGTTGTCGTCGACCTCGGCAAGTTTGAGGGCATCATGCCGTCCAAGGAACGCGTGACGACCGAGGATTACACCCCGGGCGACCGCATGCGCTTCTATGTCAAGGCGGTGGAAAAGGAGGGTGCCCGCGGGCCCGAGATCATCCTTTCTCGCGCCCACGTGAATTTCGTCCGTCGTTTGTTTGAGTTTGAGGTCAGCGAGATCGCCGACCGCACGGTCGAGATCGCCAGCATCGCCCGCGAGGCCGGCTACCGCACCAAGGTCGCCGTGCACAGCGCGGACGACAAGGTGGACCCGGTCGGTGCCTGCGTTGGCATGCGCGGTGCGCGCGTCAAGAACATCGTCCGCGAACTCAACAACGAGAAGGTCGACATCATCCGCTGGCACGCTGATCCGGCGACCTTCATTCGCGAGGCGCTCAAGCCGATCAAGGTGCTCAGCATCCAGGTCGCGCCCGACCGCAGTTCCGCCCGCCTGACGGTGAGTGACGAGGAACTGTCGAAGGCCATCGGCCGCCGCGGGCAGAATGCCCGCCTGACCTCGCGCCTTGTCGGCATGGAGCTCAATATTGAGCGCGACGAGCACGCTGCCGAAGTTTTTGAAGGCCAGATGGACACCGCTGCGCACGATCTCGAAAGCGCCCTCGGCATCAATCTGGACACCGCCCGCAAGCTCATTCAGGGCGGTCTCGGCGACCTCGGCATGCTCATGCAGGTCGAACTCGAGGACATCACCGACGCTCTTCAGGGCGACGGCCAGCTCGCCGCCCAGGTGTTCGAACGCATCCAGTCCTACACCCCCAAGGGAGAGCAGCCATGAGCCTGCCCTCCACGCCAGTTTTTTGTCAACCCCGCCTGACCGCCGCCCCCGCCGTTCGCCCGTCCCACGCTTCTCATGCCCAGCCGATCCTCATCCTCGAAAGCCAGTCAGCCCACCCCCGAAGCTCCTGCTGAGGAGGTCGTGGAAGCTGCCGAGAGCAAGTCCCGCAAAAAGGCGGACAAACAAGTGCTCTCCCTGATCGAGGAGAAGGAAAAGCCGAAGAAGCGCGTCGCACGCAAGGATGGACCTGCCGTGTTGCCCGCGCTGGGAGCCAGGCCGGCTGCTGCTCCCGCCGTTGAAGCGAAGCAGGCCGAGGTGCCGAAGAAAACGGTCGATGACCAGAAAAAAGAGGCGCTCAACCTCTTTGAAGAGGATGACAAGCCGAAGGTGCGGCGTCGTCCGGGCGCGCCCGCCGGCAACGCCCTGCCGCCGATCTCCAGGCTCAAGGAGCCCGGGCCCATTGCCGCAGGACCGGTCGCCGCACCGGTGGTCGTGCCTGTCGAGCCTCCCCCGCCCGCAGCCGAGGCGGTGCAGGAATTCGAAATCAATGAGGCTGGTGAGAAGATCATTCACATCAAGGCGACGACCATTGCCGTGAAGGAACTGGCGGAAAGGATGGGCCTGAAGCCCTTCAAAATCATTTCCGACCTGATCACCCTGAAGGTGTTTGTCGCCAACGCCGAGAAGTCCATTGACATCGAGGTTGCCGAGAAAATTTGCGAGAAGCACGGCTTCCGCCTGGAGCGCGAGAAGCGCGCGAAGGGCGAGGGCATCCACAAGGTCGAGGAAGTCATCGTCGAGCCGGAGCCCGTGGCGATTGAGGAGGTCGAGGTCGACAAGCTTGAACTGCGCGCCCCGATCATCACCTTCATGGGCCACGTCGACCACGGCAAGACCTCCCTGCTCGACGCCATTCGCAAGACCCAGGTTGTTTCCGGCGAGGCTGGCGGCATCACCCAGCACATCGGCGCCTACAGCGTCTTCCACGATGGCAAGCCGATCACCTTCATCGACACTCCCGGTCACGCCGCCTTCTCGGCGATGCGCGCCCGCGGTGCGCATGTCACCGACATTGTCGTGCTCATCATTGCCGCCGACGATGGCATCATGCCGCAGACGCGCGAGGCGCTCAACCACGCCAAGGCCGCCGGCGTCACGCTGATGGTCGCCATCAACAAGTGCGACCTGCCCGCGGCCAACGTCCTGCGCGTCAAGTCCCAGCTTCAGGACATCGGTCTCGCGCCCGTCGACTGGGGTGGCGAGATCGAGTGCATGGAGGTCTCGGCCAAGACGGGCCTCGGCATCGACAGTCTGCTGGAGACCATGGCGCTGCAGGCCGAGGTGCTCGAACTCAAGTCCGATCCCAAGGCGCCGCCGCGCGCCACGGTCATCGAGTCGTCGATGGTTCCCGGCAAGGGGCCTGTCGCCACTGTGATCATCCGCCAGGGCACCCTCAAGCCCGGCCAGCCCTTCATCTGCGGCCCGCACTGGGGCAAGACCCGCGCCCTCATCAACGACCGCGGCGAGAGCATCAAGGCGGTCAAGCCGGGCATGCCCGTCGAGGTCATCGGTTTTAGCGACATGCCGCACGTCGGCGATGAACTCGTGGTCATGGATAGCGAGCGCACGGCCAAGAAACTCAGTGAGGAACGCCACGAGGAGGGCCGCCAAAAGAAGCTCGCCAGCACCCGTCGCTCCACCCTGGAACACCTCTTTGCCTCCATCGAGGAGGGCAACAAGAAGTCGCTCAAGATCGTCCTCAAGGCCGATGCCCAGGGCTCTGTCGAGGCCATCCTCGGCGCCCTCAAGGAAATCAAGAGCGACAAGATCAATCAGGAGATCCTGCATTCCGACGTCGGTCCCGTCACCGAGTCCGATGTCCTGCTCGCCAGTGCCTCGGATGCCATTGTCATCGGCTTCAACGTCAAGGTCGAGAACAAGGCACTCACCCGCGCCAAGAGCGAGGGTGTGCAGATCAAGCTGTACTCGATCATTTACGAGTTGGTTGACCAGGTGAAGGAGGCCATGACCGGCCTGCTCGACATGCTTACCCGCGAGAAAGTTCTGGGTCATGCCAAGGTCAAGCAGGTGTTCAAGGTCCACCGCGGCTACGTCGGTGGCTCGCTCGTCATCGACGGCCGCATCGACCGCAAGCAGCGCGCCCGCGTGCTGCGTGACGGCCAGCCTGTTTATGACGGGTCGATCGAGACGCTGCGCCGCTTCCAGGACGAGGTGCCAGAGGTCCGCAACGGCCTTGAATGCGGCATCAAGCTGCATGGCTTCAGCGACTACGAGGAAGGTGACATCATCGAGTGCTACGAACTGGAGAAGATTCAGCAGACCCTCTGACCTGCAGCGCCGCGGGCCCTGCCGCGGCGCGCTCCACGCCCTCCCCTCCAATCATGTCCCTTCGCCTCCAGCGAGTCGCCGAGCTCATCAAGCGCGAGCTGAGCATGATCCTCGAAAAGGATTACAGCTTCAAGGATTGCATCGTCACCGTGCACGACGCCGTGCCGACCATCGATCTCAAGCAGTGCTTCATCTATGTCGGCATCCTCGGTCCGGAAAACCGGCAGGAGGGCATCGTCGAGCAGCTCAACAAGGCGCGTGGCGCCATCCAGAAGTCGCTCTACAAACGCGTCGTCATGCGCAGCTCCCCCCAGCTGCTGTTCCGCCTCGACAAATCGGTCGAGCGCGGTGTGCGCATCCTCAACGCCATCGACAACCTGCCTCCGCCCGCGGCAGAACCACCGTCTGAAGGCTGCTGATTCCGTCGCCGGCCCCCTGCCTCCGTGGTCCTCCCGTCCGCCGGACGGGCACGTTGAACGACTCTCCGACCCTGATCATGACCCCGCTATCCGAAATCGCCGACCTCTTGCGCGGTGCCCAGCGCATCGGCCTCGCCTCGCACATCCGCCCCGATGGCGATGCCGTCGGTTCCGTGCTCGGACTCGCCCTCAGCCTGCGCGCGCTCGGCAAAACCGTTGTGCCGCTGCTCGAGGATGGCGTGCCGGAAAACCTTGCCTTCCTGCCCGGTGCCGACAGCGTCCAACAGCCCCGCGGACCACTGGATCTTGATCTGGCCGTTGCTCTCGACACCGCCACCCACGAGCGCATCGGTGCCGGCTGTGTCGAAGCCTTCAGCCGCGCGCCCGTGCTGGTCAACATCGATCATCATCCGACCAACCCGCGCTACGGTCATCACAATCATGTCGATGGCGACCAGCCGGCGACCGGCCAGATCGTCTACGAACTGCTCACGCAGAATGGCCTGCCCATGGATGACGGCGTTCGCCAGAACCTCTTTGCCGCGATCAGCACCGACACCGGGTCCTTCCAGTTTGCCTGCACCACCGCCCGCAGCCACGAGATCGCTGGCGAGATGATCCGTGCCGGACTCGACATCGCCCGGCTGTCGCAGCTCCTCTATCACACCTTCCCGCGCCGGCGTCTTGAACTTCAGCGCGCCATGCTCAACGACATGGCCTTCCGCGCCGGTGACCGCATCGCCAGCTGGCAGCTCAGCCAGGAACTGCAGCAGCGCGTCGAGGTCCGTCCCGGCGATACCGAGGGACTGATCGACACCCTGCGCATGATCGACAGCGTCGTCAGCGCCGTGATTTTTGAGGAGCTGCCCGATGGCAAGGTGCGTGTCAGTGCCCGCTCCAAGGATGCCCGTCTCGACGTCTCGGCCGTCTGCGCCCGCTTCGGCGGTGGCGGCCACCGCATGGCTGCCGGTGCCCGCCTGCCGGGACCGCTGCCGGCCGCCTCTGAAACCTTTTTGACCGCACTCGAACATGAAGTCCGAAGACTCTCTTAACGGCGTCCTCCTCGTCGACAAGGGCCCCGACATGACCAGCCACGATGTCGTGGCGGTCGCCCGACGCTGCCTGCGCACGAAAAAAATCGGCCACTGTGGTACGCTCGACCCGATGGCGACCGGCATGCTGATCCTGGTCATTGGCACCGGCACCAAGCTGCAGGATCTGCTGATGAGCGAGGACAAGGAATACACCGGCAGCCTGCGCCTCGGCGTCACCACCAGCACCCAGGATCGCGAGGGCGAGGTGCTTGAGGAGAAGCCGGTGCCGGCCTTTGGCGACGATGACGTCCGTGCCGCCTTCGATGCCTTCCGCGGCGATTTCTACCAGACCCCACCCATGGTCAGCGCGGTCAAGATCGATGGCGTGCCACTGTACAAACTCGCCCGACAGGGCAAGGAGGTCGAGCGCAAGCCGCGCTTCGTGCGTGTCTACGACGCCCAGATCCAGCGCATTGAGCTGCCCGATGTCGATTTTCGGGTCGTCTGCAGCAAGGGTTTCTACGTGCGCACCTACGCCCACGACATCGGTCAGAAGCTCGGGTGTGGTGCCCACCTCACCGATCTGCGGCGCACCCGCAGCGGCCACTTCAAATTTGAACCCGGCAATCACACCACCTTTGACGCCCTCAAGGAGGGGCGGCGTGAGGAGGTGCTGGCTGCGATGATGAGCCTGTACGACGTCTCCAAGCTGCGCGGCGCCTGAGGCCGCGGGGCGCTCGGCGAGGAAAACTTTTCATTGGCCTTCCGCGCGGCGTATCGTTTTGTGCCGCTTCCCCCAGCCGCCATGTCTGACCCCAAGCCCCGCTTCAACCCGCTCGCCATCTGGATCCCCGTCGTCATGATGGCGCTCGGCGTGGTGATCTATTACAATTACCTTGTCTTTCTTCAGGAGAAGCAGCGCAGCGAGGATAAGGACCGCCCCGCCTACCTCGGTCGTCTGGAGCGCGACATGGAACTGACCGAGCGCGACGGCCGCAAGGTCCACCTGGAGGAGTTGCGCGGCAAGATCCTGCTCGCCTCCTGGGTGTACACCCGCTGCCCGCGCGGCTGCGCCGGCGTCATCGCCAAGCTCAAGCAGCTCCAGGAGCAGTACAAGGGCAATCCTGACATCCACTTCCTCTCCTTCACCCTCGATCCCGAGGACACACCGGAGATGATGCAGAACTTTGCCCGCGGCATCGGCATCGCCGACGACGCCAACTGGTGGTTCGTCAACGGCAACCGCGACGAGGTGCGCCGCTACATGACCCAGTACTTCAAGTTTCGTCCGGTGCAGGACCTGCCCGAGGCCGAACGGCTGTCGCCCGACGACAAGTATGTGCACGACCTGCGCGTGGCGCTGGTCGATGCCAAGGGCCATCTGCGCGGTTCGCTCTACGACCTGATGAATGCCGATCCCGAGTTCCAGAAGTACTGGGATGCGCAGATTCGCAAGGACCTCGATTTTCTGCTCAAGGAGAATGCCGCCGCCCAGCCATGACCGTTTACGACCTGCCCAAGCTGTACACCCTGTTTAACGCCTGCGCCCTCGTGCACCTGCTGCTGGGGCTGGTCATGATCAAGATCGGCCAGCGCAAGGCCCACATCGCCAGCATGGCCGTCGCCCTGCTGTTTTCCGCCGCCTTCCTCGGCTGCTACCTGGTCTATCACTACCAGGCCGGGCATGTCCGTTTTGCCGGCAGCGGCACGGTGCGCACGGTGTACTTCCTGCTGCTGTTCAGTCACATCCCGCTGGCGGTGCTCAACCTGCCGATGATTTTCATGACGGTCATCCCTGCGCTGCGCCATCGCTTTGACCGTCACAAGCGCATGGCCAAATGGACGGTGCCGATCTGGATCTATGTGTCGGTCACCGGCATCCTCGTGTACCTGATGTGTTACGTCTGGTACGGGCCGCCGATCCGCGGCTGAAGGTCGCGGCTCAGGGAGCCGGCGGTTCCGGTCGCTTCTCCAGTTCACGCACCCGCGCAGCCAGGCTCGGAATGCGGTTGATGCTGGCCAACCGACGGCGCTCATCCATGACCGGCATGGCCGGGAAGCCCATGTAGGTGGCCGGGCCGGGCGGCAGGTCCTTGGTGACGCCGCTGCGCGCACCCAGGGTGACCTGCGGGCCGATGTTGACGTGGCCGGCCACGCCGCACTGGGCGGCGATGACCACATAATCGCCGATGACCGCGCTGCCGGCGATGGCCGTGCAGGCGACGATGATGCAATGACGGCCGATGACGACGTTGTGGCCGATCTGGACGAGGTTGTCGATCTTGGTGCCCGCGCCGATCCAGGTGCGGCCAAAGCGCGCGCGGTCGATCATCGTGCCGGCGCCGACCTCGACGTCGTTGTCGATCTGGACGATGCCTGCCTGGCGTACCTTGCGGTGGCGCCCCTGGTCGAACTCGTAGCCGAAGCCGTCGGCACCGACGACGACACCGGAGTGCAGGATCACGCGCTCGCCGATTTCGCAGGCCTCATGTACGGTGACGTTGGCGAAGAGCTTGCTGTCGCGGCCGATGACGACATCGCGGCCGACGTAGCAGCCGGCACCGACCTCGACGCCTTCGGCCAGTGTGACCCCGGCCTCGACGACCGCATTGGCACCGATGGAAACCCTGGTCGGATCGCATTGAACCGAAGCATGCACGACCGCGCTTGGATGAATGCCGGCTTCAAAGGGTGCCGGATGGAAGCCGTAGGTGTCGACCACCCTTTCGAAGGCGCGTGAGGGGTCGTCAACGGCGATCGCGGCAACGCCGGCCGGCGGCAGCGTGCCGTCTCGCGGGACCAGCACGGCGGAGGCGCGGGTCTTGTCCAGGCGCTCGCGGTAGCGGCTGTCGTAGAAGAAGCTGAGATCTCCAGGCTGCGCCTCCTTGAGCGAGGCGAAGCCGGTCACGGCGAACGCGGGGTCACCTGCGAGCAGGGAGCCTTCCAAGAGTTGGGCGAGTTCGGCGAGGGTGATGTGCATGGGCGCCGCGTACTGTCACAGGGCAGGGCGAATGCAACGCCGGATTGCACAGGTGTCTCAAATCTCAACCGCCTCGCACTGCTCGCGCCAGCCGGGGAAATTCCAGGTATTGGGGAAGCCGGCACACTGGACGGGTTTGACCGTCTGGATGCGGCAGGTGTTGACGCCATCGAGGAAGAGGCAGCTGCCGTCGGGTTTGTCGATGATCGACAGGCCGGTGCGGTTGGCGTTCAGCCGCGTGCAGTCCTCAATGAAGGTCTGCTCGGGCATGCCCAGAAAGGCGGCAATCGCGGTGGCTTCGGCAGCGGTGATGTTGACGTCGCCGGGCCAGCGGCAGCAGTTGCCGCAGCGCATGCACTGGTAGCGCGGCGCGGCGGTGTCAAGCGGGGAGGCGGAATTCATGCAAACTTTCGGAGTCGCGCGCGGCGCGCGGCGTGCTCTTATGTCGCGGCATGTTCCGCATCTTGCAACGCATGGATGACAACACCCCCCGCCACGCGGCGGGGGGCGCACCGCTGTCGCGGCTGCCGGTGACCGTGCTGGCGGACGCCCATGAGGACGCGCTGGAGGCGCTGGTTGGCTGGGCGCGCGGCCTCGACTGGCTGCAGCCGCTGTTTGCCGGTCATCGGCACCGGCTCGACGCCCTGCACTTCGTCTTTGCCCCACCGGCCGGCGCCGGACTCTATCCGCGCGCCGGTGCAGCACGCGCTGCGCTGTCAGCGCAATGGCGTGACTTCAGCCAGACCGATCTGCCCGGGCGATTGGCACCGCGCTTCGGACGGGTCTGGCAGGCCGCTGCCCAGAGCGCCGAGGCGCTGGTGTCGGCGGATGCTGCGCTCGACTTTCCGGATGAGGAGGCGGCGCGTAGCCTCGCGGCGGGTCGACTGCTGCTCGAACGCCTGCAGGGCGCCCGTCATCTCGGCAGGCTGGGGCGCTATCGTGCTGCCTGGCAGGCGGGTCGGACACCCGGGCATTTTTTGGCGGCCTGGGCGGCGGTGGCCGACTGCTTCCAGATTGGCCTTGCCGCAACGACGGCTGAGTACCTGCGGCTGGAGTGGCAGCTTGCCGTGGCACGGCTGCCGGCTGGCGAGCCGTCGTCCGTCGAGCTGGCGGGGCCGGTGGCGGGTTTTCTGCAGGCCGCCGGTGTGCCCGTGTTGGCCGGGGTCACTGCACCACCTTCATCCAGCGCTGACGAAAGCCTCGGTGTTCTTCCATGAGCTGGGCGGCCACGGTTGCCGACAGGCTGTGCAGGCCGACGACGCGGGCAAACACGGCGATGCGTTCCTGGCGGCTGTAAAAATCGGCGCTGTCCGTGGTCTGTGCGGCAAAAGCCTGGGCCGATTCCAGCAGGGTTTCCGGCGCCAGGCTCTCCATGGGCAGCGGCACGACGCCGCGTTCCAGGCTGACCGTCACCTGCTCAAGGTTGGCGGTGGTGATGCGGCCTTCGAGGGAACCGCCCTCGGTGCGCTGCAGACGGCCCTGCCAGCCTTGGGCGGCGATGTCGGCGAACCATTGCTCCAGGAAGGACTGCGCCTGCTCATAGAGGTAGAGTTTGCCCTCGAGGGCTGCCTGCACTTCCGGTGATTGAAAGCGGATGTCGCGCAGCAGGGCGACGACGCGTGCATAGTCGTACCCCTGGGCAAGCGAGGGCAGGGCGGCCGTCAGTTCGGCAAGCTGGGTCAGTTCCTTGTTGCGCAATTCGGTGGCGGCGACCATCTCGCGGCGCTGCTCCTCCATGCGCAGGCGTGCCATGTCGCGGCGCAATTCCTTCTCACGCTCCTCCAGCAGGGGGGGCCAGCGCCCCTTGGTGCGCAGCTTGGCGCGCAGGCTGCGCAAGTTGTCGAGGGCCGTCCTGCAGGCTTCGGCTGTGTCCGCTGCGGGTCCGTCATTCAGCTGTTCGAGCAGGGCAATGTCCGTCTCGTAATCAGGCAGCAGGCCGGCGTAGGACGGCACCCATTCCGGCAGGCCGGCGCCTTGCTCGCGCAGGTCCGCCGCTGCCTGTTTCAGCCATGCGGCGCCAAGGCGGGGATCTCCGAGATGCCACTCCGCCAGGCCCTGAAGCAGGCGACCCAGCACGCCCTCCGGTGTACTGGACAGGCGTGTGGAATCCGCGGGCTTGCCGAGGCCCAGGTCCTTGCCCATGAGGGCGCCCAGGTCGCGGAAAAAATCGGCAAGTTCGGGGCTGACCAGACTGCCGCCCTCACCGGGGTCGCCAGCAAGAGCAGCGAGTGTTGCTGCTGCCTCACTCCTGCGGCCAAGGATGATTTGGCAAAGCGCGGCATTGTAACGCGCCCAATTCAGCGTCGGCTGGCGGGCTTCGCCCGAGGCGATGATTTGTTCGAACTGATGACCGGCCTCGGCAAAGCGGCCGCCGCGCAGCATGAGCTCGCGCGCCTGAAGAAATCGCTCGGCGAGGGTTTTGCGCCCGGCCTTCAGCGACACGCCCTCTTCGGTCAGACTGCGCTGGGTGGTTTCGTCGGTGTCGGTGATCGCCACGGCCGTGCGCTCGCCGGTGCTGCGCGCCAGCCAGCCGATAAGGAAGGCGACTGCCAGAACGGCCGCGCCGGTGGCCAGCCAGCGCGCGCGGCGGGTGGCAAGACGGAAGCGGTAGACGGGTTGGCCGACCAGGCCCTCGGCCAGGCGCAGTTCCTCCACCGTTTCGTCGTAGTTGGCGCAGCGCTCCTGCGGCCGGAAGGCAAGCATGCGGTTGACCACGTGCACGGTGCGCGGGGCAAACCGCAGGCCGCTGTCCTCCAGGCCGACGCGCCGGCATTTCACCCTTCGCAGTTCCTGAATGTCGTTGGTCTCCACCTTGTGCGGCGGCCGCCCGGTCAGGGCGTGGTAAAGGCTGGCGCCCAGGCTGAAGATGTCGCTGCGGTAGTCCTCGCGATTGTCGAGCACCTTCTCCGGAGCCACGTAGTAGGGCGTCGCCCAGATCTCACCACTGGCGTCCGGGCCGCGGTCGGCAAACAGCGCCAGGCCGAAGTCCACCACCTTCGCCGTGCCGGTTTCGGTGAACAGGATGTTGGCCGGCTTGACGTCGCGGTGGATCAGGCCCTGCTGCTGTGCGGCGCGCAGGCCCTCCGCCACCTCGCGACCGATGCGCAGGGCTTCGGTCTCCTTGATGGTGCCGTCGCGGCGGATGCGCTGCTCGAGACTGCCGCCGGTGACCAGCTCCATGGCGATGTAGAAGTAGCCCTGATCGTAGCCCACCGAGTACAGCTTGATGACGTTCGGATGGGTGACGTTGGCGGTGATCAACGCCTCCTGGCGGAACTGCTCGACGCGCACGGCGTCGCGCCCATACTGCGGATTGAGGATCTTCAGGGCCACCCGCCGGCCCAGGGTCTCGTCCTCGGCCTCGAACACCCGGCTCATGCCGCCCTCACCGATCTGCCGGTGGATCAGGAAGTGGTCGAACTTCCGCCGCACCCGCACCATCTGACCGCAGAACGGACATTTCAGCTTGGTGAATGGCTCCAGCGCCGTCACGTCGATCTGGTTTTGGCAGACGGGACAGGTGCTGAGGTAGGTTTGCTCGGGAACGGGAATCAAGGCGGAGTCAGACAGGTCTTAACCGCATCGCATTCAAAATGCCAGAAATTACAGATTGCTTAATTTGTTCGAATGTCGACTATGTGCCGTGGAGTGGAGGATTGAAGCCGGAGACAGCGGACAGCGTCTCGACAAACATCTCGCCGGTCGGCTGACCGACCTCTCGCGTTCGCGCCTTCAGGATCTCATCCGCGATGGACACATCACCCTCAATGGCCGGCCGACCAAGGCCAGTGCGGCTTTGAAGGTTGGCGATGCGATCGCCGTGGTCATTCCCGAGGCGGCCCCGGTGCAGGTGATCGCCCAGGACATCCCCTTTGAGGTGTTGTTTGAGGATGCCGACATCCTGGTGCTCGACAAGCCGCCGGGACTGGTCGTGCACCCGGCGGCGGGCAATCCCGACGGCACCCTGGTCAACGCCCTGCTGCACCACTGCGACGATCTCAGCGGCATCGGTGGCGAACTGCGGCCGGGCATTGTCCATCGCCTCGACAAGGACACCAGCGGCTGCATGGTGGTGGCCAAGAACGACCTCGCCCACCGCCGTCTCACCGAGGCCTTCAGCGAGCGCCGCCTGAGCAAGATCTACCTCGCGGCCATCAACGGCCTGCCGCGCGAGCCCGCCGGCCGGATCGAGAACCGCATCGGCCGTCATCCGGTCGACCGCAAGCGCATGGCCGTGCTCTACGACGGCGCCGGCAAGGAAGCGGTCACCGAATGGGAACAGGTCGGCGAGCACCTGGGCTGCGCCCTGATCCGCTGCCGCCTGCTCACCGGTCGCACCCACCAGATCCGCGTGCATATGAAGGAGGGGCTGGGCCATCCGATTCTTGGCGACCCCATCTACGGCCATGTCTCGCGCCAGAAGGTGGCGGTGCCGCGGCTGATGCTGCATGCCTGGAAACTCGCGCTCAATCATCCGATCCACGATCAGCCGCTGCAGTTCGAGGCGCGCATCCCGGCGGAGTTCGCCCCCTGGCTGCCGGAGCAACTTGCTTGACCGAAGCGCGCCCATGCCGACGTATCCCATGGTCGCCGCGCACCGCGGCGACTTCCATCCCTCCAAACCATCATGAGCTCCATTGTTCCCCTCATCTCCTCCGGCGTCGCCGGCCCGCTCGGTGTGCTGCATCTCCCCCGCCTCTGGCAGAAGGCTTCGCTGGCCGCCGCCGGCAAGCTCCACCCCGACTACCCCGGCTGCGGCAAGGGCTATGACGGCATGACCCTCGCCGCCCTCGGCATCGCCGAAGCCGACTTCCTCACCTTCATCCAGACCAAGCCCAGCTACCCGCAGCTCGAGGCCTGGGTGAAAGCCTACCCCGGCGTCAAGCTGACCCAGGCCGACCTCTACAAGCACAACCAAAGCATCCTCGGCTACATCCATGGCGACGACGTCCGCAAGGGCATCCTCGACGCCTGCGGTCTGCCCGATGACGGCAGTGTCAACCCCGGCGCGGTCGACCTCAACAACCTCGACGACTGGCAGACCTTCTGGGCCGCCGAGATTCGCTGATCTCCGTTTTTGAGCCGGTTCCACCACGGGGGGAACCGGCTTTTTCATGCCTGCGCGCCGCAACCCGCCGCTGGCGCCGGCGGACTTTTGGGGGTAGAACTGAACGCAGGCCCGCGTTTCCCTTTCCATACCCTCATGTCCGCCGCCCTGGAATCCCAGAACCCCGCCGAAAAGAAGGTCGAGAAGACCGAGGCCGGGAACTACTTTGTTTCGAACTACCCGCCCTTCTCGTTCTGGAAACCGGAGCAGATCCCGGCGGTCAAGCAGGTGCTGGCGCGACCGGCCCCGGCCGATGTGCCGCTCGGCGTGTACTTCCACATCCCGTTCTGCCGCAAGCGCTGCCACTTCTGCTACTTCAAGGTCTACACCGACAAGAACGCCCAGGAGATCAAGGCCTACATCGACGCCGGCCTGCGCGAGATGGCCCACTACGCCGCCCAGCCCTACCTGGCGGGACGCAAGGCCCACTTCGTCTACTTCGGTGGCGGCACGCCCAGCTACCTGAGCGTGCTCCAGCTCAGGGACCTGACTTCGCGCATGAAGGACCTCGTCTCCTGGGATGGTGCCGCCGAGGTCGCCTTCGAGGCCGAACCCGGCACCCTCAACGAAAAGAAGCTCGAGGGCATCCGCGAGGTCGGTGTCACCCGCCTCAGTCTCGGCGTCGAGAACTTCGACGATCACATCCTCGAAACCAACGGCCGCGCCCACCGCAGCGGCGAGATCGAAAAGGCCTACCGCTTCGCCCGCACGCTTGGCTTTGAGCACATCAACATCGATCTCATTGCCGGCATGATGAATGAGACCGAGGAGAACTGGAAGGTCTGCGTGCAGAAGGCCATCCAGCTCGGTCCGGATGCGGTGACGATCTACCAGATGGAGGTGCCCTACAACACCACCATGTACCAGCAGATGAAGGCCGAGGGCAAGGTGACCGCGCCAGTCGCCGACTGGCCGACCAAGCGTCGCTGGGTCAGCTACGCCTTCGACGAGTTCGTCAAGGCCGGCTACACCGTCACCAGCGCCTACACCGTCGTGAAGGACCCGCAGCGCATCAAGTTCGTGTACCGCGACGCGCTCTGGGAGGGCGCCGACCTGCTGTCCTGCGGCGTCGCCTCCTTCGGTCATCTCGGCGGCGTCCACTACCAGAACCAGGCGGAGATCGGGCCCTACCTGCAGCTGCTCGACGCCGGCCTGCCGCCGATTTTCCGCGCCTATGAAACCAGCGCCGAGGAACGTTTCGTGCGCGAGTTCATCCTCAAGATGAAGCTCGGCCGCAGCGAGTTCGCCTACTACGAAACGAAGTTCGGCATCAACCCACGCCGGTTCTTCGCCCAGCAGCTCGAATGGCTCGCCCACGAGGGCTTTGCCAGTCTCGACGACGAAGCCGTAACCCTCAGTCGCGACGGCCTGCTGCAGGTCGACCGCCTGCTGCATGATTTCTTCCTGCCCCAGCATCGCCAGTATGCCCGCTACACTTGAGAGCGCCCAGCGCCCGGCCGCGACCGAGGACGAATTTCTGGCGCCGCTGGTGTTCTTCTACGGCATCGGCAGCGCCCGTCCGCGCGTCACCTTCATCCCGTCCGCCGAGCTGCCGGAGCATGAGCGCTGGCTGCTCGACCACGACATCGACATGACCCCGCGCCTGCGTGCAGGCCACGGCTGCGAGATCGACCTCGACGTGCATGCCCGGGCGCGCATCGGCGACTACCTTGTCCGTGCCTCCGTGCTCAACCGTCGCAGCGATGGCAAGCCGGTCGAGTTCGGGGCCATCGGCATCCACCTCGACCTGCTGCCCGAGCCGGCGCGCGCCCAGGTCGTCGAGGGCCGTGTGCCCTTCGGTGCCATCCTGGAAAACCATGGCGTGCCGCACAGCAGCCATCCGCGCGGTTTCTTCCGCATCGCGGTTGATGCCCGCCTCGCCGAACTGCTCGGCGCCACCAGCGGCCAGATCCTCTTCGGCCGCTGCAACGAACTGCGTCACGGCAGCGGCCGCGTGCTCGCTGACGTCGTCGAGGTGCTGCCGCGCGGCGCCTGAGCGCTCACGCCGTGACGTGGCCCATGGCCGCCTCCATGAGGCGCTCCTGGGTGGCCTCCTCGCGGCGAAACTCACCGCCGATGCGGCCCTCGTGCAGCATGAGGATGCGGTCGCTCATGCCGATCAGTTCCGGCAGCTCGCTCGACACCAGCAGCACGGCCTTGCCCTCGGCGGTCAGGCGGTTGACCAGCTCATAAATCTCCAGCTTGGCACCGACATCGATGCCGCGTGTCGGTTCATCGAGCATGACCACGCGCGGGCCGGTCATCAGCGCCTTGCCGAGCACGACCTTCTGCTGGTTGCCGCCCGACAGCCGTCCGACCACCGCCTCGAGGCCGGTGGCGCGCACCTTCAGCGAGTCGAAGAACTCCTGGTTGCGCTGCCGCTCGCGCGCGTGCTGCAGCAGGCCGTAGCGGCGGAATTGCTCGAGTGAGGACAGCGACAGGTTGAAGCCGATCTCCTGCTCGATGACCAGGCCGTAGCGGCGGCGGTCCTCGCTGACCAGGGCGAGCCCGGCGCGCAGGATCTGCGCGGGCGTCAGGCCTTCGAGGCGGCGGCCGTCGAGTTCGACCGTGCCCGCCGTGCGCCGGCCCCAGGCGCCGAACAGGTGCATGAGCAGTTCCGTGCGCCCCGCCCCCATCAGGCCGCCGATGCCGAGCACCTCGCCGGCGCGCAGTTCAAAAGCGATGTCGTGCAGGCGCGCCTGGCCCAGTTCATCGTGCACGCTCAGGCCGCTGGCCTTCAGCACGACCGCGCCCGGCGTGCCGGCGCGGCGCGGGAAGAGATCGCCGATCTCGCGACCGACCATCTCGCGGATGACCTGCGCCTTCGAGGTCTCGGCCGCCGCGCGTGTGCTGACGGTGGCGCCGTCGCGCAGCACGGTGATGCGGTCGGCGAGGGCGAAGACCTCGTCGAGCTTGTGGCTGATGTAGATGCAGGCGATGCCGCGCGCGCGCAGGTCGCGCAGGATGTCGAGCAGGATGAGCACCTCATGTTCGGCGAGCGCCGCGGTCGGCTCATCGAGGATGAGGAGGCGCGAGTCCTTGGCCAGGGCCTTGACGATTTCGACGAGCTGCTTCTGGCCGACGCCGAGGTCGGCGACGTGGGCGCGGGCGTCGAGGCCGACCTTGAAGCGGTCGAGCAGGGCCTGCGCCTCGCGGAACATGCGCGGCCAGTCGATCAGCCCGCCCCAGCGCCGCGGCTCGCAGCCAAGGAAGATGTTTTCGGCGACCGTCATCTCGCCGACCAGCGCCAGTTCCTGGTAGATGACGGCGATGCCGGCGCGGGCGGCGTCGGCGATCGAGGCAAAGCGGGCCTCGTTGCCGCCGACCTCGAAGCTGCCCTCGTAGCTGCCATGCGGATGGATGCCGGAGAGCAGCTTGATGAGCGTGCTCTTGCCGGCGCCGTTCTCGCCGCAGAGCGCGTGGATCTCGCCGGCGCGCAGGTCGAAGGAGACGTCCTTGAGGGCGGTGACACCGGGGAACTTCTTGGTGAGCTGGCGGGCGGCGAGGATCATGGCGCGAAGATGTCGGACTCCTTGCGGAAGCCGTCCTTGACGACGGTGTCGCGCAGGTTGTCCTTGGTGACGGTGACGATGTCGAGCAGCACGGCGGGCACCTCGGTCTTGCCGTTGGCGACCGCCTCGCGGGCGATGATGGGTCGGCCAGCGGCGAGTTTGACGGCAAGTTCGGCGGCGCCGGCGGCGAGCTTGGCGATGGGTTTGTAGATCGTCATCGTCTGGCTGCCGTGGGCGATGCGCTGGCAGGCGGCAAGGTCGGCGTCCTGGCCGGTGACCAGCACCTTGCCGGCCAGGCCCTCCTCGATGAGCGCCTGCACGGCACCGCCGGCGGTGCCGTCGTTGCTGGCGAGCACGGCGTCGATGTTGCGGCCGGCCTTGGTGATGGCGGCGTTGGTGATTTTCTTGGCGTTCTCCGGCTTCCAGTCCACCGCCCAGTCCTCGTGCACGACCTCGACCCGGCCGGCATTGATGAGCGGCTGCAGGATGTTGTCCTGGCCCTGCTTGTACAGCAGCGCGTTGTTGTCGGTCTTGGCGCCGTAGATGCGCACGATCCGCATCTTGCCCTGCGCAGGCACGCGCTCGGCCAGGTAACGCGCCTGCAACTCGCCGATCTTGAGGTTGTCGAAGGTGATGTACAGATCGACCTCGGCGCCGGTGATCAGGCGGTCGTAGGACAAAACGGGAATGCCCTCGGCATGCGCCATCTCGACCGCGCGCGCCATGGCCGCGCCGTTGTGCGGGATGATGACCAGGGCGTCGACCTTGCGGGTGATGAGGCTTTCGACGTCGCGCAGCTGGCGGGTGTCGTTGCTGTTGGCCGACTCCACCAGGACATCGGCACCGAGCTCGGCGGCGCGCGCGCTGAAGAGATCGCGATCGAGGATCCAGCGCTCCTCCTTGAGCGTGTCCATGCTCAGGCCGATGAGCGGCCGACTGCGCGTCGCGCCGGCCTCGCCGCCGGTGCCGCGTGACAGGACCAGGCCGGTGATCACGCTGAGGGCGCAGGAAATCAGAACCAGAAGAAGACGCACGTTCATGCCGCTCCCGAATTAGCCGGAACGCGTCGCCCTGGCCAGCAAAAAAGCCGGCTTCAGCCCAGCCGTTCCGCGGCGGTGCGCCGTGCCCAGGCATCGGCCTCGATCAGTTCGCCGAGGCCGGGGTGGGCGGTGACGCGGTGCGCCTCCATGACCGCGGCCACCGTGCCCCAGATGGCGGGGAAGCTCAGCCGGCCGTCGAGAAAGGCCTGCACGGCCACCTCATTGGCGGCGTTGAGCACGGCCGGCAGGGTGCCGCCGGTTTCGCCGGCCTGGCGCGCCAGATCGAGCGCCGGGAAGTCCTGCGTGCGCGGCGCCTCGAAGTGCAGGGCGCCGAGCTGGGCAAAATCGAGCGGGCGCAGGTCATTCGGCACGCGCTCGGGCCAGGTCACGGCATACTGGATGGGGAAGCACATGTCGCTGTGGCTGAGCTGGGCCAGCACGCTGCGGTCGCGGAACTCGACCATGCTGTGGACGATGCTCTCGGGATGCACGACGACCTCGATGCGGCTCATCGGCACGTCAAACAGCCAGCGCGCCTCGATCATCTCCAGGCCCTTGTTGAAGAGGGTGGCGGAGTCGATGGTGATCTTGGGTCCCATGCTCCAGGTCGGGTGCTTGAGCGCCTGGGCGACCGTCACCTGCGCGAGTTGCTCGGCCGGCAGGGTGCGGAAGGGGCCGCCGCTGGCGGTGAGCAGCAGTCGGCTGACGTCCCCGGGCTGGCGACCCTCCAGGCACTGGAAGATGGCGTTGTGCTCGCTGTCGACCGGCAGCACGTGCACGCCCTTACGCCGCGCCGCGTCCATGACGGCCTCACCGGCCATGACGAGGATTTCCTTGCTGGCGACGGCAAGGTGCTTGCCCGCCTCGATGGCAGCGAGCGCGGGCGCGAGGCCGGCGACGCCGACGATGGCGACCAGGACCAGATCGGCATCGCTGGCGCGCACAAGGTCGACCAGGCCGGCCTCGCCGCTGAAGACTTCGACCTCGGCAGGCAGCAGGGCGCGCGCCTGAGCGGCGGCGGCGGCATCGGTGAGGGCGACGTGGCGTGCGCCGGTTTCGCGCGCCTGTTCGACGAGGGCCTCGACGCTGCGACTCGCGGCCAGGCCGACGATTTCCATGCGCTCCGGGATGGCGCGCGCGACCTTCAGCGCGCTGGTGCCGATGCTGCCGGTGGAGCCGAGGAGGAGAACGCGGCGGCGGGTGGGCGAAGCAGGCGAGGGCATCATGCGGGAGTGGGCGTCAGGCGGAAAGCGCGGCGAGGTAGAAGTAAAACACCGGGGCGGTGAAAAGCAGGCTGTCGGTGAGATCGAGGATGCCGCCGATGCCGGGCAGGGTGTGGCCACTGTCCTTGATGGCGAAGCAGCGCTTGAGCACGGATTCGGCGAGGTCGCCGGTCACCGCAGTGGCGCAGAGCAGGGGAGCCAGGATCAGGCCGTGCAACCAGTCGAGCGGCACCAGCCGTTCCGGCACCCAACTGAGCAGCATCACGGCGCCGAGGAAGGAGGCGACGAAGGCGCCGGCAAAACCCTCCCAGGACTTGGCGGGGCTGATGTGAGGGATCATCTTGTGGCGGCCAAAGATCACCCCGAAGAGGTAGGCGCCCATGTCGCTGAACTTGGTGACGATGATGAGGTAGAGCACCAGGTACAGGCCGGGCATGCCACTGCCGTCGGCGTTGAAGTAGATGAGGCGCAGGATGAAGCCGTAGAAGATGACGGTGTACACCGTGCCGAAGACGGTCTGGAAGATGCGCTGCAGGGTGGCCGTGCCCTCGAGCTGGTGGCGGTAGCAGAGCAGGAAGGCACCGTGCACGCTGGCCGTGAGGGCGGCCAGTTCCAGCCACATGGGCGGGGCGCTCTTATGGCGCAGGATCCAGGCGATCATCACCGTCCAGTAGGCCAGGCAAACGCCGAGCCCGAGCAGGTTGAAGGAGCGGGCCAGGGGCGCCGCGCGCAGCAGGCGGTAGTACTCGAAGGCGCCGGCGACCCCAAAAAAGCCGCTCACCAGAAGGATCAAACCGTGGCTGTTGCGCTGCACCGCCGCGGCGATCACCGCCCACAGGATCAGGGTGCTGAGCAGCCGGGAGGCGAAAACGCGGCGTTTGCTCGGCGGCGGGGCGGGGGAGTCCTGGCTCATGCGGGGTCGGGAGGAAGGGCTATTAAGGCAGGCGTGGCAGGTCGTGCCAAGCTCATTTTGCCGGCGCCGGCAGGTGCCGGTGCACGCGGAACCCGCGCTGCTCGAAGAGTTTCAGCAGGCCGGTGTCGGCGGTGAAATGGCCGGTGCCAACGAGGATCATCGCGCGTTCCCCGCGCTTCAGCAGTTCCTCCAGCCGTGCCATCCAGGCGCGGTTGCGCTTGGCGAGGAAGATC
This sequence comes from Prosthecobacter sp., assembly GCA_036846165.1. Classification (GTDB taxonomy): domain Bacteria; phylum Verrucomicrobiota; class Verrucomicrobiia; order Verrucomicrobiales; family Verrucomicrobiaceae; genus Prosthecobacter. Next base: position 47,939 of record DAIUCN010000023.1, read on the forward strand.
TCCATCAGCTCGGGATGCTTGGCCGCCTCGCGAAACAGCATCTCGTGCAGTTCATCGAGCCGCCCCTGCTTCCAGGCGGCGATCATCCGGCTGTACTCCTCCGGCAGGGTGTCGACCTCGTCGAGCGTCTGCTCAAGCATGGCCAGTTGCAGCTTCTCTTCCAGCCCGGCGAAAAGCTGCAACTGCAATTCGACGGTCTCCAAGCCCTCGGCCGGCTTGTCATCGCGGCGCGCCCGCGCCTCAAAATGGCGGTCGACCCCCATCTCCGGCGAGGCCCCGAGCAGGCCGTACTCGGTGCTGGTCACCAGCAGCGAGACAAACCAGGGGCGGCAGCCGTTGAGGGTCGCCACCGGCACGCCGCGCTTTTCGCCCCACTGCTTCAGGCGCTGCCAGAGCGCCGGGCCGCAGCGGTTCTCCAGGGTTTCCCCGTCGCCATAGCGACCCAGCTCGCGCATGCGCGCGCCGAGCGCGGCATCGGTGCCGGCCCCGGGCGGCAGTTCAAAGACCAGCCGGGTGGTGTCGGCATAGGCGGATTCATAGGCCGGCGCCAGCGGGTAGTCGTCGCGGCGCAGGATGTGGATCGTGCCGCACAGGTAGAGGCGGCCGCCGCCCTGCGGCGCTTCCACCACCCAGACGCTGCCCGTCGGTGCCGGACCGGACGGGGCCGGCTCGCGCCCGCAGGCGCTGACCGCGACAAGCGCGAGCGAAAGGAGGAGGCGGCGGAAGGGCATTCTTCCAATCAAGCATGGCGCGGCGAGGGTCGCCAATCGAAATGCGCGGCGGTGAACTCGGGGAAAGAAGCGTTCCCCGCGGCAGGTATGCTCCTGTTCACCGCTTTTGCCATGATGCTCCGCCGACTCCTGCCCGCCTGCCTTCTTGCTCTCAGCCCGGTCGCCGCCCAGCAGGCCGGACCGGAGCCGCTCAACCGCTTTCCGCGCATGATGCAGGAATGGCTGGTCGATCAGGTGCGCGCCGCCGAAGCACGCGGCGACGCCCGGCGCGAGGCGCTGAAGACGAAGGCCGACGCCGAAGCCTATGTGCAATCGGTGCAGGAGCGCATCCGCGCCAGCTTTGGTCCGGAGCCCGAGCGCACGCCGCTCAAGGCCCGCGTCACGCGCACCGTCGAGCGCGATGCCTACCGGATCGAGATGGTGGTGTTTGAGAGTCGCCCGGGTTTCCTGGTCACCGGCAACCTGTACGTGCCCACGGGTCGCGACGGACGTCTGCCTGGCGTGGTCGGCGTCTGCGGTCACTCGGCCAACGGCAAGGCCGCCGAGGCCTACCAAAGCTTTGCCCAGGGTCTCGCCCGCCTCGGTTACGTGGTCTTCCTGATCGATCCGGCCGGCCAGGGCGAACGCTTCCAATACCTCGACGGGGCCAAGGCGCGCTACGGCCCGGGCGTCAGCGAGCACATCCAGGCCGGCAACCAGCAGACCCTCGTCGGCGAGTTCCTCGGTGCCTGGTTCGCCTGGGACGGCGTGCGCGCGCTCGATTACCTGCTGACCCGCCCGGAGGTCGATCCGAAACGCGTCGGCGTCACCGGCAACTCCGGCGGCGGCACTCAGACCGCCTGGCTCTGTGGCGTGGAGCCGCGCTGGACCATGGCCGCGCCTTCCTGCTTCATCACCACCTTCCGCCGCAATGCCGAGAACGAACTGCCGGCCGACACCGAGCAGTGCCCGCCGCGTGTGCTCGCCCTGGATCTGGACCACAGCGACTTCCTCGCCGCGCAGGCGCCCAAGCCGGTGGTCATCCTCGCCCAGGAAAAAGATTTCTTCGACGTGCGCGGCAGCACCGAGGCGCACCAGCGGCTGAAGTCACTCTACACCCTGCTCGGTAAACCCGAGGCCATCCGCCTGCACATTGGCGGGGATCCGCACGGCTACACGCGCGTCAATCGCGAGGGCATGTACCGGTTCTTCAACGAGGCCACCGGCATCTCCGACGCCCAGACCGAGCCGGAACTCGTCATGGAAAAGGATGAAACCCTCTGGTGCCTGCCCGGCGGTCAGGCGGGGCCGCTGTCGCGCACGATCTTCAGCTTCACCCAAGAGAAAGCCGAGCAGCTCGCTGCCGCCCGACCCAAGCTCGCCGGCGAAGCCCTGCAGACCGCCGTCCGCGACGTCTTGAAGATCCCCGCCACCGAAGGCACGCCCGACTACCGCATCCTGCGCCCGCTCAGCGGTCGCCAGTACCCGACCAAGGGCCACGCCTGTTACGCCGTCGAAACCGAACCCGGCGTGCATGCCCTCGTCACCCTGCTGACGCCGGAGTCGCACGTGTCGCGCCCGACGCTCGGCCGCAAGCGCGCGGTGCTCTACCTCTCCCATCACTCGGCCGATGCCGACCTGCGCAGCGAGCCGCTGGTGAAGCAGCTGCTGGAGGACGAAAAGAGCGCCGCCTTTTACGCCTGTGACCTGCGCGGCATTGGCGACAGCCAGCCGGACATCTGCGGCAGCAACCAGTTCCTCAAGCCCTACGGCAGCGACTACTTTCTGAGCGCCCACGGCCTCATGCTCGATCGTCCGTATCTGGGCCAGCGCGTGTTCGACGTCCTGCGCGTCATCGACTGGCTGGCCGATCAGGGTCACGAAGAAATCCACCTCGCCGGCCGCGGTTGGGGCGCGCTCGCCGCCACCTTTGCCGCCGTGCTTGAACCACGCGTCCAGCAGGTGACGCTGAAGAACGCCCTCGAGTCCTACCAGGCCATCGCCACGACCGAGAACTACCAGTGGCCCCTGGCCGCCCTGCCGCCGAACGTGCTCGCCCACTTCGACCTGCCCGACCTGCGCGCCGCCCTCCAGCACCGCAACCTGCGCCACCTGGAGCCCTGGGGCGCCGCGGATGGCATGAAGCCGTGAGGGTTGCCGTGGAGGCTCCGTCGCCAGACGGCAGATAGGATTGTTTGATCATCGCCATGAGTCACGCCCACAAGACGGTTCTCAAGAAGGTTGAGGCCATTTTCCAAGAGTTGGTCGGTGAACGCACTGTCCGGCTGGGTGAGCCGGGCGCGCAGTCGACGCGTGATGTGTTGACAAGTGCGCTGTCTGCAGACTACGCGCCTGACACCGCACAAGAGATTGCGTTCCATCTGGTGGATTGGCATTCCGATGCAGCATTCATGATGGCGGTTCATTTGTTTCCAGAGCGCTTCACCCCTGAGGAACTTTTGGTGGGTGCCGACATGCTGCTCATTCATGTGCCCAATCATCTCGCTGCCGCCGCAAAACTCGCAGGCCATCCGATTCAGGATGTGTTTGAGGTCGGAGTTCTCGATGACATCCATCCTGATGCCTAGCCAGATGCTGCAGCGTGATTTGCAGGGTGTCGTGGCGAACCATCACCAAACGGACAGACATCAGCCACCCAGTTTCGATGCAAGGAAACGCTCCGAGTGGTCCTCTGCTCAAGCCAGACGAACCTCGTTCTCTCCGATGCGCAGGCCTGCCAGTCCCCTTTTCAAGGATCGTCTGAGGCTGGATGAAGATAGGCTCACGCCCATGGGAGCCCCCCAGAGTACTCAAGGGCTTTAGCCCGTCAGCGGTTGGCGATCTCGGCACGGGCTTAAGCCCGGGAGTGCTTGAGGCGACCTCAGGCCCGTGCAGGGGGCGGAGCAACGTGCTCGGCGGGTTAGACACGCGGTGAAGCCCGTAAATCGGCAGGATTGGCCCGCGTGTCGGTAGGACAAGAGCGTGTGTCGGTAGGACAAGGGCGCGTGTCGGTAGGACAAGGGCGCGTGTCGGTAGGACAAGGGCGCGTGTCAGGCGGACAAGGGCGCGTGTCGGTCGGACAAGGGCGTGTGTCGGTAGGACAAGGGCGCGTGTCAGGCGGACAAGTCCGCGTGTCGGGAGGATTGGCCGGGAGGTGAGCCTGTAGAGACGGGTGGATCCGTGCGGTCGGAGCCTTTGGCCGACCGGTGTGTCCGAACATCCGAATGAGGCGGATGTCGAAATCAGCACTGAAGCTCGGACGAACGGGGAGTGCAGACTGTGGTTGGGGGCATTGACCCCGCCTTCCCGGATGGCCAGCACTTCGCCAACCTGTTTTGAACCGCTGATAAGACGCTGATGAGACGCTGATCCTGAGAGGAGGATGGGGGCATGGAGGCGACGTCGCCAGACGGCGGGGATG
>DAIUCN010000024.1:0-19058 GCA_036846165.1 Prosthecobacter sp.
GGGTGGGGGGCATGCGGGAGTGGACGCCGCAGGGAGGGGGACTCTTAGCGGGATGGCCGGGGATGACAAGCCCGGGCTGGTTTTTGCCAGCAGCGGCGCAGGTGGGAGGGTGAGGCGAAAGCCTCTTTTGGCTCTAGGCTCCAAGCTCTGCGCTCCGCCCCCGAACTTCCGCGTGACGAGGGGCGTTTTCGGGTGCTTGTGGGGGGGTGATCGGTCATCTTTATTATCACATCCCGTTTTGCCACCGGGTGTGCCCGTACTGCAGCTTTTACAAGCACACGCCGGGCGCGACGCCGATGGCGGAGTTTGTCGAGGCACTGCTGCGCGAGACTGAGCGACAGCTGGCGGTGCGGGAACTGCGGCCGCGGACGCTGTATTTCGGCGGTGGCACGCCGACGGCGCTCAGCGAGGGCCATCTGGAGCGCTTGCTGACCGGCCTGCGCGAGCGGCTCGATCTCAGGGGTCTCGAGGAGTTCAGTGTTGAGGCCAATCCGCGCACGGTCACCCCCTCGAAGGCGGCGATGCTGCGCCGGCTCGGGGTGACGCGCATCAGCCTGGGCATCCAGGCCTGGGATGAGGCGACCCTGCGCACGCTGGGGCGCGATCACGCGCCGGCGGAGGCGGAGGAGACCTGGCAGGTGCTGCGCGCGGCGGGTTTTCCCAGCCTGAACATGGACCTGATGTTCTCCATCCCGGGGCAGTCGGCCGAAACCTGGAAGGCGACGCTGGAGCGGGCCCTGGCCCTGCAGCCCGATCACATCTCGGCCTACAACCTCAATTACGAGGAGGACACCGAGTTTTTCCAGCGGCTGCGTCGCGGTCAGTACCACGAGGACGAGGCCAAGGATGCCGAGCATTTTTATCTGGCGCTCGACCGGCTGGAGGCGGCGGGCTACGAGCATTACGAAATCTCCAACTATGCCCGGCCCGGGCATCGCTCCCGCCACAACGACAGCTACTGGCTGGGCGCGGACTACCTGGGCTTTGGCCCGGGGGCCTTTTCCACCGTGGCGGATCGACGCTGGAAAAACGTCGCCGACACCACGGAGTACCTGGCGCGTCTTCAGGCCGGGGGGGATCCGGCGGAACCGGCGGAGGAACTGGATGCGGCGGCGCGGCGGATCGAGCGTTTTGGTCTGGAACTGCGCACGGCGCGCGGCCTGCCGCGGGAACTGGTGAGGCCGGAGCAGGAGCGCCTGCTGCGCACCCTGGAGGAGGAGGGGCTGTTGCAGGTCGTGGGCGGGCGGATCTGCCTGACACGTGCCGGCAAGCCGCTGGTGGATTCGGTGGCGGTGGCCCTGCTCGGTGAATGAGGGCACAAAAAAGCCGGCCCCTGAGAAGGGACCGGCTGGGGGGGAAGGGGCTTATTCCTTGATTTTGGCGCTCTTGATGAGCACGGCCTCGGTGGGCACGTTCTGGTGGCCGTTCTTGGAACCGGTCGGCACCTTGGCGATGGCGTCGATCACGTCGAGGCCGGCGCTGACCTTGCCGAAGACGCAGTAGCCCCAGCCGTCCTGGCCCGGGTAGTCGAGGAAGCTGTTGTCCTTGAGGTTGATGAAGAACTGGGCCGAGGCGCTGTGCGGGTTCGAGGTGCGCGCCATGGCGATCGAGCCGCGGACGTTTTTCAGGCCGTTCTTGGCCTCGTTTTCGATCGGCGTGTCGGTGGCCTTCTGGTCCATCTCGGCGGTGAAGCCGCCACCCTGGATCATGAAGTCGGGGATGACGCGGTGGAAGATGACGCCGTCGTAGTGGCCCTTCTTCACGTAGTTGACGAAGTTGGCGACGGTGCCGGGGGCTTTGGCGCGGTCGAGTTCGAGTTCGATGGTTCCCTTGCTGGTCTCCATCACGACGGTCACGGTGGGGGTGTCACTCACGGGTTTGTTTTCCTGGGCTGGGGTTGAACCGGTCAGGCCGGCAAAGATGAGAACGGCGAGAAGCGGAAGGGTGGTTTTCATGGCAACAACGGGGTTGGTGCCTGCAAAGAGACATGGGGGGGGCGCTTTGCCAAGCGGAAAGGTGCGGCAAAAATATTGCCTCGCATGGGCGCGGTCGTCCCGTATGTTTCCCCATGCCTCTGGACCACCGAGACTACATGCGCGCCGAGCCGCAGGGCTCGATGCCGTCCTGGCTGCCGCGCTGGAATGCCTTTCAGTGGGTGTTTGCCGCCAATGTCGCGGTCTTTGTGCTGCAGTGGCTGTTCCGCATCGGCTGGGTCGAGGACCCGCTTTCCGGGCGGGCGCTCATGCCGATGGGCGGGGTCAGTCTCGACGAATTGACGCGCGGCCAGGTCTGGACGCTGGCCACCTACATGTTTGTGCACGGCAGCCCGGGGCACATTCTGGTGAACCTGATCTTCCTGTGGTTTGCCGGTCGCCGCGTCCAGGAGCTGTACGGCAGCAGCAACTTCCTGCTCATCCACTTCATGTCCGGACTGGCCGGAGCGGTGCTGCAGATGGCGGTCGGCAGCCTGGTGCTGAACGACACCGCCTCGCCCCTGATCGGCGCTTCGGCCTGCTGCATGGGGCATCTGCTGGCCTGCGCGCTGGCGGCACCGCGCGAGGAGCTGACCCTGCTGCTGTTCTTCATCGTGCCGCTGCGCGTGAGCCTGCGCGGCCTGGCCCGTTTTCTCCTGCTCTCGAATGTCGCGCTGGGCCTGCTGGAGTGCTTTGGCGCGCTGCCGGCCTGGCTGGCCGGCGGCAGCGCGGTGGCCTACTGGGCGCATGTCGGCGGCGCCCTGGCCGGCTGGTATGGGGCGCGCAGCACCGGCCACGAGGGCGTCCTCTTTGCCAGGACCGCACCGCGTGCCCGACGCCGGGAACTCGTGAGCAGCCGCCCGCAGCGCCAGTCGCCGCGGGTGTCTGTTGAGGCTTCGCCAGTGCCTCCCGAGACGGATCTCGCGGGCGACGACGTCGATGCCATCCTGGACAAGATCAGCGCCCACGGCCTGGAGAGTTTGACCGAGCAGGAACGCCGTACCCTGGAGCGGGCCAGCCAGCGGATGAGCGGCGGCGCTTGAAGACCTTGCGTGTGCGCCAACCCCGGTGCAAAGCATGGCCATGCCCGAACTGAAAAGCGCCATCGTCCTCGGAGCCGGTAGCTGGGGAACCGCCCTCGCCGGGCTGCTCGCTGAACGCGGTCTGGCAGTGCAGTTCTGGGGACGCGATCCGGCCTTGATGGCGGAGATTGCGGCTACCCGGCGCAATGGCCGCTACCTGCCTGGCCTGGATCTGCCCGAGTCGGTCGCTGCCACCGCCGATCTGGACGCTCTGACTCCCGCGGAACTGCTGGTTTTTGCCGTGCCCTCGGGCGCGGTGCGCGAAACCGCCCGCCGGGCCGCCATCGCCGGGCTCGGCAACGGGGCGCGCGCGGTCGTTTCCTGCGCCAAGGGCATCGAGCGCGGCAGTGGTCGGCGCATGAGCGCGCTGCTTTCCGAAGCCATGCCGGCACTGCCGGTGGCGGTGCTCACCGGTCCCAACCATGCCGAGGAAGCGTCGCAGCGTCTGGCGACGGCGGCGGTGGTGGCCTGTCGCGACGAGGCCGTGGCGCGCGCGGTGCAGTCCTGCTTCACCCTGCCGTGGTTCCGCACCTACACGAGCGACGACGTCACCGGCATCGAATGGGCGGGGGCGATGAAGAATCCCTATGCCATCGCCGCCGGTGTCGCGCTCGGCCTGCGGCTGGGCGACAACGCCATCGCGGCCCTGGTGACGCGGGCGCTGGCCGAGATGGTTCGCCTCGGTGTGGTCATGGGTGGCCGCGCTGAATCGTTTTATGGCCTGGCCGGGGTTGGCGACCTCGTCGGCACCTGTTACTCGGCCCACAGCCGCAACCAGCGCCTCGGCCGGGCGCTCGGCGAGGGGGCGTCGCTGGACTCGCTGCTGGCCGGCACGCGCATGGTGACCGAGGGCGTGCCCAACACGGCAAGCCTGCACGAGGCCGCCCGTGCCGCCGGCGTGCGCACGCCGCTGCTCGACGAGGTGAACGCCCTGCTCTACGAGGGCAAACCGGCACGCGAGGCCCTGCGTGCGCTGCTCTCGCGCGATCCGCGACCGGAGATTGACTGACCTCATGGCCGCCCACGCTGACAGCTTCACCGTGCCGACCCGTGGCAAGGGCACGATCGAAATCACCGAGGCCTGTGAGCGCATCGTGCGCGCCTCCGGCATCCGCACTGGCATCGCCACGGTGTTCGTGCGCCACACGAGTTGCAGCCTGCTCATCTACGAGAACGCCGATCCGTCCGCGCGCACCGACCTGCATGAGTTCTTCGAGCGGCTCGTGCCTGAGAGCACGCCTTGGTTTGTGCACACGCTGGAAGGGCCGGACGACATGCCCAGCCACCTGCGCATGGCCCTGACGCGCACCAGCGAGGTCATCCCGGTGGTCGAGGGCCGGCTGGCGCTGGGCACCTGGCAGGGAATCTACCTGTTCGAGCACCGCCGCGACCCGCATCAGCGCCAGATCGTGGTCAGCATCGTTGGAGAATGAACCGGCGTGGAAGAATGCTGGCGCCGGCCTGACTCGCGGCGCGTACCCCCTTTGCCAACGACCGAATGGATTCTCCTGCCACCACGCCGACGCCCCTGCCAGACACACTGCCCGTCATGGTGCTGTCCGACTGCTGCCTGTTCCCCGGCTGCCAGTTGCCCCTGTTCATCTTCGAGGAACGCTACCGGCGCATGCTTGCCCATGCCCTGGCCACCGACCGCATGTTCTGCATCGGCACCCGCCAGGGACGGGAAGCGGCGCGCAGCGAGGTTTTTCCCGTCAGCACCGCCGGCCTGGTGCGCGTGTGCAAGACCCAGCCCGATGGCACCTCGCATGTGCTGCTTGTCGGACTGCAGCGCATCCGCCTGCTCGACTGGGAGCAGCAGGAGCCCTTTCTGCAGGCGCGGATTGAACCGCTGACAAGCGTCCACGATTCCGCCGCCGAACTCGAAAGCCTGCGTGAACGCGCGCTGGAGTTGCTGCCCTGCGGGGATGACGAGACCGCGCGTGAGCAGATTCAGGACATCCGTCGTCAACTTGCGGATGTGGCATCGGCGGAGATGGTCTGCGACTTTCTCGCCCACCGCTTTGTGCGCCGCTCGGCCTGCTCATTGCGACTGCTCGCCGAACCCAATGTGGCGGTGCGCTACCGGCTTCTCATCGACGAATTCAGCCGTCAGCGCACCTCGGCCTGAAGCGCTTGCCGGCTGCCACCTTCCGCTCTAGCCTGCGGACGCATGACGCCCGCCGCCCCTGTCGCCGATGACCCGCTCGCTGCGGCCTTCCTCGGCTTCCTCGAGTCCGAGCGCCGCTGCTCGGTGCGCACGCTGGAGAATTACCGCCATGCCCTCGCCGAGTTCCGTCGCCGGCACGCCGGCTTCAGCGGCTGGCAGGCCCTGGATGCGGAAGACTTCCGTCGCTACCTCTTCGAGCAGATGAAGCGCGGCCTGGCCCGGGGCACGATCCGCCTGCATTTCGCCGCCCTGCGCTCCTTCTTCAAATGGCTGGCCCGCCGCCAGGGCTGGGCGCAGAACCCGCTGCTCGACGTGCAGCTGCCCAAGGCCGAGAAAAAACTGCCCGTGGTGCTCACCCTCGCCCAGGTCATCGAGATGCTCGAGCTGCCGCTCAAGCTCGCCCCCGACAAGCAGGCGCCGGCCTGGGCGCCGGAGCGTGACGCGGCCATCCTGGAACTCTTTTACAGCACCGGCATGCGCCTGTCGGAACTCGCCGCGCTCGACGTTGCCGATCTCGACAGCTACAGCGACACGGTGCGGGTCTTTGGCAAGGGCGGCAAGGAACGGCTGCTGCCCGTGGGCGGTCCGGCTTCCGCGGCGGTGCAGCGCTACCGGCTCAAGGCCGGCGTGCATGAGGGGCCGCTGTTCCTCAGCAAGCTGCGCCGGCGCATCACCACGCAGGCGATCGCCGACATCGTCGAGAAGTACCGCAACAAGGCCGGTCTGCCGATCCATGTCACCCCGCACAAGCTGCGCCACAGTTTCGCCACCCACCTGCTCGACAACGGTGCCGACCTGCGCAGCGTTCAGGAACTGCTCGGTCACGCCAGCCTGAGCACGACCCAGATCTACACCCACGTCTCCATCCAGCGGATGAAGGAGGCCTACGAGGCCGCCCATCCGCGCGCCTGAACCGCCATGCCCGTCGTCAACCTGCAGATCACCCGCGGCGCCACGCGTGCGCAGAAGGCCGCCGTTGTCGCCGACTTCACCGATGCCCTGGTCCGCCACCTCGGCAAACGCCCCGAGCACATCCACATCGTCATCCAGGAGGTGGCCGAGGAGGACTGGGGGTATGCCGGACTGCTGACCGACACCTGGCGGCAGCGCCAGGCGGATGCTGAGAAAAGCCCTGTCCAAAACCCGTCCGCAACCGACTCTTGAAAGCCATGACTTCACGCCGCCATTTCCTTGCCGCCGTCACCGCCGCCTTGGGCGGTTCCGCCCTCGCCGCCGGAGGCCGGCCCCAGACCCTCGTTTTGCAGTCGGCCTGGGACACCGTCAACATTGGCGACATCGGTCACACGCCGGGCACGCTGCGCCTGCTGGAACAGCATTTGCCGGAGCTGAAGGTCGTGCTGTGGGCGGCCAAGCTCGATGAGCGCGTCACCGCCATGCTGCGCCGCCGCTTCCCGAAAGTGGAGATCCTGCAGGGCAGCCTGACCGGCAAATCCGAGCGCGACGAGGCGCTGCGCCAGGCCATCCGCGGTTGCGACCTGTTTGTGCGCAACTCGGGCATGGGCCAGGACATCAGCTTCATGCAGTTCTGCCGCGATCACGGCCGCCCCTACGGCCTGTTTGGCCAGTCCTACTTCCCGAGCATGGTCGAGGGACCGGGCTCCGAGGAGCGCATCGCCCTGCTCAATGGCGCCTCCTTCATTTACACCCGCGAGACGAAGACCCTGAAGATCCTCCAGGGTGCCGGCCTGCGCACGCCGGTGCTGGAGTTTGGTCCCGACGGCTGCTTTGGCATCGACGTCCGCGACGAGGAACGCGGCCTGGCCACGATGCGCAAGCTCGGCCTGGAGGAGCGCAAGTTCATCACCATCCAGCTGCGCACCAACACCGCCAAGCTGCCGGGCCAGGATGACACGCGCACGCCGAAGCTCAATCCGCTGCATCCGACGCCGGAACAGGTGGCCGACGACGAGCGCCGCGCCGCCAAGTATCGCGAGCTGATCACCCGCTGGGTGAAGCAGACCGGTCACAAGGTGCTGATCGCGCCCGAGGTGCTCAAGGAGATGGGGCACAACCGCCGCCTGCTGCACGAGCCGCTGCCGCCGGAGATCCGCTCGCATGTCGTCAACCTCGAGTACTTCTGGAACGCCGACGAGGCGGCCTCGATCTTCGCGCGCGCCCACACCATCGTCTGCCATGAGCCGCACTCGCCGATCATTGCGCTCGCCAACGGCACGCCGATCCTGCACACCTACTCGGAGTTCCACAGCCCGAAATGCTGGATGTTCCAGGACATCGGCCTGCCCGAGTGGCTGCTGGAGATGGATGAGACGCCGGTCGAGAAGATGGCGGAGGCGCTGTTCGCCATCGATGCCGATTACACCGCCGCGCAGGCCAAGGTGCAAAAGGCCATGGCCTACGTGCACGACTGCTTCGCCGGTTCCATGCGCCGGATCGGCGAACTGACCGGCGCCTGAGTCGCTTGCCTGCATGTCAGGTGTGTTGAACGACGTTCAAAGAGGATGCCTTCACGCCGTCTCTTCCTCCAGCAATCCAGCCTCTGCCTCGCCGGTTTCGTTGCGGGCCGGATGCTGGCCGCAGATCCGTCTGCCAAGCCGCTGCTGCGCGCCGGCTTGATGACCGACCTGCATTACGCCGACAAGCCGGCAACCAAGACACGCTTCTACCGCGAGGCCCTGGCCAAGCTCGATGAGGCGGTCGGGGTGATGAACCGCGAACGACCGGCCTTTGTGGTCGAGCTCGGCGATTTCATTGACCAGGCCGACAGTGTTGAGCGCGAGACCGAGTGGCTGCGCACGATGGAGTCGCACTACGCGCGCTTGGCGATGCCGCGCCACTACGTGCTTGGCAACCATTGCGTCGGCACCCTCAGCAAGGCCGAGTTTGCCGCGCACACCGGTGCCACTGGCGGCCATGCAGCCTTCGAACAGGGCGGGGTCACCTTTCTCATCCTCGACGCCTGTTTCCGTGAGGATGGCACCCCCTACCAGCGCGGCAACTTCCACTGGCAGGACGCCAACCTGCCGGCTGGCGAGCTGGCCTGGCTGGAGGCGGAACTCGGTCGCGCGGCCGGTCCCGTCGTGGTGTTTGCCCACCAGCGACTCGATGAAGACAAGGCCCATGCCGTGCGCAATGCGGCGGCGGTGCGTGCCCGCCTGGAAAAGTCCGGCAAGGTGCTCGCCGTCTTCCAGGGCCATTCCCACAAGAACGACTGCCAGCAGATCGCCGGCATCCCCTATGTCACGCTTGCGGCCATGATTGAGGGCTCGGGTGCGGAGAACAACAGCTATGCCCTGCTTGAGGTTCTCGCCGACGGCTCATTGCGCGTGCAGGGGTTTCGTCGCCAGGCTCACCAAGACTTTCCCCGCGCATGAAGCCCTTTGCCCTGATCTTTCTCGCTGCCGCCGCGTCAGCGGCAGAACCCGGTTTTGAATCCCTCTTCAACGGTCGCAGCCTCGACGGCTGGAGCCACGAGGGCAACTGGGGGGTGATCGACGGCGTCATCGCCAGGACGGGCCGCGGCGGCTCGCTGGTCTATCGTCGCGCCCAGGTGCCCGACGACTTTGAACTGCGCTTCGACTGGAAGGTGGCAAAGGGCTGCAACAGCGGGGTCTATTACCGGCCCGGACAGTACGAGTATCAGTTGCTCGACAACGCCCACAGCCCCTATGGCGAAAACCCGCGCCAGGCGGCGGCCTCGCTGTTTTTCTGCCAGGCGCCGACCCGCGATGTGGTGCGTCCGCATGGCGAGTGGAACGAAGGGCGCATCGTCTGCAAGGGCACGGTCATCCAGCATTGGCTGAACGGCGAGAAGGTGATCGATTTTGATTATGCCGATCCGCGCTGGGCGGAGGCGGTGCGACTGCTGCGCATCCGCGGCGGCGAGTTGTCGGCGCGGGGCGCGCATTTGTCGCTTCAGGACCACGGCGCCGATGTCTGGTTTCGGAACCTGCGCTGGCGGGCGCTGCCTGCCGATGAGCCGCTGATGAGTGAAAACCTGCAGCCGATGCCGGTGCCGCCGGCGGCGCTGGCCAAGGAGCAGGAGCGGGTGCAACGCATGCTCGCCGAGCAGGGGCGATTGAAGCATGGCTTGAAAATGGGCTATGAGCAGACGCGTCGTTATCCGGCGGCGGAGGCGCACCAGGGCGTGGCGGTGGATGCGGAACATTTTTATGCGATCAGCAACCGCGCCCTCGGCAAGTACCGCCGGGACAATGGCGAACGCATCGCCGGCTGGGAGGAGGTGAAGGGGGGGCGGCTGAAGCACCTGAATGCCGGTGTGGTCCTCGATGGTCTGCTGTTCTGCGCGCACTCCAACTACCCGGAGCAGCCGCCGCAGAGTTCGGTGGAAATCTGGCAGACGGCTGACCTGCAGCACCGGCAGACGATCGATCTCTCGCATGAGCCGGGTTCGCTCACCTGGTTCGACCGCCGTGGCGCGTTCTGGTACGCCTGCTTTGCCGAGTATGCCAAAACCGGCGATCCGGCGAACACGCGGCTTGTGAAGTTCGACAAGGATTGGCAGCGGCTGGCCGAGTGGCGTTTCCCGCGTGAGGCGGTGGTGCGGTTTGGCGCCAACAGTTCGTCCGGCGGCGGCTTTGGTCCGGGAGGCTACCTCTATTTCAGCGGGCACGACGCCCGCGAGTTGTACCTGGTGGATTTGCCCGGGAACGATGCCGCGCCGGTCTGGCTTGGCGCCTTGCCGGTCAGTGCACCCGGCCAGGCCTTCGCCTGGGATCCTGCGGCACCTGGCCAGGTGTTCGCCATTGAGCGCAAGACGCGCGAGGTCATCCTCGGGCGGGTGACCGGTCCTTGAAGGGCGTCAGCTCAGAGCGAACCAGCCCGGTGCACGAGGCAGCGAAAGGCCCCGCCGGCGCCATCCGGATCGAGCAGGACGACCGGCTGCTGTTTTGGCGGCAGCCGGCGGGCAAGGAACTCGCCCAGCGTACTGAACTCCGTCTCCTGCCACCCCAGGTTGCCAGCCCAGCGTTGCAGGTCGGTGAAGTTGATGTCGGCGGTGATGTCCTGTCGCCCGGGATTGGCATAGACCTCCGCGCCTTCAAGCCTTTGATGCAGCAGGTAGGCACGCAGCGTGCCGCGCGGGCGTCGCCGGTACAGTTCAGGAAAGGCGGCGCCGTAATCGACGGTCAGCATGGAGCCGCGTCGCCAGTGCGGCGCCCAGCCGTGCAACCAGTCGCGCACGCTGCGATGCAGTTCGACGCGTTGACCCTCGCGTGCCTGCCAGGGGCCCAAGGCGCTGAAGTCGGCGCGTTCGTGTTCCGGCCAGCCCAGCTCAACGAGGCTTTCGCCGCCATCGGACCGCACGTGCACTTCCTGCCACGTGCCGTGGCGGCGTTCGAGCAGGTGGGCGGGAAAGGCGTCGAGCAGTTCATTGTGATAGATCAGCGCCTCGCCCGCCGTCGCCGACAGGGCTTCTTCGAGCCGTTCATGCCAGACCACCGCATTGCCAAGGCGGGCGCGCTGGATGTCGCGCAGCACGGGCGAGGACTCGACGATGTGCCAGCGCCAGCACAGGCGTCGCCAGAGGCCGGCGGCACGGCGCACACCGGCCATGAGCGAGCCGTCGCCGGCCCCGATTTCAATGACCTGGCGAAGGCCGGGATGGGTGCGTGCCTCGCCTGTCAGCCAGTGCGCCACGGCCCTGCCAAAGGCGGGGAAGAGGGTGGCGGCGGTGGCGAAGTCGCCCCGCGCGCCGACGGTGCGGATGCGCCGGGCATAATAACCGTGCTTCGGGTCGTGCAGGGCGCGCGCCATGAAGTCGGCGAACGACACCGACTGCTGCGGAACCGGCGGGTTCACTGCTGGGCCTGCAGTTCCTCCATCGCCCACTTGTCCCAGGCGGCCCAGTCGTTGCCAAAATCCTCGCCGGCGAGGATGGTCAGCACGTCGCGCACCTCCTGACTTTGGGGATGCTGGGGATTTTTCAGGATGTTCATGAACAGCGGCATCTGCAGTTCGCGATTGCGGTTCATGAGGTCGGAGAAAAGCACGTCGAGCACGTCCGGGTTGGTCTTGGGATCGACCAGGAAGCCGGCAATGAGGCCATAGTCCTCGTCGCTGGTCAGGTTGACCAGGTGCTGGCTGGCATTGACCTGGGCCTCGCCGTTGGTCTTCTTGACCAGTTCATGGAGGTCGCGCGCCATGTCCGGGATGTCCTTGTCCGAGCGCAGGATTTCGTCGATCAGCGCGTCACCCTCCTCGGCCGTCATCAGCCGCTGCCCCGGGTCCTCGGCCTTTTTGGCGGCGGGCGCGGTCGGTTGCGGGGTGTTGAGCAGGTTGGGCTCGGTGCGCGAGCCGGGGCGCTCGGCGGTTTTCGGTGCTGGCGTGGGCGCGGCGGGTTCGCGGCCGGCAAACTGCCAGCCGTAGTACAATGCGGCCATCAGGCCGATCGCAGCCACAAGCAGGAAAACCTTGTTTTTGGCGCTGGAGTCTTGGCTCATGGGAGTTGGGACAAACTGACGGTCGGAGCGTGTTCAAACAAGCGGCAATTTCGCCACTCAGGGACGCAGTTCCTCGCCGCTGGCAGAGCTGGAAATCTTCATCTCTTCGCGGTGCAGAGTGGGGTCGCTGCGGAAGGTCAGGCGTGCCTGGTACTTGCGCTCGAGCTCGACGAGCAACTCGCCGTCCTCGGTTTTCAGGCGCTGCATGACGTCAGGGTGAACCACGACAATGAGACTTTTGTGTTCCTCGCGACCGCTGCCGAGAATGGCGGAGAGGCGGCGCTGAAGTTCAACGCTCATGGTCGTCGTGGTCTTCACCTGACCGTGGCCCTTGCAATAGGGGCAGGGTTCGTAGAGGGCGCTGCTGAGCGACTCATGCAGGCGCTGGCGGGTCATCTCCATGAGGCCGAACTGGCTGATCGGCAGCACCTGGGTCTTGGCCTTGTCGCGCTTGAGGTGGTCGAGCATGGATTTGTACACTGCCTGCTGGTCCTTGCGGTGCTTCATGTCGATGAAGTCGACCACGATTAGGCCGCCCATGTTGCGCAGGCGCAACTGGCGGGCGACCTCCTGGCCCGCTTCCAGGTTGGTTTCGAGAATGAGCTTGTCGACGTCCTTCGAGCCCTTGTTGCGGCCGGTGTTGACGTCGATCGAGACGAGAGCTTCGGTCTGGTCGATGACGATGTAGCCGCCGCAGGGCAGCCAGACCTGGCGGTAGAAGGCGTTGTCGATCTGCTTCTGGATGCCGTAGTGTTCAAACAGCGCGGTCTGCCCCTGGTAAAGGCTGATGCGGTTCTTGGCACGGCGTGAGATCTGCGCGGCCATCTGCTGCATGCGCTCGACGGTCGCCGGGTCGTCGCAGGCGACCTCGTCGATCTCGTCGGTCAGGAAGTCGCGCACCGTGCGCTCAATCAACTCGGGCTCCTGGAAGCAGCAGACCGGCGCTTTCTTGCCATCGCGGATGGCGACGATGTCGTTCCACTGCTCGATGAGCAGGCTGAGATCGCGGATGATGTGGCGGTCGCGCTTGCCGGAGGCTTCCGTGCGCATGATCAGGCCCATGCCCTCGGGCAGGTTGACCTTTTCGACGATGCGGCGCAGGCGCGCGCGCTCCTTCGGATCCTCGACCTTGCGCGAGATGCCGAACTGGTCGTTCTGGGGCATGAGCACGAGCAGGCGACCGGCGAGGGAGATGTTGGTGGTGACGCGCGGCCCCTTGTTGCCGATCGGACCCTTGGTGACCTGTACCATGATCTCAGAACCAACCGGGTAGAGTGAGGGAATGTCCTTCGCCTCGATACGCTTGCCCTTTTTCTTGCTGCCGCCGCGGGTGACCTCCTCCATGCCCTGGTTGGAGAGGGCCTCAGGGATGGCGTCCCAAAAGTGCAGGAAGGCGTTCTTGTCGAGGCCGATGTCGATGAACATGGCCTTCAGACCCTGCTCGATGTTCTTGACGCGGCCCTTGTAGATGGAGCCGACGATGGTGCTCGTGCCGGTGCGTTCGATCGTGTATTCCTCAAGTACACCGTTGTCGAGCAGGGCGACCCGGTTCTCCAGTTTTTCGCAGTTGATGACCAGGCGGGTGCCCTGCCGGATGTCTTTTTTACCGGTGATGAATTCCTTGATACGCTGCACGATTCCAAGTGGCATAAGAGTGGTGGTTGAGGGTGAAAGGGATTACTGACGGAAGAGTTTGCGAAAGAAGCCGCCGGGAGCCGGCGCCGCTTCGGCAGGCGGCTCGGCAGGACGCTCGCCGGCGCCCTGAAACATCGGGGCACGGCGCACCGGCACGGCCTTGGGCACGGTGCGGCTGCTGCGCACACCCGCGCTGCCGGCGCGGTCGGCCTCGCGCCTGATGCTGGGGGCGCTGGCGGCGGGGCGATTGCGAGGCGCCGTATCGGTCGCCTCACGCTCCGGTTCGGTGCCCACGTCGCCGTCCTCGTCCTGGGCGAGGGTGGCAAGCAGGATCGGGGAATTTTCATAGCTGACGACTTCGATCTTGTTGAAGTCGCCCCTGACCTCGGGGATTGGCTCAGGCTTGATCTGGTAGCCGTTGTCGAGCGCCAGCGCCTGTTCGAGCACGCGGTGGGCCACGGGTGCCGCACAACCGCCACCGGACTTGCCCCCCTGAACGAGGATGCAAACGGCATACTTGGCGTTCACGTACGGAGCAAAGCTGATGAACAGGGTGTGGTTGTCCTCGACACGGACGTTCTTGTCGTTGCGGCGCCAGTTCTGGGCGGTGCCGGTCTTGCCAGCCACCTCGACACCGGAGATGCGGGCGCCGCGGGCGGTGCCGCCCTGGGCGTTGACCACTTTCCACATGCCATTGCGCACGGTCTCAAGATCCTTCTCCTTGAAGTGCTCCAGCAGGTCGGCACGCAATTCGGGCTGCTTTTCCAGAACCAATTGGTCACCGTCCATGACCTTCTTGAGCAGGTGTGGCTTGTAGGATTTGCCGGCGGCGACGGCGGCAGTGACGCAGGCCATCTGCAGGGGCGAGGCGAGGACGCTGCCCTGGCCGATCGAGACGTTGGCCGTGTGGCCGTTGCTCCAGCGCTCGTTCGGGCTGGCCTGGCGCAGCCAGTCGGGATTGGGCAAAATGCCGGGATCATCCTCCTCAAGCTCAATGCCGGTGCGCTGGCCGAGGCCGAGCATGGCGCCGACGCGGGTAATGCTGTCGACTCCGGCGGTGTTGCCATACTGGTAAAAGTAGCAGTTGCAGGAGCGCATGAGGGCATCGCTCAGTTCGAGCGAGCCGTGCGAACCGCCGCTCTGGCGCTTGATCCAGCACTGCATGGCCTTGCTGCCGTAGGTGACGCTGCCGGAGCAGTTGTAGCGGTGGTTCTGGATGCCGGCGACACAGCCGGCCAGGGCGATTGGCACCTTGTAGGTCGATCCTGGCACGAAGCTGCGGATGGAGCGATTGAGCAGGGGCACCGTGGGGTTGCCGAGCAGTTCGTTCCAGTCGGACTGTTTGATGCTGGGGATGAAACGATTGGGGTCGTAGTTGGGCACCGAGGCCATGGCCAGCACCTCGCCAGTCTGCGGTGCGACGACAACCACCGAACCGCGGCCGATCTTGCCATCGAGCAGGGCGCGCTCGGCGATGAACTGGATGCGGGCGTCGAGGGTCAGATAGACGTCGTCGCCCTTGCGCGGTTCCTCATAGCTGACTTCGCCGACCGGTCGGCCGCGTTCGTTCAGCTGCATGGTGCGCACGCCGGGCTTGCCGCGCAGGTGGGTGTCGAAACTCTTCTCGACGCCGGCACCGCCGAACTCGTCAGGCATGTAGTAGTCCCAGCCCTTGCGTTCTTCGACCGAGACGCGCTGGTCGTCGGGCATGCGCACGTAGCCGAGCAGGTGACAGGCGAGGGCGCCAAAGGGATAAATGCGTGTGCCGCGTGCGGCGACGGTGACACCCGGCAGGCCGAGGTTGTGTTCGGCGAACTGGCTGAATTCGGTGAAGCTGAGGTTGTCGCGGTAGACCCAGGGAATGGCGCCGCCGAAGCTGCGGTAGTGGACGCGCAGGGAATCGGAGTTGTAGGGCGTGGCCAACCCCATCTCGTTGAGGCGGGTGATGATGAGTTCCTGGAACATCGTCACGATGTCCGGCTCCAGGCGTCGGCGGGGCAGGCCGCGGTCGAGGAATTCAAAGGCAACCGTCGGCACCTCCATCTTTTTGATGCGGCACTGGCGCACGTATTCATCATAGACCTCGCGCAGGTTGACCTGGACCTCGAAGCTGGCCTTGTTGCTGGCGAGCACGATGCCGTTGCGGTCCTTGATCTCGCCGCGCACACCCGGAATGCGCGCGCGCTGCAGCCGCGCTTCCGGCACCTTGACGACGAATTCCGCATGACGGTCGATCTGCAGCGACCAGAGGCGGAACACGAGCAGTCCGAACCCGCACAGCATCGCGAGGGTGAGAAGGTGCAGCCGGAAGCGGTATTTAACGACCATCGAAGGAAAGTCTGAGGCCCTCGTACTTGATCTCGTAACGGGACAGTCCGGCGAGCATGTAGAGGAGCAGGAAGAGCAGGGGGGCGGCGAGCATGGCGAGCAGGGCCGCGGTGACAATTTTGGTCCAGATGACGGGAGGGAAGTAAAAGCTGCCACGTCCAAGGGTGAGGACAAGGTATTCGGCCAACAGCCACAGTGAGGTGGTGAAACCGACCATCACGACCGGGAGTTCGAGCCGGCCGCGCTTGAAAAGGGGGCGCACCCCCTGAAGAAACATGCCAAGCACGCCGAACAAAAAAAATGAAATGCCAAGGCCGAAGCCGGTGGCGGAGAGTTCGTCGGTGCCGGTCATCAGTGATTGCGCAGCCTGGCTGGCGGCACCTGTCGGCATGTGTCGGGCGTCCCACAGGGTGCCGGCAACGAAGGCCAGCAGGATCATCACCGGGAAGGGCACGGCGACGGAGGCGGCGAAGAAAAAGACCGGCGGCAGGAACAGCGTGGCGTAGTGAGCCATCGGGATGCCCGGAATGAATTCCTGCACCACGAAGGTGACGAGCAGCAGCAGGAAGGTGACAGGATAGAAGATCATGATCTTCCTACGGCTCGGTTTCGGGCTGCATTTCCACCACGAAGACGTGCTCCAGTGTGGAGAAGTCCGCTGCCGGCTCAACGATGGCGACTCCAAACAGTTCGCGGTTTTCGAAGCGCTTGACCCGGCCAATCAGCAGGCCGGGCGGGAAAACGCCGCCCTCGCCAGTGGAAAGGACGTTGGCGCCGGGGGGGATGAGGGCATTTTTGCTGAGGAACTGCAGGCGCAGGTCCGGGCGCAGGTCAAAGCCCCCACGTTCGCCGGCGACGATGCCTTGTTCAAGGGTGCCGTCGATCCGTGCCGAGACGCGGCAGGTTTCATCGGTCAGAAGAATGACTTCGGCGAGGTGTGGCGCGAGCTTGCCGGTTTTGCCGATCAGCCCTGAGGCGCTGATCACCGGGCTGTCCGTGGCGAGCCCGTCGAGCGAGCCCTTGTCGATGATCATCGTGTTCCACCAGGTGCTGGAGACCCGTTTGACGACGCGGGCGGCGGTCATTTTGAAGGGGTTGCTCTGCTTGAAGCCAATCAAGCCGCGCAACTTGTTCGCCTCCTCCTGCAATTGCGCGTATTTTTGCGAGACGATGCGCAGGCGCTCCACCTCGAGCAGCAGTCGCTCGTTTTCGCGCTTGAGTTCGCGCGGATCACCGGTTGGAGTTGCGAGGGTGGACAGACCGTCCTCGACCGCGCCGCTGGCGTGGATGAAGGGTGATAGCGCGGCCATGACCCGATCCTGAACGCTGCGCGTCACGGGCGTGTCGAGCGTGAACATCGCCAGGACGCCCGCGAGAAACAGGAACAGCGCCAGTAGGTTCAGTTTGTTCATGGCAGGTTGCCGGATGGGCGGCGGGCCACGCGCGTCCCGGAAGCGACGCGGCGGCGCCGGCCGAGCCTCAGACTTCCGTCGTGCTCACCTTGCGCAGGAACTCCAGTTCGCTGAGCACTCGGCCGGTGCCTTCGCCAACGGCGCTGAGAGGATCTTCGGCCACATGGACCGGCAGCGCCGTCTCCTCCTGCAGCAGTTTGTCAAGACCGCGCAGCAGCGCTCCGCCGCCGGCCAGCATGATGCCACGGTCGACGAGGTCGGCGGAGAGTTCCGGCGGGCAGCGCTCGAGGGTGGTGCGCACGGCGTCAATGATGGCGTTGAGCGGTTCCAGCATCGCCTCGCGCACTTCCTGGCTGGTGATGGTGATCGTCTTCGGCAGGCCGGCGACCATGTCGCGGCCCTTGACCTCCATCGTCGTTTCCTTGCCGAGCGGGAAGGCCGAGCCAATGCGCAGCTTGATCTCCTCCGCCGTGCGCTCGCCAATCATGAGATTGTAGGCGCGCTTCATGTAATTGATGATCGCTTCGTCGAGTTCGTCGCCGGCGACGCGGACGCTGCGGCTGTAAACGATGCCACTCAGGGAGATGATGGCCACCTCGGTCGTGCCGCCGCCGATGTCGACGATCATGTTGCCCGCCGCCTCCTGGACCGGCAGGCCGACGCCGATCGCCGCAGCCATGGGTTCCTCGATCAGGTACACCTCGCGCGCACCGGCCTGTTCGGCGCTCTCCTTGACCGCACGCTTCTCGACCTCGGTGATGCCTGAGGGAACGGCGATGACCACGCGCGGACCGCGCATGGCGCGCCGGTTGTTGTGGACCTTGCGAATGAAGTGGCGCAACATCGCCTCGGTGACGCGGAAGTCGGCGATGACGCCGTCCTTCAACGGCCGGATGGCCGTAATGCCGCCCGGCGTGCGGCCGAGCATGCGCTTGGCATCGTCGCCGACGGCGACCACTTCGTTGGTGCCGCTTTTGACGGCAACCACCGAGGGTTCGCGCAGGACGATGCCGTGATCCTTGATGTAGACGAGAGTGTTGGCGGTGCCGAGGTCAATGCCGATGTCCTGGGCGACGAAACCGAAAAGTTTGCCGAGCATGGGAAAGATGAAAACAGATTGTGAATGAAGAAATTGGAAGTCGGAATCCTGTGCGGCAGTGGAGGATTTCCGGCTCGTTCAAGCATTCACGAAAAGCAGCGCCACCCACGGGTTCCCGACAAATTTGAAACTAAGACCGGGCCTCTGGAGGGTCAAGAAAAGTTTCCCTTGCTTGAAAATAAGCCTTCACGATGACGGCGGGCTGAAAGACAGCTTGGCGGTTTCGCCAAATACCGCCAGATTCAGTAAATCATCGTGTTTTCCGGTTCGGTGGTCTCCTCGACCTTTTCCGCTTTGAGCACCGGCACGGTCTGGTCGCCCTCCTTTTCGTAGGCCATTTTGCCGACGATTTTGACCCAGGTCATGTCTTTGTAGGCTGGCGCCTTCCCGTCGAACTCCACCGGGATCGAGTACGGACGCGCGTCGGCGGCGCAGCACTGGACAAGCATGCGAAAGATGCGCAGGCGGCGGCCATCCGCGTTGTTGACCTTTTCCGGCAGCACCTGGGCAATCGTCTCTACCGACTGGCCGGCGAGCACGCTCTGCACCTCGATGTCGCCGCCGGTGTAGTAGATTTCCGGCACCTCAAGAATGAAATTGCCGTCCTTGCTCTGCGGCACCTGTGCCTTGAGGTCGTCGAGGGTGAAGCTGCCGTAACTCTGGGCCTGGGGATCGGGCTTGGCGGCAACTGGTGTTGCCGCGGCGGTCTTGGCGCTGTCCTCGGTGCGCAGGGAAAACTTGTCGGCGTTGGCCGTGCTGCTGTAGTTGGGATTGTACAGACCCTTGTTGATGACAGCGTTGGCGCTGTAGCGATCGGGCGTCATGAAGGCCGCCCAGGTGATGGGTGCGGCAAGGATCAGAACGGCGACCAGGCGACCGGTCCAGGAACTCTCTTCCAGCAGTCCATGACCGTGGGAGTGAC